>JACZKQ010000073.1 GCA_014859965.1 Phycisphaerae bacterium
TGGACGCAGCAGTAGTCGAACTCGATGCCCTGGCCGATGCGATTGGGGCCGCCGCCGAGGACCATGATTTTGCGGTTTGGGGAAACGTCGGTGACGTCGGGTGCATTGTAGGTGGAGTAGTAGTACGCCGCGTCTTCGACGCCGCTGACGGGGACGGGATGCCAGCCTTCGACGCAGTTGAGGCCCTTGCGATGGTCGCGGACGGCGGACTCTTCGAGGCCCAGGATCTGGGCGAGGTAGCGATCGGCAAAGCCATCTTTCTTGGCGCGGAGAAGGAGCTCGTCGGGCAGTTTGCGGCCCTTGTACTTGAGTATCTCTTCTTCCAGGACGACCAGTTCCTTCATCTGTTCGATGAACCAGTGTTTGATGTGGGTGGTTTCGAACAATGTTTGGGTCTCTGCGCCCTTGCGGAGAGCCTCGTACATGATGAACTGCCGCTCGCTGGAGGGTTCGACGAGCAGGCGCATGAGGTCTTCAAGAGGAAGTTTGTTGTAATCGCGGGCGAAGCCGAGGCCGTAGCGGCCGTCTTCGCGGGAGCGGATGGCCTTTTGGAAGGCTTCCTTGTAATTCTTGCCGATGCTCATGACTTCGCCGACGGCCCGCATCTGCGTGCCGAGTTTGTCGGGGAGACTCTCAAATTTTTCGAAAGCCCAGCGAGCGAACTTGACGACAACATAGTCGCCTGAGGGGGTGTATTTGTCCAGGGTGCCGTCGCGCCAGTAGGGGATTTCGCTGAGAGTGAGCCCGCCGGCAAGGAGCGCCGAGACCAGGGCGATGGGAAAGCCGGTGGCCTTGGAGGCGAGGGCGGACGAGCGCGAGGTGCGGGGATTGATCTCGATGACGACTACGCGGCCGGTCCTGGGGTCATGGGCGAACTGGACGTTGGTGCCGCCGATGACCTGGATGGCCTCGACGATGGCGTATGAGTATTTCTGCAGGCGTTCCTGTAATTCCTTGCTGATAGTGAGCATGGGTGCGGTGCAGTAGCTGTCGCCGGTGTGGACGCCCATGGCGTCGACGTTTTCGATGAAGCATACGGTTATCATTCGGTTATCACTGTCGCGGACGACCTCCAGCTCGAGCTCTTCCCAGCCCAGAACGGATTCTTCGACGAGGATCTGGTTGACCATGCTGGCGCTGAGGCCGCGCCGGGCTATTTCGCAGAATTCTTCCATATTGTAGGCGAAACCGCCGCCGGTTCCCCCCATGGTGTAGGCGGGTCGGATGACGCAGGGCAGGCCGATTTCCTTGATGGCCTCCTGGGCCTCTTCGAAGCTGTTTGCGATGACGCTGCGGGCGGTTTCTATTCCCAGCATGTCCATCGTATCCTTGAAAGCCTGGCGGTCTTCGCCTCGCTTGATCGCATCGAGCTGAACGCCGATGATTTTGACGTTGTATTTTTCGAGTACACCGGCCTTGGCCAGTTCCGAACTCAGGTTCAGGCCCGATTGGCCGCCGAGGTTGGGCAGGAGGGCGTCAGGGCGCTCTTTGGCGATGACCTTTGTGAGACTTTCCACAGTCAGCGGTTCGATGTAGGTGGCGTCGGCCATGCCGGGGTCGGTCATGATGGTCGCAGGGTTGGAGTTCACCAGGACAATCTGGTAGCCGAGCGACCGCAGGGCTTTGCAGGCCTGGGTGCCGGAATAGTCGAACTCGCAGGCCTGGCCGATGACGATGGGGCCGGAACCGATGATCAGTACTTTGTGGATGTCGTTACGCTTGGGCATCTTGCATTATCTCCTTTTGATCAGTTAGCGAACCTCGGGGAAAGGTTGCCACCCTTACCGTGGCGGGCGGGATTAGAGCATATTTGCCGGGGCATGTCAACGTCAATTCGCGAAGGGCGGCATTCTTAAGGATGCCGCAGGCCGACGCGTCAGGGTCGCTTCAGGTCGTAGCAAAACAAGGTGTCGTGATAGCGGAGATAGAGCCTCCCGTCGAGAATAACCGGGTGGGCCCACGCGTCCTTGACCTTCTTTTCGGTGAGCGAAAAGCGGCCTTTGATGTTAAGGGCGCCTTTTGCAGGTTCTATAAGGCCGACCTGGCCGCTCTCGTCGAGAATGTAGAGGCGGTTATCGGCGTACAAGGCGGTGCCGGTGGTGAAGTCCTTGAGTTCGGCGAGGGTTTCGCCCGTTGGCCAGTCGACGGCAAACCACCATTTGGGAGCATTATAGCCGGCTGCATACAGAACGTTGTCTACGAGTAGAGAGCAGCCGGTGACGGTGTCGAGAGGGCATGTCCAGAGGTGCTGGGCGGTGAAGGCGTCGTCGGTGGGCGTGAGATTGTAGCGTCGGCCGAGTTCGGCGTAGGGAGTGACATAATATATTGCGCCGTCGTTGTATGCTGGAATGGAGATATTTGTGCCGAAGCGGTTCTTGAGGGGCACGGTCCATAAAAGTCGGCCGGTTTCGGCATCGACACCGAAGCCGAAAGAGGCGGAACAGTTGGAGATGACACGGCGGCCCGCGTGTTCGAAGAGGATGGGGGAACAGTGGGACGTCTTTTCTTCGGGCAGCGGCGGTGTGGTCCACAGGACGCGGCCGGTGTTCTTGTCGAGAGCGGCCATGAGGGCCTTTGGGCCGGCGGGGGTAACGATGAGACGGGGTCCGTCGACGAGGAGGCATTCGCTGAGTGCCCAAGTGATGTTCTTGGCGTCGAAATGTTCGAGGATGTTGAGGGCCCAGAGTTCGCCGCCGGTAGCGGCGTCGAGACAGGCAACGCGGCCATGGGCGTTCATGTGGTAGACTTTGCCTTCAGAAAAGGTGCAGGTTGCGCGTGCGCCGGGGTAAGGGTTCTTCCAGGCGTTTCCGTTTTGGACTTGCCAGAGGGGCTTGCCGTTTGTGTCGAATGCAAAGATAACGAGCTTGCCGTCTGCGTCGCCGGTGATGTAGAGGCGGCTGTCGACAATGATGGGGGAGGACCAGCCGCGGCCGATGCCGTCAATTTTCCAAAGGAGCGGGGGGCCTTCGGCGGGCCAGGTCTGGAGGAGGCCGGTTTCGGTACTGACGGCGTCGCGCCTGGGGCCCCGCCATTGAGGCCAGCCGGATTCGGGCGAGGCAATGAGGCTTCCGCCGACAACGGGGGCCGCAATTATGCCGGCGGCAATAAGCATTAGTGAAAGTAACAGTTGGATGTTAAAGGATAGCTTGCGGGTTCTCATGCGAGGGCCTCTCGGTCGGGGTTGTGGGATGATTCGTATCTTTCCTTCAGTTGGGCAAGGCGCAAATCAACCTCGGCGTCATGGAGTTTGCGGTCCAGGTCGCGGTCGTCGAGCGTCAGGTCCAGGCTGTGCAGGTGATTTCCGGCTTCGATCTCGGCTTCGGCGCGGTCGATGTTAATTTCCATGCGGGCGACCGTTTCAAGAATGTCGTCGCCGGGCGTCACATGGACGGTTCCTTTCGGGTTAATCGTTTTCTGCAGTTCAATGCGGCGGCACCGGGCGAGAATCTCCCTTTTTCGAGTTTTGACGTCTTTGAGGTTCTCCTGTAACTGTATGCGAACGTGGCGGGCGTTCAGCCAGGCGGTGTGCGCGGCCTCCAGCGCGCCGCGCAGGCGGTGGTTGTTTTCCTCGGCGTCGACCAGGGCGGCAACGGCGCGGCGGGCGGTGTCCATGTCCTCGGCGCGGATGGCATTTTGGGCGCCGGTTTCAAGGCGCAGGGCTCGGCCGGCGGCCTCATCGATGCGTCGCTGGGCGCCTCGCGTGGCGGCCATGGCTTTGGCCTCGGCATTGGCGGCCTCTTCAACTTTCTGCGCCATCTCCTTTTCGAGCTGCGGCAGTATGTGTTCGGGCTTCTCGACGGCGTCGAGGAACGCCTCGATGCGCGCCTTGGTGATGCGTTTAAGTTCTGCGATCCGTCCCATGGTATTAGGGCTGAGCCCTTACTCCGGAATTATTTCAGTTGTCTGGTCCGGTACGTTTGCGCGTCGGCTGCTGTTCGTCGCTATTCGGATCCGGCGGCTCGGCGGGTATGGGCTCGTACTTGTTGCGGAGGGCCTCAATGAGTCTTGTGTAGCCGTCGACCATGCCCTGAAAACGTTTGACGAGGTGCTTGAGATAGGTCTTGCGGTCGGCGTCGCTACGGTGTACGGGGATAAGCCATGTTTCCATCGTCCTGAATTGCTCTTCGAGGATGCCGACGAGCATTTGGGTGTTCTTGTTGTTGCGGCGGGCGTCCAGTGTTTGTTCTTGCTCTTGTGTGGCGGCGCGGCTGTCCTTGAGGGCGGCGATAACCTCGGCCAGGCGGTCAAGCACCTGGCGGCCGATGATCTCGACTGCGTCAGGTTCGGCGCTTCGGGCTTCTTGTTCGTTCCGGCGCTGAGCCGTCGCGATTCCGCCCGCGAGGACATCCTTGATACCGTCAAGGCCGGCGCTGAAGGCGTTGAGCTGGCCGATGATCCTGCCGACCTTGTCGTCGGAGTCGCCGCCAAGGAGGAGGTTGCGGGTGAATGTCTTCTTGATTTCGTTGAAGCGTTTGGCCTGCTCAGGGGTAAGTCGGCCGATGAGTTCTCGGAACTTGAGCATGTTGGCTTCGGCGCCGGTGGTGAGGGTCTGGGCGTCCTGCTCGTAGCTGGAGGTGATGAGTGTCCAGAGTTCGTGATCGTTCATAACGGGCAGGACGCGGGCGGCGATTCGGTTCATGTTACGGTAGGAGCCTTGGAGCAAGAAGGGCGGCTCGGTGCGGTATGCGTCAGCCTGGCCGGCGGAGGCGATGTATTGCTGGTTGACCTTGAGGAGCACCTCGCGGACGACAAAGAGTTTTTTCATCGCGGCTACGTATTCATCGAGTTCGTCGGCGGAATAGTTGCCTTCGAATTCGACGTCTTCCTGTCGGCCGGTTTCTGCGATCTTCATGACGGTCTGAACGTCGCGGCTGCTGCGGTTGGCAAGCGTCTGAAGGATGGGGTTGGCGGTGAGGCAGTTTTCGACATAGCTTGAGACGAACTCGTCACGGTTGTCGCCCACGATGTCGCCGATGTTGTAGGTGTCGGCGCGGTTGCTGAGCATGTCGGGGATCTTGAATTTCTCGCCGCTTTCGGTGTAAGGGTTGCCGGCCATGACGACGCAGACGCGCTTGCCGCGGAGGTCGTAGGTGCGGGGCCGCCCGGCGAAGACGCCCTCGACGCGGCGCTGGGCGTCGCAGAGGGAGATGAACTTCTGAAGAAATTCAGGGTTGGTATGCTGGATATCGTCGACGTAGATCATGGCGTTGTCGCCCATTTCAAAGGCGAGGTTAAGCTTATTCAGTTCCTCCCGGGCGGCGGCATTCGGCGCTGTGGCCGGGTCAATGGAGGTGACGTGGTTTCCGAGAGAGGGGCCGTTGATCTTCATGAAGGTCAGGCCGAGGCGATTGGCGATGTATTCCATGAGCGTGGTTTTGCCGTAGCCCGGGGGGCTGATCAGCAGCAGCAGGCCCTGTGTGTCGGTGCGCTTGGTTTCATCGGCCGAGCCGATCTGTTTGGCGAGGTTGTCACCGATGAGCGGCAGGAAGACCTTGTCGATGAGGCGGTTGCGGACGAAGGTGGAGAGCACGCGGGGCTTGAACTCGTCAAGGCGGAGGCGGTCGGCGTATTGCTCGATGAGCGTTTGTTTGACGCGGCGGTATGCGAGGAAGCGGGGGACGACGTGCCGGGCGTGGCGGGTGAGGCGGGCCATGAAGTCGCAGTAGTTGAGGTCAATGCCGGCCTGGACGATTCGCGGGTGCGAGCCCACCATGTCGGTGAGTTGCTGTTCGATGGCTTTGTCGATGACCGGGCGGGATTTCGCCTGCTCGTCGAGCATAAGGACGGCGACTTCATCGGCGTATTCGATTTTCGAGCCGTCGGCGGCTTTGCGGAGGAAGGCGCGGGCCCAGTCGGTCATGAGGCGGTAACGACCGAGGGCGTCGCCTGTCAGGGCCGTGTCGATCGCGCCGAAATGCCGGACGAAACGGTGTTTTCGGATATGGTCATGGAGGGCCGTGCGGATGTCGGCTGCGATGCGGCTGACGATGAAGCCGGAGTCATTTTGACTGGCCAGTTCGTGGAAGAGGTATGTGGCGGCGGGGTCGATCCACGCGGGTTCAAATAGTTGAGTCGCGTTGACGAAAGCGGTGAGCATGTCGGTGAGTTGGCGGACGTAGGTGCTTTCGACAGCGCTATCGTCGAAGAGTTCGCGAATCCGGCCGGCGCCGGCGATGCGGGCGGCAATGCGTGTTTTGGCGTCGGCGTCGTCGGAGAGGCTCCAGAAGGCGGCGGCGAGAGCGCGGGCCTGCGTGGGATAGCGCAAGAGGCCGATTTCGGATTGCATTTGTACGAGGGCATGGAGAATCGCAGCGGCGTCGTGGTCGTGGACGCCTTTGACGTAGCCTTCGTCGTATCGCGGGCCCATGAATACCTGAACCTGGCGAAGGACCTCTTTGAATTCGGCGGCCGCCAAGGCGTGCTTATCGACGGACGCGTCGCCGAGCATGATGTAGGCGAGGTATTCGGCGCGATAGACGTCAGGGCTTTCTGACGGCAGTTCGAGGTCCCATGTGTCGCGGGCGGCGAGCATGGTTTCGTCGGTGATGGCCTCGAAGAAGCCTGTGCCGGTGAGATGGTAGAACATCTTGTCGTCGCGGCGGACGATTGTGCCTTCGAGGGGCTGACGGTTTACGCGGAAGCGGTGGCGGCCGAGGCGGATGATATCGTCGCCGTCGGAGAAGAGGGCCTGGCGGTCCTTGAGCTGGCGGACGGCGTCCTGGTGGAGGGTCTTGAGGCGCGTCTTGACGTCTTCGGCCTTCACGGAATCGCCGAGGGCCAGCAGTTGGTCGACGGTGTCGCGGATGCGCTGGACCATGAGATCGGAGGCGAAGTAGCCGTTGATCTCGTTAATATCCGTGAAGCTGCGGAGGCGGTTTTCGATGCCCTTGAGGACGCGCTGGCCGGCGGCCATGAGGGCGGAGGCCCGCTGGTTACGGCGCGTGACAAGCTGGACTTTGCGGCTTTCGAAGGCGTTGTAGAGTTCTTCGCGTTTTTCGGTGAGCCGGCCGATGAATGCGTCAAAATCGGCGAAGCGGCCCTCCAGCGTCTCCAGTTGAACGGTGACTTTGGTGAGATATTCGTCACATTTTTCCGGCGTGTCGCAGACGTCAAGGTAGTTTATGACGGACTGGTCGATGAGCTTGATCTGGGCAGCGAATTCGGCGCGGCCTTCGATGGCGCCGAGTTCATTAGTGCGGTTTTTGAGAGCACTGCGGACCTGGTTGAGTCGGGAATAGACCAGCGAGATATTGTCAACAACCGCAACAGTCTGGGTGGCGTCGTCGATCTTGAGATTGCTGACGATCTCGGTGAGCATCTCGAGTTGAATCGCCGTCTCGTCCACGTGCTGCGCGAGTTCTTTGGCTTCGGCGACCTTTTGTGTCTGATCGACCTGCGAGGCCTGTTCGTCGATGCGGTCTTTGTAGGGGGCGAGCGCCTCGGGATCGAGCAGAAATTCGATGCAGAGAGAACTGAGGCGGTCGGAGTGTTCGGCGACTTCGGTTTCGAGTTTTTCGATTGCGTCGAGGGCGGCATAGCGGAGGTCTTTGAGGGAGACAATGCGGCCGCGGAGGGCTCGCAGTTGGGCAAGGGGCCGGACGTAGGCGTCTATGTTGTTCAGGGCCTCGTAATCGATGGCGGCGATACTCTCATGGACCTGGCGGGCGGCGGCTTCGATCTCACTGCGAGTATTGCGCCGGGTGCGGACGACTTTTTCAAATTCCTCGATCGCGGCGGCGGCGGCGGTGTGGATACCGGCCAGCGGTTCAGCAAGGTTGAAGGTGTCAACTTCCCCGAGCCAGAAATAACTGTCGCAGATGTCCTGGGCTTTGCGGGTGATGTCGACGTACAGGTTGGCGTAGGATTCATCCTTCGCCAGCAGGCTGAGCAGTTCGGTGCATTCGGCCATGCAGCGGACGATAGGGGTGTTGCCGATCTTGTAGAGCGGGGCGTTTTTGTGGACCTCGATAGCGTGGTCGGGTCCGTAATAAGGAGTGCTCCAGATTTGCACGGCATGGTGCTTCTGGGGCTGATTGCCGGCTCGGAGGCATATGAGCGTGCCGTCCTCGAAGAGTGACCAGCCGTTGCACACCAGAGGCGTGCTCATTTGCTGTTCGATAAGATTATAGGGCAGCAGGACGTAGACGCCATTGGGGTGATTGTAGAACACGTAGAGGAAGTCTTCGCCGTTGGGGGAGGTCATGCGTTTTTCGAAGACCATCTCGGCCATGTTGGTTTCGAACTGTTTAATTTCGCCCGTTTGCAGATAATAGCCGCGGGGAAAGACAAGGCCCTGGCCTTCGGGCAGAAGGACGCAGGCATCTTTGATGGAGTCGATGCGGACCGCGCGTCGGGTCTTTTCGCTGTAAAGGATGTAGCGGAAAAGCTGCTCCTGGTAGGGGCGGATCTTGAGGACAATAATGTTGCCGACGATGGCGTAGTAGATTTCGGCGTCGTTGAGCGTCTGGTCGGGGTTGTCGACGGGTTCGTCGTAGATGCCCTGGCCGGTCTCGGTGTTGTCTTCGATTTTGATGGTGAGGTCGCCGCCGACGGTTTCAACGAAGATACGCTCTTCGATGGAGACGTGGGGGTTGAGGCCGTGGCGGTGCATGTCCTGGGTGGTGCGCTTCCACTCGAACTGGTGCTGGGCGGGATAGACGAATTCGTGGTCGCTTCGGTTATCGAGATAGCGGAGGCCGTCCCCGGTCATGAGCCATTTGAAGGTCTTGACGTCCGTGGTGCTCTTGCCTGTCTGGAAGACCATGAACAGGTGCGGGCCGATGATGGCGAACTTGGCGAAAGTCGTGTGGCGGTAGTACTTGAAGAGGTTCTTGAAGTCGGCGATAAAGCGTTCGTCTTCGATCAGATCGAGGGCGCATTCGACGAAAAGGCCGTCCTGAAGTCGGTAGACGGAGAAAACGTCGGCGAGGGTTGTTTCGGTGCGGAGGCCGACGAAGACGTTGTAGCCGAAAATAAAACGGTCGTCGACGGGAATCATGTCGCGGGGGACGCAGTTGTTCTGCGTCGTGACGCGCTCACCGGCGATGAGACGCGATTCGACCGCGCCGAAGACGTCCTTGCGGGCGGCGTTCAAGCGGGTCATGCGGTCGCGGAGCAGGCCGCCGTGGGTGTCGAGGCGTTTACGAATGACCTCATAGGCGCCGCCCTGAAGCGGGGTGTCCGGGGCGTTTTCGGTCTTGCCGTTGGCTGTTTTGCTGTTCTCCACCATGGTCGGGCTTCTCTGTATTATACGGCTGGATGCCGCGGCGGCCGCGCGGGATCGCTCTGCAGTGGGCTTTGCGGTCGCGCGCGGCGCGGCTTTTCATCATCAATTTCAGATTACTTTTCGGTAAGGAGCTTGTCGGCCTTCATGTCGGCGATGCCCAATTCCTTGGCCGCATGAAGTATACGGCTCAAGGTGCCCTTTTGCTCGGTATCGGCATCAGCCATGAGCCGCATGACGAGGGCACTGACAGACAGGTTCTTGACATCCTCCGACGAAACACCGAACTGGGAGATGAACCGGCGGATGTTTTCACGATTCAGTTCGGCATCGCCGCCGAGCAGCGTGTCCTTGATGCCGGTGAGGGCGCTGCTGTTGTCGATCATACGGTCGACGGCCTTGCCGGTCGTGATGGAGTTGACCAGCCGGTTGAAGAAGTTGTTGTCGCCGCCCACGATGTCGATGCGGGCGCTCTTAAGAGCCTCGCCGACGATCTTCGCCTGTTCGGCCGCGATGTCCTTCTGTATGTTGATGCCCGCCAGTTCCACTTCCTTGTCCTTGTTAATGCGGATCTTGAACTCCTCGTGCCCCTTGCCGACGGCGTCGAAGATCTTCATGGCCTCGGCCTTGTCGCGGATGCCGTCGGCCTCGGCATGGTATTTCAGTTCCATGACCTTGGCCTCAGCAGTGCCCTGTTTTTCGAGGGCGACGGCCTTGGCCTCCATGACTTCGGCTTCGGCGGTGCCTTCGACGGCGTGTTCCTTGACACCTGCTTCAGCGAGCGTCTTCTTGGCCTCTGCGTTTCGCCCGGCGGCCTCAAGGTTGGCCTGGGCCTCGATAATCTGCTGTTCGGCGTAAAATTCGGTCGCCTTCTTGGCGGCCTCGGCGGCCTTGATGTCCTTGACCAGGGCCTGCTCGGCCTGTTCTTCGGCTTCGGTGATGGCGACCTTCTTTTGACGGTCGGCCCCGGCGAATGCGCGGGTGTCCTTGATGCGTTCTTCTTCCAGGACGACGGTCTTCTCGACGGTCACGCGCTCGCGGATGACAGCCTGCAGTTCCTTCTTCTGGCCTTCGATGACTTTGTCTTTTTCGACCTGGGCGACGGTGACCAGCCGCTCGCGCTCGGTGGCCTCCAGGCCGCGGTCCCGTTCCACCCGCTCGACCTCGACGGCCTCTGTGCGCTCCTTATTCTTGGCGGCGACGATGATCTGCCGCAGCTTGTTCTCTTCGGCCACTGCGACCTCCTCGTCGGCGGCGATGCGGGCCTTTTCAGATTTTTCTCGCTGCTCGGCCTGGACGCGCTTGGTCTCGGCCTCTTCTCGGGCCTGAACGCTGGCGACCTCCCGTTTCTGCTTGGCGTCGGCCTCGGCTAATTGACGATTGAGTTCGAGAATCGCCTCCTGGGCCTCGACGTTCTGCTTCGTGATGGTCATGTCCTTTTCTCGCTCGCGGGCGTTGGCTAATTCGAACTGTATGGCCGTCAGGACGGTGATCTTCTTGATACCCTCGGCGTCCAGGATGTTGTCGGGGCTGAGGAGCTTTTTGTCAGTCTGCTCAAGGTAATCGATGGCGGCGTCTTCGAGGACATAGCCGTTAAGGTCCGTGCCGATGATGTGGAGAATTTCCTCCTTGAACTTGACGCGTTCGACGTACAACTCGGCGAAATCGAACTGCTTACCGATAGTCTTCAATGCCTCGGAGAACTTGGCGTCGAAGAGTTCATAGAGCGCCCGCTCGTCGCTGGCCCGCACGCAGCCGAGAGCCTGGGCGACCTTCTTGACATCATCGGAGGTGTTATTGACGCGGACAAAGAAGGCCACCTTGATGTCCGCGCGGAGGTTGTCGCGACAAATCAGACCCTGAGAGCCGTGACGGTCGATTTCGATCCGCTTAACCGAGACATCCATGTACTCGACGCGATGCAGGACCGGCAGCACGATCTTGCCGGAGAAACTCACCTGCGTGCCTCCGAACCCGTTTCGGATAAGCGCCTGACCCTGGGCAACTTTGCGATAACACTTGACGATCATCGCAAAAAGGGCGAAGACAAGTATAATCGCGCCAATAAGCATGGCCATGCCGAGTTCATTGAAAGGAACCGCTGCTAACATTTCTTAATCCTCCAGATTTACCGGTGCAATAATGTGCACGCCCTTCTTTTCATCTTTTCCGATGACGACGGCTTCGTCTCCTTTCTGGAAGACATGATCGCTGTCGGCAACAACATTCAGTAATATAGGCGCCCCGCTGGTGGGCACTTCCGCCTGGCCCATTTTGGCTGAGACCTGGGTGGTGGTTACTTTACAGATGCGCCCGATGACGTCCGCCGGGGCATTGGGATCCTTCTTAAGAGCCATAAACAACCTCGCCAAAGGTGTGCAGATGATCCTGCATATCAACGGGGATACGACCAGGTTGCCCGCGGCGATGGGCAGGCCCAGAACAAGCGACCCGGATGGATTCAAATAGCCGTTGGCTATTATCGAAATGACCCAGAGGCACATTGCAAATATACTCAAGAGGATCATAATAGGGATCTTGCCGAGATAAAAGAAGGCAAGCATCCCGTCCAGAACGCCGACCGAAACATCCAGGTCACTGCCCAGATCGGCGTCTATATCGGTGTCAATGTCGAAGTCGAGGAAGTCAAGGTCCAGTGTTCCGAGGATCACCATCAGCCAATAGCACACCATCATGGCGAGAAGAATGGTTGCGCCAAAATTGGCGGGCATCAGGGACATTTGCAGAAGTTCCACCGCATCTTCTCCTTATCCGGCTTTGCCCTGGTTCAGACGTTCACGGATTTCCGCTAATTCAGCCTCGACCTGCATGTCGCGGGCCTGTTGTGCGAGTTCGATCTCGTTCAGGGCGTCACCGCGGAGTTCCTGGTTGATCTGCACCTCGGCTTCGGACTGGAGGACCTGGTCTTCGAGCCTGTCGAAGGTGACGCCGTCCGGATTCAGCGATACGGCCCGGCTAAGGTGCTTGTCGAAGGCTTTCTGGGCTTCGGCGGTGCGCTTGCGGGCCTTGAGGTCCTCAAATTTGAGTTTCGCGGCCTTCAGTTGCTCCTGCAGATTGATCATGTTGCCGCGAAGCATGTCATAGGTCTGCCGGCCGCGGTCCAGGCCAGGCTTCAGCTGCGCGATCCGCTCGGCCATCCGGACCTTTTCGGCCACCGCCTTTCGGGCGGCCGTCTCGTCGCCGGCCTTGAGGGCCGCTTCGGCACGCGCGGTGAATTCCGCCTGCTGCTGCTGAAGATGCTGCATCTCGGTTTCGAGCCGTCGGAAAGTCGCCCCGTAGGTGGCGGCACTTTCCCGCCCTTCGAGCAGGGTTTCTTCGAGTTCCTTGATCTTCGAGGTCAGTTCCTGCTCGGCAGGCTCGGCCTTGTCAAGCAGCCAGTTGACGTTCGCCCTGGCGATGCGCTGGATGCGTTCGAAAATGGACATCTTATCTGCTCCTCTCTGCCGTCAAGTTGATCGGCCGAAACGCCCTGATCAGCGGTTCTCAGCCCGCAACACTCTGGCGAATCTGTGACAAACGTGTTTCGACTTCGCTGTCGTGGTCCAGTTCACGCAGCCGTCGTTCGAGACTTGGGCTTCCATTGGAGGTCCCGGTCAAACTCGCCTGAATTTCCAGTTCCGCCTCGGCCTGTTCCACGCCCGCTTCGAGTCGCGCGACGGCGTCCAGAATGCTGTCGGTGGAGCCGGCCGAGCCGAGAACAGTGCGCTGGATTTTTTTCTGCGTTTTGGCCACGCGGGCCCGCGTCAGAATATCTTCCTTTCGCGTGCGAAGCTCCTCAAGCTGCTGCTGAATGCGCCGGCGTGCGGCGTTGGCGTGGTCCAGCGAGTCGGTCGCCGAGTCGACGTTCTGTTGCGCTGCGGCGAGATTCTTCTCGGCATCGATCTGTGCCTCGACGGACATACGGGCGGTTTCTTCGTCGCCTTTCTTCAGCGACTGGGCAGCGCCCCGTCCGAAGCGGTCGACCTTCTCCTGCTGTCGCTTGAGGTCGCGCTGGGCGGCCTTGAGGGCGGCTGACGCCTTGGCTTCGGCTTCCGTCGCGGCCTTGAGCTGCTTGTCCATTTCTTCGATGAGCACCGGGAAAATAACTTCGGGATCCTCGGCGCGGTCAAGGAATGTTTCGATGCGGCCTACGGTGATTCTGTGGATACGTTTGAAAAGACCCATATTGATACTCCTTCCTGTTAGGCTTCCGGCTGGGCCGGAATGACCGACGACGGCCGGCATGGGTGCCGGTCTGATCGTCATGCGTAGCCGGCCAACTCCGCCCTACACAGACGGCACCGGATACGTCCAGAATATCGTATATTGTGATAGCATCCCGTCCGATAATTGTCAAGAAAATTCCCGCTAATAGGGAAAAATTTTCGACCTCGCAGGCATTTTATCGTGTTGCCCGCCTTTTCCACAGAAAAAGACGTTGCCCCGAGGCCTTTGTGACATCTTTATTTTTCGGTTTGCAGAATATTCCGAGTTTTGGCAGTCTAAGCCGCTATCATATGGATCACGGCTCTATGTCCACGACATGGTCGGCGCGAACATGCGGGCGGCAATTAATTTTTCAAAAAAAAAGCCGCGTCGGCTTGACTTTGCGAATGGCCGTGCTATACTTGTGATAGATGGCATAGTACAAATGGCAAGAATAGTACAATCCGAAGGGTTGGGCTCATGCAGATAACCATCGATCACGGCTCCGACCGGGCCGTTTACCAGCAGATCATGGATCAAGTCAAGCGAGATATTGCAATGGGGCGATTGAAGACAGGCCAGCGGCTGCCCACGGTGCGGGAGTTGTCGGCGACGCTGGTCATCAACCCGAACACCATAGCCAAAGCTTACCGGCAGCTCGAACAGGACGGCATTATTGTGACGCGGCCGGGCGCGGGGACCTTCGCGGCCGAATTGTCGAGTCATCTGAGCCGTACGGTCCGCCGCCGGATACTCCATGAGCAATTAGAACTTCTGGTGGTCGAGGCGGTCCACATGCAGATCGACAGTGAGACGCTGCGGGAATGGTTCGAAGGCACGCTGAAACGATTCAGATTCGACGAGAAAGGGCAGGCTGATGAGTGACATTGCGATCGAAGTCAGGGATCTGGTGAAATACTACGGCGGGCGATGCGTACTGGATGGGATCAATCTTAAGATTCATCGGGGCTGTATCTACGGCTTGTTGGGCCGCAACGGCATCGGCAAGACCACCCTGATCCGCATCCTGTTGGGGCAGGAGCCGGCCAGCCGCGGCAGGACATTCGTCCTAGGGACCGAATCGATGCAGCTCGGCGCTCGCCAGCGCGGGTGCATCGGCTACGTCGCCGAGGGGCATCATCTCCTTCAGCACTACCGGGTGGGTCCTCTGGTCCAATTGTGCCGCAAGCTGTCGCGGCAATGGAATCAGTCGTTTTTCGACAAGCTCAACGAAACGTTCCGGCTGCCGATGGACCGGCGCGTGCGAGAGTTGTCCACCGGCATGAGAGCGCAGCTCAACCTGGCGCTGGCGATGGCCATTGAGCCGGAGGTCCTCATCCTGGACGATCCGACGCTCGGGCTGGATACCGTCGCACGGCGGCAGTTTCTTGAACTGGCGATCGATGTGATCCAGCGGGAGGGGCGGACCATCCTGTTCAGCTCGCATATTCTCAGCGATGTCGAGCGCATTGCCGACCGCATCGGGGTGCTGGCGGGGGGCAAACTGGTCGTCGATTGTTCTCTGGAGGAACTCAAGCAGCGCATCCGCAAGATGCAGATCGTGTTTGCCGACCGGCCGCCTGACGACCTGCCCTTGACTGGTATTATACGGCAGCAGCGGTCCGGCAATGAAATGGTGATTACTGTGGCCAACTGGAACGCCGCCAAACGCGCGATGGTCGACACGTTCGGGCCCCGGCATGTCGCGGAGATCCCGATGACGCTGGAAGATCTGTTTATCGAGTGCACCAATCCGGTTCGAATGGCAACGGGGATATGAGGGAAAGGAGACAACCATGTGGACGCTGATCAAACGTGAAATCGACGACTGCCGCGTGTTTTTCGTCGCGGGGGTTGCACATGCGGTGTTTGTGATTCTGGTGCTGATTTCGTCACTTTCCGGCGGCCTGAATATCGGGGCGGGGGCAGGCCCTTTGTTTCTTCTCGTCGGCATGCTGCTGTTTTGCGGCATGGGCGCCGGCCAGATGTACATGGACAGGACACGGGGCATCTCGTGCTTTCTCTCGACTTTGTCGGTGACGCGAGGGGCGATCTTTACGGCACGGGTGATTACAGGGGTGCTGCTGATTCTCGTGACGCTTGTGCCGATGGCGGCAGGGGGGGTGATTGTTCTTAAGGTGGTCTTGCAGCCGATTCCCGCGTACCAGACGATGTTTCTGGATATCGCACGGACCGTGTTCTTGCTGAGCCTGGCGTGCTATTCCTTGGGTCTATTGACGGGCTGGGCCCCGGGCCGGGTTATCCCGACGCTGGGCGGTGCGACTCTGACCTTTATTCTCATGCCGATCGTCATCATCAAAGGCTTCGGCGTCGAAACCGCGGCGATTCTGGTGCTGCTGACTGTTGCAGCACTGCTTCGAAGCCGACAGCATTTTGTCTCAACATCCTTTTAAGGAGTGCATTATGAGTGCCTCACGAAGCTATCCGGTCCGTGTAATGACGATGGGGGTCATTGTCCTGTTGCTGGTGAGCCTTGGCTTATACTGGGGCCGGTTCGTGTGCAAGATAGCCTTGGGCAATGTCACGCCCTACGCCAACCGCCGGGTTCGGGTGGAGCCGTGCGCGCTGGCGCCCGTGACTGAGACAGAGCCCAACGCGGCGAGCCCGTCACGCATTTCGGCCGATGTAAACCCGACGCGCGTGCCCTGGTTAGGAGTTGCCGATTATTTCAGTACACATCTGCCGCTTGGGGCCAATTCCGGCGTCTTTCAGCACCTCCGCGGGGAGGAGACCCTTTGTACGTACTTCGACCCTCAGAGCGGCAAAATCGTGCAGTATAAGATCTATCAGGAAGACGAAAAAGAGCAGGAGCAGGGCAGTCTCTGGGTCAAGGAATCGCTGCTGTTTGTCGGGCCCGAAGGCATTTCTGTAGTCGACAGCGCCGACACGGGCCGCTTCGTTGCGCCGTTGGTGGCATTCGACGTTTTCAGTAACGCATCACTTGTAATCTACGACACAGAGCTGCAGCGTTTCTTTCGAGGGGACCTCGAAGCCCGACGGATCACCCCAGCGCCCGCCGAATCGTCAGCCGAGATGGGGCGGATTGTCGCCATCGGACAACTTCAGAAAAATGCGGAGCTTCTGGACCTGGGCTGGACGCCGCCGTTGAGACCCGCCACAGACCAGGAGCGGCAATCCCGGGCGAGAGACCTCGTGACGGGCAACCTGCTGCCGCTTGCACGGCTGTCCAGGGACCCCGGTGAGTTCATTCTGGTGCTGGATGACTCCGGCTGCATCTACAAGCTCGAGCGTGAAACGCTGGCTTTCGCGGGAGTGGCCGGATATCTGCCCACCGCCCCGGAATACGGCATCTCAGAGGACGATATCGCCCGCCCGCGCGACCTGCTGGCTTACCATGTCGCAGCGGCGGCCTTCGACCCGGACAACACCCACAGAGGCCTTTACGTGGCGACGCTTTCCCGGGACGGTACGGGTGCAACGCTGGCGGTCTTTGACGCTGACGGTGAAATGATTCGCCGTGACGTAACCATGGCAGCCAGTGTGCGGCGTCGCATGGAGCAAAGCGAAGCCGACGTGCCCGGCAGCGGTCTGCTGGATGCGGACATCATCGCCCGGGCACGGACGCACAAGACGTTTTTTGAAATGGCCTGGGGTCCGGCCCTGGTGGGCATTACATACCTCCTGGAAAATCTTCAGCCGCCGGTATTTAGCGTCGCATCGTATTTTACGGCAGCATCCATTGGGGCCGAAGCGGGTAACCGTAATCTGTTGCTCCTGCCCGATTCATTTGCAGGCATGCTGGGTCGTAAGCACCAGCAGCGTCGGATACAACGGATGGCGATCCTGATGCTGATGATTTCGCCGTCACTTGTGCTGGCGGGATTGCTGGCGATGGCGGTCAAGGGCGATGCGACGGCGATTGGGCTCTCGGACCGGGCTGTCAAGTACTGGACAGCCGGGACGCTGGCGTTCGGTCTCTGTGCCTACTTGACCTGGCGACTTAACCGACCCGGGGAGAAACTGGTAACATGCGTTAACTGCGGCAGGGGGCGCAGGCCGGATATGGAGAAATGCCACCGGTGCGGCAGTGCGTGGGAAGTGGCTGAACTAAACGCTCCGAGCTGGCGGGTCTTCGACAACCATGCCGCCGAATCGTGCGGACATACCGCGATGCTCCCGCCCCATACGGAGAATGCCGCAGATGAGGCGAAAGAGGAGACCCCATAAGCCGGCGATGCACAAACACAAAGCGGCGATGCGAAATCGTGAAAGATCAGTTTCCATGAGGCGATTTGGAACCGATGTGGCGGCATTTCCGCTTCTTCGTCGTCTCATCGCATAAAAAATCAGGTGCGTGATTGACATCCCGGTGCGAGGGGCCTATTATGTCCAGGCAGTGGTTTTCAGGGAGAATGATTAACCCAGGTCGCTGCAAGGAAGAATTTGAGTGAAGGTTATCGTCGTAATACCCGCTCGGTACGGTTCAAGTCGCTTCGAGGGGAAGGTTCTCGCCAAAGATACGGGCAAATACCTTGTGCAGCATACCTATGAACGCGCCCTGTGTGCAAAGAACGTCGCAAGAGTTCTGGTCGCCACAGACTGCGACGCCGTGATGCGTGCATGCGCCGGATTCGGGGCAGAGTGTGTGATGACCTCGGCGGCCCACGAAAGCGGAACCGACCGGATTGCGGAGGCCGTATCCGATATTGAAGCGGATGTGATCGTGAATCTTCAGGCCGATGAGCCCGAAATCGATCCGCGGAACATCGAGACTGTGGCGTCGCTGCTGTGGGAGCAGCCGGAGGCAAATATGGCCACTCTGGTCGCCCGGTTCGATCGTCATGAGGAGATCGCCGATCCGAACGTGGTTAAGGTGGTGGTAGACGAGCGGGGCAGGGCGATATACTTTTCCCGCTCTGTCATTCCGTACGACCGTCAGGCCGCCGGTGCGGGCGACACGTCGCACTATCTGCGGCATATGGGCATTTATGCCTTTCGAAAGGCGTTTCTGGCGACATTCACGCAACTGGAGCCGGGCGTTCTCGAGCGGATAGAGAAGCTCGAACAACTCCGCGCCATTGAGCGTGGTTATTCGATAGTCACGGGAAAGGTGGCCTGCACATGGGAGGGCATCGACACCCCGCAACAATATCAAGCGTTTGTGAAGCGGTATCTGGCGGGACAGCGGTAACGGAGTTATGCTTGCCGCCCAGACAGAGATTTAGATATTGGTACGTAGTTGAGAGGCAAGGCCCGGGTTATGGTGGATAGCAAGGATTTGTTGGCCAGCGTAAGCGATGTTTCGACGGAAACGGAGTACTTTTCGCCGATACCAAACGGCTACCGCAAAGGAAAGACCCGGTATGTCATCGTGATGGGCACGGTCATGAGCGGCCTGGGCAAGGGGATATTCTCGTCCTGTCTGGCGAAGCTGCTGCAGGACAAGGGCCTTAAGGTGACGCCGATCAAGCTGGAGGGGTATCTTAACATCGACTCGGGAACTCTTAATCCGTTCCGCCACGGCGAGGTGTTCGTACTCGACGACGGTATGGAATGCGACATGGACCTTGGCACCTACGAGCGAATGCTCGACCAGAACCTCAGCCGGGCCAATTTCTCGACCAGCGGTCAGCTCTATCAGTCGGTTCTGGACAAGGAGCGGCAGGGCGACTACCTGGGCCGGGACGTTCAGATGATTCCGCATGTCACCGGCGAGGTCAAGCTCAAGTTGCGGCGGCTGGCTATGGAAAGCAATGCCGACGTCGTGTTTGTGGAGATCGGCGGTACGGTCGGTGACCTCGAAAATGCCTTTTACATAGAAGCGATGCGCGAACTGGCGTACGAGGAGGGGCCGGACAGCTGCTGCTTCGTGGGTCTGACCTATATTCTGGAGCCCAAAGCACTGGGAGAACAGAAATCCAAGGCGGCTCAATTAGGCATCAAACAGTTGATGCAAATGGGTATACAGCCCGATATCATAGCCTGCCGGGCCGAAAGCCGTGTCAGCGAACAGGTCCGACAGAAAATCAGCGTCTTTAGTAATGTTCCGTTCGAGCGGGTCTTCAGCATGCACGATTCGGCGAGCATCTATACCATTCCCGCGATGCTGCGGGATTGCGGGCTGGATTTCGAGGTGCTTCGGCTGCTGAAAATAGAAGATCGGATCAACCTCCGCCACGAACGCGCCGAGTGGGCGCGATGGTGCGATTTCACCGACAAGATCGGCAAGGAGAAGTACACGGTCACGATCGGCATCACCGGCAAGTATACCTCCGTTCGCGACAGCTATGCGTCGATTCTGCACGCGCTGGAGCACAGCGGAATCGCACTGAGCGCCAGGGTCAAGATCAAATGGATCGAAACCACCGGCGTGACCGACAAGAACGTCAGCGCGCATCTCCGGGACGTCGAAGGGATCATAGTGCCGGGCGGATTCGGGGTGCGGGGCGTAGAGGGCAAGATTGCCTGTATTCGCTACGCCCGCGAAAACAACGTGCCGTATCTCGGGCTGTGTCTCGGCTTCCAGATGGCGGTGATTGAGTTCGCCCGCGACGTGTGCGGGCTTGGGCAGGCCAACAGCACCGAGAGCGATCCGGGCTGTTGCGAGCCGGTTATCGACATGCTGCCGGAGCAGAAGAAAATCGAAGGCCTGGGCGGTAACATGCGGCTGGGAGGAAGGGATGTCGAACTGAAATCCGGCACCATTGCCTGGAAGCTGTTCGAAGAAAAAACGCAGACGCGGATGAGATTTCGGCACCGTTACGAGGTGGATCCGCGGTATGTCGCGGTGCTGGAGCGGCACGGCATGGTATTTTCCGGCAAGGCGCCGGACCATCCAATCATGCAAATACTGGAGATTCCGGGGCATCCGTTCTTCATGGGGACGCAGGCCCATCCGTGCTTAACGTCGCGGCCGCTGCGGCCGCAGCCGATGTTTGTAGCTCTGGTCGCCTCGGCAATGCGCCGCCGCTATCCTGATGAACATTTGTGCGATTGCGTCGAGGCATCGCAAAAGGTCCGAACCTGAGCGGTCCCATTAGTCCGCGGGTTTCGACGCCGCGAGCCTGGCTTCGAGTTCTGCGATGCGCGCCTTCAGTTGCTTGTTTTCTTCAGCAAGCGCCTCAGCCTGTTTGCCGCTTTCGGCAAGGTGCTGCATCATCTGAAGCATCGTAGAGCCTGTCTGCTCCTGTCCCTTGGTCATTTCCTGCTTGCACTCTTCGACCCGCTGCTTCTGCTTTTCGACTTCCTTGTCGCGTTCTTCAATTTGCTTCTTCAACGCGATGTTCTCATCAGCGACCAGCCTGGCCCTTCGCATGCTCGATGCGTCGGCGGCTTCTTCCTGGCAACCGGAAAAAACGGCGCCGGCGGCTAACACAATGGCCGTTGCCAATAGTGAAATCACGGTTTTTTTCATAAGAGTGTTTCCTTTAAAGCCTTACATTCTGAATCGCGCCGTCCACAATACAAGTATAATGGCAACTTCACTTTTGTCAACAGGCTACTGTGATTTGCCCGCATGTTGCACACGGCCATCCCCGCTGGGCGGCGGCTTAAGGCGGCTTGTTGAGCCGGGGGAGGGGGCTGCAAATGTGCAATAAAAAAAAAGAAGGTTCTGCCGTGGCAGGAGAACCTTCTTTTGAGCGAATACCACCAGCTAATTCAATCTTCCGAACAGGCCTGAGTCGACCCGGTCGGTCCCGACCTCTTGCGGGCCGGGGGCCAATGAATCAACTATTTTTTCTTCTTGGCTTTCTTTTTCGCCTTCGGGGCAGCTTTCTTGGTGGCCTTCTTCTTCGCTACTTTCTTGTTCGCTTTCTTCGTAGCAGCTTTTTTCTTCTTCGCCATTGTGTTATCACCTCCTTTCGGCTTTTCACAAATGAAAACATCAACGTATCGAAAGACCTGCTTCGTAACTTTCTTTAGTACACATGTTTATCGTCAAACGCCAGAAAAATAATTCATTTTTTTTTGTGTTCCATGGTTTCCCTGGGTGCCCTCAATGATACGGGAACGCCAAAACCGGCGCCGCTCATGTCTTGGCAAACAAACGCAATACCCGCGCGAGGCGAAATCGCGTGTTTGCGGCTTTATCTCAAACGGCTGTCTCGTTGCGTTATACTGCAGTTTCAGGCATGCGGCCTTTTGGGGCCATTAGCACTGCCGTGCAAGGCGCGGCTCGCTTATGCGAAGACACGCGGGCTGCAATCGCACATTTTGAAACGCGGAAAATATTTTTACAAAAAATAGAAAAATGCGCATGTGTGTGATAATATTTTCATGTGAAACCACAAGTTTGTGTGGATTACCTGCAATGCCATGAGACAGCGACAACTACTTTTCGGCGGAACCTTCGATCCGGTTCACGCGGGCCACATCGCGGTGGCGGAATTCGCGGCGGCACAGCTTCGCGCGGACGATGTTGTTTTCATTCCTGCGAAACGGTCGCCGCACAAACATGTCGATCCCGTCGCCTCGGGCGATCAGCGCCTCGCGATGCTGCGTCTGGCGACGGCGGGGCGCAAGCGCTTCGAGGTGAGCGACTGTGAGCTGCGTCGCGAAGAGCCAAGCTATACGCTCGACACGGTGCTGTACTTCCGCCGGCGATTCGCCAGCGAGGCGGAACTCTTCTGGCTCATCGGCGCCGACATGGTAAGAGACCTTGCCAAGTGGTACCGTGTCCGTGAGCTGCTCGATGCCTGTACGCTGTGTGTCATGCACCGGGGCGGATACCCGCCGCCGAAACTTGACGGGTTGGAGACGCTGGGCGCAGAGAGGCTGGCCAGACTTCGAGCCAATGTGCTCGAAACCCCATCTGTCGACATAAGCAGTAGTGAAATACGGTGTAAAGTGGCTTCCGGGGAGGATGTTACCGGACTGTTGTGCCCGGCCGTGTTGGATTATATCAAAAAAAACGGCCTCTACCGTTGAAAAAACCTGCTGCAACGGCCTTTCCGAGGGGGTTTTTAATTGACAACTGAGGTATGAAAACTATAATAGATATCAGGGAATTGCAGGGTTCTCAGGAAAGAGGGTACAGCGTTCTGATCCGAATGTGCACCAGGGCGGCTCTGTTGTCACGGTAAGACTGTTTTGGGAGTTTTTCTATGTTTGACAAGAAAAGTATGATTGCATTCCTGGCGGTCGTCATTTGCTTTTCGGGGGTCGGTATCGGCCAGAGCCTCGAGGACAATTGGGACGATTTTCTTCACTATACGGCAATCGGCCGCCTGGATTTGGCGACAGGGTACGGCGAAGCTATTATTGCCGCTTCGCCGGATCCGCTGAAGCTTTTGGCGTTGTCCGAGTCCAATCCCAACGGCTACAGCATACTGCTGAGAATGAACGCCACCAGTGCTGAACTCAAGGATGTCAGCGGCAAAATACTTGGGATTATTGAAGAGGGGCGTTTCATTCGCCGCACCGATCCGCGGATTATTATCCAGGAAATCCAGCGGTTGAGCACGACGATCCGCGGCCGTATCGCCGCCGAGCAGCGTCTCAAGAATGCCGGCGAGTACGCGGTTCCTTACATGCTTGCCGCCATGGCCGACCCGGATCGCAAGACCGAGTTCGCCAACATCACCGGAGCCCTTCCGAAGATCGGGCGCGATGCCGTGCGTCCGCTGGTTGCCGCGCTGCAGATGAACAATGTGGGGGTCAAGGCCGAGGTCATCAGGGCTCTCGGCGAGATCGGTTACATGCAGTCGGCCGGCTATCTCAAATTCGTCATGGAGAATGACGAATCCGGGTTGTTGCGGCAATTGGCCGGCAAGGCCATCGAAAAAATAGACCCGGCGGCTCTCAAGGTGCCGGCCGCGCAGCTTCTTTTCCGGCTGGCGGAAAGTTACTACGATCATGCCGAATCGGTGGCTCCGGCAGCGGAATACGACTTTGCAAATATCTGGTTCTGGGATGCCGCCGCGGGCAAACTTGTCTGCCAAAAGGTGGATAAAAGCTGCTTCAACGAGTTGATGGCCATGCGGTCATGCGAATGGGCTCTTAAGGCCGACCCGCATACCGGCAGCGCCATCGCCCTGTGGTTAGCGGCCTTCTTCAAGGCCGAAGGAACGGGAGTCGCCCAGCCGGCATACTTCGGCCAGGGCCATGCCGACGCCATGACCTATGCTACGACCGCCGGGCCCGAGTATCTTCATGAAGGACTCGACCGAGCGCTGCGTGACAAGGACGCTTATGTGTCGTTGGGGCTCGTGGAGGCCCTTGCAGCCAACGCCGGCGAAAAATCTCTTCTCTATCGCATCGGCACCGAACAGCCGCTGGTCAAGGCCCTGAGTTTCGAAGATCGCATGGTGCGTTACAGCGCCGCCATTGCCATCGGTCAGGCCGGTCCCAACGGCGAATTTGTGGGCAGCAGCCTCATCATCCAAAATCTCGCCGAAGCCATCGGCGCCGGCGGACGCGCGGAACTGGGCGATGCCCTGGCCGACGTCTACGAACTGCGGGCCATCCAGGTCATGCTGAAACTGGCCACGACGCGCAATCCGGTGGTTGATGTATCTCAGGCCCGCGACGCCCTCATCGCAGCGACGTCCAATCGCCGCGCGGAGATGCAGACGCTGGCCGGCGAGGTGCTCGCGCGGCTTGCCAGCCCGGACGCCCAGCGCGCGATTGCCGATATGGCGATGAGCGAGAGCAACAGCAAGGCCGTACGGATCGCCGCATTCGCCGCCCTGTCCGTTTCCGCCAAGCTCAATGCACGGCAGCTGACCGAAGAGCAGATCGACGCCATGTACGAGCTGATCGGTTCCGATTCGGCGGACCCGGATCTCCGCAGCGCCGCCGCAAGTGCATATGGGGCCTTGAACCTGCCGAGCAAGCGCGTCAAAGACCTCATCCTGGATCAGGCGAAAAGTTAGAATTTGCCGGCCGGTCGAATTTCGCCTTGCTTTTTGGCGAAAACTGCCGAAGATACCAGCAACCGCCGGCGATTACATTGGACAGGACCGGTTTTGGTTAAGCCCCTCTGCCAGGGCGCCAGGATGGGTTTGCTGGAATGGAGTCGCCGGGCGAATTGAACGAGCAAGAAGACAAGAAGCGGCGTGACGACAATACCGGACGCAGCGGTTTAAGATGGATGGGCGCCGGCATCGAGTTCTGTGCGGTGATAGCAATTTTCTGCTATTTCGGCTATAAACTGGATATCTATTTCGGTACGGGCCCGTTTTTACTTTTGACGGGCTTTTTTATTGGCTTCGTAGGCATGGTTTACCTGTTTTACAAGGACTCCAGGGATTAGACGTGCCGGGCTGATTTCGAGGAAAGTCGGACATGTTCAATTTAGCCAGCGGATTACTGGCTGAGGTGAATCCTCTTGAAGAAGTCGTGGTGAAGGAACTGTTCAGCTTTGAACTGTTCGGCGCACGCGTTGTCTTCAGCAATCACATGTTCATGGTCAGCCTGGGGGCCTTGCTGCTGATGATCTTTCTGCCTCTGGCGCTTCGGGGCAAAGGGCTTATCCGGCGGGGTTTCGGCAACCTCATTGAGGCGACCTGTTTGTTTATCAGGGAAGATGTCGCCCGGCCATTTCTCGGCGACAGCACCGACAAGCACATCGGCTTTCTCTGGACGCTTTTTTTCTTCATTTTGACGCTGAATCTTCTTGGCATGGTCCCCCTGGCGGGGATCATCTATTTACTCACCGGCAAGCCGAATCACCTGGGAGGTGCTGCGACGGCGAATATCTGGGTTGTGGGCTCGCTGGCACTGCTGGCGTTTCTGGCCATTCATGTGGGCGGCATTCGCGAGCAGGGACTGGCGCATTATCTCAAAAATTTCATTCCCAAGGTTCCCTGGCCGATGGCGCCGTTTATTTATATGATGGAAATCATCGGTGCGCTGGTCAAGCCCGTGTCGCTGACGGTCAGGTTGTTTGCCAATATCTTCGCGGGACACATCCTGGTGGCCACGCTGTTTCTGTTTATTGTGATTTTTAAGAACTATGCAGTTTCCGGACTGACCGTTACGGCGGTGGTCGCCGCATCGCTGCTGGAGTTGCTGGTGGCTTTTTTGCAGGCGTACATATTCACGTTCTTGTCGGCTATTTTCATGGGGTTGGCAATTCATCCGGAACATTAGATGACTTTAGAAATGCCGCTTAGGCGGCAAGTCAATACAGGGCGTATTTTAATGGAATTGGAGGTTTGCTTGCAATGTTGGATTTGATGGGCGGTATTCTGGCGGCGGCGGCCGAGGCGCCGGCGGCGGTGACGGAAACGGCCGCTGCGGTCGTTTCTCACTGGAACGTGCTGGGCGTCGTAGGCGCGGTGCTCGGCGCCGGGATTATTGTGTTCGGGGCCGCGATGGGAATCGGCAGGATCGCCTCCTGCGCTTGTGAAGCCATCGCACGTCAGCCGGAAGCGGGCGGACGTATTTTCACCACGATGCTCCTGGCGTCGGCACTGATCGAAGGCGGCATGCTGCTCGCCCTGATCATCTGCTTCCTTGCCATGTGGCGGCTTTCGCAGTGAGAGAGGTCTGACCGATGCGGTTGGGAATAATAGCGATACTGATGCTGCTGTCGTGTGCCTGTGCGACCGTTCTTGGTGCGCCCGAATCGGCTGCGCAAGAGGAACTGAGTCCGTTCTCAGGCACCCTGGGCGACGCGATATGGACAGTGCTGGCGTTTCTAATCCTGCTTTTTGTGCTGTGGAAATTTGCATGGAAGCGGATTCTGGAGGGCCTCACGGCCAGGGAGATCTATATCGGCAAACAGATTCGAGAGGCCGAAGAGACAAAGAAGGATGCGCAAATTGTCCTTTCGCAGTACCAGGACAAACTCAACGCCGTCGAAAAAGAAGGGCGGCTGATTGTGGATGCGCGAACCCGGGAAGCCGAAAAAGAAGCCCGCCGCATATTGGATGACGCCAAGAAGGATGCTGAAACACTGCGGCTGCGACAGGAAATGGATATGGAACGGGCTCGAAGGCAGGCGGAATCTGAACTTCTCGATCAGGCCGGCGGGATCGTGCTGCAACTGGGCGAGGAAATACTGGAGCGTTCTCTGCAGGATGGGGACCACCAGAAGTTCGTCGACCAGGCCATAGCCAGACTCAAGCACACGGCGGCCCAGGACGCCATACCAGGCGCCCGATCCGGTCGCGGCGGCGAGGGAAAGTAATGCAATGCAGGCATGAGACAGTCGGGCGGGTCGAATGAGTCAGTCGCGCAGATATATTGTCCGCGAGATTTACAGTGAGGTGCTGTTTGACCTGGCAGAACAAGGCGGTGATATTAACACCGTTCAGGAAGAATTGGCTGTCGTACGCCAGATTTTCAGACACGAGCCGGAATTCGCGGCTCTGTTGAGCTCCGAGGTGATCAAGGGCGAGGAAAAGATCGCTGTCATTCGGCGCGTATTCGAAGGGCGGCTGTCGGAACTGACGATTCATTTTCTGGGCGTGCTGGCGCGGCGCGGGCGTATGGGATTCCTTGCGGGCATCAGCGACCGGTTCGAGACGCTTGCCGATGAATACCACCATCGCCAGCCGGTGGAAGTCACCGTCGCCAAACAGCCGGATGCCGCGTTCATTGAAAAGCTGAAGGCCGATTTGGCTACGGCGCTCAACAGCGAAGTGAAGCTGTCGGTCAAGGTCGATCCCGGCCTGATCGGCGGTGTGGTCATTCGTAAAGACGACGTGATGATCGACAGTTCAGTGCGATCGTCGCTGGAGCACGCCGTCAAAACCATCGTGAACACAATGAAGGAAAAGGAACGCAACAAGGCCGCCCGGTAAAAACGGTCGTGTATCGGCCATGGGATAAAAGCCTGGGCCGGAGCGGACGTACGGCTTTGCGTCACTATATGGAAACGGTTCGATGAAGTTCGACGTCAGTGAAATCAGCACCCTGATTAAACAGGAGATCAGCCGGTATAAAAGCCAGGTTGACGTGGCCCGCGTGGGGCGTGTTCTTGAGGTGGGCGACGGCATCGCTCGCATTTACGGTCTCGATAACGCCATGGCCGGCGAGATGATCGAGTTCGAGGGGGGCGTTGTCGGCGAGGTGTTCAATCTGGAGGAGGAAAGCGTCGGCGCCGTCATCTACGGCGATTACCGCAAAGTGACGGAATCCTCGCTGGTGCGATCCTCCGGAACGGTCCTCACCGTGCCCGTGGGATTCGGACTGATCGGTCGGGTTTTGAACGCCCTTTGCGTGCCCATCGACGGTGGTCCTCCCTTGGAAGCAGAGGCGCGGCGGCTCGTGGAGAGTCCATCGCCCGGCATTGCCGACCGCCAGCCCGTCAGCGATCCGCTGTCTACAGGCATTAAGAGCATCGATTCGATGATTCCCGTCGGCAAGGGGCAGCGAGAACTGATCATCGGCGACCGCAAGACCGGCAAGACGGCGCTTGCGCTGGATACGATCATTAACCAGAAGGGCCGCAAAGTCATCTGTGTTTACGTGGCAATCGGCCAGAAGGAGTCGACCGTTGCCGAAGTTGTGCAAACGCTCCGGAAACATGGGTCGATGGAGCACACGGTTGTTATCGGCGCCTCGGCGTCCGATTCGGCGGCCATGCAGTTTGTTGCGCCCTATGCGGGCACCGCGGTGGCCGAGTATCTCATGTACGAACACGGAATGGATACGCTGTGCGTTTATGACGACCTCAGCAAGCACGCGATCGCATATCGCGAGCTGAGCCTGCTGCTGCGTCGCCCGCCCGGCCGAGAGGCCTATCCAGGCGACATCTTCTACCTGCACAGTCGTTTGCTTGAACGCAGCGCCAGGGTGACCGCCGCGCGGGGCGGCGGCTCATTGACGGCCCTGCCTATCGTCGAGACCTTGGAAGGGCAGGTCAGCGCCTACATCCCGACCAATATCATTTCCATTACCGACGGCCAGATATACCTCGATCGTGAGCTGTTCCTTTCCGGCGTTCGGCCTGCCGTGGATGTGGGCATCAGCGTCAGCCGCGTCGGCGGCAAGGCCCAGCCGCCGGCCATGTACAAGGTCGCCCCGAAACTGCGGCTCGATCTGGCCGCGTTCCGGGAAATGCAGGATTTTGCGCGACTGGGCACCGAATTGGATCCGACTGCGCAGAAGCAGCTCGACCTGGGCTATCGCATGGTCGAAGTGCTCAAGCAGCGGCAGTTCGCTCCTTTGTCGGTCGGCGAGCAGGTTGTCAGCATCCTGGCCGGTTCGACGGGCATGCTCGACGATGTGGAGGTGGCGTCCGTCGCTCACTTCATCAGCGAACTTCTGGCATGGCTCCGTTTGGAAGCGCCGGAGTACATCGACCAGATAGACCAGACGCTCGATCTCACCGACGAGCACAGTGAAGAACTCAAAGAGGCGGTCGATGCGTTCAAGACCCTATACAAGTTTTCATTTGGGGGATAAATAGAGGTGGCGACGAAGCGTATGCTGTTTGGAGCAAGGAAAGCCTGATGGCAGGAACGCGTCAGATTCTGCAGCGCCGTGAGGCGGCCGAGAATATCGGCAAAGTCACCCACACGATGGAGACGGTCAGCGCGGTGCGTTATCGCCAGTACTACCGCCGCTGGGTCGAGAGCCTGGAGTTCTATGATGCGCTGGCGCAGTTGGCGTATCTGATGGTCGCCGCCGAGCAGACGATCGAACACCCGCTGATGCTGGCCAACAAATCCGACTGTCAGGCCGTCATCGTGACCGGAAGCAATCGCGGCCTGTGCGGCGCCTATAATTCCAATTTGATCAAACTGCTCGAGGTCCATCGCAAGATGGCCGGCCGGTTCGGCAAGCGTCTGAAAGTATACGCGCAGGGCAACAAAATTCTCGGCCATTTAGCCGCGCGGGGCATCGAGACGGAAAGAGTCTACCATGAATTCGACGAAATGCCGACGTCGGACCAGGTGCGGGATATGGCCGACGATTTCATCGCCCAGTACCGGCAGGGGGCTATTGGGCGTCTCAGCGTTGTCTACACGCGGTTCTTTTCGCCCGCCAACCAGAAGGCGCAGACGCTGACGATCCTGCCGGTGTCCGATCTTATCGATGACCTGACGACGCGGGCGACGGTGATCTGGCCTTGGGAACTGGGCTTCGAGGACTTTTTGTTGAGTCCGTCGGCCCGTGAGCTTTTTGACGGTTTGGCGACCATGATCATCCGAACGGCGCTCTCGGGGTGCTTTCTGGACGCGGCCCTGAGCGAACACCTCCAACGGGTCATCGCCATGCGGAGCGCTACAGACAACGCCGGCGATATGATTCGGGACCTGACCAAACACTACAACAGGGCCCGGCAGGGCCGGATCACGGAGGAACTGCTGGACATTATCGGCGGCGTCGAGGCAATGCAATAGCAACAAAATATTCGAATCCGCGGCGTGGGCCGCATCATCTGCGGCGATGGCCGCATTTATAAGGGTTGAGTCGTTGAAATGAACAAAGGCAGAGTGGTACAGGTTATCGGCAGCATTTTCGACGCCGAGTTCTTCGGTGATCAGCTACCGATGATCTATAATGCAGTCAAAGTCGTCGGACATTACGATGGCGGCAGTTTTGAACTGGTCGGTGAGGTGCAGCAGCATTTGGGCGCAGGCCGGGTGCGCGTTATCGCTCTTGGGTCCACCCTCGGCCTCCGGCGCGGCATGGAAGTCATCGATGTCGGCGACGCACTCCAGGTGCCTGTAGGCAAGGAGACACTGGGACGCGTCTTTAACGTTCTCGGCGAGCCGGTGGACGGGCGAGGACCCATTGATGTCAAGCAGCGACGGCCCATTCATCGCGACCCACCGAAATTCGTAGATCTGTCCGCCAAAAGCGAGATTTTCGAGACCGGCATCAAGGTCGTCGATCTGCTCTGCCCCTTCGTCAAGGGCGGCAAGACCGGCCTCTTCGGCGGTGCCGGCGTCGGCAAGACGGTGATGATTCAGGAACTGATTGCCCGCATCGCCACCGAGCACGGCGGCTATTCCGTATTCGCCGGCGTCGGCGAGCGGACGCGAGAAGGCAACGACCTGTGGCTCGAAATGCAGCAAACCCAGATCGGCACGACGGGCGCCTGCGTGCTGGACAACACCTGCCTGGTCTTCGGGCAGATGAATGAACCGCCGGGCGCGCGCCTGCGCGTGGCGCTGACGGGCCTGACGATGGCCGAATACCTGTGCGAAATCAGCGGCACCGAAACGCTGCTGTTTATTGACAACATCTTCCGATTCAGCCAGGCCGGCGCCGAAGTCTCTGCGCTGTTGGGACGTATTCCGTCGGCGGTCGGCTATCAGCCCACGCTGGCTACGGAAATGGGCCAGTTGCAGGAGCGGATCGCCGCCACGTCGGCAGCCGGGGCCATTACGTCGGTCCAGGCGATTTACGTGCCCGCCGACGATCTGACCGATCCCGCCCCGGCCACGACGTTCAGCCACCTGGACTCGTCAATCGTCCTGAGCCGCGGCATCGCCGAAAAAGGCATTTACCCCGCCGTCGATCCGCTGGCGAGCACCTCGCGCATCCTCGACCCGAACATCGTTGGCCAGGCGCATTACGACGTGGCCCAGCAGGTGCTCGAATACCTCCAGCGCTATCACGACCTTCAGGACATCGTCGCCATTCTCGGTGTCGACGAGTTGAGCCCCGCCGACCAGACGGTCGTAGCCCGGGCCAGACGGCTGGAACGATTTTTCTCACAGCCGTTTACCGTGACCCGACAATTCACCGGCCTTGATGGCAAATACGTGACCGCCGCCGAGACCGTCGCCAGCTGCAGAGATATCTGTCAGGGCAAATGCGACCATTTGCCGGAGCAGGCCTTCATGTATGTTGGCAAAATTGAAGATGTAATTAAGAAAAAACAGTAAGCCGCGTGCGCGGAATTGAGCCGAACCATGGTGCGAATCTCGATGGGTGTATTTCGATGCGTGTTGCTCACGCCGGCCGGCAAGGTGCTGGACTGCCGCATGGGGTCTCTTGTGCTGCCTGCCCACGACGGCATGCTCGGTGTCCTGCGCAATCATGCGCCCATGCTTTGTAAACTCGGCGTTGGTATCATGGAAGTCCGTGATATCCCGGACCGCAAAGATGCTTTTTTCCTGATCGACGGCGGCTTCGCCAGGATCAGCCTGAATCTGGTCACCGTGCTGACCTATGACGTGACGACGTTTGAGGGAATGGCTCCGGATGCCGCCGAGCATCTGGTTTCCCGAGCGAAGAGCGTTATAGTCGGCGGCGATTATATCCGTCAAACCGAGCAGATGGAGGTGGACAGGGCTCGACTGCTGGTTAGAATGGGCGAACTGGCAGGGGTGATGCCCGGCGATTAGGCCCCGCCGATGGATTTTGCGGCCTCTAACGATTTTAGGGGCTTTGTTCCTCTCAAGGCAAGAACACGGGGCGATTTTAGTTGCTTTTTGGGCATAATGAGGTTATCATAAACACTAACGAGGTTTCTGATGGCCAACGTATCCCAAGACCGTAAAAATCACGAAGATTCGCCGGTCGATTCGGCGGTGGCGGACTACGTCAGAACTCTCGATGACGAACACAAGATGTTGGTGGTCCTGAAATCGCAGCTTTACGGCGGCGAATGGGAGGCCATGCTGGATGACTTAAAGAATCGTCTGGCCGGAAAACCCTACATATTCAAGCTGACCAACCGCATCCGGGACGATGTGGAGCGGATTAGGGAGATGAGGGAGTTTGAGAACGCACATGGGATCGATCTGGCCGACTACGTGACCTTGTCCTGAGGCGATCCCGGAAAGACGGCAGGGGTCTTTGTGATGAAATTCCGAGGTGCAATCATGGTGCGAAACGTTGTGATGTGTGTGATCGTGCTGCTGGCGGCGGCGACGACCGTTGGGGCGGCGAAGACCGGTCTGCTCGTGGAACCTGCGCTGCTGGATCCAGCCGGATTGGAACCGGCATGGCAGGTCAATCTGCCCATGCAGAACGCCGAGGCGGTCGAGCGAATGTACGTGTTCGATGCATATCTTTACGTGCTGACAACTCACAACTACTTGTATGTGATCGACATCGAAAAACAGGCGTTCCGATTCGGCGTGCAGTTGGCATTGCGCGGCCTGCCCGTCCGTCCGCCGCTTCTCCGCGACGCGCAGTTGTGGTTCATTGTGGGCAGTGAACTTATTGTGGTCGACCCCAAAGCAGGCGGTATCGATTTCAAAAAGCAGCTCAAGCACATAGGACGCACGGCCATCGGCACGCCGGACGCCAATAGCCGGCGGCTGTTTGTGGCGGGCTCGGACAAGCGGCTCCATTCCATCGTCCTGGATGGGTATTGGCAGGATTTCATGGCCGCCGCCGAGGATGGCGCCCAGGTCAATTCCGTGGTGGCCAGTGACGAGTACGTTGTTTTCACCACCGAATCGGGTCATGTCATCAGCATCTGGCCCGACCAGGCGAAGAAACGCTGGACCTATGATGTGGTCGGAAGGATCAACGCCCCGATCGTCCGGCAGGGTGAGTGGCTGTATGTCGGCACAGATAATGCCAAACTCTACAAACTGAACGTCCGCAGCGGCCGAAGCGCATGGACGGATGCCTTCCACGCCGGCGCACCCCTCGAAAAATCCGTTTCCCCCGGCAAACAAGTCGTGTACCAGAGCGCCGAAGACAAGGGGGTTTATGCCGTCGATAAGCAGACCGGAAAGAGCATCTGGAACGTTCCCGCGGGAATTGACGTGCTGACGGAAATCGGGTCGCATGCCTATGTCTATGCCAAGCCCGGCGTGCTGGTGGTCATGGACAACAGCAAGGGCGGACAACGGTACTCCGTCAATTTTGCAACTGTGAAAAAGTACGCTGTCGATATGACGGCCGCTTGCCTCTATGTGGCTGACTTGCAGGGGCGGGTGCTGTGCATCAAACAGAAGAGTCGGCGGTAGGGCAATCCGCCGTATGCCGGCGATGAGATCCATCTCGCCGGGTGATGCCCATATATGAGGGCTCACGACTTAATGGAATGACAATTTTGTAAGGAGGCACGAAGAAATGGATGTCAAAATCCGTACGGCGCTGGTGAGTGTATCGAACAAGGACGGGATCCTCGAATTCGCAAAACAGCTCAGCGGGATGGGGGTCAAAATCATCAGTACGGGGGGCACCGCGAGGGCACTGGCTGAAGCCGGTATCGACGTGGTGAGCATCGATGCGGTGACTGGTTTTCCCGAGATGATGGACGGCCGGGTCAAGACGCTGCATCCGAAGATTCACGGCGGCTTGCTGGCACTTCGTGACAAAGCCGATCATGCCGCCGCCCTGAAGGAGCACAACATCGAGCCCATCGATCTGGTGTGCGTCAATCTCTATCCCTTCGAACAGACCGTCGCTAAAGCCGGCTGCACATTCGAGGAGGCGATTGAAAACATCGATATAGGCGGCCCGAGCATGGTCCGCTCCGCCTCCAAGAACCACAAATATGTCACTGTGGTGACAAGTCCCGCCCAGTACGGCCGGGTCATCGAGGAAATGCGGGCAAAGAACGGCGCCGTCGGCGAGGCGCTTCGCAAAGACTGTGCCCGCGTGGCCTTCGGGTTGACGGCCGCCTACGACGCGGCCATATCGAAGTATCTCAACGGTCAGGCCGGCGTCCACTATCCCGAGCGCATCTCTCTGGCCGTGACCAAGCAGGCCGATCTGCGATACGGCGAGAACCCGCATCAGACGGCGGCGTTTTACACATTGCCGCCAAGCGGCGAGACCAGCGTCGGCAGTGCCGCGATGCTGGAGGGCGGCTCGGCGATCAGCTTCAACAATCTGCTCGACGTCAACGCCGCCTTCGAACTGGCCAAGGAATTCGCCGAACCCGCCGCCGTGGTCGTCAAGCATCTCAATCCCTGTGGCTGTGCCATCGACGACGATATCCGCACCGCCTACGAAAAGGCCTACCTGGGCGACGTAGTCAGCGCATTCGGCGGTATAGTCGCCCTCAATCGAAAGGTGGATGTCAAGCTGGCCGAGACGATCATGGAGTCGTACAGCCTCTTTGGCAAGGCCGCCGGCGCCGCGGGGTTCTTTGCCGAAGTGATCATCGCGCCGCAGTTCGACGCCGAGGCCGTCAAGGCGATCCGGACGATGAAGGAATGGGGCCAGCGCGTACGCTTGATGGCGACAGGGCCCATTGATCGCACCAGAATCGACCGTACCGAATTCGACGTTCGCTGCATCGTCGGCGGACTGCTCCTGCAGGAGCGCGACCTCGTCGGGTGGGAGCCCGATCTGTTGGAATATCCCACAAAAGTCAAACCCACGCCTGAGCAGCTCGAAGACCTGCGCATTGCGTGGCTGACAGCCAAACACGTCAAGAGCAATACCATCACACTGGTCAGCGGCCGAAAGCTCGTTGGGGTCGGGGCCGGGCAGATGAACCGCGTCGAATCCGGCTTCATCGCCTTCAAGAATGCCGGCGCCGCCGCCAAAGGCGCCGCCATGGGCTCTGACGCATTTTTCCCCTTCCCGGACAATGTTGTCAATGCAGGCAAAGCCGGCATCGCCTGCATCGTTCAGCCCGGCGGCTCCAAGAAGGACGACGAAACCATCGCCGCCGCCGATGCCGCAGGCATCGCCATGGTCTTCGCCAAAAAACGGCACTTCAAACATTAAGCGAGGGCGTCGGGCTACAACGAAACAAAAAAATGGGCGACCCCTCGGGGTCGCCCATTCAGTATCTGCTCGTAACGCGGTTCTGCGTCCCGTTATTTCCTTGCCTTAAGACCGGCGGCCTTTCGCAGAGTGTCCGCCATGTCCGTCTTCTCCCATGTGAAGTCCGGCAAATTGCGGCCGAAATGACCGTTGCGGGCGGTCTCAACATAAACGGGCCGCTGAAGGTTTAGATGCTGAATCATGCCCTTGGGTGTCAGCGGGAAATGCTTTAGCACCAACTCCTCGATCAGCACTTCGTCAATCTTTGCTGTCCCTTCCGTATCCACCAGTACAGACAGCGGATCGGCAATGCCGATCGCGTAGGACAACTGCACTTCGCAGGCGTCGGCCAGCCCGGCGGCCACAATGTTCTTGGCGACATAACGGGCCATATAGCTGGCGGTCCGATCGACCTTCGACGGATCCTTGCCGCTGAAAGCGCCGCCGCCGTGGCTTCCCCGTCCGCCGTACGTATCGACGATGATTTTTCTGCCGGTCACACCGCAATCACCTTTGGGGCCGCCCACCACGAACCTGCCCGTGGGGTTGACATGAATCACAATCTTGGAGTCCACAAGCTTCTTTGGCAGCACGGGTAGGATCACCTTCTCGATGATCTCCTTTTTGATCGTTGCGTGCTTGACATGGGGTGCATGCTGGGTGCTTATCAACACGGTGTGGATGCGCTTGGGTTTGCCGTCGTCGCCGTATTCGACGGTGACCTGGCTCTTGCCGTCCGGGCGCAGCCAGTTGATCTTGCCGGTCTCCCTCATGCGAGTCAGGCGGTCGGTTAATTTGTGGGCCAAATAAATCGGCATTGGCATAAGGCTGGGCGTTTCCGTGCAGGCAAAGCCGAACATCAGGCCCTGGTCGCCGGCGCCCTGTTCTCTATGCAGGCCCGTGCCTTCGGTTACGCCCTGCGAAATGTCCGGGCTCTGATGTCCGAGCGCCACAAGAACCGCGCAGTTTTCAAAATCGAATCCGATATGCGGGTCGGTATACCCAATCCGTTTGATTGTGGCCCGAACGATCGCCGGGATATCTACAATTGCATGGCTCGTAATCTCGCCGGCGATGACCACCAGACCGGTCGACACTAATGTTTCACAGGCCACGCGGCTGGTGGGGTCCTGCGCGATCATCGCGTCCAGAATGGAATCGGAAATCTGATCGGCGACTTTGTCGGGATGCCCTATAGTAACGGATTCGCTGGTGAACAGATGCCCCCGGCCGTCAAGCCGTTTTCCAGAAGCCCTTTGTGTCATTAGACTATCTCCTTTTCGTGTCGTGCTTACGTTTGAAAAAAGCGTACTATAGCGGCTTTGCAGGGCCTGTCAAACGTTTAAACCGGGCGGTGCGCCTAAGTGAAGAAATACTGCCCCCGCCAATTACTTGTTCGGCTGCTCGTTGAGACGCCAATCGTACTTGCGAAATTCGACCGTGAATGGCTGAGTTTCCAGGTACTGTGCATCGGCGGCGCTGACGCGCGTGATGATAAAGTTGAGATAGGCTTGGATAGGCTGCGGTTTATCACGAAATTTCCGAATGTCCCCGTATGCCGCGACGAAATCCTGCTTATACCAGTTGAAGATGTCGGCCAGATAGGCTTTTTGGGCGACGCGGTCAATCTCGAATCCGCGCGGGTCTGCAAGGAACTTGCGCGACTGGTCATCCAGTTGCTCATCGATCCTGTCGGGCAGGTAGGGCTCATTCCGCAGCATCGCACCGCCCATCGAAGCATAACTCAGGGCCAGGCATACCCGCGGGTCTTTGAACCGCCCCAGGAGCATTTCCCGCTCGATCTCCCGAAGCGTGTACTGAAGGCCCATGACACTGAAGTATTGCTTCGTCCATGCGTCCCGGATATGAACAATGCTGTTCTTGGGATAGTTCAGTATCACCTTGCTCCAACTGGGCTCGATGGGATAATTGTCGATAACAATTTTCAGGGTGAAAATATTGTAGGCGTTTAGCCAGAAGGCGATCTTTTCATTGCGGCCCCACGGCAGATACTCTTGCGGATTCACGTTCTCGAATTCGCGAACGATGCCGTAAAGCTCTCCTCGTTTTCGCCGCAGCGTGGTATAGTCCACATTGCCGTGTCCATCGACATAGGTGTTCAGGAGCTCTTTGCACGCGGCATAAATCCGCGGGCCGACCCGTTCCGGATCGGATGTCGGCTCAAGTTCATTGGACGGCTCGTCCTTTTGCGCCGAGACCGCTTCATGTGCACTTTCTTCGGCCGCCGCTGGGGTCTGGTCGGTCGATGGAACGATGGGAATGTCTGCGCTTGTCACCATCTCGGGGTCCGCGGACTCTTCCCCTTTCACCGGCGCCTGCAAGGTGTCCGATTCTTCGGTATCGCCAAGATCATCAGTCTCTTCCGTGGCCGGCTGCGGGGTCAACTCGGCGGCGTTCGCCGCATCGCCGGCAACGGCGAAAACACCCTCCGTGCTTTCCGCGGGCTCCACGGCCGACCCGGTCGTGCTTTCAATGCGGTCCTCGTGCATGACATGGGCATTCTGCTCCTTCGGCTGGCAGCCAAGGCAGGCCGTCATGACGATAGCTGTCATAAGCAATGGATAATTCATTCTCTTTTCGTGGTCCGTTCTCATGAACTCAGGGTGAACAGGGTACCATTTTTTCGCGGTTTTTGAAAGAATATTCCACACGCACTCGTTCATCGTGCACACCATCCGGCCAGACGGCTCGCGCAGGCCCGCCTGAAGCTACTGTACTGCGTCCATAATCCGTAGGTTCATTGCCAGGCATCCGAAGTCTTGTGCAGCCCGTGGGCGCAAAGCTTACTTCGGCAAAGCGGCCGGGCGGCATAACTTCGCTCCGATTCGTTGCGGGCCAAGCGGCTGCTGTCTCTTCGGCGGCTTTTTTATGAGACGTTCATTGCTCCGCAGACGTGGATGCCGGCTTTTGCCGACAGCGGCGGCGGGGGCATGAATTGGCTTGACTTACAGCGGGTAATCCGGTATCCTCATGGGTAGTTATTATCGATTATGGTTCGCTGTCACAGTTTTGGGAAACCACGCAATGGTGTGTAAAAAAATTCGTCTGTTCACATGCGTACTTGTCGGTATTTTCTCGCCCGTTTGTGGCGTTTATGCTCTGGATTCAACTCAAATTGAGGCGGTCCGGAGCCGAACTTTACAATCCAAGAGCGCCCTTAGCCCGGCCGACGAGGCGGTGGTCGATAAGTTTGTACGCGACGGTCTGACGGAGTTACGCTTTGAAGAGGACGCATGGCGTGCCGTCGATGCTCGTGAGGCGCTTCTTGCCCAGAAGGGGGGGGCCGAGATGAGCCCTTACGCTGCCGCTTTTGCCAGCGCCGTTGCCGAGCACCTGAAGGTCGCCTTTGAGGATGCGGCAAGGTTGCAGCAACCCCGTCGCCAACGTATGACGCTGAGTCTCATGATCATTGCCGCCCGCCTGCAGACGCCGGAACTGGTCCCGTTTGGCCTGGCCAAACTCGCAGACTCGGATCCGACCATCCAGTATTGGGCCGTCAAGACCGTCACGAACCCGGGCGTCGCCGCACAATTGACCTCGCAGATTGTGGGAGATGAGGACCTTACGCGCAGCATCATCAATCGCCTCGATCAGGTGGTCGGCGAGACCATGGTTCCCGAGACAATGCGCATGGTTGTCGAATTTGCCGACCGGGTGGGTACGGCCGAAGGCCGTGTCCTTGTAAACAAAATCGCCGACCTGAGGTTGCGCCAATATGCCAACTGGACCGTCAAGTACGAACTGCTCGAAATGCCGATTCTGACATCCCTTGGCAAGCAGATCGTGGCCGAAACGTCGGATACCCGCAGGGCCGATCTGTTACGCCGGTTCGCCCAGTTGTATTCCTATGTGATCGAGCGTTTCGTTCTCAGCGCCGACGTGCTCGATGAGAAGCAGAAGCAGCAGTTGGTCTCGGTGATTGCCGAAGTCGAGAACGGGGCGGTAACGGAGTTGTTCGGCCGTCCTCAGAATCGAATCCGAAAGGCCCTCGAAGGTAATAAACCCTCTGTCCTGGAGGCTGAGCGACAGATACTGCTGGGCGGCCCCACGCAGGCCGGCCAGTTGGCAGGCAAGTTTACTTACGACTACGGCAAGGCCGGTGGGTCCGTTATAACGGAACCGCTGCGTCTCAAGGCCCCGGTGTCGGCCAATAAACAATCCAGCGAACAGCCTTGATGAAATAGTTGTGCCTGTTGCATAGAAACAGGCGAGATGCAGGCGAGTGCGCGTTTTTATTGGACACTCTTACATTTACCTTTCTCCTCCTTTGGTGCGCTCACATTGTCACTCGTTTTTTGACGCGCATTTTTATGCCCCTTCATGCTTTTTTCATTGACTCCTCCGCCCGAAACTGCTTGATTGGGGCGACGCCGATCCGTCGGCGCAGTCAGGAACGGATTCTGACATTGTGATCGGAAGCATTGCTGAAGATGATTGTTTGGGGGGGATCAAGAATGGAGATTTGATAACATGTATAGACCATCTGTACTTCGTCTGGTGGGGATCCTTCTGGCGATCCCGCTGATCCTTACAGGATGTCGCAAGCCGCCCGCAGAATACGATCCGACCATGGATCCGCTTGTTAATCCCCCGGCCATGTTTGCGCCTCCGCCGACCGACGCACAGGATATTGACACAGAGCAGACTCTTTTCCTGCAGCTTGACGGCAGCCCAAATACGCTCAACCCGCTCTTCGCCAGTTCCGCTTACGAAGGCACCGTTCAAGACGTGCTGTACACCGGTCCGTTCACATTCGACAAAGATATGAATTGGATGCTCAACGAAGAGATGGTCGAATCGTTCGAGGAATCCGATGACCATACGACTTTCATTCTCAAAATCAAGGATGGCCTGACCTGGCACGACGGCCATCCGCTCACCGCCGACGACATTGTCTTCTCCTGGCAGCAGATACGCGACCCCGATGTTCCCTGCCCGGCGCAGAAACCCGGCGTCGAGCCGATCACCGAATGCGTCGCCCTTGACAGGCTCACCGTCAAATATGTACAGCCCGAGCCGCTGGCGACGCGGCTTTGGAATCTCCTGTTCCCTGTGATCCCAAAACACATTTACGAAAAACACAAGCAGGATCATCCCGACCTGAACACCGGCGACTACTATGTGACCCAGGCCCGAAACCCGGTCGGCAGCGGCCCATATCGGTTTGTCGAATGGAAGGAAAACGACAAAATTGTCGTCGAACGATGGGAGGGCTACAAGGGGCGAAAGCCTTATTTTAAGCGCATCATTTTCCGCATCATTCCGGACACAAATATGACCCTGCTGGCCTTTCAGAAGGGCCAGGTCCATGCCGTTGAGCGGCTCAGCGCCCAGCAATTCGCCCGCGAAACGAACACCCGGTCATTTGCTGAAGCGGGCTATAAGGCATGGGGAACGCAATGGCAGTTCGCGTATATCGGCTGGAACATGGATGGCAGTAATCCCTTCTTCGCCGACGTCAGGGTGCGCAAGGCCATGACGCATTCGCTTAACGTCGATCTGATCCTCAAGAAAATCTTCTATAACCTGGCGGGACCCTGTCACGGTGTCTATCACCCCGATTCGTGGATGTACAATCCGGAGGTGACGCTGTTGGGCTACGATCTTCAGAAAGCCGCGGCACTGCTGGATGAGGCGGGCTGGGTGGTCAATCCCCAGGACGGTTGGCGCTCTAAGAGCATCGCCGACAAAAATGTGCGTTTCGACTTTACTCTTCTGATACCGCAGGGGTCACCGACTGCCCCGCAGATCGCCGCGATTCTCCAGCAGGACCTCAAAAAGATCGGTGTCGAAATGAAAACCCGGACGCTCGAGTGGTCGTCTTTCCTGAAAAGCGTTCGCGAGCATGAGTTTCAGGCTTCAACCGCAGCCTGGGGCACCGGCACGGATCCGGATACGGGCTGGAATCTCTGGCGCACCGAGCAGTACGATATCGGCCGCAACTACATCGGTTACTCCAATCCGCGCATCGATGAACTCTTCGCCGCCGGCCGACGCGAGTTTGACTTCGAAAAGAGGCGGACAATCTATCAGGAAATCCACAAAATCCTGTACGACGATCAGCCCTACACATGGATTTACGACCGGCCGCTCCTTTCGGCGATCAACAAGAACATCTCAGGCGTACAGTTCAGTCCGAGAGGGCTTTATGGGTTCTATCCGGGCTTTTACAATTGGTGGATGCCGAGTGCCGTTCAGGTCCGGCCCTGATACAGGATGTGGACATGCTTGGGTATATAATACGACGACTGCTGCTTGCGATTCCCACGCTGCTGGGAATCACGGTGGTTACATTCTGCGTAATCAACCTGGCTCCGGGTGATCCCGCCGAACTACAGACGCAGGGTATTATGGACAGCAAGGTCTCGATACGCGTCTATGAAGACCTTCGCCAGTATTATGGACTTGACGAGCCGGTTTTGAAGCGGTACGGCCAGTGGCTCGGACGTCTGGCCCGCTTGGATTTCGGCCCGTCGATGTCTACTGACCGCCGGCCTGTGTGGGACAAGATCCGCGAGCGCCTGTGGCCCACGATGTCGCTGGCGCTGCTGTCTCTGGGCATCAGCCTGGCGGTGGCGATCCCCATCGGCATCTACTCGGCCGCCCGGCAAAACCGCTGGTTCGATACCGTCAGCAGCACCGTCCTCTATGCGCTCTATTCAATTCCCAGTTACGTCATGGCCGTGCCCCTTATACTGCTCGTCGCCATCCAGTGGAACTGGCTGCCGTTTCAGGGCATGAAATCCGACGACTACGCACAACTGACCGCGCTGGGCAAGATGGCCGATCTCGTCAAGCACTACACCCTCATCACCTTCTGCTTCACTTATGGTGCGCTGGCTTACTACGCCCGCTTCGTGCGGCAGAACATGCTTGAGGTGCTGCGGCAGGATTACGTCCGCACCGCTCGGGCCAAGGGCCTCACCGAAAGGCACGTGATCATGCGTCACGGTTTTCGCAACGCCCTTGTTCCGGTGATGACGCTTTGCGGGCTTCTTCTGCCGGCCATCATCGGAGGTTCGGTCATTCTCGAGGTCATGTTCAACTGGCCCGGCATGGGACGGCTGTTCTTCGAAAGCATGATGAGCCGCGATTACCCGACGATCATGGCGTTGACTTTCATCACGGCTTGTCTCGTTCTCCTGGGCACGCTCCTGGCCGACCTGAGCTATCCCCTCGTGGACCCGAGGATTGCCTATGACTGAGCCGACGATCACACAGCCCCAGGCACCGGTTCGCTCCGAAGGCTATTGGCGCACGGTCTGGCGAAATGTCCGCCGCAACCGCCGCGGCATGGCCGGCCTCATTGTCATCGGCCTGATGCTTGCCGTCTGGATATTCAGTCCGCTCCTGGCGACCAATCAGCCGATCGTCTGCAGATACGAAGGCCGCTGGTACTTTCCCGCGGTCGTAGAGGTGTTCCAGGCCCGCCGCACCGGCCCGCAGTGGATCAACAAAGCCCGGCCCTTCAATCTGCCGCAATTTGACGCCAAAGAACAACTCGATCCCGACGATTTCGCGATTTGGCCGCTCATTCGGTGGCATGAATACGAGCAGAGCAGCGACTTTCTCCAGCCGCCGTCGAGCCGGCACTGGCTGGGCACGGACGAACTCGGACGCGATGTGGCCGCTCGAATGATCCACGGCACCGCCGTTTCGGTCAAAGTCGGTTTCGTCTCCATGGGCATCGCCGCCCTGATCGGCATCGTCCTCGGCGGCCTTGCGGGATATTGGGGCGGATTCGTCGACATGGTCATCAGCCGCATTATCGAGATCGTTATCTGCTTTCCCGTGTTTTTCCTCATTCTCGCGATAATGGTCTGGCTGGAGCCGAATATTCTCAACGTCATGATTGTCATCGGTCTGACCCGCTGGACGGGCATTGCCCGGTATACGCGCGGCGAATTCATGCGCATCAAAGGCCAGGATTACGTCGTCGCCGCCCACTGCCTGGGCATTGGGCACGGCCGCATCATGTTCCGCCACATCCTGCCGAATGCACTGGCCCCCGTTCTGGTCAGCATCACCTTCGGCATCGCCAACGCCGTCCTCGTTGAGGCCGGGCTGAGCTGGTTGGGTTTTGGCGTCCAGTCCCCGGATCCTTCCTGGGGCAACATTCTCCGCACAGCCTATGATTCGCTCAATGTCGCCCCGCACCTGGTCTATCCTCCGTGCATCGCGATCTTCCTGGCGGTGTTGGCCTACAATCTTCTCGGCGACGCGCTGCGCGACGCCATCGACCCGCGGCTGAGGGGCACCACATGAGGATAAAGAACAAAGACGTCCTGCTTTCGATACGCAATCTGACGGTCAGCTTCCACACCGAAGCCGGCGAAGTTCGCGCCGTCAATGACGTCAACTTCGACATCGGCAAGGCCAAAACCGTCGCACTCGTCGGCGAAAGCGGTTGCGGCAAGAGCGTCACCGCCCTGTCGATACTGCGACTGATACCCGATCCGCCGGGAAAAATCACCCGCGGCCGGGCATGGTTCAGACGCCAGGACCTGCTCAACGCAAAAGACAGCCGCATGCGGAAGGTCCGCGGCAATGACATTGCCATGATTTTTCAGGAGCCGATGACCAGCCTCAACCCCGTCTATACCGTCGGCCGGCAGATCGTCGAGGTCATCGAACTGCACCAGAACATGAAAAAAACCGAAGCATGGGGGCATGCCATTGAGATGCTGCGGCTCGTGGGCATCGCCGATCCCGAGCGGCGGGTAAAAGAGTATCCTCACCAGATGAGCGGCGGCATGCGCCAGCGGGTCATGATCGCCATGGCACTGGCCTGCAATCCGGAAATCCTGATCGCCGATGAGCCCACGACAGCCCTGGATGTGACGATCCAGGCTCAGATCCTGGATCTCATGCTTGCGCTGCGTGAAAAGATGGGAACCGCCATCCTCATGATCACCCACGATCTGGGGGTTATCGCCGAGACCGCCCAGCGCGTGGTCGTCTTTTATGCCGGTAAAGTTATGGAGAGCGGAGATG
>JACZKQ010000074.1 GCA_014859965.1 Phycisphaerae bacterium
AGCTGCGGGTGGTTTGTCGGCTGGCGAAGGCGGCGGCGGAGGTGGAGGTTGCGGTATCGGGCGAGGGGGCGGTTTCGCGGGCGGTGCAGTATCCGTATCCGTTTACGGGCCAGGCGGGAGATCAGCTGATCGTGCCGATGAACGAGGGGATTGCGTATCCGGTGGACGATGCGTCGATCGGGTCGATGTCGCTGGTGGGGTACGGCGGGCATGGGATCTGTATGGCGTTCTGGGGAATGACCGACGGCAAGGCGGGGCAAATGGCGATCATCGAGACGACCGACGACATGCGGATTCGCATGGACCGCGTGGATGGGCTGCTCGGCATCGGGGCCGAATGGGAGGGGCAGAAGGGGCGGTTCGGGTACGAGCGGCGGCTGCGGTATGTGTTCTTCGATGAAGGCGGGCACGTGGCGATGTGCAAGCGGTATCGGCGGCATGCGCAGGAGAAGGGTGTATTCAAGACATTGGCGGAGAAGCGGCGGGCGAACCCGCACGTGGACCTTCTGATAGGGGCGGTGAACGTGTGGTGCTGGGACCGGGATGCGGTGGCGATTGTCCGGGAGATGCAGGCGGCGGGGATCGAGCGGATACTGTGGAGCAATCGCGGGGGACCGGAGGCGATTGCGGCGATGAATGCGATGCCGGGGGTGCTGACGAGCCGGTACGATATCTACCAGGACTTGATGGACCCTGAGATAGTGCGGACGCAGTTGCGGGGGACGCATGCGGACTGGACGCAGGAGGGCTGGCCGCAGGATCTCATGCGGGATGAGCGGGGCGACTGGCGCAAGGGCTGGCAGGTGCGCGGCAGGGATGGCGAGATGTATCCGTGCGGGGTGTTGTGCGACCGGCAGGCGGTGGAATATGCGAAGAGGCGGGTGCCGGCGGAGTTAGAGTCGCATGCGTATCGGAGCCGGTTTATCGATACGACGACGGCGTCGCCGTGGCGGGAGTGCTACGATGAAAATCATCCGATGACGCGGACGGAGAGCAGGGAATGGAAGATGCGGCTCTTGGCGTACATTTCGGAGGAGGCGGGGCTGGTGACAGGCTGCGAGACCGGGCATGATGCATCTGTGCCGTGGGTGCATTACTTCGAGGGGATGCTGAGCCTCGGGCCGTACAGGGTGCCTGATGCGGGCAGGAACATGGTTGCCGTTGTGGAGGAGGTGCCGGAGCGGGTGGCGAAGTTCCAGGTGGGGGAGAAGTACCGGCTGCCGCTGTGGGAACTGGTGTACCATGACTGCGTGGTGTCGCAGTGGTATTGGGGCGATTACAACAACAAGCTGCCGGCGATCTGGGAGAAGCGGGATTTGTTCAACATCCTGTACGGGACGCCGCCGATGTTCATGTTCACGCGGCAGGGATGGAATGACAACAAGGAGCGGTTTGCGGCGAGCTATCGAAAGATTTGTCCGCTTGTGCGCAGGGTGGGCTATGAGGAGATGACCGATCACCGCATTCTGACGGAAGACCGGACGGTGCAGCAGACGGTGTTCGGCAACGGGGTCGAGGTGACGGTCAACTTCGGGCCGGCGTCCTATCGGCTTGCGGACGGGCAGGAGGTGGCGGCGATGGGGTTTGTGGTGGCGGGGCGGTGACGTGCAAGGGCAAGATACCCTGCCGCCATCGCGGGCAAGATGCTCGCGACAATGTCAGCTGCAGATTCGGATGCCCATGACGATGCCCCAGATGCCGAGCGCCAGGGTGACGAACAAGCCGATCCATGAGACCCACATGGGCAGGACTGCGCCGCCGATGTATACGGGTGCCTCCTTTATCAGCCGGACGAAATGCAGCAGGCCAACGGTCAGGAAGATCGCACCGCTAATCATCATGTAGACCGCCATAGTATGCCTCCTTTTGAATTCTATTTTGGTGAGCGGCGGGTTTTGTGGGTCAGGTCGGCAAGTCTGTCGATTAGGGCGCCGGTGAGGGCGCCCGGGACGGCGCGCCAGGTCCAGTTACTGTCGCCGACCGAGGCCGGCACGTTCATGCGGGCTTCGGCGCCGAGGCCGAGCACGTCCTGCAGCGGGATAACGGCCAGGTCGGCGCGCGACTTCATGACCAGGTTGATCATGGCCCATGCAAGTTCCTCGGGGTGATCCCACAGGGACTTGCCCGAATACTTCTTGAACTTTTTGGCGAAGTAGGCGCGGATGTGGTCGCGCTGGGCGTCTGAGATTTCGGTGTCGAACCATCCCTTGGCGGTGTTGTTGTCGTGGGTGCCGGTGTAGGCGACGCAGTTTTTGACATAGTTGCGCGGCGCGTGGATGTTTGTCTTGTCGTCGAAGGGCAGGCCGAACTGGAGGATGCGCATGCCGGTGAAGTTATACTCATCGATGACGTGCCGGACGGCCGGTGTGATTCGGCCGAGGTCTTCGATGATGAGGGGGCACTCGGGGAAACGCTTAAAGAGCGTGTCGAAAAAGTCGATGGCGGGCACGCGGATCCATTTGCCCTTCGCGGCGGTTTTGTTGATTGCGGGAATGCGGTAAAAGGCGACCAATCCCCTGAAGTGATCGATCCGCACGGCGTCAAACATTTGCAGGTTATGGGCGAGACGGTCGAACCACCAGCCGTACCGATCTTTGCGCAGGGCGGCCCAGTCATAGACGGGATGGCCCCATCGCTGACCCGTGTCGCTGTACATGTCCGGCGGCATGCCGGAAACGAAGAGGGGCTTCTTGGGGTGGTTGAGTTTGAAGAACTGCCGATGCGCCCAGACATCGGCGCTGTCGTACGCGACGTACAGCGGCAGATCGCCGATGAGCAGGATGCCGTGCTCATTGCAGTATTGCTTGAGGATGTCCCATTGCTTGAAAAACTTGTATTGAAGGAATTTTTCTTTTTCGATGGCGTTGCGGTGTTCGAGGCGAAACTGGCGGAGGCTTTCGGGTTGGCGGTCGCGGAGCCCCTTGGGCCATCGGGACCAGTCACCGGTGCCGCGCACCCCGCGGATGGTTACAAATAACGCGAAATCATCGAGCCAGCCGTTGTGGTCGATGCAGAACTGGTGATAAAGGTGATCCTCGCCGGCACTTAGAAAACGCGTAAAGGCGGCGTCGAGCATATTCTGTTTGATGGGTATCACGCGCGCGAAGTCGACGCGGTCGGCGGGCAGGTCCGGCAGGTTTTTTGCCGGGTCATTGGTCAAGAGGCCCTGCCTGTACAGCCGCTGAGGGCTGATGAGCAGGGGGTCGCCCGCGAACACCGAAATGCCGCTGTAGGGGGAATGATCGAGCGAGGCCGAGGGGTTGACCGGCAGTACCTGCCAGCAGCTTTGGTGGGCGCGGGCCAGTGCGTCGGCGAATTCGAAGGCCTCGGGGCCGATATCGCCGATGCCGAACTTCGACGGCAATGACGTGATGTGCATCAGGATTCCACTGGTGCGTCGGGTCTTCATTTCTGTCTCCGGTGCGCTCTTTGTGACGGCTCGGTCACGGCGTTCCTAAGTCGATCGTTGCATCGCCGATGACGAGACATCGCACGTTTGTCGCCTCTCTCAGCGGCGTCAGTACGGTCGCCTGTTTGCGGTCGACATCCAGGGCCTTGACAACACCCAACGCGATATCGCTGCTGGTACTGTCCGCGAGTGCGACGAGGCGGTTTACGCAGCCGCCATCAGTAATAACTCGGCCGCTTTGGACGGCGACTTCAGCCAGATTGAGCGGCAGGAGCGCCGCGTGCCGAAAGTAGTCGGCAAACTGGTGAATGCGATGGCGGCGTCTCTGTTCCGGCGTCTTGACGCCAAGGGCCGCGGGCGTGCGGATGCGAGCAATGGGGGCATCGAATCGGTCGAGTCCGGCGAGGATGGGTTCCAGTTCACTTTGACGCTGGAGGGCGATAATGACTGCCGGCCGCACAATGCGGTAGACGGTCCACCACAGAGCCGCCGCGGCGCCGCCGCAGACCAGGCCGGGCGTGTCGATGAGGGTGGTATCGGCCTTAGTCCGAACGCATGCCAGACATTGGCCGAGGGCGGCCGTGAATTGCAGGAGGTGGCCCACGGGGGTGACATCGCCGACGAAGGCGATGGCTTCGGCATTGCGGGCGGCGAGGTCGCCGCAGGGGCTGTCGAGAACACAGCAGCCGACGGCGGCCGGAGGTCCGATGTGCGACTGGCCTGTATCGGCGTCTACAAAGGCGACAGGGCCTGCGGATGCGAGCCGCTCGGCCAGTGCGGCGGCGAGGGAGGTTTTGCCGGTATCGGCGGCGCCCAGAAAAAGGCAAACGCCGCCTTTGAGGCGGTGCCTTGAGAGGAGATCGTCGACCATTGTCTCAACCCAATTCTCCATATTCTCCACATCCATAGACTCGCCATCCTATCGGCGGGTCCGGAGACTGTCCAGTGATGGATTTGCAGCACAGGCATTTTGTGCGTGCGAAGAGGGCGAACGGAATTTCTCGGCCGCCCGTAGAGGTATGATAAGCGTTCACATTCGGATCTTTGACGGAATTGGGAAATGTACTACAAGAGCAACGCATGGAGGACAAAATCGGGGAGAAACTCGCCCCGCGCAAATCAAGCAACTCAGCAATCCCCTGGTAAAGTACAGGGGAGTTACTCTGAAAACAAGGCCCAGGAAGTTACCTGGAGGGCTTAACCATACATGTCTAAAGTTTCAGAAAAAAAATGTTCACATCAGGTGTGCGGGCGTGCAGCGGCGAACCGGCCGATGCAAGCCAGGGGACGGGCATGCCGCTTAGTAAAGGAGTACCTTTATGGTTATTTTCAATAGTGTAGGCAAATGTTTCGGTAATCTGCAGCGGTGGGCGGTGTTATGCGTCTTCGCCATGGGTCTTTCGGCGGTTTCTCCCGGCTACGGCCAGAGTCTTAACGCCTCCTGCGGCAACTGCCCGGGTGACGTGAATGGAGACAATGTTGTCAATATGAAGGACTTCGCCATTATGGCGTCCAACTGGCTGGGTGAATGCGACGATAAGCTGCCGGTGCTGGTCGTGACGGGTTCCGGCTTGTCGGAGCAGGCGGCCTTCGCATTAGCCGAGGAACTCGGGGTTGGGGGGCAGAGGGTCGGCCTGGAAGACGGCGTGGTTCTGTTCATAGATCCGTTGTTGTTTCAGGCGGTGCCCACCCTGCCCATTGTGGACCAGGATTTGATTGACGAACTGACGCGGGCAAGTGCCGACGACGAGGGGCCGCTGAGTTTCGAGGCGATCGATTTTGAGGCCCTGGACAAGATGAGACCTTATGATCCTCAGCAGGCGCTGAAAAAGTTCCAGGAAGCGCTGCGGCAGGTCGGGGGTCCGGGTGACGGTGCACTGCCTCAGATCGAACACACCATTTTCGAGGCGTTTGACACCAAGGGCGCCCTGCTGCTGCCGGCCGTGCAAGCGGCCAAACTCGATACGCGCGTCAGCTTCAATTATGAGGCGGCAGGGGTGCCTCTGGTCGGTCCGGGCGCGCAAATCAGCGCAACGTTCGACCCTGAGGGCAGGATCAGCCAGTTGCTTCATTCGGCGCGATCCTACGGGCCGGGAGAGCCGGTGCAGATCATCTCGCCGGAGGAAGCGGCGCTGCGCTGTGCGGAGTTGTATCCTGGGCTGCGGGCGCAGATTCGGCCGCGGCTGGTTTATTATGCGCCCCCGTTGTCCCTTCGGGGTGTTAAGTCGCTTGTGCCGTGCTACGACTGCGGCGGGACGGCGCGAAGCGGTGCGGGTGGAGTCGTCAATCTCATGGAGTCGCTGATTCCGGCGACGGACAATCCTCAGTACGTTCCGCACGTGTCACTGGACGTCATGGTGCAGCGCAATCTGGTGATGGCGACGGCCTCGGTGGAGGGTGGGGCGGCGCCCTACTCGTTCCAATGGGTCTCATCTTCGACCGCGCTGCCGGACTATCCGGCGGATGCGGCGCAGATTGAATACAATGCCCTGTCGCGCGAGCCGGGTACTTATCCTGAGACGATCAAGGTTGTCGTGACCGACGAAAACGGCGTTGTGGTTCAGGCTTTGCAGACGGTCACCGTTGAGATCGATCAGGGATTTGCCGGCGGACCGGCTTTGCTGGCGACGGGCGCCGAATTCGGCGTCGAGCGGGCGGTTTCGGACCTGGGCGGCCCCGAGCAGAGCGGCTACGTCAATCGCATGTCTCAGGAAGTTATTAAGCGGTTTAACTGGACCGGCGCGAGCAGTTGGGAGCGCGATTTCAAGGATAACGAGACGTGGCCCAGCGGCCTGGACCATCTTTACGTGGACGCGGTGGATCAGGCGTTTTACGTGGGTCACGGCTGGGGCGGCGGAATCACCTTCGAGAGCAACAGTGACGACAAGAACCTGTGGTATACGGATGTGCCCGGGGCGTGGGGCGACGGCGATCTGGAATGGATGGTGCTGTTGTCCTGTCAGGTGCTCAGGGCCGAATCTGACGGCAAGTCGTGGTGGCAGCGGTGGGGGCCGGCGTTTGACGGGCTTCACCTGCTCCTGGGCTATCAGACCAACGCCCGCGCCAACACCGACACGGCCAAACGGTTCGCCGAGTATCAATTGGGCCGCAATTTCGGATTCACGAAGGTGACGCTGCCGATACGGGCGGCATGGTGCCAGGCGAAGAAGGAAGAGCAGCCGAACGATCGCGAAGCGGTCGTCATGGGCGTGGTCGGCCCCGGCAACATCAGCAACTACAACGATTACTTCTGGAGCAAAGGCCCGGTGGGGCCCGACATCCGGGGTTCAAATATCCGCGGGTATTGGCGGATTGTGTATAAGTGATGCAGCAGCGGCATCGAGGCATGTCCGGCCGGAGGACCGGATGTGCCTGCGATGCTTGCAGATGTACTTTGGTCTCATCCGATGGTGATTTGGACTGTGTTGGCCGGTCCGCCGGTTACCTGGATGTCGACATCGAGGAATTTTCTGATGACTTCGATGTTGGTTAAGGTGTGAGTTGTCGGCTTTCCTGTTCGGAAACGGCTGCCGCCGGCGAGCGCCATCGGGATCAGAATCTGGTCGGCGAGATGCGGACCGACGGGGGCGTCGACGGTGAGGTAATCGAGTGCTTCCTGTGCGGCGCTTTGGGCGACCTTTTCGGCGGGCAGGCCCTTTCTGCCGAAGGCGGTGAAGACCTCGCATAGCGATTCGCTCTGGATTCTAATCATGACAACGTTGCCGGGGCCGCAGGAGTTTTCGATCTGCCTGGCGAGGAGGCATTCCGGCGGCAAGTGGAGTGCGTCGGCAATGACGGTGAGTTCACGCTCGGCAATGGAGAGGGGGAGTTTGGCAACGAGTCCCTCGGCTGTCCGCCGCGCGATCGCGCCTCGTTCCATGAGTACAACAGGCGCGAGCGGAGCGGGTTCGATGTGGATGACGACCCGGCCGCCACCCGCAGGGAGAAGCCGTACCGCTCCAGTCTGAAGGTGAGCCTTGCTCCCATCTTTTCGAGCAGCGGGAAGAAGGTTGTGGCGAGGAAATCCCAGGGCGGCGCCATCGGGTTGTGCGTGCCGCCTTCGAGGACGAGCGTGGACGGGCCGTCGGCGGTGAGCAGGGCCGGCAGGACGGTTTGGAGCACGAGCGACGTGCTGCCGGCGGTGCCCACGGCGAAGTTGTACTTGCCGGAGGCGGCGGGCCGCGATGCGAAGGTCAACTCGGCCGAGCCGATTGTGTTGCCGGTAACTTCGGCACTGCCGACCTGTACGGCCGCATTCACGGCGGTCAGGTGCTGCCGCCGCAGACCAGGCTTTTCGCGGGCGGCGCGGATGTTGAGGACGCGAAAGGCCTTGCCCGTCACCAGTGACAGGGCCAGACTGGTTCGCAGGATCTGCCCGCCCCCTTCGCCCATTGAGCCGTCGATTGTAAGCATTTGTATTCCTGAATACGGTGCATTCGGCATTACATTCCGGGTGTGCATGGACTGCTGGAGAAAGGGTGGTACAAGAGGCATCGCTGCCTGCGATCCGTCATCCGTACTTGCCGTCCTCCGATCGACGGATTGTGCAGTTCTACGACGACCGGTCACGGGTTGTCGTTGGCAGGGCGTAGAGCCCATGGCCGCTGTGGCGGAGTTTGCCTTGGCGGCACAATTCCTCCCACACTTCGTCCGGAAACTGATCCGGCGGCCGGATCGCGAAGACACCTGTGGATCCGCCCGAAAACGGCCCGTGTCCGAGCCGCGAATCGTCATCAAGGGCTGTGAGCTTGAGCCGCTTCTTGAACGCCTTCATCGCGCGTGTGAGTATCTCCGGCGTTATGTCCCCATTTTGTGCCTGCTGGTCTGTCATCCGATTGGCTCCACTAGTTTTCGTCGCTCTCTCCGCATATATTACGAATCCCGGCGGCATTGAGTTACGCGCTACATTACTTTAAAACGCGTCTGAAGTCGTTTGGTTCACTTCGTCGTTTCTTGATTGTTCTCCTTGCACAGTGTTTCCCGGATTGCATCATAGCATGCACTCTGCACGTGTCAATAATTGTGGTATGTTTTTACGTATTATGATTGCAAGGGGTACATCTTGCGGAGTGACGTTTAAATGTGCAGCAGTAGGGGATTGACATAAGTCTCTGCTGGGTGTATACTATCTACAATCGTGTTTTTTGCCCGACCAGGAGTATGCCGTTTGATTTTTACCACTGCGATTGTCGGGTTTCCTCGGTGTTCTTGTAAGCTCGTACCAAAAAAAGCATTTTGGAAGGGTTTTCCGTGAGCGGGAGAAGAGAGTGTCCGGTCGGGATATTGGTGTGCGCCTTCGTTCTTTTTATGTCAGTCGGGCTGGCGGCCGGCGGCACGATTACTGTGGATGATGACGGGCCGGCGGACTTCGCTACCTTACAGGAGGCAATAGCGGCGGCGAGCCCGGGCGACGTGGTGCTGGTGCGCGATGGTATCTACCGGGGGACGGCCAACCGGAACCTCGCCTTTGGGGGCAAGGCGATTACCGTCCGCTCGGAAGACGGACCCGACGGATGCGTCATAGACTGTGAAAACGCCGGCAGGGCCTTCTCATTTGTCAACGCCGAGACAGCGGCGTCACGGCTGGAGGGTTTGACCATCCGCAACGGCCTGGCGGACAACGGAGCGGCTATCCTGTGCAGCGGCGCCTCGCCTGTGGTCGCGGGATGTGTCTTCGAGGCCAACAGGGCCACCGTGCACGGCGGCGCCGTAACCCTGACCAGTTCGACGGCGACGATCAGCGAATGCCGGTTCATCGGCAATACCGCGTCCGGCTGGGGCGGCGGGCTTTTCTGCAATGCGTCGTCGCCTGCGATCACAGACTGCACCTTCGAGGCAAATCAAACGTCCAATCATGGCGGGGCCGCGGCCTTGTACAACAATTCATCGCCCGTCATCCGCCGATGCAGGATACAATCCAATCATGCAAATCTCTATGGCGGGGGGGTCTACTGCGAGGTCGGCTCCGCCACGATTGAAAAATGTCTCATCGAGGAGAACACCTCTCAACACGGCGGGGGCATTTTCTGTAATGCGTCCTCGACGAACATTATTGATTGTATCATCAAAGCCAACGCGGTTACCGAAAACGGTGGGGGCATCCATTCGTGGAACACCTCCAATCCGACGATCCAGCGATGTACGATCACGGGCAACCAGACTACGAAACACGGAGGAGGGATCGTTTTCGATGGGGGGGGCGGCACTGTCCAGGACACCCTCCTCACGGACAATCAGGCCGCCAACGGCGGAGGCGCCGCCTTCCTCAATAATTGTCTGGCTTCCATGAGCCGATGCACCGTGCGGGGCAATACGGCCTCGCTGGGTGGAGGTCTTTATGCTACCGCGGCGGGAGCGAAACCCACAATCAGCAACACGCTGGTCAGCGCAAACCATGCCACGGGGGACGGCGGCGGCGTCTGCTCCAGTTTAGCCTATCCCTCCCTGGTTAACTGCACGATTGTCGACAATACATCCAACGCTCTTGGCGGTGGATTCTGCAGTTATCAATACGCTGCGGCGCTTACCAACTGCATTTTGTGGGGCAATACGCCGGTCGCAAATAACGGACCGGCTACGGTGACGCATTCGAATGCCGAGGGTGGTCTGGCGGGCGCGGGTAACATCAATGCGGAGCCGCTGTTTGCCGATGCAGGAAGCGGCGATTATCATCTGCTGGCCGGTTCAGCCGGTCTCGATGCCGGCAACGGCGGGGCCGCAGGTATCGGTTCGGTCGACCGGGACGGCAGGACACGTGTCATTGGCGCCGGTATTGATATGGGCGCCTACGAACTGGGTCCCAACATCCTCCATGTTCCGGGAGAATATGCGGTCATTCAGGACGCAATTGATGCCGCGACCACGGGCGATATCGTCCTTGTGGCCGACGGGGTCTATCATGACCGTATGCATTTGAACAAGGCGATCACTGTTCGTTCGGTCAATGGCCCCCGTAATTGTGTCATAAGCTGGAATGGACAATGGAATCCCATAGTTGGCTTTTTCGCCAACGCGACCCTGCAGGGGTTCACCATTTGCGGTTGGCAAGGCCGGGACGCTTACTTCGGCGGCGGTATCTACTGTGACAACTGCGCGCCCATTATTGCGGACTGTATCATCCGTGACAATGTGAACGCGGCCGGTCCGGCCGGAATCTCCTGCAAAAATGCTTCCCCCACCATCGTCAACTGTACGATTGCCGGGAACGTCGGTTTCAATGGGGCCGGCATTCTCTGTTGGCAGTCTCCTGCGTCCATCGTCAATTGCACAATCGCCGACAATGTCGAACAAGGCACCGGAGCCATTGGGGCGGGGATCACAAGTGTGAATTCGGCGGCTGCGATCAGGAACTCCATTCTCTGGGGCAATTCAACAAAGCAGATTCATGTCGTCGGATCGCCTGCGCCAACGGTCACATATTCGAATATTCAGGGCGGTTGGACCGGGACAGGCAACATTAATCTGGACCCACAATTTGCCAGTGCGGTTGAGTACGATTATCGCCTTTCAGCGGAGTCGCCTTGTCTGAACCGGGGCAGCAATGCCGCCACAGGATGGACGACCGATCAGGACGGGGCCCCGCGGATCCGGTACGGGCAGATCGATCTGGGGGCATTTGAATGGACGCGTATCCGCCGGGTGCCCGGCGATCATGCCGACATTCAGCAGGCCATCGACGCGGCCGTCAGCGGCGATACCGTCGTCGTGGCCGAAGGGATATGGATGGGTCCTCTGGACTTCCTCGGCAAGGCGATCACCGTGCGGTCCGAGTGCGGCCCGCGAGGCTGCGTGATTGATGCAAACAGCGGGGTCAGCGCCGTTTCGTTCCAAGCCGGCGAGAGCGCAGCAGCCGTTCTGGAGGGCTTTACGATCACCGGCGGCATTGGCGGTCAATCGGGCGGCGGCATAAAGTGTACGAACTGGGCCGCACCAACCATTCGAAACTGTATCATCACCAATAATCAGGCGGACAAGGGCGCTGCCGTGGCGGCCGCGGAATTCGCTTTCCCCACGTTGACTAACTGTCTCATCCATCACAATACCGGCGGCGCAATCTTCTCAAGTGACTGGGCGTCTGTCGGCGTCATTCACTGCACCGTCGTCGACAATGAAGCGGCCGGTGAGGACTTGGGCGGTGGATTCCGCGCCGAAGGCAACAGCCGTATACATATAGCCAACGCCATCGTACGCGCAAACACGCCCGATCAGGTCCATGCGGACCCGGAGGCGGAGGTCTCCATCACTGACTCCAATATTGAAGGCGGCTGGAGCGGGGGCGGAAACATTAATGCGGACACGCTGTTCGCCGGCCCGGAGATCGGTGACTATCACCTCCTGGCCGAGTCCCCTGACGTCGGCGCTGCACGCGCGGATGGCCATGGGTTGCCCTGGGTGGATATGGAAGGCCGCAGCCGCTATTCGGATGGGGCGGTGGACATGGGGTGCTATGAATATGGACATGAGACGCGGCAGGTTCCCGCGGACTTCGCCACAATTCAAGAGGCAATCGACGCCGCTTGTTACGGTGATACGATTCTGGTTGCGCCGGGCACGTATGCCGGCGGGCTGGATTTTAGGGCTAAGGCGATCACACTCCAGGCACAGCCCGGGACCGAAGAGTGCGTCATTGATTGTGCCGGGGCCGGCTTCGGCGTGATCTTCAAACGCGGCGAACGTGCTGATAGCGTCCTCGCAGGCTTTACGATCATCAACGCCGCCGGCGAAAATGGAGGCGCCGTCGTGTGTCTGAATTCTTCGCCGACGATTGTCAACTGCTTGTTCAGGAATAACACGGCCGAGCGCGGTGCGGCAGTCTTCAGCCTCGACGCCGCTCCCACGATCACCAACTGCACGATCGTCGCCAACACTGCTGCTCTCGCGGGCGGCGGCGTGTTCGCCAGTGGTTCACCGGCCCCGACCGTCACCAACTGCATCCTCTGGTCCAATGGGCCCGAGCAGATCGCCTGGGATGGCGATGCTCCCGTCGTAACATTCAGCGACATCCAGGGCGGCTATGCCGGCGAAGGCAATATCAGCGCCGACCCGATGTTTGTCAATGCCGCCGGCGGAGACTATCGTCTGACCAATAGTGCCGCTTTTGGCACTCCGAGCTGGTACTCCTGGGACTGGTATTTGAGACCCGTTTCTCCGTGTGTGGACACCGGTTCCAATGCCGCCGCCGGCCTGCCCTCGGATGACAAGGCCGGCAATCCCCGCTCGTGCAGGGCGAACCCCGATATGGGCGCCTATGAGGTTAAGAGCCTGGCAGTGACCGTTGCGGCCCCCGCCCCGCAAAACGACGAGTACCGGGCCCTCGCCTGGGCCGTTGACCACGCGCACAGCGGCGACACCATTACCGTGGCTGACGGCATTTATCAGGGAGGCATCAATTTCGGCGGCAAAGCCATCACCCTGTGCTCTCTCAACGGGCCGGCCAACTGCATCATTGATAACATTAATTACGGCGGGCGCGTCATAACAATCGCCAACGGCGAAGGCGCAGATACTGTCGTGTCGGGCTTTACTATCCGCAACGGCGGCTGTAAGGGCTGGGACCGCTACGCCGGCGCGGGCATCTACTGCGACGGCTCGTCCCCCACGATTACGGACTGTGTGATTACCGGCAACTCATCCAGCGTCAGCCAGCAGTACACCGGCGGCGGCGGCATCTACTGCACCAACGGGGCCGCACCACTCATCCAGCGTTGCACGATCACAGGCAATTCCACGAACTTCCTGGGCGGAGGAATCGGCATTTCGCAGTATGCTTCGCCGTCGATCATTGACTGTATCATCACGAACAACTCGGCCAGCGACACCGGCGGCGGCATTGGCCTCGCCCGTTATGCCTCGGCAACCGTCATTAACTGCCTTATACAGGGCAATTCCGGCTCCCGTGGCGGCGGCATCGGATTGCAGTGGGCTGATGCGCCGACTAACACTGGATGCAGCATCACCTGCATCAACTGCACCATCACTGCGAATAACTCCTGGGAGGGAGGCGGACTCCATGCGTGGGCCGGCAGTTGGTATATCTTCAACACGATCATCTGGGGCAACGGCGGCGGCGAATACTGGCATTATTCCGGCGGCCCGTGGGAGTTTTACAATTGCCACATTGGAGGCGCAGATCCGCTGTTCCGAGGCCCCGGGACCGCAGACTTCCGCCTGCTGGAGGGTTCGCCATGCTACAATACCGGCGGCTATGGCATTTGGTATCGGCCCGTTTCCCTGCCCGAAACGGACCTGGCCGGCAACCCCAGAGTCCTTTACGGCAACGTCGATATCGGCGCCTATGAGCTCGAGTACCGACCGGTCGTCGCGGGGCAACTGCAGGTATCGATCACGCCCGCTCAGGCCGCACAGGAAGGCGCACAATGGTGCCTCGCCGACAACGTGTGGCACAATTCCGGTGACGTTGTTTCCGGTCTGATCGCCGGTTTCCATACGGTCTATTTCAAAGCCTTGCCCGGCTGGTTCGAGCCCGTCCCGCTGTCCGTTTGGGTCAGCGGCGATACGCAGGCCGCCGCAAGCGCCGAATACAAGTCCACGCATTTTTCGATCGGCGAGATACCTGCTTTGGAGGTCCGCCAAGGCAGCGATCTTGAATTTCAGGTTCGTGCCGGCGGGCTCACGGGCACCGTGACATACGGTTGCCGACTCAATCATGTGGTTCCTGCGGGCACCATGACCATTGATCCCGCGACCGGACGCTTCACCTATACCCCGGCAGCGGGTGACCGCGAACCGATTGCGGTAACATTCACGGCCACGGGCGGCGGACAGAGCGTCTCTCAGACGGTGGAGATCACACCGGTCGGCAACCTGCCGGCGGAGTATGCCATGTTTGACGCCCCGACTCAGCCTCTGCCCGACCCCGAGGCCGACGAATACGTCCTGAAGGAAGTGCTCACTAATCCGGCTGGGCCGTTCAATAATACCACGCGGCCCACGCGCACGATTAATATTCTCGGCAAGGAAGTCGTTTTTGAGGCAGGCCACGAGAACGATCTCTATGTCTTGGATAACAACGACGACATCAAAGAAATGAACATCTTTGCGGAGAAGCTTATCGTCCGCAGCCCGTTGCGCCTGCCGCAGACCTGTCTTACCATTTACGCCCGCCACATCCGATTCGAGGGTGCGTCGTCCTGTATTGATACGACGCCGCGCAGTCTGACCCAGCCCGCCCAGGGTATCGGTCAAGACGGAGCAGCGGGCCTCAAAGGGGGTACGATCACGCTTTACACGGAAGCCATGTTTGCCGATGGCAGCCAGGGCAATCGCTTCGTCGCGCGCGGCGGCAACGGCCAGGCGCCCGGCCCCGGCCAGCATGGCGCCAACGGCCAGTCTTTTGCTCCACTGACCTCCTGCCCGCAGCCGATTCTATGGCCCAATACGGTCTTTATGACCTGGCAAGGCGGGGAATGCCGATCCCCCGGCTGGCGCGACGCCCCGGACTATCCGATGGATGGCAAGGACGCCGTTGCGGCGGGAAGACCCGGCGAGCCGGGCGAGGGCGGCAACGTACACGCCAACATCGACGTGCGCGCCTTCGTGAACATTCCCGGCGGTGCGGCTCAGCCGTCATCCGCGGCCGAGCTCCACGCTGCATATGATCGCTTTGGAGGCCAGCCAGGGGCCCCGTATCCGGCCTTTGGGGCTTATCACAACGCCGTTTGGGGCGGCTGGATCATGCAGGTCGTTAATCGCCCGGGCAGCGACCAGCCCGCTCCCGAACCCAATCGCTGGGTCGGGCCGGATGGCCAGTTTCATCGCGTGGGCCATGCCCTCTCGTGGGTGCATCCCGGCGCACTGCGAATGATCGTCGCATGGGCCAAGGACGCTTATCTTAACGGCTACGCCGGCGAGGCGATGGCCGTTTTCAAGGAGTATCTCACACCGGTGAACCAGTACATGGCTTCGGCGGCATGGGCGAACGTGCCCGAAAAATCCAGGCTGGAGATCGAACAACTTCGGGATGAGATCCTCACCTACGTGCATCAGATCCAGTGCGGCCTGGACTTTTTCGGCAACCCGCCGGGCTGGGCCCCGATGTTGAGCTTCGAGATCACCAGGCAGGCGTATGAGCGAGAGGTCGACCGGGCGATTCAGGTGCTCTATCTGTCGCACTGGCTGGGCGGCGTCATGGGGGATGCGGCCAAGGAGACAGCGGCGCTGGAGACGGCGCGGAAGACGCTAAAGGAACAGATCGACGATTTCAAAACCCGGTACACGGCCGCGGTGAATCTGATCCCGGCGATGAAGACCGAATCCCAGGAGATCGCCGCCCGGGCCGCCACGCTGATGCAGATGCTGCAGGAAAAGGAACAGCAGCTTCTCGCGCAGGCCGCGCAGAATGTCAAGGACCGTAACGAGGTGCCGTGGTGGAAAAAGGCCCTCCGCATCGCAGGTTCTCTGCTGACGACAATGCCGCGTGCCCACAGCCCCGAGGGTGCAATAGCTGCCGGTTTCGGGGCATTGACGATGTCGGTTACGGAGGAATTTTTCTCCGACAATGCCTGGCCCGCCATTGCCAACAAGGCCGACGTCGCCAAGCAGTTCAACAGCATCGATTTCGGCGCCGCGGCCGACAACTGGATGACCGACGAGACAGAGATCATCGCGGGAAAGAGCGAGGCCGAACTGGCGGGCTACCTGGCGAATCTCAGGGAGTCTTCTGCCGAGATCGCCGACAACATGACCCAGATCAAGGACACGCTCAAGGAGACCAGCCTCAGCAACGAGGAGGTCGAGGCCGAACTCATCAAGCTCAAACAGGCCGATCCCGAATTCAACGCCCTGGTGGATGACCTCGTCGAGTTCATGGTCCGCAAGGAAGTTTTCGGGCAGCGGTTGGCGCAGGTGATGCAGTCGGTGTCGAGCCTGTCCAACGGCGTCCGCCAGAACCTTCTCGCTGTAGATGCCCTCAACCGCCGCGCCGGTGAAGTCGCCGTCGTCGTCGATCAGCGGGCCGAGTTGTACCTCAAGGAGATGGAACGTCGTGCCAAGGCTCGGCTGCTCAAGTACTATTACTATCTTTCCAAAGCTTATGAATACCGCCTGCTGGTGCCCTTCGCCGGCCGGCTCAATCTCGCGCCGCTGTTCGATCGGTTCGTTACGATAGCCTCGGCCAACGGGCGGTTGGCGCCGGCCGATTTTGCGGCGCTGCGGCCGATTCTTACTGAGCAGCTCGACGCCGTGGCAGAGGAGATCCTCGACCGCTTTATTGCCAGCCGAGGCGGCGGAGAACTGTCGACCTCGTTTACGTTCGATCTGTCGGCCGAGGAAGTCGAACGGCTCAACCGGGACAAAAAAATCACCATCAATCTGTTCGAGCGGGGTCTGTTCCTTACGTCGGAGGAAGACATCCGAATCGTCAATCTGGGCGTCGAGAGCCTCACGCCGCTGAATCCCCAGACCGGCTGCGGTGTCAGCTACATCAAAGTCTATATGGAGCATTCCGGCGTCTCGAAGCTGAGCAAAAACGGCCATACCTATTTGTTCCGTCATTATCGGGACGATTCTCAGGACCAGACCGGGCTCAACAAGAACGTCTGGGGCGCTACCTTCGACCACAACAACGGCAATCTCGTTGACGCGATCGAGCCCAGCGCCGCCAGCGAATCGCTCCTGCGGTCGGTCCTCGGCATCGACAGCAATCACGTGATGATCTACTCGCGCCCCTCGGCATGCGCCGACATTGTCATCCGGACCGATACGAACCCCGGCCTGTGTGACGAGCTTCTGATCGGATCGCTGCGCCTGCGGATCAAGTACGACTGGTCGCAGCGCAATGCCACACAGGTGGTCGTGGGTGTCGACACGTCCGACAGCACTCTGCAGCCCTGCTTCGAAGTGGACACGAAGGATTTGAACAACCGCCAGGACGGTGTCGGCGCCTTCTACCGTACGTATCAGAAATCCACGTACGGCGACCGCAAGGTGACCATCACCGCGCCGCGGACCTGGAACGGCTGGCGCTTCAAGAAATGGACCCGCAGAAACGGTTCCGACCTGCCCGCTGCGTTCTACACAAGCTCGTATCTCGAGGTCAGCGTGCCGTTAAACAACTCCTACAACGTCAGGAGTCAATATGTCTACACGGGGACGATGGCCCCGTACGGCGACCTGAATGTCGACAACGATGTGGATATGAGCGATTTCGCGAAATTCGGGGCCTGCTGGCTGCGGCAGGACTGCACTGGCGCCGGCATGTGCCTTGATGCCGACCTGAACGCCGACGGCGTGGTGGACCGCCTGGACCTGGAAATTCTCATTCTCCACTGGCTGGATTAATAACAGCAGATCAGCTTACGCGTTTTCCGGACGGCTCGCCGGGCGGATCGTCGCCTGCTGCGAATCCGCGTCGTGCCGCACGAGCCCTTTGAAATGCTCCGGTGAGACGGGCACATCCTTCGTCTTTACCAGCGGCAGGGACGAGTGGCCCGCTCCCGCCGGGCGCGTGCGCGCACGATCTCATAAAGATCCTGCTTGTTCGGCTTAGCGGTCACCGCCGGTCCGAACCAAAAGCTGCCGGACCGGTTGACAAATCCTCCAAACTCATGCTTCGCTCCTGACCGTCTCGCGGTGCGTCGGCGTCCCGATGGGCGCTGTCTCGGGAACCGGACGACCTTGTGCATAGGCCAGATACAGCACCGAGTTGATGAGACCTATGTGCGTAAACGCCTGCGGGAAGTTGCCCAGAAAGTCCCCGGTCGCCGGATCGATTTGCTCCGGAAATAACCCGACATGGTTTGCATGCCGCACTGTCTTTTCAAAGATATCAATCGCCTCGTCGATGCGTCCTGAGATGGCCAGCGTGTCCGCCAGCCAGAAACTGCACAGGCCGAAGGCGCCTTCCTCACCCGGCAGACCGTCATCGATGCGATAGCGGTAAACAAGTCCGCGTTCGGTCAGTTGCTCCAGCGTTCGGTCAATCGTACTCTGCACCCGCGGATCGTCGCACGGCAGGAACTCAAGCAGCGGAATCCGCAGGTTGGCCGCGTCGAGTTCGTCCCGGCCGAACGCCATGCGGAAGGCGCCGAGCGATTCGCTGTAGCCGTGTTCGAGCACCGCATCGCGAATCTCCTGGCGCGTCCGTCTCCACCTTTGCGCACTGCCTGGAAGGCCGTAACGCTCGGCCAGATGGATCGCCCGATCCATCGCCACCCAGGCCATGATCTTCGAATAGGTATAATGTTTCGGCTCGCCACGGATCTCCCAGATGCCGTAGTCGGGTTCTTTCCATACGTCCTGCACGTGGTTGGCGATCTTCGTCAGCAGGCCTGCGACATGTTCGTCGAACCGTATGCCCCGTCGCGCCAGTTCGTATGCCGACGTAAGCACCTCGCCGTAAATCTCCAACTGGAACTGCTCGGCGGCCTCGTTGCCAATTCGCACCGGGCGGCTCTGACGGTAGCCCTCCAGATGTTCGAGCGTCTCTTCTTTCAGGTCGTCTTGACCGTGAATCCCGTACATGATCTGAAGATTCCAGTCCTGTTCGAACTTGGCCGCCGTCACGTGCTCGATCCAGTCCAGCAATTGGACCGCCGCCTCCGGATGTCCCATGCTCGTCATCGCCTGCCCTGTCAGCGATGCGTCGCGAATCCACGCGTACCGATAATCCCAGTTGCGAACGCCCCCGATCGTCTCCGGCAGCGATGTCGTGGGCGCCGCGGCGATCGCACCCGTCTCCGCATGCGTCAGCAATTTCAGCGCCAGTTCCGACCGGATCACCAGCCCGTGCATGGCGCCGGTCCACTCCTCGCCGCGGGTGGCTTCGTCCTGGTGAGCCCAGGCGGTCCACAGTTTGACCGTTTCGTCCAGCATCCGGCGCGACTCCTTCAGGTCGGACACAACATTCTCCGAGTCCCATCGCGTCACGACAACACGTTCGCGGCCATCGCTCATTTCCAATGCGGCATACACCTCATGCCCGTTGTCGGTCTCGGTCTCGGTGATCTCTCCCTCCGGCAATCCCGCCAGGCACAGCCGCCTGCCTCCGGCGTCAGTCGCCAGCCAGCCGTCTCCGTGCCGGTTCATGCGCGTGGGCGACCGCGCGTAATCGAATCGCGGCGACCATTGGACTTCGACGTGTCCCTGGCCCTCGAAGCGGAGCAGCCGGTGCAGCTCCGGTGGGGCCGCCGATCCGTTAAGTGAGTCGATATTGCCCGACAACGGCATAAAATCGGTGACGATCAATTTGCCTCTGTGGGACGCAAATTCCGTGACCAGCACATTGGTGTCTTTAACATAATACTGGCGTCCTATGCCGGCGCCTGCCAGACTGATTTTGAATCGTCCGCCCTTGCGCCGATCCAGAATCGCCGCAAAAACACTCTCCGAATCGAGGTGCGGAAAGCAGCACCAGTCCACTGACCCGTCGCGGCCGATGACCGCCGCCGTTCGGAGGTTTCCTACAAGCGCATAATCGCGCAGCGGCTTATAAGCATCTTGTGTCGACATATTTAAGTCTCCGCATGCTGGCCAACCAGTTCCGGCAGAACGCCCGCGCCGAAGTCCTCGATGAACTCGCGCTGGCCGCGATTGACATTGTGTACGTAAACATGTTGGAAGCCCATCTCGAAATCGGATCTCAGCCACCGTACATGTTCTTCAACGTCCGAAGAGATCCGCACGTGTTTGAACAGATCGTCGGGAGTTACGAATTTTGAAGCCGCCTCAAATTCCTCCGGGCTGGCCAGGCGGGTCTGAACGGCACTGCTGAATATGTTGGCGTGCCACTGGTCGAACGCGCCGCCAACCGCGTCGTCGGCCTTGCGGGCGTAGGAAACCTGTGTTTTGAGGTACATCGGCTTGTCCCGGCCGCCGTTATCTCGAAAGGCCTCCACGACCTGTCGCAGTTCGTCTTGCGGCCGACTGACCGTGATCAGCCCGTCCGCCCACGAACCCATCCATGCCGCCGTCTCCGGCGACAGCGCCGCACCGATAATTGGCGGCGGTTCCGGCGTTTCGTAAAGACGTGCCGATTCCACCGTCACCATGCCGCGATGGCTCACTGTCTCGCCCGACCACAGCAGCCGCATGACGTCGACGCACTCTTTCAACCGCTGGTTGCGCTGCGTCTTCTCGGGCCAGGCCTGGCCGGTGATGCCTTCGTTGAGCATCTGCCCGCTGCCGGCGGCTATCCAGAAACGCCCGGGAAACATCTCCGCCAGGGTGGCGCCTGCCTGTGCAAGAACCGCCGGATGATACCGCTGCCCCGGCGCGCACACCACTCCGCATGAGATATCCGTCAACGCGAGCGCCGCCCCCAGCCAACTCAATGAAAAGCCGCTGTGGCCCTGTGCGTGCGTCCACGGCTGGAAGTGATCCGATGACAGTATTCCCTCAAACCCGTGCACTTGAGCCAATCGTGCCAATTCCAGCAGCTGAGCCGGGCCAAACTGCTCGTGCGATGCATGGTACCCGATTTTCATACTCATACCCCCCCAAAACTGTGGTCGTTCTGCCCACAAACGTCCGCAAAACACAGGTCGCTCGTGTCACAAAGCTTTATCGATCAGAATACGACCGGACTCCTGCCGGCTGTTTCGAATCCCGCCCGACTCAGCCATATGCAACGTACCGTTGACCTCAACGAGCGATATCATTGCAGCGTTCTCAACGTGATGTCGCTCTTGTCTAAATGACCGAAAAGCACATCGCTGCGTCGAAAGACCGATAAGATGGGTTACGCCTGCGGATTCTAACCATCATGCTTTGATGTGTGCCAGTCGCTTTCCATGCCTGCGAGTCGAGACCTTGTCCGGCTTCGTGCTTGCGGCGTTGCTTCTTGTCGCCAGTTCACTGGACGTTTCGTCTTCACCCGGATCGCCGGATCGGTGATCGTCTCCAGCGCGGTGATGAGCATCGCGACCGCCGGCAGTGACGCCGATGCGGAGACCTTAAAGGTGGAGGAAATTGCAAAAAGAATAAAAGGTTAAAGCCGGTTAGATCAATAGTAATAAACGACAGAATTACAAAATCGGTATTGTTACTTTCGTAAGATCAGGTGTTTTACCGATGTGCAGTGAGGCTGGCGAGGGGAAAAAAGGTATCTGCAACGCGTGAGACGTGGAAGCGGTTCATCCGCAGGACTATTATGCAATTCGCGGAAAGCCCGCGGAGATCATTATCCTCGGCCGGTGGAACATACTGACCGGGCTGGATAAGGCGCGGAGGAGTAAAACATGTGTACTTGTTGCTGATTATGCCGAAAATTCGCGAAAAAACTTTCCTTACTTTCTATTCTCAATTCAGACATTATGTTTCAAGAAAATTCCTGCCTATAAATCAGAAGTCACCGGATTATAAGCCTTGCTATTATAGGGTGTCGATGAGCTAAATTTCCACCTGTCAAAAAATCGGCAGCAGTGCCTAAAATATGCTGTTCCTGGTTGCATCCTATTCCGATTTAAGTTAAACTAATCATTCCACCGGCGGCCGCGAGTTAGCCGGGTAGGAATGCAGGGGGGGTGACACGGTGCAGCAGGAGGTTGTGGTGGTCACCAGTAAGCAGGGTACGAAGCTGTTCGTGTCAATGCAATCGGGAGGCGAGAAACGTGATGGTAAACGAGAAGAGAGTCACTGCCGAGCGGGCAAGGCTGCGTTTTGGGGAATGGCTGGTCGAGGCAAAACGGGCCAGCCGAGATCAAGTGGTTGCCGCGCTCCAGCAGCAGAAGCAGACCGGGGGGCGCGTGGGTGAGGCGCTTGTGCGTTTGCGGTCCCTCACCGAGGACGACCTGGTTACCACGCTTGGAGAGTTTCTTCGTGTGGACCGCGTCAGTCTTCAGGGCGACTCCGGCATCGATTACGAGCTGGCCCGGCAGATCCCCGAGACGCTTGCAAAGCGTTTCAACATCGTGCCCATCGACCGCACCAACGGCACGCTCACACTGGCCATGGCCGACCCTCTCGATTTTCAAGCCAAGGACACCATCGCCTCGCGCTTCGGGTGCAGCGTCCGGCCGGTGATCAGTTCGACCCGCGAGATACAGCAGGCCATCGAGAAGATCTATCACGGTTCCGACGTGCAGGAGAAACGGCTGCGGGATCTGGTCGAGGTGGTGGTCAGCACCGACTTTGCGGAGGGCGCAGTCGTCCAGGAGGACGAGGACCTCGCCAGCGACATCAGCGAGGTCGCGGCGAATAAGGCGCCGGTCGTGCGATTCGTGGACCTGATGCTCAGCCAGGCGATCCAGAGCCGCGCCAGCGACATTCACGTCGAGCCCCAGGAGCGGAAGATGCAGATACGCATGCGTGTCGACGGCATGCTGCGGGAGATGATTCCGCCGCCCCGGCGGATGCAGCCGGCGGTGGTCGCCCGGCTTAAGATTCTGGCCGGCATGGATATTGCCGAGCGGCGCCTGCCCCAGGACGGCCGCATCCGCGTCAAGGCCCCCGACCGCGATATCGACCTGCGGGTCTCGGCGATCCCGACCATTTATGGCGAAAAAATCGTCACTCGAATTCTGGACCGCCACGCGGTCAATCATAATCTCGACAAGTTGGGGTTCGAGCCCCACCTTCTCGAAATCTTAAAGAGCAACCTTTCGCAGCCCCACGGCATCATGATCGTCACCGGGCCGACGGGCAGCGGCAAGAGCACGACGCTTTATTCGGCGCTGAACTATCTGCGCGATCCGAGACTGAACATCACGACGGTCGAAGACCCGGTCGAGTACCGGCTCGACGGCATCAATCAGATACAGACCAAGCCGGAGATCGGGCTGACGTTCGCCGCGTGCCTGCGGTCGATTTTGCGGCAGGACCCGGACATCGTCCTGATTGGCGAGATCCGCGACCGCGAGACGATGGAGATCGCTATCCAGGCGTCGCTCACCGGGCATCTGGTGCTCAGCACGTTCCACACGAACGACGCCCCCAGCGCGCTTAGCCGCCTGGCGTACATGGGTCTGGAGCGATACCTGTTAGCCTCGACTCTGAACCTGGTCGTCGCGCAGCGGCTCGTGCGGCGGAGCTGTCCGTACTGCCGCGTGTCCGAGCCGCTGACGCCGGAGGTCATGCGGCACCTGGGGCTCAATCCGAAAGAGCACCCCGGGGCCACGTACCAGCGCGGCGCCGGCTGCACTTCGTGCGAGAACACCGGCTATGCCGGCCGGCTTCCGATATTCGAATTCCTGCCGTTGGATACCCAGTTGCGGCAGATGGTCATCGAGGAGGCCAGCGAGGCGCAGCTTCGGACCGCCGCACGGGCCAAGGGCTTCGGCGGGCTGCTCCACAGCGGCGCGCTGCGGGTGCTCGACGGCCATACCACGCCCGAGGAAATCCTCCGCGTGACGTACATCGAAGAACCTTACACCGAAGAGGATTCCACGGATGCAGGAGCGCAGAATCAATGAGTGAACACCTTCGGACGATGCACAACCTTCTGCGGACGGTCAGGCAGACGCAGGGCGCAAGCGATCTTATCCTTGCGGTCGGCCGCCCGCCGCAGCTTCGGCTCGACACCGAGATCGTGCCGATCGAACAGCCGGTCCTGGCGGCCGAGGACACGCGGGGGCTGTGCATGTCGATACTCACCGACGACCAGCGGCAGCGTTTCGAGCGAGAGCGGGAGATCGATCTTTCCTACGAACTCGCTGAGGTCGCCCGGTTCCGCGTCAATATCTTCCAGCAGCGGGGGAGCTGCTCGCTGGTGGCGCGCATCGTAATGGACCAGGTTCCCCAATTCGACGCGCTGGGCCTTCCGCCGATCGTGACCGAACTGGCGGGCCTGCGCAAGGGCCTGGTGCTGATCACCGGTCCCACGGGCCACGGCAAGAGCACCTCCGTCGCCTCGATCATCGACTACATCAACCACCGGCGGCGATGCCACATCATCAGCATCGAGGACCCCATCGAATACGTCCACCGCCACAAGCTGGCGACGATCCAGCAGCGCGAAGTGGGCCTGGACACCGAGAGCTTCCACGCCGCCCTGCGGCGGGTGCTTCGGCAGGCCCCGGACGTGATCGTCATCGGCGAAATACGCGACCTCGAAAGCGCCCAGGCGGCGCTGACCCTGGCCGAGACGGGCCACCTGATCCTGGCGACGCTGCACACCAGCGGCGCCGTGGAGAGCATCAACCGGCTGATCGACATGTTCCCCGCCGAGCACAGCCAGCAGATCCGCACGCAGATGTCGGCCTCGCTGGCGGCGGTGCTGTGGCAGCAACTGCTGCCGAAGGCCGGCGGCGGGCTGTGCCTGGCCTGCGAGGTCATGGTCACGATCCCGGCGATCCGGGCCCTGATCCGCCAGGGGCGGATCCATGAGGTCTACAGCCTCATCCAGACCGGCAAAAAGTTCGGCATGATCACCATGGAGCAGTCCATGGAGGATCTGGTCGCGTGCGGCCGCGTCGACGCGGACTGGCTCGGGGCCAACTACTTCGACCTGGGCAAAAAGAAAAAGAAGGGTTCATCGATATGAACTCCTACCGATACATCGCACGACACGGCGGCACCGGCGAACGCATCGAAGGCGTGATGGAAGCCGAGACCCCGCAGGACATCCTCGGGTGGCTGCGCGACAAGTCCATGACGCCGCTGGCGGTCGAGCTGCACGTCGAGGCGGTCGTCGAGAAAAAGACCCGCGGGCGGCGGCGTTTCCGCGTCCGCAGCGAGGACATGGCGTCGCTCTGCTGGCAGCTCAACACCATGATCGAGGGCGGCGTGCCCATCACCGAGGCCATCGACACCATCGCCGAGGACATCGACAACCTCAAGCTGCAGAGGGTGCTTTACGAGATCGGCGAAAAGCTCAAGGCCGGCGAGACCTTCACCGACGCCGTGCAGGAATACCCCAACATCTTCAATACGCTCTTCTGCGCGATGATCCTGGCGGGCGAGAGCAGCGGCACGCTGCCTACGGCGCTTTCCAGGCTCGCAGACTACTACGAGCGGCGCGACGCCCTGAAGCGCAAGGTCAAGGCGGCCGTGTCGTATCCGCTGTTTGCCATCGGATTCATCGTTCTCATCGTGGTGGTCATGATGGTCTTCGTCGTTCCGCGATTCCTCGACATGTTCAGTTCCTTTCAGAACCAGTTACCGCCGATCACATTAGCCTTTATCAAGTTTTACGAATTTATGCGCGATCACATCCTGTACATCCTCGCGGCCGGAGCAGGTCTGGTCATTTTCCTGGTGCTGTTCGGCCGCAGCGGCGGCGGGCACCGCCTCTACAGCCGCCTCGCCCTGCGCCTGCCGCTGATGGGCAATCTGCTGCGGTTCGCCTTTGTCGCCACCTTCGGCCGCACCATGTCGACCCTGCTGGGTTCCGGCGTGCCGATACTGGATGCCCTCAAGATCGTAACGCGGATGAGCGCCAACGACGTCATCCGGGAAACCCTCGAAAACATCCATACACGCGTCGTCGAGGGCGAGCCCATCGCTCGGAGCATGGGCGGAAACAAGATTTTTCCCCGCCTGATGGTCAAGACCGTCCAGGTCGGAGAAGACAGCGGTTCCCTGCCCGAGGTGCTCGAACGCGTCAGCGTGTTCTACGAGCGCAAGGTGGATTCGGCGATACAGGCGATGCTGGGCCTGCTGGAACCGCTGCTGATCGTCGTGGTTGGCGGTATCGTGTTAGTGGTCCTGCTGGCGCTGTATATGCCGATCTTCACCATGTCGGATATTGCTAAGTGACGGATAAGTTTGTGTGTATGCAGGGCGTGTTGCCCTGCAAGTGTACTATTTTTTTACTCGTTCTCTATTAAAGGAGAGAAAAAATGAAGTCAAGAAAAGGGTTTACATTGATCGAACTGATGGTGGTTGTGCTAATCGTCGCCATCCTGGCGGCAGTGATCGTCCCGATGATGCGTGCCCGCATCGATGCGGCCAAATGGTCGGAAGGCAGAGCCGGTATCGGCACCATTTCGACGGCGGCGCGAGCGTATTGGGCAGAGCATCAAGATCAGGCCGTACTTGTGACGGATGCACCTACTCTTGCGCAACTCTTTCCTACGGCCGATGATCTCGGCGGGAAGTACTTTGAGCAGGCCTCCTATAGCATTGTGTGGACACAATATAACAATGCAGGAGCAGCTTACTCAATTACTTGCAGTGCAACGCTGTCAACCAGGACGAACAAACCAACAAATCCTGCAACCATGACGTTGGCGGTAGCTGCCAACGGAACCTCTACATGGACCGAAGGCTAACGATTACTTACGGTTTGCAGACTTCGGCTGGTGCAGGCTTTCTGCACCGGCCAGCTTTAGTGCTGTTGGCTTCACCTGTGATTGTCAACACAGGGTGGCTTGAGAACGTGGATCCGGAGGGTGCCTCCCACGGAAAGATTGTTTTGCGGCGATATGCGAGAAGAGCTGACCAGGATGTCACAGCATAGAAATAAAGGTCTGACGCTGATCGAGTGCAGTATTTCGATCTCGGTGGCGTCGCTGCTCGTCCTTGGTGTGATGGCCTACAATTATCATGCGGCCAAGCACGCCCGTGAGGCGGATCGTTATGCCACGGCATCGCGGTTGGGTCTGGCGCTTCTTGAGAACTGGCGGAACAGCGGAACCGTCGCGGGGTACAATCCCAACGGGATTTATAGCCCCGCGACGGTCGGTTCCGGTTATCCTGTGGCGGTGACGGCCAACGCGGCGGCGGGGCCTGCGCTTGCGGGTACGGGTTTTACGGCGCTGGCGGGCAGTCCCTTCGAGGCGACGATCAACAATGTGACGTACCGCATCAGCCTGGGCTATCTTAACCGGGCGACCTCGGTCGCCGGGCGGCCTGCGCTGACGACGCTGCAGGCGGCCCTGTTGTGGGCAGCGCCCGGCGAGACCGTTGCGGCGCAAGATGCGCCGCGCGTGGTGTATACGACTTACGACTGACGCCCTCAGGCGGCGGAAAGGCGTGTTTGATGCACGCGGCAAGAAGAAACAAAGGGTTCACGCTGGTCGAACTGATGGCGTCGATACTCATCAGCAGCGTCCTGATGGTGGCGATCGGCGGCGTGGTCGCCAACAGCCACCGGCAGTGGAACCGGATGTACCGGCGGGTCTACGGCGACCCGGTGGTCGATGCCGAGATCGCACGGCGGGCCTTCGAGGCCACGGCGCGGCGGGCGACGCACCGGCAGTGCCTCGTGGACCCCACGGGACAGTCGATCACGCTGTTCTATTACAGTGACCGCGTCGTCGCCGTCGTCGACCGCTATGCCTGGTTCTACGTCAGCGGCGGGCAACTGTGCGTCGAGCACGGCGCGCCGGCCGTCGACGGTGTGACCGGGCGATATATCCGCGGTGCGGTCCAGGGCACGGTCGTTTTGGCGAGGAACGTCGTCTATCACCATTTCTGGCAGGGCGACGACTATGTAATCGACTTTGCCGGAGGCGGCAGCCAATACGGCAACACCGTGCGGATGGTTTTGACGCTGGACGATGCGTCGGACGGCCAGCAGCCGCTGAGCATTACTGTCTCGGCGACGCGGCACAATGATTAGGCCGCTGCGATGGACCTATAATGCGGAAGCGATGGAAGAGGCTTTTGGGAACTGACGTTCGGGATGCGTTTTTTTTCGCATTCAGGCGGTAATCGCACGGACATTGCGAAAAATCGTTCGATTTGCGCAATTGGTGCGAAACGGTTGCAAGGAATCGCCCGAAAGAGTATATGGAAGGAAAGGAAAGCTCATGAATCCGTGCAGGAGTGCATCCAACAGACGCGGCGGCGTCCTCGTGGCGGTCACCGTCATCGGCGTGATCCTGGCGATCATCCAGATGGGGACGCTTCAGTTGGGCTTCCACAGCCGGACCATGGCGGCCCGGAGCCGCCAGGAGCTTTCGGCCCGGTGCGCCGCGGATGCGGCTTTGAACGAGGCTGTCTGGAAGATGCGCGAGTCGCTGGCGGCAGGGGCGTTTGTCCAGCCGCCCAACGTCGCGGACGTGGCCATCGAGGGGATGGCGGCCACCTACGACTACACGATCACCAACCCCGACCCCGAATACCCGGTGAGTCCGCCGGCGTTCTATACGCTGCCGAGCCTGACGTTTCGCATCGACGCGACAGGGTACTGCGCCGGCGCCATCCGAACCGTACACGCGGTGGTGCACGTCACTTCCGTCCTCGGCGAAGGTGTCGGCGTCAAAGAGAGTATCGACTTCAAGAACTCCATCACGGTGGAGACCTGGCCGGTTACGGGGGGCTACGTCACGGTCAGGTCGAACACGACGACTTCCAGCAATCCCATCTGGGTGCGGTCGGCGGTGATTTTTGCCGGCGGCGGCGAGGTGCTCGTAGGGCCGGGCGGCGACCCCGAAAGCATTATCAATGTGAAGAACAACGTCGATCCGGAGCCGGCGGTCGGGACCGCCAGCGAGATGATATACTTCGAACCGGTCGCTCCGCCGCCCATTGCCGCGCGGACACAGGCTGAGTTGACCGTGGGCAGCGGAACCAAGCACACCTTAGGGCCGGGCAGCCACAGGTTCGGCGCGATTTCGATCGACGGCAATGGCGTCCTTGAGATCGATGCGGGCGCGGGAAACGAGGTGATTTTGTATGTCGATGGCATGCACAAACCCTCGCAGGCCGCCATGACGATTGGCAACACCGGCGAACTTCGCGTCACGTCCGGCGCGGTGAAGCTGTTTCTTGGCGGCGATTTCAGCGCAGCCAACGGCAGCATCATTTCCAACTACGCCAATGACGCGACCAAACTCAGGCTGTACGGTCTGCCGCAAGGCATCACGGATTCGTACGGAACTGCGCCGGGGTGCCAGGCGATTAACCTGAACAACTCGGGAACGTTTTACGGTTCTATCTACGCGCCGGAAGCCTCCGTGAATGTGAACAACAGCGGCGACCTGTATGGCGCGATCGTCGCCGAAGATTGTGCGTTTAACAATTCTTCGACTTTCTACCTGGATACGCGGCTGCTGCAGGTGACGGACATCAACGATCCGACGGCGCGGTTCTCGATCGTCAGGTGGTGGGAAGATTGATTGAATGGGTGTAAAGCAAGTGGATGAGGGTCTTTTGTTCCGAACGAAGCGAAAAACATTACTTGGGCTGGACATCGGTTCGGCGGTGGTAAAGCTGGTTGAACTGGATGCGGCGGGCAGGAAGATCGTGGTCCGCACGGCGATGCAGTCGGCCATCGAAGAACCGGCTGATCCGTTAGGCGACGACGGTTTTGACGGGGCCGCAGCGGCGGCGAAATACTGCCTGCAGGCGGGTCGGGCCAGCGGCCGCAAGGCCGCCTGTGCCGTGGGCGGTCCTGAAGTGGCCGTCCGCCGGTTTGCGTTCGATTCGCTGGAGCCTGAGGAGCTTGCGCAGGCGGTTCGGCTGGAGGCGGCGCAGTCGTGCCCATTCGACATCGACAAGAGCGTCGTCAGCTACCACGTCGTCGAGGAGGGCGCCAAGAAGGGGCTCAGGAAGCGTGCGGCCGGATACAAGGGCATTCTGGTCGCCGCGTCAAACGGTCAGGTGCACCAGAAAGAGCGCATCGCCGATGCCGCGGGCATGGACTGCGTCGTCGTGGATGCCGAAGGCCTTGCCCTGTTGAACTGCCTGGAAGGCTGCCGGCGAACGCCCCGAGACGGAACGGTGGTCGTGGTCAACGTGGGCAGCCGGTACACAAACATGGTAGTCACCGCCCCGGGGACGATCCCTTACATGCGGGACCTGCCCCACGCCGCCGGCCGGATCGTTCATGAGATTGCAGCCGCCACCGGCGACAGCCCGGCCGAGATTCTCAGCGTGCTCCGCTGCCAACCCGCCAATTCAAAAGGACGCCGACTCATAGAACCGCAGTTCGTTCTGGCGTGCGAGCGGCTTGCTCAAGAGATTGAAGACACTGTACGGTTTTGCCAGGCCGAAGACAAACTGCCGCCGGTCGACGAGATGCTGGTATGCGGCGGTTTTGCGCTGATCGACGGATTTGTGTGCGAACTGACCGAGCGGGTGGCGGCGCGCTGTGAACTCTGGAACCCCTTTGCGGACCTGGAGTGCAGCAGAATGGCACAGAGCCTGGACCTGATGGAGCGGGGTCCTGCTTTCGCAATCGCCACGGGTTTAGCAATGAGGTGCATGGGCGATGTATACAATTGACTTGCTCGATGGGACCAAACTGCCCGCCAGGAGTCGACCTGTCTCCGTTGCGGCCGTCACGTTATGCCTGCTGGTGCCGGTCGTGGCGGCGGCTTTCATGGTCGGCGGCTTTCTGACGACGCGCACGCAGGTGCAGATCCTTCACAGCGGCCTGGCCGGCGCAAACGAGAAACTGGCGTCGCTGGCCGACGTGGAGAAGGTGGTTCTGGCGGCACAGGGCGAAGAAAAGGAACTGCGGGCGAATTTGAGTGAAGTGGCCGGCGCACTCAAGACGCGCGTTCAGATGTCCCGCACGCTCACTTCGCTGGCCGAGAGCCTGCCGGCAAGCGTGACCTTGAGCCGCCTTGCCATCCTGCGGCGCCAGACGCAGACGGCGCCCGACAAGCCCACGGTGAGGAGTTATACGCTTGAGCTTGGCATACTGACCGATAAGGGCGCGCAGGGCTTGAAGGAATTCATGCAGTACCTGCGGTTCGAGTCGCCGTTGAAGCTGAAGCCCGAGGCGATTCAGGTCGTGTCACAGGTGCCCGTTACGGTGGAGGAGCGAGATTTCACCCTCTGTGTATTGCAGTGTGCGCTGGACTGGTAACGAAAGTCGACTATGAGGCAAGAAATAAAGATCGTGGTGGTTGCGTGGATTGCTGCTGCAGCAGTCCTGGCGGGAGCTTATCGTTTTGTTTTAGCTCCGCAGACGCAGGAGAAGACCGGTCTCGAAACCGAACTGCATGCCAAAACGGAGAAAGCGGCCGGGCTGGAGATCTACCGCACGCCGGCCGCGCAGGCCAGGCTCATCGCGGCGGTAGAGGCCCTTCGCCGGCAGCGCAACGGGTTCCTGTTTGCGCCGGGCGATCTGTCACTGCTGGATTTTCGGCTTCAGGATCTGGCCCGGCGTCATCGTCTTACGGAGTTCGCCAACCGTGTGGTCGCAGGGGCCCCCGCCAAGCCGGACCCGAAGATGACCGTACAGTCCCGCCACTATCTTATGTCGTTCTCCGGCGAGTTTGCCAGTGCGCTGCAGTTTGTCAATGAGCTTGAACGGCACAACCCGGTGCTGTTTGTGGATACGATACGGATCCGGAAGGATTACGGCCGGGACAAGGTCCCGCAGGTTGAGGTGGAAGTGACCGCACTGTACAGCAGTGCCATCGAGGATCCGCAGCTTTTACCGGCCATCCTGGAGTAGGCGAGCACAGAATTTCGTTGAGGTTTGAGGAGTGTTCATGGCAAACAAAGCACAAGAAGCATATGCCCGCAGACAAGTGCGGATGGTGGTAACGGCGGTGGTGCTGGCGGTGGTGCTGGCGGGCGTAATTGCAAAACCTTACCTGTTTAAAAAGAAAACGCAGGCGGCCAAAAATCCGGCGGCTGAGATGACGACCAAACCGGCGCCGGCCGATAAGCCGATGGCGGAGATCAAAACTGCCCCAGCCCCCAAGGCCCCGGCCAATGGTGAGCCGCGGCCGGCGGCGCTTGAGTGGGAGCTGCCGGATCAGATCGCGGAAACACCGCCCGACCCGTTTGCGCTGGACCTCGGGCCCGATCCGGCATCGGCCCCCGGGCCGCAGACTGCCTCCGAGCCGGTTCAGGCAAAGGACGCGTCGCCTGACTTTAAGATCAGCGGCATCGTATTCAGCCGCGAGCGGCCGACCGTCATCATCGACGGCCATCTGCTCCGCAAGGGCGACCGCCACAACGGCTATACCATCACCAGCATCGACAAGGACCGCGTAGAGTTTGCGCGAGATGACCGCATATGGGTCAGAAGTGTACGGGAGTGAGGGTAATCAATTTTAGAGATATGAGCAGGAGCTTGTAATGCAGAAGAAGAAGCGCATCCAAAGGGGGATCGTTTGTGGGCGGACGGCTTGCATGGTTTTGTTTCTGGCACTCACAGCGGCGGCCTGGTCGCTGCCGGCGCGCAGTGTGACCGCGCAGGTCGCCATAGATGTGCTGGCGGTGCTGGCCGATGTCCCGGAGACAGCCGATGCGGTGGAACGCCCCGAAGCGGTGGAGATGTCCGAGCCGGAGGTCCTCATTGACGAACCGCTTGCGGTGATCATGGGAATGGAGCAGGTGATACAGCCCACTCCGCTCACGGAAGCGGAAAAAAAGATGTCCACGATTATATCCGTGAATTTCCGCAATACCCCCTTCGAGGACGTTATGCGGAGCCTCTCCGAGCAGGCGGACCTGGACATCGTGCTCAGTCCGCAGGTGACCGGCGAAGTCACGGTCAAACTGACGGATGTTTCGGTCCGCGAGGCGCTCGATAATATCCTTGCAGTGTACGGGTACGCGTATCTGACAACCGAAAACATCGTGCGGATCGTGCCTAAATCCGAACTTAGCAAGCAGGTCGTCAAGCTGGAACGCAAAATCTTCCGCATCAGCTATGCGAAAGTTGAAGATGTGGTCAAAGCGCTGAACAGTGTACTTTCACAGCACGGCAAGATCGCCACCAATCCCAGCACGAGCATGATCATGGTAACCGATACCAGGGACCAGCTCGATGCGGTTGAGGAGTTCATCCGGGAGATCGACCAGGAGGTGGCGCAGATCCTGGTGGAGGCGCGGATCTATGACATCAGCAGCAGCGCGGCTGTGGACGTGGGCTTTGACTGGTTCGCCAGCCGGCGAACGCTCGTTGACCCAACTACCGGCGCGATTATCGCCGGGGACACCCAACCGTATCTCTTTGGCGATTTCGGTTCCAGCGTGAATAAGAGCAGCCGAACCTCCGGCGCACTGCGATTCGGTTTTCTAAACGCAAATTTCGACCTGGACGTCATGTTTACCGCCAAGAGGGACGACGTGGATGCCAAGCTCTTGGCTAATCCGAGAATCCTGGTGGTGAACAATGAAAAGGCGAAGATAGAGATCGTCTCAGAGATACCGTATCAGGAACTCACCCAGACTTCCGGCGGCGGCAATATCGGCACTACCCAGTTCAAGAACGTGGGCGTCGAACTGGAGGTGACGCCTCGCATTACACGGGACGAGAAGGTGCTCTTGAGACTTAAACCTATGTTCAGCGTGCAGGTAGATACCGTCTCGATTGTGATTCCCACGGTCGGGCAGGCGATCACCAGCCCGCAGCCCGTGGTCGACAGGCGGGCGGCCGATACGACCGCCCTGATCCGCAGCGGCCAGACGGTCGTGATCGGGGGCCTGCGTAAAAAGAACCGAAATCGCGAGGAAAGCAAGATTCCGCTCCTGGGCGACATACCGCTTCTCGGCGAGTTGTTCAGGTTTACCGGGGAAGAGGTCGTTAACAGCGAACTGGTGGTCTTCATCACGCCCTATGTCATCATCGATGAGCAACACCTGACGGAGAAGGAGGACTGGCAGTTGCAGCAGATGGAGTCTGAACTGGCTGAACCAATTCTGCCCGGACGATCCCTGCTGAGTAAGTAACTGTAGCATAAGGCGAAATACACGAGAAGACACTCGAAGCGGGCGCCACGGATTCCCCGTGTGTAAATGGTCATGGCATCTGCGTTACATCCTTACTGCCCTGCTGCGGAACGGCGATCACGCGACATTCAGGATTGGACGGAAAGTTCTGCCGGTGGTTGGTCCTGGATCAGGCCCGGGAGAATCCGCTTCAGCACCTGACGGGCGTCAATGTCAAGACGGACAGGCCGCATGATCGTCGCTGTTGGTGCATGAGGTGAGGCGGCTGCAGGAGTCGGTCGCGCCTGCGGAGTTCCGGTACGGAATACGCCTTCTGGATGTGAGCGGTTGGCATTGCTTGGCAATACGGAAGAGTGCGGAGACGACTCTGATGATGAGTCGGTGGCAAGCCGTAACCTCTGTATTGGCGGGCATTTAGGCACTGATGGGAATTAGCCGGCACTGGTTGGCAGTCGGGGATTGGGGGGAAACAAGATAGGCGGCGGTGGGATTCGAACCCACGAAATAACGGTTTTGCAAACCGTCGCCTTAGGCCACTTGGCTACGCCGCCGAGATCTGCCCCTTTTTGACCGGATAATCGCAGTCATTTCGGTTCGGGGGCCCATTATATACAGTTATTCGGCGGCGGATGCAAGAAAATTAAAGGATAATCATTAGTATTCTGGCAACGGCCGGGCGTAATCACCGAAGGACGGACGGGTTGACAAGGGTTTGGGGGGTTGTTAGAGTGCGGTTTCTGCTGGACGGCAAGAGTTGTTGCGCCGATAAATAGTAGTTGGAAAAGTATCGGTAGCGTATCGGTCCTTTGTGATTTGTGTAATTTCTGCGATTCTATGAACATACTCGGTATCTCTGCATTTTATCACGACAGCGCCGCGGCACTGGTGCGGGACGGCGACATTGTGGCCGCCGCACAGGAGGAGCGGTTCACGCGGAAAAAGCACGATCAGGATTTTCCGATCCATGCGGTGAACTACTGTCTTGCGGAGGCAGGCATCACGGCGGGAGAACTGGACCACGTGGTTTTCTATGAGAAGCCGCTGACCAAATTCGAGCGGCTGCTGGAGACGTATGTCGCGTATGCGCCGCGTGGATTTCAGCAGTTTCTGATGGGGATGCCGCTGTGGCTGCGCAAGAAGCTGCACCTGCCCCGCGAGATGGACAAGGCCATGGGCAAGCAGTTCAGGGGCCGCTACATATTTTGCGAACATCATGAATCTCATGCGGGCAGTGCGTTTTTTCCGTCGCCTTTTGAGGAGGCGGCGATTCTGACCTTTGACGGGGTAGGCGAATGGGCGACCGCCAGTTATGGTACGGGTCGGGGAAATCGCATCGAGCTGACGCACGAGATGCACTTTCCACATTCGCTGGGTCTGCTGTATTCGGCGTTTACGTATTTCACCGGCTTCAAGGTCAATAGCGGCGAATACAAGCTGATGGGTCTGGCCCCGTATGGCGAACCGAGATACTACAACCTGATTATGGAAAAGCTCATCGACGTCAAAGCCGACGGGTCGCTGCATATGGACATGAGTTATTTTCCGTACTGTCACGGGACGGTGATGACGGGGCGAAAGTTTGCGGATCTGTTCGGCGGGCCGCGTCGGCGGCCGGAGGAGGCCATCGGGCAGCGGGAGATGGACATTGCGGCGTCGATACAGAAGGTGACCGAAGAGGTGGTGCTCCGGGCGGCGCGGCATGTTCACGAACAGACGGGCATGAAGCGTCTGGTGCTTGGCGGCGGGGTGGCGCTGAACTGTGTGGGCAACGGGCGGCTGCTGCGCGAGGGGCCGTTCGAGGATATCTGGATTCAGCCGGCGGCCGGCGACGCGGGGGCGGCCTTGGGCGCGGCCCTGTTTGTGTGGTATCAATTGCTGGGCAATCCGCGGACGTGCGACGGGACGGACAGTCAAAAGGCGTCGCTTTTGGGGCCAGCTTTTTCGGATGGCGAGATACGGGCGATCCTGGACTCGGCGGGGGCCTCTTACGATGTCTACGAGGACTGGGACAAGCTGGTCGACGATGTGGCGGAACTCATCAGTAATGAAAAAGTGATAGGGTGGTTTGAGGGGCGGATGGAGTTCGGGCCGCGGGCGCTGGGCAACCGTAGCATCATCGGTGATGCGCGAAGCGAGAAGATGCAGTCGGTGATGAATCTGAAGATCAAGTTTCGCGAGTCGTTTCGGCCGTTCGCGCCGTGCGTGCTTCGGGAGGACGTGGACGCATATTTCGAGATGCGCCCCAATGAGGACAGTCCGTATATGCTGCTGGTTGCGCCGGTGCGGCGGGACAAGCGCGTTGCCGACGGGGAGCAGATGGCGTCGCTGCGGGGACTGGAGAAGCTTAAGTGCAAACGCAGCGTGATTCCCGCGATTACGCATGTGGATTACTCGGCACGGGTTCAGACGGTGGATCGCAAACGAAATCCGAGGCTGCATGATCTGATGTCGCGTTTCAAGGCGAAGACGGATTGCCCGGTGATCATCAACACGAGTTTCAATATTCGCGGCGAGCCGATCGTGTGCAGTCCGGAGCATGCGTACCGGTGCTTCATGGCGACTAATATGGATGTGCTCGTGCTGGGCAACCAGGTACTGCACAAGGAACGGCAGCCGCAGGCGGAGCAGCGTGAAATCGCTGCGTACAAGGCGCAGTTCGAGCTGGATTAAAGGCGACAGGCATGGCGATCATTGAAGTGAACTGGCATCCGAGCCGCAAGGACCTGCGGGTTTTCGGGACGGCCGCACTGGTTGCGACGGTGGTGTTGGCGACTGTGCTGCACTACCACAGGGGACTGCCCGTGCCTTGGATGGGGTGCATCGCAGGTTTCGGGGCGGCTGTTTTTGTAAGCAGTTTCATTCTGCCGAACCTGACGCGGATTGTTTACGTGGTGATGGTGGGTCTGACCCTGCCGATCGGGATGACATTGTCTTTTCTCATGATGGCGATTCTGTACTTTTTGATTCTGACGCCGGTGGGGTTATTTTTTCGGCTGACCGGCCGGGATTTGCTGGGCCTGAAGTTTGATCGGCGGGCGGCAAGTTATTGGGTAAAGCGGCGGGCGCCGGAAAATGTTAAGCGATACTTTAACCAGTTTTAGTCTGTCGGGGTTTGTGCGATGTCCGAGGAAAAGAAGGAACAGAGTGCGGCTGAATTCAATGAATTAGCCAAAGAACGGCGGCCATCCCTTGCTGTGGAGTTCTTATACTTTCTCATGCACAATAAAAAATGGTGGCTGCTTCCGATCGTGATAGTGATTATTCTGCTCGGTGCGCTGGTTCTGTTAGGCGGCAGCGGCCTGGCGCCGTTCATCTACCCGTTGTTTTGATAAGCGATCACCTATGAGCGGGCCTGTGCTCAACGTGCGGTTATTTGCGTTTAGCCGACGCAATGTCGAGGGCTTTTCGGAGTTTGGGTGAGTCGGGCTCGACGTTCAGGGCCGCCCGGTATTGTTCGATCGCTTCATCGATGAGTCCCTTATGTTCGAGGATGACGCCGAGGTTGTAATAAAGGTCGGCATAATCCTTTATTTGCTCCAGGGCGTTGCGATACGTGGTGACGGCCTCCTCGACATGGCCCTGCTGGTACAGAATCGCACCGATATTGTTGTACGCCTCGGGGTAGTCGGGCTTGTACTGAATGGCCAGACGATAGTGTTCCAGCGCTTTGTCGTACTGGCCGCGCATCTGGCAGGCGAAGGCGAGATTGTAGCGGGCAAAGACGTGCGCGGGATTGAGTTCGAGTGCGTGCGAATTCATGGCCACCGCCGCGTCGAGATTGCCCTGTTTGCCCAGCGAAGTGCCGAGTTTTGCCCATGCCTGCGCGTAATGGGGGACGAAGTTCTTCACCCACAGGTATTGGGCCGATGCGCTGCGCTCGTTTCGCATCTGTTCGGAAAGAAAGTCCGCGTATTTCCATCGAACCCACCAGTCCGCCTTGCGCGAGGCAACTGCCAGTTGGTATTGCTGATCAATTCTCTTTAGAGTGTCGGGCGTCAACTGTGCACGGAGTGTTTGTTCTTTCTTCTCGAGTTCTGCGACCCGGCGTTCATGATAGAGTTGCCCGGTGAATGGTGGTTTTTTGATGAAGTCGTTGAGCACCTCTGCGACGTTTGCATGCTCGTTCGACAGCGTATACGTCAGTGCATCGCGGCATTGTTGTTCCGTTTGAATGGGGCTGTCGGCGATTCGACGCCTGGCCCGGGCTTCAGGCAGCAGCGCGCTTACGCGATCGAATAGCTGTTGGGCGATGAGATAGTTGCCGGTGAAGTTGAGGTGTACGTGTTCGTGGAGGAGTTCCTTGCCGATAATGCCGCCAGGGCTCTTGGCCGCGAGGGCTCCGGCGGCGTCGACAAGGTCGATCGCGCCGCTGCGGTGTTCGGCGATATGGCATATGATCTCGTTGATTCGGCTATCGGCACGGAAGCGCAGCGTGTCCAGATCACGTGCACGCACATAATGGGCGTTGGCCTTCAGGACGTTGCTGAGTTGATCATAGCAGGTCGCCAGTCGAAAATGGAGGTCCGCATACGTATCGTCGATCTGAACGGCCGCGAGATATGTGTCAATCGCATCCTGAAATCGTGCCTGCGTTTCCATCGCGACGCCTTCGTCATAGAGGCGCTGCCATTGCGCGAGGTTCTCCGTCGAGATGCCGTTGTGGTGCAGCGAGGCGAAAGGGGGGTTGTCTCTGAGATTGGTGGCTACTGTGGAGAGGATTAATTCGGCACCCGCATTTGAGGCGATGTCGCAGATGTCCTCGACATTTTTCCTGAAGTGACCATAGACCGTCTGGAGGCTGCGGTCTTCGGCACGGACCTGTTTTTCGAGGAACATGTCCATACCCGTCCAGACGGCGGGGGCGTCGGAACGGCCGGGGAGGCGGTCGGCAAGATTTGAAAGCAGTTGGCCGGTGCGGGTCGCCTTGAGCGCAATCCCCAGACGTATGAGCGTAAGATTGCCGGTGAGCGGGGAAAAGACAGTGCCCGCGCCGAATGGGCCGACGACCTCATTGTTGCCGAGGTAGACGATAAAGAGGTCCGGTTTGTGGCGGGCGCAGTCTCGGGCGATGTGCCTGACGACGTGCGAATTGGTCGCGACCATCGCGGTATTGATCACCTGAAACTCGACATCCGGATAATGATCGGCAAGCATTACCTGCAAAATGCGGCCGAAGGCAAAGGCCGGATCCGGCGTTCCCTGGGCCGCCGATTCGCCGAGGATAAAGATGCGATACACGTTGTCACCCTTTTCGCCCGGAAAACGGTAGGGACTGCTCTCGCGGGCGATCTTCCATGGAAAAAAAAGCCAGCCGAATTGCGGGTTGTCGCGGTATACGGTCTGGCCTTGAATGTCGTCTTTGACCATTGCGTGTGGTGTGAAGCCATAGCCGGACAGACGCAGTATGATTTCGACAGAGCCGAGCAAGGCCGTGGGCACGAGCGTCAGGGCGAGGAGGCGAAACAGCCATAGTCGCCCGCGGGCGACCGGCTTTTTGCCGCGTTTGGGCGCAGTTTCCGGACGGAGCAATGGTTTTCGCGCATCCGCGGGCCCTGAACGTTGCGGTTTTCTCTTTTTTAGTTTGCGACTGGAGGCCATATTCGACTTTAATCGGAACTGTTCCGGATTATGTGCAGCACTCTGCGAATGTTAGCCGAATCGGGCTCCAACTTCAACGCTGTTTCGAGTTCTTTTATGGCCTCCTGCTTGAGGCCTTTGTTGTTCAGCAGTATGCCGAGATTGCCGTGCAGTATCGCGTCTCCAGGTGTGATAAAAAGCCCCCGCCGGCAGACCACAATCGCCTCGTCCAACTTGTTCTGCTGCTTGAGCATTTCCGCGAGGTGGATGTAGGCGGCCGGGTACCTCGCCTGAAGTGCGAGAGTTTCGCGGTACCACTGTTCGGCCTGTTCCCACTGGCTGTCCTTGGCGTATGCCGCGGCAAGATGGTAGCATGCGTCGGCTGAGGCGGGGTAGCGGCGGATCGCCTCCATGTACTGGTTAATCGCCGGATTGATCTTGTTCTGAGCGGCGAGAACCTGTCCCATGGCGGTGTAGCCGCGGTGGAAATGGGGCACACATTTCTGGACTTCCGCGAACTGCTCGGCCGCGGCGGGATAGTCCTTGAGTTCCTCTGTGAGCAGGCGTCCGAGTTTGTAGTGGAGATTCCAGTCATTCGGTTTGTTCTGGATTGCCGCTCGGTACACGTCGACTGACATCCGGAGCGATGGTTCTTCAATAGACGGCGCCAGTGCGGCGATCTGCGCCTTCAGTCCGGTTGTGCGTTCGCTATGGTATAACTGATTCGTGAAAGGGGGTTTTTCGATATACTCCTTGAGTGCTTTTTCGGTAAGCCGATATCGGTCCCATTCCGTATAGGCGAGATAACGGGCGCATTGCGATTCGCTCGGCGGTGCGTCGTCTGCGGCCCTTGCGCCGGCTTTTTCACTGAGCCGAGGTGCGATCTGCTCGAACAGCGACTTGGCGAGGAGGTAATTGCCCGCGAAGTTGAAGTGCACGTGCTCATAGAAGTGCTGGCTGCCGGCTATGCCGTCCGGAGCATGTTCTTCGAGTGTCTTCTCGAAATCAAGCAGCACGACCCGATCCCGATGTCCGGCGGCAGTCGTTCGAATAATGTTATTGATCCTGTTATCGGCGCGGAAGCGGAGCGTGTCGTGTTCTCGGGCGAGAACGTACTGCGCCTTCGCATCGGCGAACCGGCCCATGTTCCAATAGCACGTTGCGAGGCGGAAATTTAAATCGGCGAAGGTATCGTCGATGCGGGCTGCCGCGGTATAGCGCCTGGCGGCGGCCGCAAAATCGCCGGTTTGCTCCAGGGCCACGCCCTTATCGTAGATTTGCCGCCATTGATGCTTTTCGGCGTCTGTAAGGTCCGGCCGATGGAGCGACGCAAAAGGCGGGCAGTCCTTCAGGTTGCTCGCGACGGTGCAGAAGACGACAGTTGCTCCGCTTCGTACGGCCGTGTCGCGGATGTCTTCGAGGTTTTTCTGAAAATGCTTATACACTATCGGCATGGTATGATCTGCCAGCCGGATCTGCTTGTCCAGAAACATCTGCATTCCGCCCCACGACTTCATCGCATTATCATCGGAACGCATCGCCGCGGCCGCGTCGTTCAGAAACTGGCCGGTTCGTGTTGTCTTCAGGGCGATGCCGGCGCGGATGAGCCAGAGCTGCTCGGCCATGCCGGCGAACACCGTGCCTGCTCCGTGCGGGCCGACGACTTCGTTGTTGCCGAGATAAACAATGAACAGGTCGGGCTCAAAGCGTGCGCAGTCTCTGACAATCGGCAGTACAACGTGCGAGTTAATGGCCGTCATGCCGGTATTGATCACCTCGAAGGTCGTATCGGGGTAAGCATGACGCAGCATGACTTCGAAGATGCGGGCAAAGGAGAACGAACCATCTGGAATACCCTGCGCTGCCGAGGCGCCGCAAACAAAAATGCGCCGGGTGTTGTTGCCTTTGATTGGCGGCAGGGTAAACGGCTCAAATTCCCGGGCGAGATTGCGGTGGAAGAAACGCCAACTGAATTTTGCGTTGTCGACATACCCGTCAAAGCATTCGCTACTATAGCGTATAATCGGGCTGGCCGGATACCCATAGCGGCAGAGCCAAAGAGACAATTCGATGAGTCCGAGGAGGATTACACAGCTCAAAAGCGCCGCCGTTATCCGAAACAGCCAGCGTCGCCGCTGTGACATAACCTGGCGTGGTGCGGATGTACCGTTTGGCCGCGAAGGCGAAGCGGTTGAGGCGTCGTGCCTGCCGGGGGCCTGCGTACGGGGCCGTGCCTGCTGTGATGCGTGAAACCGACACTTGTGTTTTCCGCGTCGCCATGCCATAGTTCTACGCGCCCCCGACGGTTGTGCGGCATGTTGACGGCATAGCTGTAAGCGTATCGCCGACGCGGAGGTGTGGAATAGGCCGGCGTTGGCAGTATTGGACATGTGCGCCTTGCGGGGCACGGACCAACAGCAACAGCATGCCCCCAACAATCGTCATCCGCGACGTCATCGCCAAGGCCTCCTCTTTGCGAATCACGCTTCAAACAGAGCTGAAAATCACTCAAATTATTGTGGTGATACTATACTTTGTCCAGCGGGGTTTTGCAATCAGATTAATCCGAGGAAAATCAGAATGCGCTTAAAGCCATTGATAACGCGCATTCGGAGGACAGCGGCGGGGGATTGCGTTGCGATAGCCACGAGATGCGCGGCGATATCGGCGGCGGCGAGCATCTGCCTTTTGCCCGGGCGATGCTTGTAGGTGTCGAAAAACTCGGTGTCGACGCGGGCGGGGAATATGGTGGATACGCGAATGCCTGATTTCCGCAGTTCCCAGCGCAGGGCCCGGCAGAAGCCGGTGACGCCGTGCTTGGAAGCGCAGTAGGCGCTGTATGTGGGTGCGCCGAACAGCCCGGCGATGGAGCTGACGGTGATGATATGGCCGCGGATGTTGTGCGATTTCATGCGGCGCACGGCTTGCCGTGTACACAGGAAGACGCTTGTGAGGTTCGTGTCGACGACGCATTGCCATTCTTCCAAAGCGATGTCGGCAACTTCTGCCTTGAGTCCGCGGCCCGCATTGTTGATCAGGATGTCGACGCGGCCGAACCGTTCTTCGGCCCGGTCGAACAGGGCGGCGACCTGGGCTTCATCGGTGACGTCCGTTTTGACGAAGATGCATTTTTGGTTAAAGGCGAGAATGGCATCTTGAATGTCTCGCAGTTTGTCCTCGCGTCGGGCCGCCAGTACGACGGCGGCGCCTTTGCGGGCGAATGCGCTTGCGGCGGCCTTGCCGATGCCGCTGCTTGCGCCGGTGATCACGACTGTTTTTTCACTCAAGTCGACCATCTTTTTTCATCCATTCAATTGTATCGGCGATGGTTTGTTCGAAGGGTATGTGCGGGCGCCATCCGAAGCGCTGACGGGCCCGTGAATTGTCGAAGTAGCGGAACTTAAACGCTGAATCGAGGTTGTCGGCGGTCAGGGCGAGCTTGTCTTTGTTGCAGCGCTCGATCAGGAGCAGGAGGTTGAAAAGGAGCGGATTGAGCAGGCGGGGCAGCGTTACTCTCGGCGGGCGGACGGCAAGCGCGCCGGCAATCGTCGCGTTGATGTGTCGAAATGTCAGATTGTGGCCGCTCAGCAGGTAGTCTCCGCCGGGGGGGCCGTCCTGCAGTATCGCAATGATGCCTCTGGCGACGTCCCGCACGTCGACGATGTTGGTGCCGCCGGGCATGTTGAAAGGAATCCTGCCGTTCTTGACCGCATTGATGAGTCGGGCGGAGTTTGTGATATCGCCGGGGCCGAACATCAGGCCCGGATAGACGATTGTGATGTCACGGCCCTGATTGCGGAATTTGGCGACTTCCTCATCGGCCAGGTGTTTTGTCAGCATGTAATATTTATGTCGCGCGGCGGCGATCCTCCAGTCGAAGCGGTAGTCTTCGTCGATGGGGCAATCCGGGTCGTCGTTGTAGCCCAAGGCCGCGACGGAACTGACATGCAGGACGCGGCGGACTCCGTTTTCGGCGGCGGCTCGGAGGACATTACGGGCGCCATCGACGTTGACGCTGTGCAGCAGCGCCTTGTCCTTCAGCGAAAAAGAGACGATGCCCGCCAGGTGGACCACACAATCCATACCGGCAAACTCACCTGCTATGGCCTCATAATCGCGGATATCGCGGCCGAGGATGCTTTCCACATGATCCGTGCCGTGCGGGCCCGCAGGCAGGGCAGCGGCGTTGACATCCATGAGTTTCAACGCAGGTCGGTCGGGGTTTTTAGACAAATACTGCACGAGATGCTGTCCAAGAAAGCCGTGCCCGCCGGTAATTAAAATCTTTTTTGAGTTCACGGGCTTGTCCTCTGCGGCGGCAGCGTAACATGTTCGCTGCTGACGACCAACCCGTCCTTGCTGATCAGATTGAAATAGTATACGGCGGTCCCGGCAGGCAGATCCGCCTCTACTCGTTCGGCGGCGAGGTCGATCCGGGCGGAAACCGACTGCCAGCGTCGCTCTTTCCACGGGCCGCTGTCGGTTGTGTAATTCAACTCGGCACGGTCGATGGTTTGGGCGGATTTGAAGTGGGCCCATGCGGCCGCTTCTGTGACCCCCTGATTACCAAATGCCGGCAGGGCGGTGGCCCGGCCTGTGATGCTGTCGGCCAAGGCCCGGATTTCTTCAGGATTCTCGCCCGGTCCGCCGTGGGCGTGGGCCATACGTACGCGTACGCTTAGGGTCCGCGGCCCTTTGGGGAGCCTGTATGACTTCTGAAGCGAATCCATCGGGTAAGCGAAATCATTGGTGCCGGTCACCCAAAGCATGGGCATGCGGGCCTGCGACAGGTACACGGAAGGGTCCCACAGTTGGAGCCATTTGGTGCTTTTTTTGTCACCCATTCTCTCGAAGGTGCCGAGCCAGGTCGAGTTCTCTCCGAGAAACCCGCAGCCGTAAACGGGCACTGCGAACTTGAATCGGTCGTCCACGCCGGCGGCGATACAGGTCAGGTAACCGCCCCAGGAGATGCCCGTGATGCCAATTCGGTTGGCGTCGACTTCCGGCAGCGATGCGAGAAGCGAATGGGCGAGAACAACGTTGGCGATGGCTTGGAACGTCCACTGATCGCCTGTCGGCTCATCAACCTGGTCGAAGCCGCCCCAGCCGGGGGGGCCTCCGTGTTCATGCCTCTGCCAGTTGCCATAACTGCCCCTGGGCGTGCAGCCGCAGGTGTCCATCGCGATAGCGGCGTATCCGCGGTCGACCCAAAGGCGGACCCATTCGGCGAATGCGGTTCCGCCGCCGCCGTGGACGAGCACGATTCCCGGCGCCGGATACTGGGCGGCGTTCGGCGGCAGTCCGATCCATGCAAAGGCGCGTGTTGTATTGCCCTTCCACGGAAGGCCTTCATAATAGACCGCCCGCAGACCCGGTTCGGCGAAGCCTTCGGCTTGGCGGACGGCGGGCGGCCTGCGGAGGGCGGCCATGTCCCATATCGGTCCCCCGCTGGAAGAAAGCTGGCTGACAGGGCTGGCGGCGGCTACGGTTACGGTGACGAACAGCAGCGTCAGGGCACCGGCGACCCCGCGGCGAATCCGTAAACGGTCTGGTGACATAATCACCTTTCCAAAAACACATTTGAGTGTCGCATCCAATGTGCGCAATTATAGTGGCTCGTCGGTCGGCTGCAAGGATCGTCCAGGCGTCGCCTTAAAATTGCCTCTTTACCTTGACGACCGCATGGGAATACCTATAATACAGCCTTCGTATCTGAAATTCGTAATGCAATGATGGAGTTTGAAGTGGCCAAAACCAAAAAGAAATCGCCGCGCGTTCGCTGCGAAAAGTGTACCGGATTATGTTGCCGTTATTTCGCCCTGCCGCTGGATACGCCGGAAGAATGGGGTGATTTTGATGACATTCGGTGGTATCTGTGCCATGGAGATGTGACGGTTTTTGTGGAAAAGGGAGACTGGTATCTAAACGTCAACAACACGTGCAGCCATCTTTCGCCGACGGCCTATCGCTGCCTGATCTACGACAAGCGGCCGCGGATCTGCCGAACGTATAAGACGGACGATTGCGACCGCACCAGTGATGAATACGATTACGAGCTGCACTTCACCAGTGCCGAGCAGATGGAAGAATACATGAAAATTAAATTCGGCGACAAGGTTTTTGACAAGCTCGAAGCGGCGAAGAAGCGCAAGAAGAAAAGTAAGAAGCTGAATAAATAGCGATACGGCGCCTGCGGCGCTGCATACGTTGACTCGATGAGACACATGCAATGAAGATACCGGCCGTCAAAGGAACACGCGATTTTTACCCGCCGCAGATGGCGGTGCGGAATTATCTTGTCGACGGATGGAAGGCGGTCTCGCTCCGCAACGGGTTCGAGGAATATGACGGCCCCATTTTCGAACATCTCAAAATGTACCAGATAAAAAGCGGCGAAGAGATCGCCTCTCAGTTGTTCTCGTTTACCGATCGCGGGGGGCGCGACATGGCGATTCGTCCGGAGATCACCCCCACGCTGGCCCGGATGGTCAACCAGCAGATCAATGCGCTGCCGCGGCCCATCAAGTGGTTTTCGGTGCCGCGGCTGTGTCGGGCGGAGCGCCCGCAGAAGGGCCGGCTTCGCGAGTTCTTTCAGTGGAACATCGATATCATCGATGTTGAGGACGTTCTTGCCGATGCAGAGGTGATCTTCACGGCAATCGACTACCTCCGTTCGACGGGGCTGACCGCTGCCGACATCGCCGTTCGCATCTCCAGTCGGCGGATGCTTGCCGCGCTGCTCAGGAGCGCCGGCATTGAACAGGATCAACTCGACGGCGTCTATGCGGTTCTGGATAAGAAGGCGAAACTGCCCGACGAGGCTTTCGAGGCCATGCTCACGGAGCGCATCGGCGACGAAACGGTGCGCCGTCGCGTGGCCGAGCTGATGGCGGCCGAGACGATCGAGGCAATCGAGAATACGGCTCACCTCGATGCGGAAGGAGCTGCCGCAGTCGGCGAACTGCGCCGGCTGTTCGATCTGCTCTCGCTGATGGGTATTGGCGAGTTCGCTGTCTTTGATATCGGCGTGGTTCGCGGGCTGGCGTATTACACGGGCGTCGTGTTCGAGGTGTACGATCGGGCGGCAACGCTGCGGGCGGTCTGCGGCGGCGGACGGTATGACAACCTGCTTCGTGACTTCGGCGGGCCTGCGGTGACAGCGACGGGTTTTGGCATGGGCGACGCCGTGCTGGAAATTTTGCTGCGAGAAAAAGGGCTGCTCACCGACAGCACACTGAGCACGCGCAATGTGGATTGTTTCGTCGCCATCGTCGCCGACGAGTTTCGCGACCGGGCTATTGAGCTGGTGTTTCGGGTGCGCCGTGCGGGGGCGTGTGCAGAGTTTTCGTATAAAGCGGCAGGGCTCAAAAAGCAACTCAAGCAGGCCCAGGCGCTGAACGCGCGTTACACGGTCATTGTCGGCGAAGAGTTCAGCGAAAATCGCCTCACGGTAAAGAACATGGCCACGGGGGAACAGGAACTGATGGCAGTCGAACAGTGCATCGAATCGCTTCTTGCATGAGATGAAAGTACTCGGCGGATGTGGGCGCCGGAGGAAAATAGATATTAGTGTCGTGCCCAAGTCACTGGCAGGCACGGTCACGTCTTCAGGAAGTACTCCATCATTTCGAAGCCGTTTTCCACGCGAAAACCCGATTCGTAGGCGTTCTTCTCGCAGTAAGGTTTATGCATTATGCCCTGAATGGCGTGGCCGCACATGGCGAAGGGCACGGGGTCGTGTGAATGCGACCTGGTTTGGACCGGCGTCGGATGGTCCGGCATGACGAGAATGCGGTAGCTGTCGTATTTTTTGAGGGCTTTGTGGACCGGCCCGACGATGTGTTCGTCGATTGCTTCCAGGCATTTCTTCTTCATCTGGGCATTGCCGCTGTGCCCGGCTTCGTCCGTTGCCTCCACGTGTACGATGACGAGGTCGTAATGATCGAGCGCCTTGACAGCCGCGGCGCCCTTGCCTTTGTAGTTGGTATCGAAATAGCCGGTGGCTCCCGGCACTTCGATCAGGTCGAGGCCTGCCAACTTAGCCAGACCCTTGACGAGGTCGACGGCGGTGATGGCGGCGCCCTTGAGACCGAACCGCGTGCTGAACCTTTCGAGAACGGCTTTCTGCCCCTCCCCCCAAAGCCAGACGGAACTGACGGGGTTCTCGCCCAGGTCGGTGCGCACCCGGTTGATATCGTGGTTGGCGAAAAAGGCCTGTGACTGCTCCATAATTTGCTTGAGCAGGTCGGCCCCCTTGCCGTGGGGCAGGTGCCGCGAGGCTTTCTCGCCGATGATGTCGTGCGGCGGCGTGGTCTGCACTTTGAAGGCGATGCCGTTGATGACGCAGAGGTGCCGATAGCTGAGGCCCGGATAGAAACGGATGTTGCGGCCATCGATGTGTGCGGCAAGTTCCTGGATGAGCGTGGTCGCTTCCTTCGTGGAGATATGCCCGGCGCTGTGGTCGGCCATGCGGCCGTCGGCGATAGTCACAAGATTGCACCTGAACACCCAGTCGTTTGTCGCCAACGGGATGTTTTGGGCCGCCGCCTCCAGAGGTGCACGGCCGGAGTAGTAGACAAGCGGATCATACCCGAGCAGGCTCATCATGGCCACGTCGCTGCCGGCCGTCAGACTCGCAGGCACCGTGACGGCGATGCCCTGTTTGCCCTTTATGGCGATTTCGTCCATGTTGGGGGTGTTGGCGGCTTCGATGACCGATTGGCCTTCAAAGATGTCCAGCGGAAAATCCGCGGCCCCGTCGGGAATGATGATGGCGTATTTGGTCATGCGTCACAGTCCTCGGGGATATCCGCAATGCGTAGGCACACGGGCGCGCCGCTGACGACGTCGAGTTGGCCCAATGCCGCGAGCGCGGCCGACATGTTCTTCTGCTTTGTCGGATGTGTGGTGATGACGACGGGGACGGTGTCGTCCGGCCCGGAACCTTCGTGCTGCAGCGCGCCGGAGATGCTGATCTGGTTTTCTCCGAGTATTCTGCCGTACGTGGCGAAGACGCCGGGCAGGTCCTTGGCCATCAGGCGGATATAAAATCGGCTCCAAAGGTCGTCGATGTTGCTGATCAGTGGTTCGGTTTCGGCTCGCGAGGCGAGGCTGAGGCCGTTGAAGACCCTGAGACTGTTGCCCAGTGCGACCTCAATGATATCGGCGACGACCGCGCTGGCGGTGGGCATCATGCCGGCCCCTCGGCCGTAATACATGGTGTGACCCACGGCGTGGGCAAAAACACTGATGGCGTTGAACGGACCGCCGACCCTTGCCAAGGCGTGTTCGTCATGCACAAACGACGGGGCGACCCTAAGTGAAATTCTGCCCTCGCCGTTTCGCTCGCCGATGGCCAGCAGCTTGAGCACGTAACCCATTTCCTGGCCATAGCGTATGTCTTCGATGCTTACATTTTGGATGCCTTCGATGTGGATGTCGTCGAGCGTAATTTCGCATCCGAAGGCCAGGCCCGCAAGAATAGTGAGTTTGTGGGCGCTGTCCGAGCCGTCAATATCCAGGGTGGGGTCGGCCTCCGCATAGCCCTTGGTTTGGGCCTGAGCGAGGGCTGTTTTGAAATCGAGGCCCTTCTCCGTCATATTCGTCAGGATGTAGTTACACGTTCCGTTCAAGATGCCGTAAAGGGCGTTAATACGGTTGGCGGCGAGCCCCGTGCGGATCGCGGAGATGATCGGGATTCCGCCGGCGCAACTGGCTTCAAAGGCGATGCATTTATCCGCCTTTCGAGCGGCCGCGTAGAGTTCGTCGCCATGCTTGGCGAGCAAAGCCTTGTTCGCCGTCACGACGTGTTTGCCGGCGGCCAGCATCTTGAGCTGAAGGTCCTTGGCGAAGGTTGTTCCGCCGACCAACTCGATGCCAACGTCGATGGATTTGTCGTCCAGGAGCGCGTTGAGATCGTCTGTAAGCAAACCGGCGGGCAGTTCCACGGGGCGCGGACGCGTGGTGTCCAGGTCAACCACGGTCGCCAGTTCTATATCGACGCCGGTTTTTGCGCGGATGGTATCGGCGTTGTTTAGCAGCAGATCAGCCACTCCGGCGCCCACGGTGCCGAAGCCGACCAGTCCCACTCTTATCTTCTTATTGCTCATGGCATATCCCTGATTACGTTATCAGCATACAAGCTGAAAATTCTAATGCAAAAGCACGTTACCGGTCAAGAAAAAACCGCGGCTTGAAGGCGTGAAATGAGGTTCCGATCAGATCGGCTCGGCAGCCAGCAGGGCTGCCGGCATGCGTGGGTCCTGGAACGCGTCAAAGCCATTCGGATTGTGTTTGGCCAGCATTTTGACTGCGGCGGCAAATTTCTTGTCGAGCGGGGCTATGAACCTCCGGGTTTCCGTCTGGTCGGCGGGTACTTCGAGCTGGTAGGCGTGAAGGGTGAGTCGGTCGATGAGCGGCGGCTCGGCTCGATCTTTTTTGGAGCGATAGGCGGGTTTGATCTGCGAGAGCATGAGCGGCCGCGACGTGCCGTAGAGCGGATCGATCACCAGCGGCAGGCCGACGGAGGCGAGGTGTACCCGAATCTGATGCGTGCGGCCGGTTTCCGGGCTTACCGCTAGCAGGGCGATGCTGCCGAAATCGGCGAGCAGTCGATAGCGGGTCAATGCTGCTTTGCCGCGTCTCTGGTCGATTCGCATGCGCCGCGCGTCGTGGCGGTCCTGGGCGAGCGGTGCGTCGATAGTGGCCGTGGGATTGCTCACGATCCCCGCAACCAAAGCCAGATACGTCTTGCGGACAAGCCTTTTCACGAAATAATCGGTATATCTGCTCTGTGCGTCGCGCGTTTTGGCCAGAATCATTACTCCCGAGGTGCATTTGTCGAGGCGATGAACCAGGCGCAGGCCCTCGGTCATTGGAAATGCCTGGCTTAGAATCTGCAGAATATCGTCGTCGCCGGAGCGGTCGCCAGTGACAGATATTCCGGCGGGTTTATTGATGACAACGACCTCCGCGTCTTCATAAATGATTTGAATTTCACCTTTTCGCATGCAGTTCTCTACGGGATTCCGGCCGAAAGCGTTCGGCCTTTCGGTATCATGTCAGTTCGACAGACCAGTAGGCGTTGTCCAGGAATTGTTTCCAGCTCTTATAACGTTTTTGGTTGAATTGAACGTGAATTATAGGATTGCGTCTTGGCATAACGGGTTTACAGATGAGCGTCATATGGGCCTGGTTCGGCGTGCGTCCGCCTTTCCTGACGTTGCACTTCGTGCAGGCGCAGACGACGTTTTCCCATGTCGATTTGCCGCCGAGGCTGCGAGGATTGACGTGGTCGATCGACAGTTCGGAGAGGGGGAACTTTTTGCCGCAATACTGGCACAGGTTGCGGTCCCTGGCGAAGATGTTCCGTCTGTTGAGCTTCACGGGCCGCCTGGGCAGGCGGTCGTAAGAGAGCAGCCGGATCACCCGCGGCACCGCAATATCAAATGCGACTGTCGATATCCAATCCTGCTCGTTGGCCTGAAACGTTTCCTTGAGTTCGGTCAATTGCCGCCACGAATGAAAGTCATAGTTGCAGTAGTTCCCTTGCTCACAGGCGACCACTTCGGCCTGTTCTTTGAAAAGGAGAGTAAATGCCCGGCGTACGCCAATCACACGCAATGCCATATAGTGCTTATTGAGCACCAGCACGCGGCAATCGAGGCTCGGATTGATTGGTCTCGCCAGCATAAAACAGCTCCATGGAGCAATTGCACTCCCGTGTAAAGTTTAGCACCCTTTTGGTTCAGTTGCAAACAAAAAGGCATGTTTCCAATAGCAGTCTGCCATTTCGGATGTTTTATCTTTTTGCGGCGGCGAATCACCGAGACCTGCATTTTGTGCACGCTCGATGTTCATTAAATGCTGCTCGAATGTGATTGGTCTGATTTAGTGCACAGTATTCCAAGCGTGTAAGTGCGTTGAAAGCAAGTGTTTAGGCTGAATGGCCTGGTTTGGCATGGTCGTTGCTCTAGCAATGTAGTGTTTAGTTGAAGGCGGGCATTTGGCGGATAATGAAAGGACGGAACGATGCGTGACGCGACATTTAATGGCGACAAGAAGGCACCAATGAAATCACTGATGGCCGCTCCCGAGAAGCGGTTTGTCGATTACTTGACCCCCAAATTTCCCGCGTGGATTGAGGGATACCATTTAACCCTTCTTACGATGCCGTGGTCGGCGGGCCTGATTGGGTTTGGCATGCTGGCGGCCGGGGACGTGCGATGGCTTCACGCCTCGTCAGCCATGCTCATTTTACAGTGGTTCACCGATTGCTTCGACGGTGCACTGGGGCGGTACCGGGACACGGGCATCCCCCGATGGGGTTTCTATATGGATCACTTCCTGGATTTCGTGTTCATGTGCTCGGTGTTCATCGGCTGGTCATTCCTGTTTGGCGGCACGGACCGCACGCTGTTCTGGTTTATGTCTCTCGGGATGGGGGCGCTGATGATCAACGCGTTTCTTTCGTTCGGCGCAACCGGCGACTTCAAAATCACCTATCTGCGCACCGGGCCGACCGAGATGCGGCTGTTTTTCGTCGCCATCAACACATCCGTTGCCTTTTTCGGCGTTGGGTTTATCGAAAAGACGCTGCCATACGTATTCGTTGTGTTCATTCTGACTATCTGCGTGGTTGTCTATCGCACGCAGAAATATATATGGAAAATGGATATGGCCGAAAAAGAGAGCCGCATGCAGAAGACGGCAGGAAAACACCTACGCCCCGTGAGCGGTGCAGGCGGGCAAAAGTCCGCTTAAGACGATCGGCTGCATGTGAGTTTCTATCACGGCGGGGTGATGAAGATTACTGCGGAGTTGCCTTGGCGGAAGTCGTTCGACGCGGATCTTTGAGCATGACATTAATGGCGCGAAGCCCTTTTTCGCCCTGCGCGATATCAAAAGTTACGGTGTCGCCATCCTCCAATGTGCGCAGGTTTTCGTCGGCAAAGCCCGTGTAGTGCACGAACACGTCTACGGTTCCCTCGTGCGAGATGAACCCGTAGCCTTTCTTCTTGTCAAACCACTTGACCGTTCCTTCCGACATCACTGACTCCTTTGGACCAGCACCCTGCACCCCCTGTGAACTGTCAGAAATTCTTGTGCGTGTTTACGCCGGCGGTTTGGCGGCCGGCTGCTTATCGCCGTGACTACTCTACATCACCGGCCGTTACAAGCGAGTCCAGTTTCTGTTTCATCATCCGCCCCATCTTGAACTTGACCGTTCGCTTGGCGGTAACGGGTACACGTTCAAGGGTCTTGGGGTTCTGAGCGACACGTGCCGCACGTGTTCTCGTCTCAAAAACACCAAAATCACGGAACTCCAGCCGATTGTCCTTGGCCAGCTCGGCAATCACTTCATCCAGGAAACATTGCACGATTCGCTTCACCACAACCCGTTTGGCTTGTGTATTCTCGGCGATTCGGTCAATGAGTTCTTTCTTTGTGACAGTTGACATCGGCTACCTCACCTGAAAAAGCAGTTCTGCAAACGTATCCATCCAACGCCTCCGCGATGTTGACCATGTCATCAACCGCAAAGTACTATAACGCAACGACTTCTATGCGGCAAGCAAATTTTGGAGTTTTTTTGTGGTTCACCGGCGGCGACGATTTCGTATGGTTTGCGGGCCGGTGCCGGGTGTCTTTAAAGGTTCATCGCGCCTTGGCCGGAGCGGCCGGATTCTGTTCGGGTGATTGCGATGCTTGGTCAAAAGCTGGATATCGGTCAACTATCTTGAAAAATTTGACTACCGGCTTGACCTCCCTGCGTCCCCGGCAGATAATACAAAGTTCTAACTTTGTGTACAGTGAAAGGCGAAGTGGTGTCGAGTACAAACATGAAACAGACCGAAGATGCTTCGGGTGTCCACGCCTTTGTTGCCACATTGGAGTGGCTGATCGTCGCCTTTGCCACCACGCTGGTCTTCATCGTTTTCGAGATGCAGGCCTATACTATTCCCACCGGAAGCATGGCGGACACGCTCCGGGGCGCCCACTTTCGCCTGCGCTGCCGGCAGTGCGCCTATCCTTATGATTATGATTTTCTGCCGCCGTCGTACGGCATGCCTTCCAACGTGACTCCCGGATTCAATGTGCCCGTGGTGCCGCCGGGGCCCCGCTGTCCCAGTTGCGGCTACCGGCAGCAAACGGCTGAGCGCCGGCCCGTCACCAAAGGTGACCGGATTTTTGTGCTCAAGTGTGTCTATCAATTCTTTGAGCCCAAACGCTGGGACGTCGTCGTGTTTAAGAATCCCCTCGACCCACAGGTTAATTATATCAAGCGCCTGGTTGCGCTTCCCGGCGAAACCCTGGCGATCATCGACGGCGACATCTATATTAACGGCGAGATACAGCGAAAACCCCGACGAACGCAGGAAGAACTGTGGATGCCTGTTTACGACAACGACTATCAGCCGGTCCATCCAAAGGCGGGGGGCTTCAATGGCGGTGTCTGGCATCAGCCGTTTGTTAATCAGTCCGGGTCCGATTGGAACCTTAGTGCTGATTCACCCACTGTTTTTGGCCTTGACGCGGAGGGCGACCGGCTGCATGCGCTGGTTTACAATACAAGGGCAGGAAACGATTTTCGCGCCACCTACGCCTATGATGACCCGCGTCTGCATTCCCGCATGCCAATTTGCAGCGATCTTATGGTGCGGTTCGACACGGCGTCTGTGGACGAGGGGGACAGAGTTGGCGTCGCTCTGACGAAATACGGGATCGAGTACCGCGGCTGGGTGCTGGATGGGCGCATGCTCAAACTTGAAAAGGTGCACGCCAACGGGCTGATCGAGGAACTGGCGGCCAAGGCCATTGCGCCCCCGGAGGCCTCCGCGGCCGGCGGCTTTCAGTTCGCCAATGTGGACCACATGCTGCGTCTTGAGTGGGCGGGCCATGAACTCGAATTTGACCTGGGCGCCGGTGTCGATGATGCGGGCGTGCCCCAGGAGGTGATGCCTCGCCTGGCCATATTGGGCACGGGTCAACTCACCCTCTTTCACGTGAGCATATTTCGCGACATCCATTATCTCACTAACTCGCCGGACGGGTCCCCGATCCTTCGCGCGGGCAAGGATGATCCTTTCACATTGGAGGACGACCAGTTTTTTGTCCTTGGAGATAACAGCCCGGCCAGCCTGGACGCCCGATGGTGGGATGCGCCGGGCGTCGGCAACAGCGGCCAAGAGTATCGTGAGGGTGTGGTGCCCCGGGATTATCTTGTAGGCAAGGCGTTCTTCGTGTATTGGCCGGGGCCTTATAAGCCGTTCAACGATTCGGCTTTGGCGAGGCTCCTGGAGAAAAACCGCCTTACCCGGATTCTCAAGATATTTCTTAATGTTCCAGCCGTTGACGGTATCAAAATCATTGACGGCGGGGCTTGAGGGGGCATCGCAGTTCGGATTCGATCCTCGTTATGAGACACAAGAGCGCAAATGACTGATGCATCCCAGCAAACCATCGACTATCCAATGAGGCGCCGCAGCACGACCGTCGAAGGCATCGCCAACACGCTCGAACTGGTCGTCACCGCTCTGATTCTGGCGTTCGTTTTTCGCGCGTTCGTGGTCGAGGCGTTCCGGATTCCGACCGGGAGCATGGCCGAGACGCTGCGAGGCGCCCATTATCATCTGCGCTGCATTCGCTGCGGTTTTCCTTACGATGTCGGCGGCGATTCATGGTCAATACCGAAGCCGCGATGTTCCAGTTGCGGCTACGATCTGCCGGTGGGCATGGGCGTGTCGATCTCCAACGGTGACCGGATTCTCGTCCTGAAAGGCCTTTATCAGTTCCTGCCCCCCAAACGCTGGGACGTTATCGTTTTCAAGAACCCCGTCGACCCGCGGGAAAACTACATTAAGCGGCTGATCGCTCTGCCGGAAGAAACCGTCGAAATCATCGACGGCGATATCTATATCGACGGCCGGATCGCCCGCAAGCCTCCGAAGGTTCAGGAAGAACTCTGGATGCCTATCTACAATAACGATTACCAGATGCTTCGGGGGCGTATTCTGCCGACGGGCAACAGCGGGCCGCGCGACGAGAATCCGGCGTGGGGCCAGCCGTTCGAAAATGATCCGAATGCCGCATGGAATCTGAATGCGAAGGGACCGACTGTTTTTTCGCTGGACAGTGCGCCGGGGCCGCTCCACTGGATGGTATACAATAGTCGAGTCGGAAATGACTTTCGCTCCTCCTACGCCTATAATGACGGCAGCGAGCACTATCTTCAGCCGGTATGCAGCGATCTTATGATTCGGTTTGACGTGACGAACAGGCTTCCGGAAGGCGTCGTCGGCGCCGCACTGACAAAATACGGTGTCGAGTATCGGGCGACCGTTGATTTTGCAGGCGTGCTCGCGCTCGGCAAGACCGTGGACGGCGCCTTCGTCGAATTGGCCCGGCGCGAGACAGCCCCCGTGAAATCCGGTCGGAGCCGGCGTTTTCAGTTCGCCAATGTTGATCATCAGCTTGTGCTTTCGTTCGGCGGCGAAACGCTCCGGTATGACCTCGGATCGGCCCCCGGCGATCTGGGCGACGCCTCTCTGCGCGGCACGCCTGCGGTAAAGATCATGGGTTCCGGTGCGTTAACGCTCTGGCACATCAGTCTTTACCGCGACATCCATTATATCAGTGAACGCATACTCCGGGCTGCTGAAGGCGACCCGTTTACACTCGGACCAGACGAATTCTTCGCCTGCGGCGACAACAGTCCGTGCAGTCTGGACAGCCGGCTCTGGGCAACCGCAGGCATTGGAAATAGCGATGTGCAGTACACCAAGGGGGTCGTTCCGAGAGATTATCTCATGGGCAAGGCCTTCTTCGTCTACTGGTCCGATGCCTTTAAGCCTCTTGAGAACCTGCTTCCGATCATTCCGAACATGGGAGGCGTTCAGCTCATCTACGGAGGTTCGGACAAGCAGTTCTGACGGGGCCGCCATGGACGATAAAGAACGCTATATTCAGCTCGGTCTGACACTTGGGGCCGACGATGTCGTGCCCCTGGCGATCGCCGACATCGTTTTCGATCCGCGGACGCTTCTCAAGTGCATGTACGGCTGCGCCGACTGGGGCAGGAATCACACCTGCCCGTCTCGCCCGGGCGCCTTGCTGCCCTGGCAATACCGCCGGATACTGCGGCGCTATTCGTGGGGGCTTTTGGTGCATGCCGGCAGCAAGAGGACATCGCAGGAGGTCTCGTTTGAACTCGAACGTCAAGCTTTCCTGGATGGGTACTACTTTGCATTCTCTTTGAGCGATTGCGCATTGTGCAAAGAGTGTGCAGGCCATAAGGGCGTCGCATGTGTGAATCCGAGGAAGGCCCGGCCGGCTTTTCACTCCGTGGGAATTGACGTGTTCGCGACGGCGAAAAAACACAACCTTCCCATTAAAACTCTCGACAAGCCCGACGCGCCTCAGAACTGGTATGCCGCCGTTTTTGTCGAATAGGGTGCCAGTTGGGCTGCATCAGATTATAGCATGGCCTCGCGGCTCACAGAGCAGGGGTTTGCCTTCTTGAGTATCGGGACCGGTGCTCCTATTCTGGGGAGTTGGCGTCTTCTCTGAGCCACGGGTTGGGGCTCTGGCCGTCGCCTCTCGGGCGTGGGCCATAAGTTTCGCCGTCGCCTCTGGGGCGCTGGCCGGGGGCTTCGCCTTCTTCTCTTTGTCGTCTGGGTCCTCGTGGGCCGCCGGGGCCTGGGCCGGGACCTCCAGGGCCGCCTTCGCGCCCTCCCTCGCGGAAGAACGGCGGACGGCGGCGTTCGTGACTTTCGGCCATCCGTTTCATGTCTTCTGCATACGCATTGAACTGTTCGGGGGTGAGGATTGTGACCATCTGGTCCTTAACGCGGGCGTCTTCAGTGCTCATCTGGTCGAAAAAGGCCTTGCCCATATCCCGCCGTCTGGCCATAGAGCCCTGAACAAGCTCGGAGACACGTTTGAACTGGTCGTCGGTGAGGCTGTATCGCTCCTGCATTTCACGAACGATCTTCATCGCCATCTCACCGAGATTGGGGCCCGGGGGACTCCACATGATGCGATCTTTGAAAACGTAGAGCGTTGCGCCCACACCAATGACGATACCGCAGATCAGTTGCACGGCGGACCAGAGCAGTTGGATGCGCTTGCGGCGCCGCGGCGCCTGGAGCGGTACGGGCAGATCGGTGGGAATATCAAGACGATCATCTACCACAATCGGATCTCCTGCAATGGACTGTAGAACTCATGGAGCGGGCTGGTGATATACTTCCATGCACCGATGGAGACATAGGCCGCGACGGAAGCAGCGGCGGCCGAGGCAAACCAGAATATCTTCTGCGATAAGGGAACATAGGTCTGCACCTCGAGCGTCCGAAGCCGCCAGAGGACTTTATCCTCCACGTGGAAAACGGGGACGTCCTCAATTTGCAGCTTTTGGATCAGTTCTTCGATGGCTTTTAAGGTATCCATCCTGTTTTCTCCAAAAAGTGTTGCTCCTCAGCGATTTCTCTGAGTTTGTTTCTTGCCCGAAATGCCCGGACCTTTGTTTTCGATACGCTCCACCTCATTCGCCGAGCGATTTCCTTTACGCCGCATTCCTCGAAATACATGAGCGTCAGCACCAGCCGGTCCTCCGTGTTCAAACGCCCCAGCAGGGCGTGGAGCATGTCGCCCATCCTGGCCAGGTCCCCTGCGTGCTCCTGTTCCGGAGCGACGACTTCGGCCAATTCCGTTGGCATGTGCGTCCGTTCGGCCGCCTGCTTTTTCCAGTAGCGGTAACCGATATATGTTCCGACGCGGCTGAGCCAATGGACGAACGGGGCGTCGCCGCGAAAGTCCTTCAGACTCAGGTACGCCTGAACAAAGACTTCCTGTACGAGTTCTTCGCACGTACGGGTCTCGCGACAAAAGCGCCACATGAGTCGAGTGACTCTCGCCTGATGACGCTGCACCAGGGCGGCGTAGGCGTTCTTGTCGCCGCGCAAACACGACTGGATGTCTCTTATGTCCTGATCGTCCACGCGTCACGTTCCGGCAGTTAGAATCCATTTTCCGGTTGCTCGCAAAGACCTGGGCTCCGGAAGTTGATCGCCGAGCGACATTTGGTGCCGTAAACTTCAAGATACACCTGATCGATTCCGCCAGATATCTTTATTATAGCACACCGGCCGATAACTTCAAGCCCATCGCACTGGTACGCCTAAAAAACGGCTCCCGCGTGCCTGTTCCCGTGGGCGAGGGCGATTCCCAGCCCATCAGTTAGTGATCGGCCAGGCGCTTTGGTTACATGAAAATAGGGATCCGTCAGCTAAATAACAGATCAACATCTGCTTGTCCGGTGCGGCAAATCGGACGATGATAAATTCTATCGGAACTTGTAACCACGGGACGGCCGCATTCACTATGGCTAATGAAAGGGCGCCTGTGGTGGGTTCCCGGAAGTCCGAAGACGGAAAAACGAAAGGAGTTTCCAATGAGAAGAAGAACTGTTTTTGGGGCTATTGCGTGCCTGATGATGCTTGTGGCGACCGGTCTGCTGTTGGCTCAGCCGCAGCGCGGTCAGCGACAGGGGGACGCCGCGGACGCACAGCGGGGCGCCCGGCAGCGCGCAGAGGGTCAGGATCAGCAGGGTCGCGGGATGGCCGGCATGCGGGATCCTGAGCAGATGCGCCAGATGATGAATGATCGTATGCGGCAGCAGCTTGGGGCGAGCGAAGACGAGTGGAAGCTTATTGGCCCGCGGCTGCAAAAAGTGATGGAACTAAATCGTGATACGGCCGGAGGCGGTCGCGGCATGATGGGCATGGGCATGGGCATGGCTCCTGGCGGTCGCGGTCCGGCCGGAGATCGGGGTCCCGGAGGCCGGCCAGGCGGCGATCAAGCCAATGCGCCGGTGCAGTCGGCGGTAGAGAAGGCGACCGACGGGCTTCAGACGGTTTTGCAGAATGAGTCGGCCACTGCCGAGCAGATCAAGACGGCCTTGACAACGCTGCGCACGGCGCGCGAGAAAGCCAAGCAAGATTTGGCCAAGGCGCAGCAGGAATTGCGCCAGCTCCTTACCGTCAAGCAGGAAGCGATGCTGGTCCTGATGGGAACACTCAATTAGTTTGTGCCAGGCACTCAATAAGAGCAGCCGTCCGGCGTCCACTGCGCTTCTCGCTCCAGCAGACCCGGCGCCGGGCGGCTTTCAGGTTTGAAACAATGATTGGACGGGCTATCAACAAATTGACGGGCGCCAGTCTGCTGGATGAGCAGTCGGCGGCCCGCGTGCGGAAACTGATCGAACAGGGCGCCAGCCTTTGTGCGGCGCTGAACGCGTGCGGCGCGCCGGAGGAGCAGTCGCTTCGCTTTCTGGCGGAAGAGCTCGGTTACTCGTTCGTGGAGTTGGAGAAGCAATCGATTCGCAAGGAGTTTCTGCTGAAGTTTCCGGCGCGGATTCTGCTGGAGCAGCATATACTGCCGTTGGAAAACGGCGAAGAGGTCGTCGCGGTGATTTGCGATCCATTCGATACGACGGGGGTGGACGAACTGCGGGTTGCGACGGGGCGGAATTTTTCGATTGCATTGGCGCCGCTGGCGGAGATCGACCGGTGCGCCAAGAAGTATTTGGGAGTGGGGGCGGATACGGTTCAGTCGATGATCTCGGAGGCGGGGGAGAACGGCTTCCAGGTCATCGAGACGGACGGCGACGAAGACATGGACTTGACGGATGCGGCGGAGGGGGCGTCGATCATCCGTTTCGTCAATCAGATCCTGACCGAGGCGATTGAGCTGCGGGCGACGGATGTGCACATCGAGCCGTTCGAGGAGGAGCTTCGGGTGCGGTATCGCATCGACGGCGTCTTGCAGCAGGCTTCGATTGCGCAGGAGGTCAAGCAGTTTCAGTCGGCGATCGTTTCGCGGCTGAAGATTCTGGCTAAGCTGGACATTGCGGAAAAGCGGGTGCCGCAGGACGGGCGGATCAAGATTCGCATCGCGGGGCGGGAGATCGACGTGCGCGTATCGGTGATTCCGATGCTGTACGGCGAGGCGGTGGTGCTGCGGCTTCTGGACCGGACGAGCGTGCTCCTGGGGATGGACAAACTGGGGATGTCGGACAGAGACCTTCGGCTGAGTGCGCGGATTTTGGAGCGGCCGCACGGCATTATCCTGGTCACGGGGCCGACGGGCAGCGGCAAGACGACGACTCTGTATGCGGCGCTGTCGCACATCAACCACGTCGAACGCAAAATCATTACCATCGAGGACCCCATCGAGTACCAGCTTCACGGTATTAACCAGATCCAGGTTTCTCGAAAGGCGGGGCTCACGTTTGCCGGCGGGCTGCGGTCGATTCTGCGTCATGACCCGGACGTGGTGCTTGTGGGTGAAATCCGCGACATGGAGACGGCGGAGATTGCGGTGCAGGCGTCGCTGACGGGGCACCTGGTGTTTTCGACCTTGCACACCAACGACGCGCCGAGTGCGATGACGCGGCTGGTGGACATGGGAATTGAGCCCTACCTGGTGAGTTCGTCGTTGGAGGCGGTGCTTGCGCAGCGGCTTGTGCGTTTGATCTGCCCGGACTGTAAGATGGAGGTTCCGGCGCACGAGCGGGATGCGCTGCGGGCACAATACGGCGAAGATCTGCCGGAGGTGCTGTATCGCGGGCGCGGGTGTCGCGAGTGCAGCCAGAAGGGTTACCGCGGCCGGTTGGGGATTTTCGAATTCATGATGATCACCGACGATTTGCGGTCGCTGATTCTGGAGAATGCGTCTTCGCGCGACCTTCGGCGATTGGCGACGAAACAGGGGATGATGAGCCTTCGGGAGGACGGCTTTCGACATCTGCGGGAGGGGCGTACGACGATTGAAGAGATTCTGCGTGTCACGAAGGATGAGCGGTTCGACGAGAACGGCGCCTATGTGCAGGGCGGGGAGTGACGCGGCATGCCGACGTTTGTTTACAAAGCGATCGATGGGGCGGGCCGGCAGGTGGCGGACATGTTGGAGGCGCCGAGCCGCGTGTCTGCGATTGACCTGTTGACGCAGCAGGGTTTTTGTCCTGTGATGGTCGAGGCGGGCGAGGCGGCGGCAAAAAGAGAGTGGCGACGCCCGGGGTTTCGGATCGTCAGCAAGGCGGAGGTGGAGGCGTTCACGCGCGAACTGGCGAACCTGCTGGCGGCGGGGGTGCCGCTGAGCCGGGCGCTGAATATCCTCAGTCGGGAGGCGGCCCGGCCGACGGCCAAGGCGCTGTGGGCGACGGTTCACGACCAGGTTGCGGGTGGGCAGTCTCTGGCGGATGCGTTGAGGTCCCATCCGAAGCATTTCCCGGCGATTACGGTGGCGATGGTCCGGGCCGGCGAGATGGGCGGCTTTCTGGATTTGGTGCTGGACCAGATTGCGGCGTTTCGCAGCCGCGAGCAGGATCTTATGGGCAAGGTCAAGGCGGCCCTGGTGTATCCGGCGGTGCTTGCGGTGTTGGCGACGGGCATTCTGACTTTTCTGTTGATCTACTTCATCCCGCGTTTTTCGCAGATGTTTCTGGAGTTCGGAGGCTCGCTGCCGGCATTGACCAAGGCGATTGTGACGGCCAGCGACCTGCTGGTGCGGTTCTGGTTTGTTCTGGTGTTGGCCGCTGCGCTGGCTGGTTTCGGGTTTCATCGCATCCGGACGAGCCCGGACGGGCGGCGGGGGCTGGAGCGCACCATGCTGCGGATTCCGATGTTCGGCGTTGTGGTGGGGCGTTTCGCGCTGGTTCGGTTCTGCCGGATGTTAGGGACGCTTGTCGGAGCGGGTGTTCCGCTGGTGGGGGCGCTTCAGGTCGCCAGAGAGGCGATCGGCAACCAGGTGCTCGCCGACACGGTTTCGGGCGCCATCGAGCAGGTGCAGCGCGGCAATTCTCTGGCGCGGAGTCTTCAGCAGTGTCCTGTGCTCTTCCCGCCGTCGGTGGTGGAGATGATCGCGGTGGCCGAGGAAAGCGGGCGGCTGGATAAGGAACTGGTGCGTCTGGCGGGGGCTTATGAACAGGAACTGGACCGCCGGCTGAAGATGTTAGTGGCATTGGCGGAACCGGCCATGCTGTTCTTAATGGCCGCGCTGGTGGGCACCGTGGTGATCGGCATGCTGCTGCCGATTTTTAACTTGCAGGAATTGGTGCGTTAAGAGTCGGCGGGGTTTATCCCGCCCGACGTGACCGAAGTTTTTAAGGAAGACGGACATGGACAGGACATTCAAAGGACGGGTCAGACGAGGGGCGGGTTTCACGCTGATCGAACTGCTGCTGGTGTTGGTGATTCTGGCGGCGCTGGCGGCGATTGTGACGCCGAAATTCGCCAGGCGTTCCGAGCAGGCGCGGGTCACCAGCACGGGCACGCAGATTGCGCAGTTCGAGGTGGCGCTGGATGCGTTCGAGATCGACGTGGGGCGGTATCCGACCGCCAGCGAGGGGCTGGACGCGCTGGTGCGGAAGCCGTCCAACGCGCAGGGCTGGCAGCAGGCGTATCTGAAGCGCGACGTGCCGCGTGATCCGTGGGGCAACGCGTATATCTACCGTTATCCCGGGCAGCATAACGAGGACGGCTACGATCTGTATTCGTACGGTCCGGACGGCAAACAGGGCGGCGGCGACGACATCGTGAACTGGAGCGAAAATCGGTAGTCGATCGGCATTCGGTGCGCGATTTCAGGCAAGGAGCTTTGGACTTTGAAAGAACGGGCGTTACAGAAGAGACAGGCGTTCACGCTGCTGGAATTGATTCTGGTGATGGTGATCCTGTCGACCGTTCTGGCGATGGCGGCGCCCTCGCTGAGGGGCTTCTTCGCCTCGCGTCAGACGCACGATGCGGCGGGCCAGATCCTGTCGCTGATCCAGTTGGCCGGCTCACAGGCCGTGAGCCAGGGGGCGACGTACCGGCTGAATTTTGAAACGGTCGAGGGGACGTACTGGCTGACGGCGCGACAGGGGGGCGCCTTCGAGGAACTCGGCACGGAGTTCGGACGGCGGTTTTCGCTGCCCAGGGACACGACGGTGGAACTGACCGGAGCGGGGCAGGATGCGGGGCTCGACTATGTTTCGTTCACACCGCAGGGGACGTGCACGCCGGCGACGATCACCCTGATGGACCGCCGGGGCGAGAAGGTGCGGCTGATTTGTCCGTCCGCGACGGAGACTTTTTCGATTGTCGAGGGCGATGCATTATGAGAGGTGCGGCCGCGTACAATCGAAAGGCGTTATGCAGGCGAGGGCGTGCGTTTACGTTTATCGAACTGCTGGCGACTTTGGTGCTCATCGGTTTGGTGATGCCGGTGGCGATGCACACGGTGTCATTGTGTACGAGTCTGTCGGGGCAGTCGCGGGAACGGATCGAGGCGGCGACTTTGGCGAGGTCGAAGTTATGCGAACTGATCGTCGCGGAGCTTTGGCAGACGGGCGGTCAGAGCGGCGATTTCGGCGAGGACTGGCCTGGCTACCGGTGGACGGCCAGGCAGGCCGCGTGGAGCGATCCGATCGTTTCACAACTCGACGTGACGGTGCTGTGGACGGAGCGGGGCAAGGAGCGGTCGGTGACACTCAGCACATTGGTTCGTCCGGAGGAAGAGTAGGATGAACGCGATGCGGCGCACAGACAAGGGCTTCACGCTGCTGGAGATGCTGGCGGCGATGTCGCTGATGGTCGCGGTGGCGGCATGCCTGTATTCGAGCCTGTACACGGCGTTTCGGGCGCGGCGGAGCGCGGAATCGGCGCTCAATCCGACACTGACGGCGTGGCGGGCGATTGAACTGTTGAAGCAGGACCTGTCGGGTGCGCTTCCGCCGACGGGCATTCTGGCGGGCGGTTTTCTGGGCACTGATGCGCATGACGGCAAGGGATACGATACCGACAGTGTCATTCTGCACACCACGTACGTGCACACGCTCGATGACGCGTTGTCCGACGGGATCAGCATGGTCGAACTGGTCATGGAGGAAGATGCCGGATCGCGGCGTCTGGTCCGGCGGGTGACGACGAATCTGCTGTCGCCTCGCGCGGTCGAATCGGCGACGCAGATTTTGTGCCGGGGCGTGCGGTCTTTGAATATCCGGTATTTCGACGGGTATAGCTGGCGGGACGAGTGGGATTCGGCGGCGTACGAGAATACGCTGCCGGCGGCGATCGAGTTGGATCTTCTGGTGGAGTGTCGCCCGCAGGGCGCGGCGGCCGAGCTTCCCGTGCGGCGTCTGACGGCGAGTTTTCCACTGCCGTGCGGCGTGTCCTTGCAGGCGGAAGGGGACGTGCGGATATGAACGGACGGCGCGGACACATCGATGCGAGGCGACGCGCGGGGACGGTCCTGATTGTGACGATCTGGGTGGTTCTCGTGCTGGCGGGGCTGGCGCTGGTGTTCGGGCGTTCGACGCGGGTGGCGATGCTTGTTTCGGCAAACCAGATTGCGTCTCTGCATGTCGAATGCACGGCAGCCGGGGCGCTGGCCTATGTTCAGGCGCAACTCGGCTTGGACCAGGAGACGTCGACGCTTCAGACGAGTGTGCCTTATGAAGCGATGCAGGTGGGTGAGGGGTATTTCTGGGTGCTGCGGTCGAACCTCGAAGACGACCGTCAGCGCGACTACGGCCCGACGGACGAAGCGGGCAAGATCAATTTGAATTCGGCGCCGTTGGAGGCGTTGTTGAAGCTGCCGGGCATGACGGCGGAGCTGGCGGCGTCGATCATCGACTGGCGGGACGAGGACGACGAGATTTCACCGGGGGGCGCCGAGAGCGAGTACTATCTGCTGCTGGAGGAGCCCTACAACTGCAAGAACGGGCCTTTTGAAACGGTGGAAGAGGTGCTGCTTGTCAAGGGGGCGTCGGAGGAACTACTCTACGGCGAAGACACCAATCTTAACGGCATTCTGGACGACAATGAGAACGACGCCGACGCCAGCGATCCGCCGGACAATCGCAATGGGCGGCTCGACCGCGGCTTCTATGATTACGTCACGGTGTACAGTGTGGAGCCCAATACCGACACCGCGGGCGGGCAGCGGATCAATGTCACCAATGCGAATAATATACAGCCGTTGGCTCAGAAGATCATAGAGGTGGTGGGCGAGGAGCGTCTGACTCAGCTTAATTATCTTCCGCAAGGACGGCAGGTGCGGAACCTTCTTGAGTTCTATTATCGCTCCGGGCTGAAGATCGAGGAATTTGAACAGATTGCCGACAGCCTCACGACTTCGGACGCGGAGACTCTCTCGGGTCTGGTGAATGTGAATACGGCGGCCAAGGAGGTCCTGATGTGCCTGCCGGGGCTGGAGGAAAGCGATGCCGACGCGCTGGTGTCGTACCGCAAGGCGGGCGAAGGGCTGGAGTCGATCGCGTGGGTGACGAAGGTGCTGGAGGAGGAAAAGGCGATCGCCGTAGGCGGGGCCATTACGACGCGGTCGTTTCAATACTCGGCGGATATCGTGTGCGCCGCGGCCGACGGGCGTGCGTACAAGCGGATCAAAGCGGTCTTCGACACGCGCGAGGGCGCAGCGAAGGTGGTGTACTGGAAGTCGTTGACGCATTTCGGCTGGCCGTTAGAGCAGGACGTTTTGACAGGGCTGCGGTCCGGCGGCGCACTGGCGGCGATTCATTGGCGGGCTGAAGGCAGAAAGTGATTATGGCAAAGACGAAAAATATCCTGGGCCTTGCATTCGAAGAACGTCGCATCCTTGCGGCGGAGGTGTCGATGCAGACGGACCGGCCTCAGTTGGTGCGGCAGGGCGTGTTCGAGACCGCCGGCGGTATTGAGGATGCGGATGCGGTGCAGGTGGGCCAGCAGTTGCGGCAGTTCCTCAGGGCCGGGCAGTTTACGGCGCGCACGGCGGTGGTCGGACTGCCGGGACGCTGGATCGTGGCCAAGCAGGTGAAGATTCCGCCGGCGGACGACGAGGCACTGCCGGGCATTGTGCAGATCCAGGTGCAGCGGAGCTTTTCACTGGATGCGCAGGACCTGGCCTTTGATTTCTATCGGCGGCGGGAGGTGGATGCGAGCAGCACGCTTCTGCTGATGGCGACGCAGAATCGGCGGCTGTCGCAGATCGCATTGCTGGTAAGGGCCGCGGGTCTTCGGATCACCGCGGTGACGCCGACCAGCCATGCGATTCGTGTGTTCGAGCGCAGCGGCGTCGATTTGGGCATCTACCTGAGCGACGATGGTGTCGAGTTCTGGTCGGGCAAGGCCGACCTGCCGTGGATTCGGCACGTGTGGCGGCCGAAGGCGGCGGATGAACAGCAGGACCGGCTTTTGCAGGAAGAGGTGCGGCGGCAACTGGCGATGACGGCGCGCGACGGCGAGGCCGGTCAGCGGCGGCTGACTATTTACACGAGCCAGGAGCCGGCGGAGGCATCGCTACAGCGGGCGGCCGACGCGATGTCGGGGCCGGATACAATCGTTGACGGGCACACCACGCTCTTCGAGGGCGGCTTGGGCGGTGCTGATGTTTCTCAGGCGGGCCGCACGGTAGGCGCGGCGGCGCTGGCGCTGGCAGGGTGCACGGGCAAGGCTTTCTACGTCGATTTTGTGAATTCCCACAGCGCTGCAAAGAAGCGCTCGCCGCGGGTGCGGGTGCGGCGGTGGGCGGCGATTCTCGGAGGAGCGGCTGTTATCGCCTTGATCGCGGTCGTGGTCGGCTGGCGACGGGACGTCCGGGATATCGCCACGTATACGCAGCAACTGGATGCGATGTCCTCCGATATTGCGGCGGCACGGCAGGTAGTCGATCGAATGTCGCATGCCGCGACGTGGACGGTGCGGCGGCCGCACTTTCTGGATTGCCTGCACGCGCTGACCGGCGCGTTTCCGGACGAGGGCAGCGTGTGGGTGGTCAGCCTGGCGGTGCGCGAGAACAAGCAGGGGCTGATTACGGGGCAGGCCCTGCGAGAAAGCAATGTGCTGGGCGTGCTGGATGCGCTCAAGGGCAACCCGGCGTTCGGCGAGGTGGCGATGGTGTACATGCGCGACGCGGGCCGCACAACCAACGAAGTGTCGTTTGCGATTTCATTCAAATATCTGGCGATGGACTGACGGCGATGTTATCAAAACGAGAAAGATGGATTGCGATTGGGGCGTTGATCATCCTGGTTCTGCTGCCGGCTGACAGGTTCATTTTGACCCCGGTCTTGGACAAGCTGGCCGCGGTGGCCGACAGGCGGCAACAGCTCGTCGGGCAGCTCGACGAGGCGCAGAATTTGTTCGATCGGCGGCGCCTGATGGAAAAGAAGTGGCGGTTGTTCAGCAGCCAGGGGCTCGAGACCGAGTCGCAGGCGGAAAGCCGTGTCCTCCATGCGGTGGGGCAATGGGCACAGGACAGCCGGCTGACGATGACGTCGGTCAAGCCGCAGCGTCTGGCGACGGAGGGCACTGATTTGCAGGAGATGACTGTCTCGGTGGCGGGCACGGGCAGTCTTCAGGCGGCGGCGCGGTTTCTGTGGAACGTGGAACATGCCGCGATCCCGGTCAAGATTAAGGACTTGCAGTTGGGTTCGGCCAATGATACGGGCAGCGAGATGTCACTGCAGGTGCGGCTGTCGACCCTGTACATCGGTGCGGGCGAGGGGAAGGTTTCCAATGAGAACAATGAAGGCGTTTGATATGCGGCGAGGAAGATGGCTGTTGATCGTGACGGCGGCAATGCTGGTCGGCGTTTTGTGGGCGGCCGAAGGCGACGCACCGCCGGCCGACAATCCGCCGGGGTTGTGGGCCGATTACAGCCTTATCGCTCAGCGCAACATCTTCTCCCGCAATCGCGGGCGGCGTGCGGAGCGGACGGTCCGGAACGAGGCCGAGGAGGCGCCGCAGCCGACGGTGCTTGCGCCGGAGTCGTATATGGTGCTCAAGGGCATTGTCGCGGCAGGGCGGACATTTGCCGCCTTTATCGAGGACACGCGGACCAGCGAGGTGTTCCGCCTGGCGGTCGGCGGCATGATCGCGTCCGGCGAGGTCACGCACCTGACACTGGATTCGATTGTCTACAAGCAGGAGGAGAAGGAATCGACTATTCTGGTCGGGCAGACCCTCGCGGGCGGCAGCGGGCAGGTCGTGCTGACCTTCGAGAACATCATGCAGTGGTCGACAACGCCCTCCGCCGCGACACCGGGCAGTTCCGCCGGGACGACGGCGCCGGCTTCCGAGGACGAAGCTGCAATACTGAAGAAACTGTTGGAAAGACGCAAACAAGAGCTTGGAGGATAAGCCATGGCCGTTCGCAAAGCATTTGATAACCGGTCGATCTGCATAAAGGCCTTGCGGCTTGTGCCGATGCTGCTGCTGGCGATGCAGGTTGGGTTGTGCATCGCGCAGGACACCGCGACGGCGGGGCCCGAACCGAACGCCGTGGACGCATCCTCCGGTCTGGCGATCAATTTTCAGGATGTGCCGCTGCAGACGGTGTTGGAGTATCTTTCGGAGAAGGCGGGGCTGGTGGTCGTTACGGAAATGCCGCTGAGCGGGCGCGTGACCGTCATCAGCCGTACGCCCATTACGGTGGACGCCATTATCTCGCTGATCAACTCGACGTTGAAAGACAAGGGCATGGCGGCGGTGCGCGCGGGCAACACGCTGCGTGTGGTCAGCCTCACGAAGGCCAGGACGATGAACCTGCCGGTGACTGCGGGCAGCGATCCGGACGAGATCGTGGCGAGCGACGACATTGTGACGCACGTGATTCCCATCCGGTACGCCGACGTGGCGAAACTTCGGACGAACCTTCAGCCGCTGCTTCCGGAGTACGCCACGATGGAGGCAAACGAGGACGGCAATGCGCTGATCGTAACGGACACGACGGCGAACATCAAGCGCTTCATGGAGATCATTCGTGCGCTGGATACGCACATGGCCATGGTGGCCGAGATCAAAGTGTTTCATCTGAACCTTGCCGATGCGACGACGACGGCCGAGTTGATCAACAAGATATTCGAACAGGAAAGCCCGCAGACGAGCAGCCGCACCCAGGCGCGGGGTCCGGAGGCGTTCTTTCAGATGATGGGCCCCGGCGGTCAGGGCGGGCGCGGAGGCCGACGCGGCGACGATGGCGATTCCTCCTCCTCCGGTGCCCGGGCGAACTCAAGCGTCGTGGCTTCGGCCGACCAGCGGACCAACTCCGTAGTGGTGCGGGGCCCGGCGGATATGTTAGGGGTGGTCGGCGACGTGGTCACCGCCCTGGATTCCCGCAGCGCATCAGTGGCGGACGTGAAGGTGTTCCATCTGGAATACGCGGACGCCCAAAGCGCCGCCCAACTGGTCAACGAGGTCTTCGGCTCGCAGCGCACTTCGTCGACGCGGTCGCGTACGTCGGGTACGAGCAATATGCCCGTCACATTCCGCGGCGGACCGTTCGGACAGGCCGCCGGCGCGACCGAGACGTCGCAGGCATCCAGCACCATTGAGGTGGTGGCGGCCTCCGACGCACGGACCAACTCGGTGGTGGTCAGCGGACCGGCGAATACGCTTGTTGTGGTCGCCCAGATCATCAAGGAACTCGACGCCAATCCCGATCAGGAACGGCAGGTCTTCATCTATCCCCTGAAAAACGCCGAAGCCGCCAATCTTAAGGAAATTCTAAACAATCTCTTCAGTGAAATGCAGTCGCTGAACCAGGCCGGCGGCTCCACGACCCAGCGCTTCCAGGGCCAGACGGGACCGGGCGGCGCAACGGCCCAGGGCACATCGTCCAGTGACCTTTCCGAAGAAGCCTATTTTGAGGCCGACACGCACACCAACGTAATTCTGGTCATGACCTCGTCGAAGAACTACAAGATGATTGAGCCGATCATCGAAAAGCTTGACAAGCGGCTGGGGCAAGTCCTTATCAAGGTGCTCTTTGCGGAGGTGACCTATGGCGACTCTCTCGATCTGGGTTTCGAGTTTTCGTTCCTGAATATGCGAAAGGACGGCGATTTCCAGGATGTCGGGACGGGCTTCGGACTGGGCTCACAATCGGGAGGTTTGATTGTCAAGGCCCTCACGGGTGATATTAACATGACCCTGCGGGCGCTCCAGCAGAAGGGCAAACTGAACATCCTGTCGCGGCCGTATATTCTGACCAGCGACAACCAGACGGCCCGCATCCTGGTGGGCGAGGAAGTACCGTTCATCACCAACACGCGTGAGACCAATGAAGGGCAAACTATTAATACGATTCAATATCAGGATATCGGCATTATTCTGGAGGTCACGCCGTCGATTAATCCCGAAGGTCTGGTGATCATGAACGTTGTGCCGGAGATATCGACGACGACGGCGAAGACCGTACCCATCTCCGAAACGGTGAATGCGGCCGTGTACGCCAAACGGTCCGCGGAGACCCGCGTCGCAGTGCGGGATGGACAGACCATCGTGATCGGCGGCCTGGTGAAGGACGAGATCAAGGAGAGCATCGACAAGGTGCCGTTGCTGGGCGATCTGCCGATATTGGGCGGTCTTTTCAGGCGGACCATTCAGGACAAGGGCAAGACCGAACTGCTGATATTCCTCACGCCGCACGTGGCGATGAGCGACGACGACCTGCAGGCGATCTCCAGCGCCCACGGACGCAGCGACAACATTGAAAAGGACGAAGACACCTCGGAGATGTTCCGCAAGCACATGGAGAGCATGCTGCAGGCCGATCTGGAGAAGGTCAAACCGGCTATCAAGCCATGAGGCCCGACCTGCCAAATCGATTGACGACTACTTATAAATTACGTACACTGTCGGGCATGTGGCGGCTTGTGCCGTCGGTTCGCGCGCAGCGCATTGCGGACGTATGACCTCCTACTTGGTAGGGCGACAGGTGTTTATGGATAATGGCTTCGACAATTCGATTTCCGGCGGGGCTGATTTGCGCCCTGACGCAGACGAGCGGCACATGGCGCGGGCGATCGACCAGGCGTACATCGCCGAGGAAAACGGCGACGTGCCCATCGGCTGCGTGATTGTGTACGAGGGGCAGGTGGTCGCCAAAGCCTATAATCAGCGGGAGCAGTTGCACGACCCGACGGCGCATGCCGAGATCATTGCACTGACCCAGGCGGCCGAGTTCATTGGCAACTGGCGGCTGCACGGCTGCACGATTTATGTGACGTTAGAGCCGTGTCCGATGTGCGCCGGGGCGCTGGTCCTGGCTCGAATGGACCGGCTCGTTTATGGCTGCGACGATCCGAAGACCGGGGCGGTCCGGAGCCTCTACAATATTGTGCAGGATGAGCGGCTGAATCACCGGCTGGAGGTGACGGCCGGCGTGCTTGCGGACAAGTGTACTGCGCAGCTTCAGGAGTTTTTCAAGCGGCGTCGGGAAGAAAAGCGAAATAGCGAGTTTCTTTAGCCCGACACTTGCCATTTGCATTTAACCTGTCTTGACGCTATATTCCATGTCCAGAGCGGCACAGGTGTCGTAGTGTGGATTGATGAGGACAGAATTGAAGAAGACCAGTGAGCAAATAGGGGCCGACCTGAGCGGTCTGGTCAAGGGCGACGTGCGGATTGATATCTTCAGCCGTATCGCGTTCGGCACCGATGCCAGCATCTACCAGATCCTGCCGCAATGCGTGGTCAGCCCAAAGGACACCGCGGATGTTGCGGCGGTTGTGCGATATGCCGCCGCAAACGATATCCCCGTGGTGGGCCGGGGCGCCGGCAGCGGTCTGGCGGGCGAGGCACTGTGCGACGGGATTGTGCTCGACATGGTGCGCCACATGAAACGCATCCTGTCGGCGGCGGAAGACGGATCGCAGGTCACCGTCGAGCCGGGGGTGGTGCTGGATGATTTGAACAACTATCTTGCCAAATATGGCAAGAAGATCGGTCCGGACCCCTCCAGCGGCAATCGTGCCGTCGTGGGGGGAGTTGTCGGCAACAATTCCACGGGCGCCCATTCTTTGGATTACGGCTATATTGCCGACTTCGTGGAGGAGATGGAGGTTGTGCTGGCCGACGGCAGCGTGGTGGAAGTATCCAATAATGTCGATCCGAATGCTGCGGCCGACCCGCGGTGTCGGCAGTTGGCGACCGCCTGTATGGGCGTGCTTGCCGACAGCGAGCAGATCATCGCCGACGCCCAGCCGAGGACAAAACGGAACCGCTGCGGGTACAATATAGTCGGGGTTTGTCATGATGGAAAGATCGATCTGGCGCGGCTGCTGACCGGCTCGGAGGGCACGCTGGCGGTCTTCACGCGCATTACGCTGCGGACGGTGGATGTGCCGGCGTGCAAGGCCCTCATGCAGATCGAGTTCGACACAATTGACCAGATGGCCCGGGCGGTGCCGGTAATCGTTGACTGCGGCGCCAGCACGTGCGAGCTGATGGACCAGGCGGTGCTCAAAATGGCCGCCGAATCGCTGCCTGCCTATCGTGACATCTTTCCCGTGCATTGTGCGGCGGCGCTGCTGGTGGAGCACAACGGCCGGAGTCAGGCGGAGGTGTTAGCCAAAATCGAAAAAACAGAGCGTGCCCTTGGGGGCCTGGCGGGGGCGTGCAAGCGGGTTCTCGACGCCAACCAGCAGAAACGGCTCTGGAAGTCGCGAAAGGATGCCGTGCCGCTGCTGCACCGCGAAAAAGGCCCGCGGCAGCCGATTCCATTTATGGAGGATGTTTCCGTTGAGAATACCCGCCTGGCGGAGTACTTGCGCGGTCTGGCGGCGATTGGCAAGAAATACGGCATCTCGCTGGTCTACTATGGGCACGCGGGCGATGGGGAATTGCACGTGCGGCCGTACCTGGACCTGACGAGCGCCGACGACATCCGAAAGATGCAGTCGCTGGCGGCGGAGGCCTTCGAACTCGCCTGGTCGCTGGGCGGCACGATCAGCGGGGAGCATGCCGACGGCCTGCTGCGGACGGGCTTTATCAGGCGGCAGTACGGGGATGCGTATTATGCGCTGCTTGGCGGCATAAAACATGCGTTTGATCCGCATGCGCTGATGAACCCGGGCAAGCTTATCAGTGATGATCCGGATATTATGATTAAAAACCTCCGGGCGTCGAATCCTGTCTTGACCGAACGGCTCCAGACCAACCTGCTTTTCGAATGCGACGCGTTTCGCTACGAGATTGAGCAGTGCAACGGCTGCGGCGTATGCATCAGTGCGCAGGCGGGCTCGCGGCTGTGTCCGGTGCATCGCGCGCTCAATGAGGAGCTTGCTTGTTCGAGGGCGAAGGCGAATCTGCTGCGGGCATGGATTACGGGCAAGCTCGATGAGGCGGCGTTCGAGTCCGACGAGTTCAAGCGGATACTGAGTCTTTGCGTTAACTGTAAAATGTGTTCGGTGCAATGTCCCTCGGGCGTGGACGTGTCCCGGCTGATCATGGAGGCCCGGTCGCAGCTTATCCGGCGTCGGGGCCTGACCATGACGGAAAGGGCCCTCACAAGCAACCGATACATGAGCGCGATGGGTTCGATGTTTGCACCGGTGAGCAATTATGTTATGGGTTTGCGTCCGTTCAAGTGGCTGATGGAGAAGGTCCTCGGCATCGACCGGCGGCGCGGTATGCCGAGATTTCGAAGAGGGACGTTTCTTAAACGGGGTCGGCGGTATCTGGCCAAGCAGCCGCCTCTGCCGAATCCGATAGATAAGGTTGCGTATTTTGCCGACAGTTATGCGAACTACAATGACCATGCGCTCGGTTTCGCGGCGGTTCAGACGCTGCGGCATATCGGCATCGAAGTGATTCTGCCGGAGCAGTTGCCTGCGCCGATCACCGCGGCGGCTTACGGCAATGTGGCCGCCGCCCAAAAAGATTTTGCGTATGTGACGGGCCGACTGGCGAGCCTGGTTCGGTCGGGCTATAAAATTGTGTGCTCCGAGCCCAGCGCCGCACTGTGTCTGAAAGACGAACTGAAGCATTTCATCGACAATGAAGACGCCCGGCTGGTCAGCGCCAGCGCCTGCGAGTTGATGGGCTACCTTAATGACCTGCGCAAGGCGGGGCGGCTGAAAACGGAAGTTGTCGATTTGCTCGAAGGCGAGCGATATGCCTACCACGCGCCATGCCACTTGCATGTATTGGGTCAGGCTGGCGCGTGTGTGGAACTGCTGTCGGCGCTGACGCACGCACAGATCACTGACGTCGACGCGGGATGCTGCGGAATCGCGGGTACGTTTGGTATGCAGAAGAAGAACTATGAGACGGCGACAAAGATCGGAAGCCCGATGGCCGCCGCCCTCAACGCCATCGAGACAAAGGATGCGATCACCGAATGCGGCGCGTGCAAAATGCAGATTGAACATCTGACCGACAAACGCGTGACCCATCCAATTAAGCTTCTCGCCCGGGCGTACGGGCTGGTTTAGGCCTTTCGGTATGGATGCGAAGAGGGTTGGCGTACTTGCGATCTTAGGTTCGAGCATGATGTGGGCGCTGGAACCGCTGGCTGCCAAGGCCGCCTATCGTACGTCCGATTTTCTCCAGATGTCGGCAGTTCGGGCCGTGGTGGTGGCGGCTGTAGCGTGCTTTTATACCGTCCTTACGAACCGGGCTGATTTCAGGATTCAACGATCGCACCTTCCGAAACTTGTGTACATCGGGCTGGCGGGCACGGTGATCGCCGATACGCTTTACTTCTTCGCCCTCACGAAGGTCCCGGTCATCAATGCGGTGCTGATCGCACATATGCAGCCGATATTCATCGTGCTGTTCGGTTTCTTTCTAATGCATGAGCGGCTTACACGGTACGATTACGGCGGTATCGGTGTCATGATCGTTTCGGGCCTGTTTGTGACGACCCGGACGTGGGACAACCTGGCCCAGGTCCGGCTGGGCAGCACGGGCGATCTGTATGTGCTCGCGGCGACGGTGTTGTGGGCGACAACCGCAATTGCCATGCGGAAATACCTGTGCCAGGTCCATTCGGGGGTGATCACGTTTTACCGTTACGTAGTTGCGTCGGCTGTATTCACGACCTATCTTGTTTGTGCAGGCGGCCCCGTCGGGCTGAATTGGTATCAGGCTGCGGTGGGGGTGATCAGTGCCACAGGGACCATTTTATACTATGAGGCGCTGAAGCGGCTCAAGGCCGCCCAGGTCGGGGCGCTGGAATTGTCGACGCCGCTGTTTGCGATGGTGCTGGTGTTGTTTGTGCCCACCGAAACGGTGACGGGCGTCCAGATCATGGGTATCGTGCTGTTGTTGTTCGGCTTACATCTCTTGTCGCGGACGGAAGCCAAGCCGGTTATTACGTTCATTGCGGATTAAGAGCAAGTGGGACTGCGGACCGGAAAAAGCGTGCAAAGTCATCTTCCTTTCGTTAGAATAGCTCCTGCGATGTGGATATCTGGGCTGCTTGAAGCGAAGTTCTCACGGCCGCTGAGCTGATGGAAACAAATCCGTTCCCAAAGAGCGTTGCTTTCAATACCCGGTCCCATTTGCATCCGACAAACCGAAGACACGATGGTGAGGAAATGCTGACTTTAATCAGGACTTCGTAAGGACGAAAAATGATTTACTTCTTCAGTATTCTGGCATACCTGCTTCTGTTGGGGTGCATCGGGGCATGGAAGTCACGGCAGGTCAAAACGGAAGAGGATTTTGCGGTGGCGGGGCGGACGCTGTCGCCGTGGATCATGGTATGCACGATGCTGGCGGTGTGGATCGGCACAGGGTCGATCGTGGGTAACGCGGAGCGGACGTACAAGGACGGGATGGCGGCCCTGATACTGCCGGCGGGAACGTTCATCGGGATGATTCTGCTTTCCATGATCGCCGCCAAGGCGCGGCGAATCGAGGCCAGCTCGGTGCCGGAGATTATCGGGGGGCGGTTTGGGCAGACGGCGCGGGCGCTTTCCGTGGTGTCGCTGATCGTGGCGTATATGGTGATTGTGAGCTACCAGTTCAATGCCGGCGGGGCGGTGCTGGAGGTGATTACTGGCAAGAAGCCGTCTGTGAACCTGGCTGTGGGGGACACTGTGACCGCAAGACAGTTGGTGCGGGGGTGGGTGATCTATACGCCGCCGGCGGACTGGACAGGTGAGGCGGTGATTGCGATGCAGGGCGATGACGATGGCGAGGCGGTGTACCGGGTGGAGGTTGTGGCCTCGGAGGAGATCGGCAAAGCAAAGGAGCGCCTCGAAGATAAGACGCGGACGGTGGCGATCCGGCGAGACAATTACAAGCGGGTGCTGTACGATGATGCGGGGCTTTCGGAGGGGCACTACCGCATTGCCTCGTTTGCGGGCGAGGGTACGCTCGTGTTGGAGGAGCCGCGGCTGACAAAGGAGATCGCAACGGTTATTGCCGCGGTGTTCATTATCCTGTTCACCATGCTCGCCGGCCTGATGAGTCTTGCATACGCGGATATCGTGACCGGAATTGTGATTACCACAGCAATGTTGATTACGCTGCCGGTGTACTGGGTGATGGCCGGCGGTATCGCGGGGATGACGGAGGCGTTTTCGGCGATGGGGGATCGGCCGCAGCACATGCAGTTCTGGGGGGTGTATTCGCCCGTGACGATCATCAATTTCTGTCTGCCGGTTTTCCTGCTCGTTCTGGGGGATGCCAACCAGTATCAGCGGATCTTCGCCAGCCGCAGCGCAAAGGGCGCCAAGGCCGCGGTGACGACGATGATCTTTTTGGCCCTGGCGATAGAACTCCTGATTATCGCGTCTGCGTGGACGGCCGGCAGCATGACGCCGGATCCGGAAAACGGCAAGTACATTTTGATCTATGCGGCGAGGCATTATCTGCCCCTGCCGCTGGGGTGCTTGTTCATGGTAACAGTGGTGGGGATTATTGTCTCCACGGCGAACTCGTTTCTGCTGGTCCCTGCGACAACGTTTATCAAGGACGTGTATTTGAACCACATTAACCCGAAGGCAAACGCTAAGAGGACCATTTTTATAAGCCGGTTCATGGTGGTTGTGTTCGGGGTGGTCGCATACATCGTCTCGCGAGCTTTTGCTGAATCCACGGGTTTTTTTGAGAAGGCCCTGTATGCGTTTACGATTTACGGGGCGTCGATCACACCCTCACTGGTGGCGGCTATCGTGTGGCCGCGGGCGACGAAGGCGGGAGCAATCAGCTCGATTCTTTCAGGAACGGTTATTGCCCTGGTCTGGTCGGAGGCCGATTTCATACATGCGCGACTGCCCGAAGCGGTTTCAGGTCTCGATGCGGTGCTGCCGGCTATAACTGTTTCAGTGATCTGCCTGGTGGTTGTGAGTCTGCTGACAAAGAATCCTCAGCAGAATAAGGTGATAGATTAACCTGATTGTTGGAGCTTACTGCGATGAAGAAGCAGGGTTGGATGGGTGGATTGGTGGTTGTTTTGGCGTGCGTGCTGACGGCGCAGGTTGCGGGGCAGGAGTTGGGGGCGTTTCGGCCTCCGGCGGTGCCGCTTGCGACGGTGGATCCATACATGAGCGTGTGGTCGTTTTCGGATACGCTGTATGATAGCTGGCCGCAGCACTGGACGGGGACGGTGCAGGCGATGGCGGGGATGATCCGTGTGGACGGGCGGGCGTACCGCTTTATGGGGCCGGCGACGGTCTGTGCCGAGGCGGCACGGCAGACGGGCCTGGAGGTCTATCCGACACAGACGATCTATACGTTTGCGGCTGGGCCGGTGGAGTTAAAAGTCAACTTCACGACGCCGATGCTGCCCGATGAGCTGGGACTGATGGCCTCGCCGGTGACATACGTTCGGTTTGCGGTGCGATCGATGGACAATAAGACGCACAATGTATCGCTCTATTTTGACGCCACCGGCGAGTGGGTGGTCGATAAGCCCGAACAAAAAGTGACGTGGCGCCGGATGCCGCAGGCGGTCGCGGGTTTCGAGTTCGTGCAAATGGGGTCGGCACAGCAGCCGATACTGGAAAAGTCCGGCGATAATCTGCGAATCGACTGGGGGCATTTGTATGTCGGACGGCAGCAATTGACGGGGGACCGGTCAGTTGTGGGCTTTGCCGACGATTGCCGGGAGGCGTTTGTCGCGTCTGGGAATATTCCGGAGAAGGATGACACGGATATGCCCCGGGCCGCAAATCAGCGTTGGCCGGTGATTGCGAGCGTTATGACGCTGCCGTCGGTGGGCGAGGCGACGGTCGAGCGGATCATAGTTTTGTCGTATGATGACTTCTATTCCGCCGAGTTCATGCAGCAGAAGCTGCGCCCGTGGTGGTTCAAGGTCTACGGGAGCTTTCGGGCGATGTTGGAGCATGCGCTGCATGAGTATCCGGTAATCTTCAAGCGATGTGATGCGTTCGACAAGGAGCTGTTGACCGATGCGCGGGCCCTGGGCGGCGAGGCGTACGCGCGGCTGATCGCGCTGGGGTATCGACACACCTTGGCCAGCGGCAAGATCGTGGTGTCGCCGGACGGTTCGGCCCCGTGGTTCATGCACAAGGAGTGCTTCTCGAACGGCTGCATGACGACGGTGGACGTGTCGTACCCGGCGTGCCCGTTCTTTGCCCTGTTCTCACCGGCACTCTTGAATGGCATGGCGGCGCCGGTGTTTGAATATGCGATGACCGACGACTGGACGTTTGAGTTTGCGCCGCATGATATCGGCACCTATCCGAAGGGTAACGGGCAGGCGTACGGCCGCGATCGCAGGACTAACACGCTTCGGCTGGAAGGCCAGATGCCTGTGGAGGAATGCGGCAACATGATCCTGATGACGGCAGCGGCGGCGCGGGCCGACGGCGATATGACGCTGGTGAAGAATTATCGCGGGCTGCTGCGGCAGTGGGCGGAGTACCTGAAGGAGAAGGGGCTGGACCCGGAGAACCAGTTGTGTACGGACGATTTCACGGGACACCTGGCGCATAACACGAATTTATCGCTGAAGGCGATCAATGCGCTCGGAGCGTATGGGATGCTGTGTGAGATGCTGGGGGATGCCGGCGAGGCTGCCTCCTACCGGCAGGCGGCCAAACAGATGGCAGCGCAGTGGGAGACGATGGCCGCCGACGGCGATCATTACCGGCTGACGTTCGATAAGCCGCAGACGTGGTCGATGAAGTATAATCTGGTGTGGGATGACCTGCTGGGTTTGGGGCTGTTCAAGCCGGAAGTGGCGCAGAAAGAAGTCGCGTATTACCTGAAGATACAGAATGCGTACGGGCTGCCGCTGGACAACCGGGCCGATTTCACCAAATCGGACTGGCTGGTGTGGTGCGCGACCATGGCGGAGTCCAAGGCGGATTTCGAAAAGCTCATCATGCCGCTGTATCGTTTCGTGAACGAGTCGCCGGACCGCATGCCGTTCAGCGACTGGTATTTCACCAGCACAGCGAAGGTGCGTGGCTTCCGGGCGCGGCCGGTGATCGGCGGGATATTTATTCGTTTTCTCGATGATGAAAAGCTTTGGAAGAAGTGGGTCGCGCGGGCAGACAAACCTTAGGTTGGAAGGACGGGCAAATGTTTGCGGCTGAGACCTATGTGCGGCGGCGGCGGCGATTGACAGAACAGGTAGGCGCAGGGTTGATCGTGTTCCCGGGCAACGGTTCGAGCCCGATGAATTATAAGGATAATCCATACGAATTCAGGCAGGACAGTTCGTTTCTTTATTTCTTTGGGATGGATGCACCCGGCCTTGCAGGGCTGATCGACGTCGAGGGCGCCCGTGAGATGATCTTTGGCGACGACGTGACGATCGATGACGTCATCTGGATGGGGCCGCAACGGAGCGTCGCCGAGGGGGCGGCGGAGGTCGGGGTGGCGGAGACGATGCCCCTGAGCAGGCTGGCGGAGGTGCTGGGAACAGGTTTGCGGCGCGGGCGGCAGATTCATTACCTTCCGCAGTATCGACCGGAGAATGTGCTGTGGCTGCAGGACCTGCTTTCCATTTCGGCGCCGCAGGTTCGCGCCGGAGCATCGCCGGAGCTTATCCGTGCGGTAGTCGCCCAACGTTCGGTGAAATCGGCGGCGGAAGTCGAGGAAATCGAATCTGCGCTGGATATCTGTCATGCCATGCAGATGGAAGCCATGAAGGCGATCCGGCCGGGCGCATACGAGCGGGAGATTGTGGGGCTGATAGAAGGGCTGGTGATCGGGCGGGGATCGCAGGTGGCGTTTCCAACGATCTTTACCGTGCACGGCGAGACGCTTCACAACCACGACCACGGCAACGTGATGCAGGGCGGGGACATTGTCATTAACGACTCTGGGGCCGAGTCGCAACTGCACTATGCTGGCGACATCACGCGGACGATTCCGGTGAGCGGGCAATTTAGCGACCGGCAGAAGGACGTTTACAAGATCGTTGTGGACGCGCAGCGTGCGGCGTTCGACGCGGTTCGGCCGGGCGTGCTGTTTCGGGACGTGCATCTGCTGGCCTGTGAGGTGTTGGCGGGAGGGCTGAAGGATCTCGGCGTGATGAAGGGTGATATTAAGGAGGCGGTCGCGGCCGGGGCGCACGCGCTGTTTTTTCAGTGCGGCCTGGGGCACATGCTGGGTCTCGACGTGCATGATATGGAGAGCCTGGGCGAGGATTACGTGGGTTACACGGAGGCGGTGGTGCGGAGCGGTCAGTTCGGCCTGCGGTCGCTGCGATTAGGCAGGGAATTGAAGCCCGGATTTGTCATTACAGTCGAGCCGGGGCTGTATTTCATTCCGCAGTTGATAGACCAGTGGAAGGCGGAGAAGCGGCTGGCCGAGTTCATTAACTACGAGGTGGTGGACCGGTTCAGGGATTTCGGGGGCGTGCGGATCGAAGACGACGTCTTGGTGACGCAAAAGGATTGCCGCATCCTCGGCAGGCCCATCCCTCGAACGGTCGAAGCCGTCGAGGCGGCGTACGGCGAGAAGTGATCTCCCTGCGCAGGTCAGTCGGCGACTTTCAGGACAATCTTTCCGAACTGTGCGCCGCTCTCCATTTTTCTTAGTGCTTCGGCGGCGTGGTCAATCGAAATGACGGAATCGATAACGGGCCTGAACTTTGCTGTTTCGGCGGCGGCCAGCATGCGGCGGAAGTCCTCGGCCGAGCCCAGGGTGGAGCCCATGATGGTCAACTGGTTCCAATAGAGGGTCTGCAGATTGGTCTCGGCGACCGCACCGGTGGTCACGCCGCACAGGACGATGCTGCCGCCTTTGCGGACGGCGGCGAAGTCGATCGGCCACGTTGCAGCCCCGACTGTGTCCATCACAATGTCGACGCCGCGGCCATGCGTGATCTCGCGAGCGCGGGCGGCAACGTCTTCGGCCGTATAGTCGATCAGGTGGTGGGCGCCCAAGGCGGAGGCCTTGCCGAGCTTTTCAGGTGACGAGGAGGTGACGACGGTTTCGGCGCCGGCGTTCAGTGCGATGGCCAGTCCCGCCAGGGCGACACCGCCCCCGATGCCGTGGATCAGAAGTGTGACGCCAGCCTGAAGGCGGCAGCGGGTCATGAGCATCCGCCAGGCGGTGAGCGTAGCCAGCGGCAGTGCGGCGGCCTCTTCGAAGTTGAGGTAGGCCGGCTTGGGCCGGACGCACCAGAATGGAACGGCAATCTTCTCGGCAAACGTGCCGGGACGGGACAGGCCAACGATGCCGAAGGATGCACACAGGCTGTGCTCGCCCCGCAGGCAGAATTCGCAGCAGCCGCAGCTGAGGCCGGGATGCAAAATGACGTGGTCGCCCTCGCGGACACCGTGCGCCTGGGGTCCGGCGGCGGTCACTACCCCGGCAGCGTCCGAGCCGAGGACATGCGGCATGGGTATTTCGACGCCGGGTCGCCCGTTGCGTACGTGAATGTCGAGATGGTTCAATGCCGCGGCCTTGACCGCCAGAAGCACCTCGTCATCCTTTAGCACGGGCTCTTTCAGTTGGCCGACCCGAACGCGATCCATCGGTCCGTGAGAATCGATATAAACTGCCTTCATTGTTTCCCTCCCTATTGGCAGGATTGCTCCTGGCACACCTTCGTCATCTGCATTCAAGCGCCGCCGCTACAGGACCCGCATGCGGCATGAAAGCTACAGTATAAACTTCGAGTAGACTTGGACCCTCAGGTTTCGCCTCAATTCCTTGCTTTTGCCTCTGCGGCGGCGGTTCTGTTCCTGTACAGCCTCCCACGGCGTCTTGTGTCGCTTGTCCCACTGCCGGGTATCCCGGATCTGGACAGATTTGAATATCGGCCTGTTGTGCTGGTCTGTCGTAATGCGTTCCACTCTGGCCCCCTAAATGCCCGTCGGGCTGTTTTTCGCTTGTGCTTGCACCTTTTATTTCGGCTCTTACTGCGTGCCTGCTTATACGTTTGGCGTTTTGGCTGAAACCCGTGGACCAAATGACCGAATCATAAACAAGGGAAGTCACGAAGGTTCTGATAAAGCTGACGCATGTGGGGGGCGTGACGATGTTCAAAGACCGCGCAGACGCCGGGCGGCACCTTGCCGAGGCGCTGGAGATATATAAGGATCAGACTCCGCTCATCCTGGCCATTGTTCGAGGCGGGGTAGAGGTCGGATACGAGGTCGCAAAACACCTGCATGCGGACTTCTCAATCCTGGTGTCACGCAAACTGCCCTTCCCCGACAACCCGGAGGCCGGCTTCGGGGCGATTGCCGAAGACGGCAGCCGATACATTAATCACGATGCGTCAGCCTGTCTTTCAGGTGCAATGATCAGAGAAATCACGGATCAGCAGACCGCGGAGTTGCGGCGGCGGGTTGAGGTGCTCCGCGGCGGCGTCCCGCTGCCGACCATTGAAGGGCGAACCGTGATCCTCATCGACGACGGGATTGCGATGGGTTCGACAATGCGGGCTTCGATTACGCTATGCAGGAACAAGAAGGCGCGTCGCGTCATCGTAGCCGCGCCTGTGGCGGGCCTGGAGACGGCCAAGCAGGTCGCACGATTCGCCGATGAGATTGTTGTCCTTTCCTGCCCGCAGAACTTCTATGCCGTCGCCCAAGCCTATGAGAACTGGTATGATGTCAGCGATGACGAAGTGACCCAGATACTGCATCGGTGGCAACTGGAAACCGCCAAGGCCACGTAGGTTATGCACCGAGAAGAAGCGTGCGAAGCGTTCGGGCGTTTTCCACCGCGTAGCCGTGGATGTCATTATTGAAATAGGCGTAAACGTGGGTGACCTTGCTGCGGTGTTCGTCGATCCATCGAGCCCAGTCTTCCAGTTCGGATTCGGTGTACTTGCCTTCATATCGCCCGCCGCCGGACCCGTGAAAACGCACATAGATTTTCTTGCCCGTGATGACGCGCGGCGGTGCGGAGACGCCGTGGTCGTGCACACAGACGCCGGCGCCGAACCTGTCGAGCAGGTCCCAGATGTCCTCATCGTACCAGCTTTCGTGGCGGAACTCAAAAAAGCTTTGCGTGCGATTGCAGACGAATTGCAGGAAGGTTTCCAGCCTGTCGAAGTTCTTATGGTAACTCGGCGGCAATTGAAAGAGGATGGGACCCAATTTGCTTTCCATGAGTTCGGCCCGTTCCATGAACAGGTCGATGGAATCCTCGGGATCGAGCAGCCGCTTGATATGAGTGATGTAGCGACTGGCTTTGAGGGTGAACATGAATCCCGGAGGGACGTGATCTCGCCAGTTCTCGAAAGTGCCCGCCTGGGGCAGGTGATAGAAGGTGTTGTTGATTTCGACGGTGTCGAACTGTTCGGCATAGAAGCTCAGCCATCGGGTCTTGGCGAGGTCTTCAGGATAGAGAACGCCTTGCCAATGTGCATAGTGCCAGCCGGAGGTCCCCACGCGAATTTCACATTTCTTCTTCGACAAAAAGTATTCCTTGGCGGCGAGATTCTAATACAGCGGTTCGATCGGGTATTCTATCATCTGCTTGAGGTCTCGCAGGAAATTGGCGCCGATGGCGCCGTCGATGAGCCGATGGTCGCAGGAAAGCGTCAGCTTGGCGCAGAGTTTGGCGCAGATCTGTTCGTTTTCGTCGGCAACGCAGATTTTCATGAACTCGCCGACCGCGAGGATCGCCGAGCCCGGTGGGTTGATGATCGCGGTGAATTCCTCGATGCCGTAGGTGCCGAGGCTGCTCACGGTGAAGGTGCTGTCGGCGTAGTCTGCGCGGGTGAGAGCGCCCTTGCGGGTCTTATCGACGAGGGCTTTAAGTTCGGTATCGATCTGGAGGATGCCTTTTGCGCCGCAGTCGCGAACGACGGGGGCGATCAGGCCATCGGGCTGGGACACCGCCAGTGCGATATCGATGGCGGCGTGCTGCTCAATGGCATCTTCTTTCCATGTGGCGTTGACCATGGGGTGTCGTCTGAGCGTCTCGGCGACGAATTTGATCAGGAAGGCGTTCACGGAGACATGCGCGTTGAGACTTTTGTTCAGCCGGGCCCGGGCCGCCATGAGGTTTTCGACGCCCGCGGTGACCTTCAGATAGAAGTGGGGGGCCGAGAACTTCGAGCCGCTGAGCGTGTCGGCAATGACCTTGCGTTTGGGTGTGATCTCGATGGTTTTGTCTTCCAGTGTGCCCTGGGCGGCGGCAGTAGCGGCCTGGGGACTTGTCTTCGAAACGGCCGCCTTGACATCGTCGCGGGTGATTCGGCCGTCGGGGCCGGAGCCTTGGACCGTCGACAGATCGACTCCGCGTTCGTCGGCGAGTCGGCGGGCCAGCGGCGTGGCTACGAACTTACCTTCTGCTGCGGGCTTCGTCATCTTCTGTTGCGGAGGTGCCTCCTCCGGTAGTCTGGGTTTCTGGGTTTGCTCCGCCGGCGGTTCTGGTTCCGGTTCCGCTTTCTCCGGCGGCTTCTCGGCTTTGGCGGGCTCCTGAGGTTTCTTCTCGGCCTCAGCCGGCTTTTCAACGGCTTTCTCCTCTTTTTCGTGTTCGGGCTCCGCCGTTTTCGCAGCGCCCTCGGCCTTCTCGCCGGCCTCGCCGATCGTTGCGATCTCCTTGCCGACGGGCACGCTGGAGCCTTCCTGGGCGAGGATCTTCAACAGGACGCCGTCGGCCGGCGATTCGTACTCCATCGTCGCCTTGTCCGTTTCAACCTCACAGAGCACGTCCCCCTGTGCAACGGCGTCGCCTTCATTCTTGACCCACTTGACGATCACGCCCTCTTCCATCGTGGGCGACAGGGCCAGCATCGGTATGTTCTCAGCCATTGTTCTCTTCCTTATAGATACAGCACCTTTTCAACCGCGGCGAGAATCTTGTCGACGGACGGCTGAGCGGCCAATTCCAGTTGATGGTTATACGGCATGGGAATGTCTTCACTGGTGACCAGTTCCACCTGTGCGTCGAGCCGGTCAAAGCAGCGGTGCGACACAAGCCATGCGACATACGCGCCGACACTGGCGATGGGCCAGCCCTCGTCGATGACGATGCAGCGGGAGGTTTTCGCGACGGAGGCGACGATGGCGGCCTCGTCAAGCGGACGCAAGCTTCGCAGGTCGATCACTTCGGCGTCGATGCCGTCTTGGGCGAGGGCTTCGGCGGCGGCGAGAACCATGTGCACTACCTTGCCGAACGTGATCAGCGTAACTTCGCGGCCGGGGCGCTTAATGTCGGCCTTGCCCAACGGAATAAGGTATTCGTCTGTCGGCACGTCGCCCTTGGCCCCGTAGAGCAGTTCGGCCTCCATCATCACGACGGGGTTGTCGTCGCGGATTGCGGACTTCAGCAGGCCTTTGGCATCGTAGGGCGTGGCGGCGCTGATGACCTTCAGGCCCGGCACATGCGAGTAAATGGCGTCCAGTGCCTGAGAGTGCTGACTGCTGAGCCATTCGGCGGGGCCGTTTGGGCCGCGGAAGACGATGGGCACGCTGAACTGTCCGCCGGACATGTAGCGCATCTTCGCGGCATTGTTGATAACCTGATCGAGGGCCTGAATACTGAAGTTGAACGTCATCCACTCGACGATCGGCCGCAGGCCCGCCATGGCGGCGCCGATGCCGATGCCTGTAAACCCTTCCTCGCTGATGGGCGTATCAATGACGCGGCGATCGCCGTACTTGTCGTGCAGTCCGCGGCTGACCTTGTAGGCGCCATTGTACAAGGCGACCTCCTCGCCAATGAGGAAGACGCGGTCGTCCCGGGCCATCTCTTCGTCTATGGCCTGGTTCAGTGCATCGCGATAGGCAATAACGGGCATACCATTCCTCGCAGTTCTCAATGTGGCACGAGCATCCTGCCCGTGGTAACCCGCGCCGCAGTTCGCGCGGCTAAACCGTGCAACATCAATCTCATTTACTTGAACACATCCTCATACATTGTCTCAATGGCAGGCATCTCGCTGGCCTCGGCAAAATCCACGGCCTCGGCCACGGCCTGCTTGCAGCGTTTGTCCATCTGCTGATAGTCGTCCTCGGCGAGCACCCCATCAGCGGTCATTTTGTTTTTAAGGATCAGGATCGGGTCCTGCTCCTTTTGTTTGAGTATCTCTTCCTTGGTGCGGTAGGTTCCTGGGTCGCTCATCGAATGGCCCATGTAACGGTACGTGCGGAGTTCGAGCAGGCTGGGCTGGGACTCGGTCCGCACGGCGGCCACGGCTTCCTTGATGTTTTCGAAGACCGCGATGGCATCCATGCCGTCGACCTGTTTGCCCGGCATGTTATAGGACGACGCCAGCGAAGAAAGGTCGTGTACGGCGCTGACGCGGCGATAATCCGTCCCCATCCCGTACCAGTTGTTCTCGCAGATGTATACCACCGGCAGCTTCCAGACGCCGGCCATGTTCAGCGCCTCGTGAAAAGAACCCTGGTGAACGGCGCCGTCGCCGAAAAAGCACAGGATGACCCCCTTTTCGCCTCTGTACTTTATCTTGAGGGCGACACCGGTCGCCAGCGGAATATGCGCCCCCACGATGCCGTGGCCGCCGTAAAAATGACGTTCGACGTCAAACAGGTGCATGGAGCCGCCTTTGCCGCGGCTGCACCCGGTGATCTTGCCATACAGCTCGGCCATGACGACCTTGGGGTCCATGCTCGCGGCGAGTGCGTGGCCGTGGTCGCGGTATGCCGTCATAATATAGTCGCGCGCCGGATCAATCGCGGCGGCAGCGCCGACGGCGATGGCTTCCTGGCCGATGTAGATGTGACAGAAGCCGCCGATCTTGCGCAGACCATACATTTGGGCGGCCTTCTCCTCGAAACGCCGGATCAGCAGCATGCCCTCCAGCAGACCTTTCAGAAACTCCGGTCCGTATTGCGTTTTTTTCTTTGCATCGCTTTTGGCCACCTTGTTGGTCCTGCGTAATAGTTTTTCAGAATGTAACGATTTCGCGCGAGGCCTTCATAGGTTTCAACCATGTTGCCTCCTCAATCATGGTCTCGATGACGACGAATTCTTCGGCGGGCGCATTTGTCTTCCAGAAGACCGCCAGTCTGGGGCCCACTATGTCCATGAGTTCGGCTTTCAGCGCGGGATTATCGATAACACGGGTCGGGCCGCTGAGATGAACGATTTCTCTGAGGTCACGAGTCTGAATCATCCACGCGGCCTGGCCGGATGCACCGATTTGATCGACCTTGGCGGCGTTGGGCCTTGAGAATGCGAATATTGCGCCGCGGCGTTGTTTGAGCACTACCGGCGTCATCCATCGCATGTGAATGCGTCCATTGGAATCGGCGGTCGCCAGTACCCCCGTCTTGGCCTCGTCGAGAATAACTTCAAGTTTGTTAGCCAGTTCGTGTGCTTGCATGGCCGAACCTCCTTCTTACTCGCCGGCGTATACACTTATCGCCGCGAGTTCCGACTGCGCACCCACTCAATCCCTGCTGCACGGCTGCATGGGCCCGTTTCGAGCATCATTCTGAGATGTGTATCTGCATGCGGCCTTCCCACGTGCCATGTATATTGCAGTGCGCAAATGCACGCAGCGTGTCATGGATATGGGTTAATGAGACGCGAACCCTCATAATGGGCGAGGTTGCAAGTGGAGTCAGACCGAGCCGTGCAATATAAGTATCGTCCGCGTACAAGTCGATAAAATCAAGGTAGTGCGTCGGCTCGATGCGGTGCGACATGTGCTCGCCCACCTCGATCGTGACGTCAAAGGGCTCATTGGCACGGATATGCTCGGGGGCACTGATGACGACCACATGCTCCTTTTCGAGACTCGTCATGTTTTCCATATCTGCGACCGTGTTGACGCCGCAGAGCAGGTCATCTTCACATTGCATGGGCTTATTCATTATCCCCTCCTTAAATCTTATTCAGGTTCTTCATGGGGCCCGCCCGTTGCGAGGCGGGCCCCCTTACTAAATCCGGTAAGCGGCCGCCATCGCCTATCGTTGCGGGCAGGCCGGCTCTGAGACCTTCTCGAGAATTTGCCAGGCCAGGCGTTCGTCGCGGCTCTTGACCGCAAAATCCGCAAGCGAGCAATAGCCGACAAGTTCGTTGTTGTCATTGAGCACCACCAGCCGGCGAATGTCTTTTTCTTCCATAAGTTCGGCGGCTTCGTGGACGTCATCGCTTTCATAGCAGTAGAAGACCTGTGGCGTCATTATGTCTCTCACAGGCGTTTGGTTTACGTCTTTTCCCTGGGCAACGGCTCTGATGGTGATGTCACGGTCGGTAATCATGCCGGCCAGTTCCCCGCTTTCCCAGACCGGCAGCGACCCGACATCCAATTGCTTCATTTTCTGGGCAGCTTCGACAAGCGTTGCCTGACTTTCAATCGTCTCGGCGCTGTATGTCATAATCTCTTTAACATTCATTACACATCCCCTTTCCAAATACTTGTTTGAAGCACATTCCGGACCCGAGCATACCATCCTTCGTCGAGGGGTGGGTTGCTCTTTCAGGTTGGACCCCCGGTCCGTACGGCTAAACCCCCATTCTGTATTTTACCCCCACAATCCTTGCGCATGTCGGCACAAAGGAAAGGCTTCTTAAATCAATTTGCACACGGTGGAGTGTGCACCCAGGGGTATCGAGATTACACAGGCGCAGATGAAATGGCGGCACGGCGACCGGACAGGGAACAACGCAGGCGCAAACATTCTCCGCACCCATCCGCTTTGCGGCTCCCTGTGTCAGCAGGTCGGCTCAGTTGTCACGTTCTGCCATTAATGCAGTAACGGCAGTCTTTATAGCCCGAAGCGTGGCCGTTTTCCAGCGATTGGAAAGAGAGGGCTTCTCCGGAGGCAACTGCCTGATCTATCCTGCATTGTTCCGTTTCAGAGTCCAGATCGTGAATTTGTTGTTTCTCCCTGTTGGCGCAGTAACGGGCGCCGTACAAGGGAGGACCAAGGCGTCTCATAGTGTTCCAATCTCCTTTGAACCATCTGGGTCTGTGCATTCACAGTTCAGCGTCGTTGCCTTGCTCCCGGCGAACTGCTATGGGGATGAACCCGCTTTTTGAAGGCGGGAACATCCCCAGCAGATCAACAGGCCAGAGTGACATCCATTTATCAATACAAAGACACAAGAGCTTCACAATTAAGGGGCGCACCCCCTCACAGAAATCCGTTTCCCTGCGCCCGGGTGGATTACCCATACAGGTACGTGCGATGAGTAAGCGAACGAGAACGGCAAGTGTTGATAGTCTTTTTTGGAATTTTTCAAAAATTTTTTAAAAGGGCGTTTTTACCGGCGCAAGCGGGGGTTTTCAGGGTCACCGACGACTTATGCCTGGACCCTTCAGGCACAAATGTTAGCCGCGGACGCTTGCGGTTAACCTGCGTCCGGATATGACCGATGCTTACTACGTGAGGTCAGCGAATGTCTCAAAACGGCTGCTCCGGCTTTAACGACCCGGAAATGCGCCAATTCGCTATGAGGACGGGTGATTATCAGCTTGCCGGCAGGGCCCACATGGTCGTCGGCAGGAGGGTGCCATCGCTCCGTTTTCACTCAACAAATGATGCATGGATATCCGGAGAATCGTGATGAAAAAGGAAGGTTTGATTCTGTGTTTACATATCGCTCTGGCTGCATTCGCCCAGGCCGCGGTGCGGGTCGATGTGTATGAAGCCGACGAGGTGACGCCGTTTGACGGCCGACCCTTGATGGTGGGCAGCGAACTGTCACTTGTAGTCTCCTCGGATACTGGTGATTACTGGGGCGGCGGGCTGTTTATCGAAGGCCCCGACAGGACGAGTGCCTGTCTGTCGGCCAGGGGCTTTAATCCCAACACGTGTGACTGGCAGGGGTCCCACTATGCCGGCGCCGGCGATGACGCGCGGGTTATCAGTTGGAAGGATCCGATTATGTGGGGATTTGATCTTTACACTTCGGATACCACTGGAATGCCGGGGAAATGGTTCGTGATCGATTATCGGGCCACCGGTAGCGGCGACCCAAATGTCCGGGTATACGACCACGCCGCCAGCTTCAGCATCCCCAGCGATATAATCCAGTTTTCGCATGTGCCGTCACGTGATTTCAACGGCGACGGTGTGGTCAATATCGCCGATTACGTACTGCTTGCCTCGCACTGGCTGGTTGAGGACTGCAATGAGCCAAATGGCTGCGGCCGGGTGGACATCAACGCCGACGGGTACGTAGACGTGCAGGACCTGGCGCTCTTTGCGGATTACTGGATGTGGGGAGTTCCACGGGTCCCGATCGTGGCGGTGGAGCCGGAGGTGACTTTCCGGATTGCCGATGCCATGGGATCAAACGACATCAGTCTTTCCGCAGGTGAGTCCGTCATACTTTATGTCATGATGGAGAGAGGCGATGTTCCGATTCATACGTTCCACATTGAAGTGGATATAAATAACCCGACCATCGGCAGTATTGACAATACGCCGTACGATCCTGATAACCCCCCGGGACCGGGCACTGCCCGTATTCTGGCGAAGCCGCGCGACGCGTTCTTTGATGATTGGGGTCCGGGTCAGTTGCAGCCCGAGGGAATCGCTTTAGGTGGAGTCTCTATTTCATCGCCCATGGCGGACGGGCCGCTGGCCAGCTTTGTCTACACCAGTCTGGGGACCGGTGACGTTACGCTGCACCTTTCAGATCTGCTTGCCGCTTACGATGTGCGGCTGGAGCCCATCGTGATCCACCAGGTAACCCTTGGGATGCAGGCGACGTTCGGCGAAATGTCCTCCCCGGAGGAGAGCACACAGCCGTCTTCCGCTGCGCGTGATGTCGATGCGATCGTGGGTTTCCTGGAAGAGATATGGATCACTGAGGGCGATATGCAGGCCCTCGTCAGCGAAGCGGAGTGGCATACTTTTATCAACAGCGTCAAGCAGTCCGATTCACTTATCCAGTAGAGCGGCAGAACCGGGCGTGAGCAGGGAGACCACCATGCAGAAGAAATGTATTTTTTTGGCAGTAGTTGTGTTGAGTACTGTTTACGGCCGGGCCGCCGGGCAGAGGCCGCTGGATCGCGCGGAAATACTGGACCTTTTGAAGGTTTTGACCGATGAGCCCCGGGATACGTGGATTTCATCCGGAGTGGTCCATGCAACGCGTCTCGAATACAGGGCTGCAACGGATCAAATTACGGAGTCCACAGTCCAGATCCGCTACGACGGCCACAAGTTCTACTGGGAAATCGATACCGATTCAGCCAGTTTGCCGCCGGATGCGCAGCAGGGCAACCCGCGTGAGGTCGCTGACATGAAGTTGAACGCTCGTCGCGTCTTCGCGTGGGACGGCCAGCGGTACACCGTTTACTCCAAGCAGGGCAATAATGCGATTGTCTTTGAGGACACCAGCACGATTCCCGTTGTGGTGAACGGTCCCTTGACCGCCGGCGTGATTCCATGGGGATATGGGAAATTCACGTATGATGTGCTGTCCGGTGCGGAAGTGTCCGGAATTGAAACACAGCGGGAAGGGTTGACAATAATTGAGCTGACGGTCCGTATGACCGAGACGTTGCAGATGACGTGCGTCCTGGATCGCGACAAAGATTACGCGGTGCTGTCGAATACGGTGCGCAATGAGGGCCGGTCGCTGACCGTGAGGACGTATGACGGATACCGCCGGGTGGGCGGCCGGTGGGTGCCCCAGGTCGTGCAGATCGAGACCTTCGACGACAGCGGCAAACCGGCCCGGCTAACGTCATACGATCACTGGAACCTGACACGTGTCAGCACGCAGATCCCCACGTCGAATCCCTTCGTCGTAGACATGGAGCCGGAAGCGTTTATCGAAGAGTACACGAAACTGTCGAAGAAACCGCTGACGTATTATCAACGTGAGCACGCGGACACGGAGTCACTGCGCCGAATGCGGCTGGAAATCATTGCGGCCGGGAAAGGGCGTAACGCTAACTGTGGAACGATAACCACACAATATGTCATGTCGCGTTGGAAGAAAAATATCACGCAGCAGCAGAGAACCTTGCTGGGCGAAAGCGATGACGCAAGCACAAGTCTTTACACTATAAAACAGGTGCTGGCCGGTGCGGGGCTCAACTGCAGGGCAGTCAAAACGGACATAGATACTCTGCGTACACTGAGGAATTGTTCGGTGATTCTGCATCTGCCGGGCCGAAACCATTTTGTTGTGCTCGATCACATTGACGACCAGCGGGTATGGTTGGTTGATCTGGACCATGACCGATTCTATTTTCCAGTGGGAATTGACCTGTTTACGCTCGACTGGCCGAGCGGTACGGCACTGCTGGTGTCGGCAGAACCGCTGCCGTTGTCAGCCGAATCCGTGGAGATTCCGGATGCGCGGCTTAGGAAACTTGTGGGAGCCGACAGCCTTGGCACCTACTCGTGTACGCAGCGGATACAAGAATACCGCATTGTCTATTGCAGCCCCGCTATTGGCATGGTTTGTGCCGGCAGATATCGCGTTTACCCTGAGCTGTTCGGATGTGAATTAAGCGAAGGCGGCGGCGGTTGCGCCGGCGGCCCCGTGGCAGGTTCTTGGTACTTGGACTGTATCGAAAAGCCGTCCGACCCCGGCGAATGCGGCGTGACCGGTGAGTGGATTGTTCTTTACATTCATGCATGTAAGTAGCTGGCAACTGCGGCGACATGCCTGATTGTGCGGTTGCAACGCAGTGTTTATAGCAGTAGAATGGTGATCATGAATCGCCATGGTTTTTCGCTGATAGAACTGCTTGTCGTCATTGCCGTTATCTCTTTGCTGATGGGGGCCTTGTCGCCTGGTTTGTGGTCTGCCAGACAGCAGGCGCAGGCTGTTTGGTGTACCTCCAATATGAAGCAGTTAAGCCTGGCCCTGATGATTTATGAGGAGGCGAATGGGAGGTTTCCCTACGCGTTTGATGACAGGATGGGGCAACCCATTCCAAACGGCGGGCATCCCGGCGATCCCCTGTGCGACAACATGGGGATATGGTGGTTGCATCAGCTCGAGGGTTTCATCGATGCCATTCTCGACAGGAATTCCCCGGCTTGGTGTGCGGCCCGCAAAGTCAAGGACCGCGGATTAGAGGCCAATATCCTCCTCGGCAACTATGGTGTCAATCGGGTGATATTGACGGATTTGCAGGGCCCAGCGGGAGGTGAGTTTGTGGGTCCGCCATTAGGGCTGAAGCAGATCCGTCATCCCTCGGCCGTGCTGTTAATCACCGACAGCGGCTACAGTCAGATAAGCTGGTATGGGGCGGCCGACAACGTCGTGCAGCGTTTTGAGAATGTAAACCGGGAACAGGCGTTCTATGTGCCCGGGCTTTCCATTAACGTCAATCGTACATTCCCGCCGCTGTTTCACGAGGATGCTGTGAAAGGCCGGCACCCGAGAAGGACCATTAATGTGACCTATGCCGATGGCCACGTTAACCGCGCCAAAGCTGAGAGTCTGCTTGTGGAAGAAATCGGAGGGGGTTGGGCGAATCGTTCGCCCCTTTGGGTGCCGTAAGTCAGGATATTTACAGGCCGAGCTGCTTGATTAAGGCCTGAATGGACGCGCCGTCGGGATAGGCGATTTCCATATACTGGTTTAACGTGTACTCTGCTGTCGAGTCCATCCTGCTGTAGGATTCCGTTCTGAGGGGTCGTTTGGTATCGGGGTGCACATAGCCGCGCCATTTGCAGTAAACCGGTTCGCCGCCCAATGCCTTGTCTGTCCAGGTCATTTCATAGATGTGCGTTCCTTGCAGACCTGCATCGGTGACATCGTCCTCAAGGCGGTGCCATGTTGCGCCCTCAGGCGCGTTGGACAGTTTCGCGAAAGGCAGAATGTCCATGGGACCCGTCAGCGTTCCTGCCACTTTTGCAATCGTTTCACTATCCAGAGGGATTGTCTGATGTTGTCCCGTCGTGGCGTTGGCAAGTTTCCGGGCATTTGCCTCAAGATCCCAAAGATCGTACTGGTCTCCTGTTCTATACAGTTTAAGCTTCGGGTTCTGGCATATCCATATTTCCTGGAGGGCTTCTGCCCGCTGCCCGTCAAAGCGCTTGATGTGCATCGTATTAACGGCGGCCAGTTCCGCGTAGACACGGCTCAAATCCGTTGCTTTGACACTTGTGCCGTAAAGCAGGAGCACGGCCGCCAGAAAAACCGCAGCGGCGGCGGCGGCCGGTTTCAGGAACGGCCTTAAATGCGGATATAACCGTGCCGTTTGGCGACATGATTTTTCTGATTCGAGCGGCTGGCTGTGGTCGGCAGACGGGGCGTGCTCAGGCCGTACACTTGCTGTGATATGGCTGGCGACCGCCGTCCGGGCCCGCGACAGATCGGCCATCGTGAAGCAGGTCACAATGCCGGATGCAGGACGCTCCATGATATGGGTGAGAGCGCCAAGCAGTGCCTGCAATTTGTCCATGCATCGACGACACGAGGACACATGCGCGAGCAGCGATGGGGACCATTCGGTGGGGGGCTCCGCAGCCGGGTCGACGCCATAGGGGAGACAGAGATCAAAGAGATGCCCGCAGGTGACATCCTCGCATGAGCAGCCGTTGCGAGTGTGCTGCGGTTGAAGGCTCTTGGCAAGGGTCCAGCGTTCCTGCACCAGCAGGCGGCGGCAATCTGCACAGAGGCAGATATGCTTCAATACCGCCGGGGCGATGTCCTGGAAGTTTATTGCTGCTACGGAGCCTATGGCCTTGCGCGCCGTCCGGCATGTTTCATGGTCATGACGCCCGGTTTCAGCCAGCATCTGACCCAGAAGGCAGTGCTGTCGGTGCGTCAGATGCAGGCGGCGGAGGGTCTCAATGTCGTCGGCGCATGCGGGGCATTCACGAATGTGCTCAGTGACGGGGGTGGGGCCCGGCACCTCGAACAGCAGATCGACCATGGGCGCAAGAAATGGCTTGACGGCATTGCAGTCGACACTACGGCCAAGAAGGGCCATGTGGAGTTCGAGATTTGCCGTAGAGGCGGCAACATCGACGTCGCACCGACAGGCGCCGGCCTGGTGATCCATGGCGGCGTTCAGACGGTCGACTTCGGTCTTGCACCGGTCGCACCGGCCGATGTGATGCCATATGTTTTCCGGGATGTCGGTCGTCCTGTACCCGCAGAGAAAGTCATAGTAGTACGGCCGGGCCATGTTGCAGGTCACCACGTGATCAGATATCTTCATCGTTGTACCCCTCCCCATCGGACACCAACTGTCTTAATTTCTCGAGTCCAACCGACACATACCGGCTCAACGTTTTTGGTTTAATGTTCATCCTTCTGGCCGCTTCCGCATTTGTATAATTGTCTCGGAAACGGAGAGTGACCGCCTCGGCTTCCGTGCGGCTCAGCCGGGTTTCTATAAGGTCAAAGAGTTTCAGGGCTTGCTCCCTGTCCATGACTACTGTGTCGGGTGTGTCCGGCAGAACTCCGGTGCGCGAGTAGATTCCGCAGGTCTCGATCGCGGAGCGATGGACCATGAGACGCCTGCGGTAATCCACTATATCGTTTACGATAGCCCTGTAGAGATAGCTTCTGATATTGGTCACATACGAGGGAATTGGGTTTGCTACGATGGATAGAAAAAAGTCGTGGTAGAAATCGTGCGCCTCGTGGGCATCTTTGACATTCAATCGAATAACTGTGCGGATGAACTCGCCATATTCGAGAAATATCTCTGCAGCGGCCTTAACGCTGTGGCGTATTCTTCGTTTTACCGGCAGGGCCTGCGACAAGGCGAACATCTCCTGGTACCTACGGTCTGCCGCACGTTTCAAACGCGTCGGCCGGGGCCTTCAATTTGGAATTATACCGTTTGTGAACTGCTTGACAAGATCGTCTTTGAAGAAAAATTCTGTGAGGCAGTCGCGGGTGACTCCCGCTCATCCTGATGTAAGTTTTCGCGAAGACCCGGAAAAATCGCTTGACACGCCAAGGGAGTTGATTAAAATGGACTTCTGAATTGCGCGGGGAAAGCAAGGAGAGAGGCAAAAAGGCCCATGAATCCGCTTCGCGGCATATGGTCTTCAGTTCGAAACCGGCGATTAGCCCGGGGGCATTTTTCACCAAAAACACCCAGGTTTACTGTAGAGCAACTCGAGGACAGGCTGTTGCTTTCGGCTGTCTGCCAGGTAGAACAAGAGTTGCTTGGCCCGCTTTCCGCCCACCGGAATGCTGCCTCTTCCACGATTGAAATGCAGGTCACATCTGGCGCCGTTGCGGCCGCCGAAGGCGATCCCTCAGGCGCCGCCCATTCGGCAATCGATCCCCTCTTTCACATTCCGGAAACTCAGCAGGACGCGAAAGCGTCCATAGGCAATGTTACCCAAGCTGAGCAGGACGGCGTCGATGAAGACAAGGCATCTGAACCCGGCCCCGGCCCCGGACTTGTGCTCCTTTTAACCGTCGCCGGGGATGAGGCACTGACTTCCGAACAGACGGGATCGTGCCGCAACGAACCAGACTGCCTCGGGGGATTCGAGCAGCAGGGAATAGTTGAGCAACTGACCGAGACGCTTCGTGCTCCGCACGGCCCGCCCGGCGGGGACCTGATCAGTGTTTTGCTCGTCGACAGCGCCGAGGCAGGCAAACTGGTGCACGTTGAAGCGAGCGGACAATTCGATGTTACAATACGGCTGAACGCTGAAGATTCGTCTGTTATCGAGATTTTCGATAACAACGGTCGGGGTGTGCTTGCGCGTTATGCGGTGGACGACATCGACAGCGTGATCCTCATCGGAGGGCCTGACTCCAGTGACACAGTGCTTATCGATCTAAGCACGCCGTTTTCGCTTGCCGGCGGGGTTCACTTTGTCGGCGGCGAGGGCGGTTATGATCGGCTGACGGTATCGGGCGCCTCGGAGCTTTCGGCGGAGTTTTCCGACCTTGCCGACGAGGGTGGCCGGCTGATTGTTGCGGGCGCCGAGATCGACTTGACGGTCGCATATTCAGGTCTTGAACCTTTTGTATATCTGCGCGATTTTGGTGCAGTGGTCAACGCGGGGTCCTTCCGTTACGGCAATTCGCCGGACATACTGAACGTAGGTAGTTTTACCCAGGCCGCGGGTGCGACTCTGGAGATTGAAATCGGCGGGTACAGTCCGGGGCCGGGCACACCGCTGAACAACGGTTTCGACCAGATCAATGTCGCAGGCGCCGCGGCGCTTAGCGGTACCCTGAAGATCAGTCTGGTCAACGGTTTTATACCATCGCTGGGGGATACATTCGATTTCCTGACATCCGGATCTGTCAATGGCCGGTTCTCACACGTTACAGGTCCGTTCGGCTTTGGCGACAGCAATCTCTACTTTGAAGTTGTCGAGCATGCTGATCGTTTACAGTTGCGGGTGGCGGAACTTCCGACAGGGACGGCGCTTCACACGACTACTGCGGCGACCGGGCGGATGGAGACGGCCTTGCAGCAATTAGCGGATCTGTCGGATCGGCTGCTGCGAGATCTCGTTCTTAGTGATCTGAAAATCAGAGGGGAGAATGTTGCCGGCACAGGCGTCACCCTGGATCAGCTTTTTGATTTGTCGAGCTACCTGGATGTGGGGCCGACGCTTGACGCCTATGCGGCTCCGCTTCTTGTGTTGGGTTCGCAAGTCGATTTCGATATCGCCGATTTCCTGAATTACCTGCGGACCAACTGGCTCGACAACCTGATGGGCGGCAACGCCTGCGACATTGCGTTCAGCGGCATGACATACACAGGCACATATAACTCGGTCACCCGTATCCAGTTGGAGTTCTCAGGGGCATCGAGTTATGGCAAGCGGATTCCAGTCGGCCTGAGCCAGTCCGTCTACGGTATCGGGCCTGCCTATACGGAGATGGAGGCGACTATAAACGTCGCCTTTGCGTTTGAGTTGTCGTTAGGGTGGGGCGACAGCACGGGAGCCACATACGGCTTCAAGGTGACGCAACTGGATATGGACGCGTCGCTGAATTCCATGGACGTGATTTTCCCGCTGATGATCGGCGGTCTTGAGGCGGCGGCAGGGCACCCCCGGCACGCGGCAGGTTCGGTGGACCTTGGGGTCCATCTGGATCTGGCATATCAGAACGGGGGCAGCGGCAGGTATGTAGTGACTTACGATCCGGTGGGGGATGCGGTAAGTGCGGTCAATGTGAGCCTGCCGATTTACGCGTCGCTTGCCGGGGTGGACATCAATCAGGGTGCGGAGGCGAGAATTAACATTGCCGGCCACATGTACCTGGTTTCCGAGGGAGGTCGGGGCAGCACCGATGTTAGCGCCAGTTCCGCCAATCTGGCAAGTTTCATCCCCTTTGTGAACCTGCGGGTTTCCGACATACAGGACAAGTTGGAATCGCTGCGCGACGAGTTCCTGGCGACCGTGGCCGTTTCGGACAGCTTCAACGTTGCGATACCCTTTATCGATGCGTCGTTAGCGGATGTGATCGATCTGGGGGCGGCGTTTGACCTTGGCGTTCTGAGCAAGCTTGACTTCGGCCAGATGCACAGTCTCCAAGACTTTGTGGCGGCTGTGACGGCGGCGGGGCTGTTGGCTCCGGGGGAGGCGGTCACCTATGACCCGGCGAGCCGCACGTTGGCGATCCCGCTGGATTTCGACATTGACCTGGGCGGCCTTAGCCTCCGCGATTTGGATGTGTTAGGGCGGATAACACTCAGTGTGCTGGCCGAGGCGGGCTTGATCCAGATCGGTGCATACGTTGATCCGGACAATCTGCTCGACAATGGATATGCGACCTTGGCCGCACTTTGGGCCGCCGGCGTGCTGAACGTCGATTCCGTGGCGAACTGGACCGGCATCAACACGGCGGCCTTGATCGACAGCGGCATCGCCGGAAATGCAGCACTTGTGGCGCTGGGCCTCATCGGGGCGGGCAATCTCGTGGAACTGGACGACCTGATCGACAAGGGACTCGTGACCCTCGGCGACCTGGCCGAGGCGCGACTCATTACGCCGAGTTCACTGGCGGCGAGCCTGGGCTTCATCCGCGACATCAACCTGGCCGCTACGAACATTGCCGACCTCGGAATCGACTTGACGAGCCACGCAAGCATTGCAGACTTGGTAAATCTGGATGATCTGCTGGACAGCGGCCTGGCGACCCTCGAAAGCCTTTTTGACGCAGGCCTGCTGGACCTCGGGGACATCAATCTCGATTCGCTGGGGATAAACGATCTGATTGGCTCGGGAATCGCTTCGTTGCAGGAATTGGTCGATGCGGGTCTGCTTGCGGCGACGGATTTCCTTTCGTCCGCATTGGTAAACATCTCCGACCTCCTGACGGCGACAGCGATTACGTTAGGCGATCTTGTCACCGCGGGACTGATCGATGCGGCAGGTTTCGCACAGAACACTGTGATAGGCGTCGGGGCTTTCTTCAGCAGCGGTCTTGCCACCTTGGCACAGGTGTTGGATGCGGCCCTGGTCGATGTCGATGATTTTGTGGACATCACTTTGACCTCGGCCAGTTTGATCTCCAACGCTCTCGCGACACAGTTTGAATTGAACTTCAATCATCTTATAGACGGCCTGGGCAACGTTTCGCTGCATGCCCTCGTGAATTCAGGGGTGGTTACACTGCGGGAACTGGTGCAGAAGGGCCTGGTTGCGGCGGGCAATCTATCGCTGCCTTCATTTTCGTTGAGCGACCTGTTCACTTCCGGGATCGCCGGTATAGCGCAACTGGTGGGCAACTCGCTGTTAGACGCGGCGGACCTGGTGAGAAGCAGGCTGAACCTTGAGCGGCTGCTGAGTTCGGGACTGGCAAGCGTCAATGATCTTGTCAATAACAATCTGATCGGCCAGGCGGATTTGCTTGTCGACGCAATCGATATTCCGGGGCTGATCGAGTCAGGCCTGGCGGACCTTGGCGATCTGGCCCGTGAGAGCCTGATCGGACCCGCCCAAATGGCGATCGATGAGTTGCTGGCCTCGGACATCGGAACCCGGGCCGCATCCTTGCTGACGAGCATTCAGGGCAACGGAGGACTGATCGGGCCGGGGTCGATCATCGATCTGGACGCACTGTTGGCGAATTCGCCGATCAAACTGCACCATCTGATCTATTTCGGCATCATCGACCATAATGACGTGCGGCCGCTGGGCGACGTGGATGCGGATGCACTGGGGCAATCGCACATCCTCGACGAAGGATTGCTGAACCGGTACACGCCTGCCGAACTGGTCGCGATGGGCTATCTTACCATCGGGGATTTGATCGAACTGGGGCAATTAAAGCGCGCGGACCTTGCGGACCTGCCGCCGGCGGACCTTGATCTGTTTGGTTTTTCACGCAGCCTGATCGAAGCGCTGGATGCCCTTGGCCTGGTGCTGCACGGCGACGGCATTGCGCTGGCCAACCTGCTGAGCGCGACGAAGGTGACCATCGCCGACCTGCTTCGCTTCGGGCTGATTGGCACGGACGATCTTTCGGTCGATCTCTCGCCGGTTCTGCTGAAAGATATTTTTGTGCAGGGTACGGTCAAGCGGAGCAGCCTGCTGATCTCGGATGTGTTGGAGCGGGCGGCGCTGGAGACATACGTGGCGCAGAACGCTCAAGGACGCAAAGTGGTCGCTGTTGGCGATCTGATAACTAGCGGTCTGGCGACATTAGCCGATCTTATTCGGTACGGTCTGTTAACGGCTTTGGATTTCGACTTGGCGGCCGCGAGCGTTTCGGAGAATGATCTGCTTGCGGCCGGTCTTGTGACGCAAAACAAATTGGACAACAATGGTCTCGTGCAGGATGGCAGCCCGGACTTCGTGAACGTCAGCGACCTGGTCCGTCTGGGTTTGGTGACGTTGAAAGATTTGGCGGGAGTGTTTACCGGTGTCCAGTTGCACTTGCAGACGAGCCAACTGCGTGAGGCGGATATCCTGGCTGCCAACGTCGTGGGCATCAATCTCCTGGACGCTGCCGGTCTGGGGCAGGTGAACGTTGATCTCGAAGGGCTCTTCGGCATCGGCCTGGTGGGTGAAGATGACCTGCTTGCGGCTGGCCTCGTGAACGCCAGTGATTTCTGGAAGACCAGCGTGGTCACGCTGCGGCAGCTTGTTGACGCCGGACTGGTCGACACGAGCGATCTGGCCGCCAATGGTGTCGTTGATCTCGACGTGCTGCTGCAATCGGACGTTGTGGGAGCGCAGTATCTTGCAGATCAGGGTCTCGATGCCGACGGCGACGGGTATGTGCTGATCGAGGACTTCCTGCTGGATGCCTACGGGACCTTTGCGGAACTTGTGCGGCGCGGCCTGCTGCGGCGGGATAAGTTTCTTAATAAGGTATTCGAGCAGAGCATCCTGGAGGCGATCACCGTCCTCAACGATGTGATGGAACTTGTGCCTTTGTTCGAGAATGACCGGCTTGATCGTTACGTGCATTTGGGTTCGGTGGGGCTGGATACGCTACTTGGCTCGATCCTTTATGATGTCACGTTGGCGGAATATGTCGCGGCCGAGTTCGTCGACGTTTATGACTTTGAGAACATCGATCTGGCGGTTGCCGATCTTGAGGCAGCGTTTGCCGTCGACATCGACGATGCATATGTCACGACGATTCCGCTGTACAGCCTGATTGCACTGGATCTCAACGCCGTTACGCTGGTTGATCTGATCGATGCGGGTTACGTGACTGCCGGCGACCTGGCGAGCCCGGGGGTGCAGCTTGACATTGTCGCCTTGGAGCGCTCAGACCTCTTCGAAGCGGGAGACCTCAATAACTACATCAGCGCCCATGCTATTTACCTGTATGACCTGATCGGCGAAGTATTCATCGGCGACCTGGTTACGCTGGGCCTGCTCGATGCGAGTGATTTGATCGTGCGGAACCTCGGACAGCTCGAGCGGATGGTTGCCGACGGCCTGCTCGACAAGAACAGTTTTGTCGACAAAGCAATAAGTGCGGCGGCGCTGAATGCAAACGGCATCGTCACCACGGCGGACCTGAATGCGTTCAACCTCGTCAGCGGGGGCACGGTGTTGCTGCAACGGTTGCTGGCGTCGGGTCTGGTCTCGCTGGAGCAGCTTATCGGGGCGGGCTTTGCGGATGAGAACGACCTGACCCGTGCCGCATTGGGCATAGCGGTGGACCGCATCCACGCTTCGGACATCCTCGACAGGGCATTGATTGAGGCGCATACGCTGATTATTGGGGCCGACAGCGACAAAGTATTCCTCAACGGGGCGACAAGCCTGCTGAGCAGCGGCATTGCGACACTGCGTGAACTGATCAAGAAAGGCGTGGTTAATCCATCCCATCTCGATGCCGCGGCCACGGTCGACAAAGACGAACTGATTGCCCGAGGTCTTGCCAGGCTGAGCGATCTGATCGCGGGGGGCCTGATTGCGGCGTCGGACATCGCCCCGGCATCTTCGGTGTTTGACCTCGAAAGACTGGACCGGACCGGGGCACTGCGGTTGAGCAGCCTGCGAAGTCTGGACCAGATGATTGCACTGGGTCTGGTGACGGCGGCCGAGGTCGACGGCCTGGGCTCGCTTGGGGTGGCCGATCTGGTGGGATCGGGGCTGGTGACAGCGAGTGACCTGGTGGATAGCGGCCTGCTGGGTACGCACGTTGATCTTGCGGCCCTGCTGGATTCAGGGCTGGTGACAATCGATCAATTGAAGGCCGCTGGGCTGGACAACCGCAGCGGCCGGGTGGAACTCGCAGGGCTGCTGGATGCGGTGGCGTTGGGGGTCACATTGGGTGAGTTGCAGGCCGCGCAGATTGTGCCTGCTTCAGTGGATGTCGACGCACTGATCGATTCGGGCCTGGTGACGCTGCTGAAACTCGTCGAAGGCGGTGTGGACAAGGCGGCGCTCCTGGCGACGGCCTTTGCCGGCAGCGTAACGATTACAGAAAGCCAGCTTGTGGCCGCCGGCCTGTTCGATCCGATGGTGAACATCGTCGATCTGGCGGATTCCGGACTGGCGACGATCAGCAGTCTCGTCGGGGCCGGGCTGGTTGCCGCAACGATCGACACGGCGGAGTTGATCCTGCTCAATCTGGTCACAGGCGAGCAGTTGGTGCAGGCCGGCCTCATAACGCAGGGGCAGCTTAACAGTCACAACTTCCCATCGGTCAGTACGGTAAGCCTGATTAATGCACGGTTGCACGCCGGCGACGCCACATCGCACATCATGACGGTTGCGGACCTGGCGGCCAACGGATTCTTCAGCGCAAACATCGACCGCGGCAGCCTTATTGCAAGCGGGCTGGTCACAAACAGCCAACTCAACGCCAGGGGTCTGACGGGCAATCCCATCAATCCGCGACTGTTGATTGTTTCAGGGCTTGTAACGGCGCGCCAGCTTGAGACCGCCGGGCTCATCGACTCAGCGATTAATAAGAACAGTCTTATCGCCGAGTCAGGGCTGACCGAATCCCAACTCGTCGAGGCCGGGTTGTTGTCCGGCGTGATCGATCCGCAGGGGATCGTCAACGAGGGGTGGGTGACATTAGCCGCCTTGGAAGGCGCCGGGCTGATCCGCGAGCCACTGATTGTCCGAAGCGATCTGGATGCTCTGGGTACAGTGGATTATGACGTGCTCAACCTGGGCTGGCTTGAAATCGAGCTATTGATCAACGCGGGAGTGGTGGATGCCACTGATCAGGTCGATCTGGATGATCTCTTATATATCGAGATCGCCTCCTTAGGCCGGCCGATGCTCAATGTGGCGGACCTTGTGCGTCGTGGGCTGATTGACGCGACAGACCTGGACGGGTATGATCTCGATCTCTTCGGCCTGACCGGCCATACGGTTTCGTTGGCGGGCGATTACGGCCTGAGTCTCACGGGGCTGATTTCCAACGCCGAAGCCGAACTGGCCGCGACCGTGAGCGGGGCGTTTGACCTCCTGATCGATGTCGACGGTCAGCCGGGCGGGGCGACCGAAGGGCAGGTCGTTTGGAGCATCAGGGATTTCACCCTGACCGCGACAGTGGCCTACGACGTGTTTGACATCGACGTTCCGGCCAGACTCGGCTTCATCGGCGTCGTATTGGCCGATGTGCCGGGGGTTGACAACCTCGTCCGTGTCAGCCTGACGCGCACCGTCGTGCTCGATAGCGACGGCAATCTCGGCACGACTAACGATCGAACGTTTACACTTGACGAGATTCTAAGTAACGATTTCGATGCTATAGTCTCCGCGGCGCTGACGGGCGAGGCGACCGCGGTGCTTCGCGGCATGACGGTGAATACCGGCTTGGGAGGCTTGGGGGTCGCGCATGGGGCCGAGATACGCTTCGAAGTGGAGGACCTCGGCCGCTCGAAATCAGACAGCGACTACGTCACGCTGGAAATGAGCGATATTCCGGGCATGTTCCGCGTCTATGAGTATCTGAGACTCGAAGACCTGATGGCGACCATTCTGCGGGCCAGGAATTACGTCCTGCAAGCCTTCGATCAGCTCCCGTTCTTCGTGACCGATCCGAACTCGCCGATTTACGAGCTGCTCAAAGACGTCACGATTCCGATCATCAATAAGTCGCCGGGGGAACTCCTGGGCCTGCTCGACACGATCAACAACGCCGTCGATCGTGTGCAGCGGGCGCTTCTTGACCCGGACAACGACCTCCAGGCGCTGATCGGCTTGGTGATGGAGAAGCTGGGGCTGGACATCAATCTCGACAGCGACATCTTCTCTGTCAGCATCGCCGCGGGCGTCCTCGTGATGACCCTGAAACTGGAGGAGGAGTTCGAAGAAACGGTTCCGTTTGATTTTGACCTCGCGGCGTTCGCGGGGCTTGTCGGCGGCCTCCCGGGCTTGGAAGGCATCAGCGATCTGGTGGCGATTGCCGGCAGCGGCGAGATCAACGTCAAGGCGTTCGGGCGGGTGATGATCCAGGCGGGTGTGGATGCGTCCGGCCGCAACGAGGCCCTGCCCATTGACGTTTTCCTGTTCGATTGGGATGAGGGGCTTGGGACGGGGACGCGGGTCGACGCCGGCTTCAAGCTGCTGGCGAGGAATATATCGCTGAACTTCGAAGTCTTCGACTCCATCGGCCTGCGTACCAATGACGAAGGCCTCAACTACGACCGCGACGGCATGGGCGGCCCGGACGGTGTGCTCTATACGACTGAGCTGACAATCGATGCCGACGGAAACGCCACGACAAATCCCGAATTGATCGATCCCGATGACAAGTCCGACTTCGTGACCGTAGCATTTGTCCTGGATCAGCAGCCGGGCACGGGCATCACCGACGACGGGCGTTACCGCTTCAACGAAACACTTCTCGGCGACAACGTGAACTTCACCGGAGTCGACGGCGGTTTCGAGCTGTTCATGCCGCTGACAATCGAGGTGTTCGGCACCGAGATCGACCTGACCACGCCGCTGTGGATTCGCACGAATCCGGCGTACAACACGGCAACCAACGAGGGGCTGGAGCAAATCTTCCGCCACATGTTCGACGTTAATCCGGGACCGCACGATCCGGTGATCATCGACGCGCCCAACATTGTCGACGAGTTAGGTAATCTGGTCGACAGCGTCATCCGCGGGCTGCTGGAGGACCTGGCGGGGTTCATCGGCGACCTCAAGCAGCAGTTGCTCGATTCCAGTTTCTTCGACTTTGAAATACCGGGCACGGGCCGCTCGATCAACAGCTTTTTCGAAGAGGCGAGCGCGGCCGACAACGGCCTTGCCGGCGTGGACACGGCGACCGGCGTTGCGGCGTTTCTCGACGTTGACACTTACGTCTTCGCGTACCTGGAGACGATCCACTGGATCGGGACCCACTCTGTGGCCGATGGCGGCGTGAGTATAGCCGATATCTGGAATGGACTGGGCGCCTTCCTGCGGGATCACTGGATGGTCACGCTGCCCGGCATCGGTTCTCAGGGCAATCCCGGGTTCTTCACGGTGGACAGTGCCGGCGATGAACTGAACATCGCTGTCAACATACCTTGGACGATCAGCGACACAATTTCAATCGATTTGGGCACGGACCTTGATGCGGTGGGTCTGGAGTTCGATGCGGCTCTGAACTTCGCATTTAATATCTCCACCGGACTTTCCTTCGACTTCACGGTAGATCTGGCGGGCGAGAGCAGCGCGTTTAATTTCAACGAGTTCTTCTTCGACGCGGCGGTCAACGCAACGGGCATTGATCTCGGCGTCGGCTACGGCAGCGTAAACATTTCGACAAATGCAGCGGGAACCGCGTCACTGCGTTTGGGCGGCAGCGTTTACATGCACGACGGCAGTTTCACATTCAACCACGCGCACAACAAGGCCGGCACCACGACCTTCCAAAACAGCATTTCTCTGTCGCTGCCGTTCTATGTCATGGCGCTGGAGCTGGGGTCCCTGAGCTTTGCGGACACCGACTTCTATGACGGCGTGCTCGATCCTGGCTTCGACGTGGACCTGCGCGACATCGGCGGCATCCTGACTGAGGCGGCCTACCTGGTACTCGACTGGCTGGGCCAGGAGATCAACGATGTCAAGGGCGACCTGGTCCCGATCTATGCCCCCAACGGCACGGTGATCAGCGACGGCAACGAATACCTCACGCAGACCATTCCGGGTACGGACATCTCGCTCAATCGCATCCTCGGTTTCGACAGCCTGCTCAATCTGGGGCAGTACATCCGGCATTATCTGCGGCCGGCGTTGAGCGATTCCGGTTTCGTCCGTGACTACAGCATTCCGTTAGGCAACCCCGCCGCGGCCGGCGAAACGGGCGCCAACTACTACAGTCCTGACGGCCCAACGTTGGGCGGCTTCTTCCAGTATCTGGAAGCGAACTGGATACCAACCCTTGGCGGGCAGGCGGGCGGTCTGGCGTGGGATCCGATCATGGACGGCGATGACATCGTCGGCATCGACATTACATTTACGCAGGACTTTCCGTTCACGCGAACCGTGGGCCTTAACTTCGGTGAGGAAGTCGACAGCATCGGCCTGCGGGTCGACGGCGACATGGAAATGAATCTCGACGTCATCATCGATCTTGCGATGGGTCTGTCGTTCAACTGGCTTACCGACGAGATCGATTTCGACATTGATCACCTGATCTTCCAGGGCCATGCCGCGGTGGACAACGTCGTGGTGGGGGCGTCGATAGGGCCGCTGCGCGTCAGCCTCGGCAGCGAGACAGGTCAGAAGGGGCGGCTGTCGCTCGACCTTGGGGCGGAGATTTCGTACATAGACGGTGTGGTCGATTTCTTTCCCACCCTGAATACGGCGACCGAGCAGAACAATTATATTGACGTGCAGGTGCCGATCTATGCTTCGCTCGGCGACGTGAACTTCGGCGCCGGCGGCAATCCGCCGCGGCTGTTGTTGAGCGGAACGATCTTCCCGGCGGCGGGCGGCCCGGCGCTGAGCTTCAGCCACGAGAACATGGAGCAACTGCTGGACTTCAGCGATTTCAACCTGGGTTCGCTGATTTCGATCATCCAGAGCACGCTCGACTGGCTCAGCGATCTCAGCGGGTCCGACTTCATGTCCTACGAGGTGCCTGTCATCAACAAGACTCTCGGCGAATTGTTCGACTTCGCCACGACCTTCAGCGACCGCATCATGTCGCGGATCGATTTTGAGCGGATCAGGTCCGTTCAGGACTTCATCGATGAGTTCGTCGGCGCCGGTATTCTTCCGGCTGGCATGAATGTCGTCTACGATTCCGTCAGCCGCACTCTGAGGCTGCCCGTCAGCTTCGACTTCAACCTGAACGATTTCAATCTCAGGAACCTGCAGAACCTGGGCGACATCGATTATGCGCAACTGCTCAGCATGGGTGCAATCGATCCGGATGCGATGTTGGATAAGGACACGGTCCTGGACGGCCTGCTGAGCATGGTCGTGACGCCGCTTCGTGAATTGGCGCGGTGGGAACTGATCGGACCGGACTTCTTCAATCCCGGCACGACGATCTCGATTTCCGAGATGGTGAGCCTCGGCTTGATTGAGGCCGGCGCGCTGCCCGGCACGTCAATCTCGCTGGCCAACCTGCTCGATTCCACCGCGGTCAACGTCAGCCTGACGGACCTCTTCGATTATGACCTGCTCTCGGCGGCGAACTTCGCGGCAAACAAACTGCTGGATTTCGACGACCTCATGGGGTCGCGCCTGATCACCCTCAATGATCTGCTGTCACTTGGCGTAACGCTCTACGGCCGGGATCGCGTCACCATGGTCACGAATCCTGCGGATGCGGCCTTTGTGAGTCTGACATCGCTTCTCAGCAAGCGAGCGTACTCGCTGGCCGACGCGATCAGCATGGGGTTCCTCTCACAAAGCGAGTTCAACCTGACGGGGACCATTCTTTCGATTGCCGGCCTCGAAACCGCCGGCTTGATCACGGCCGGGGCGCTGGCCTCGCTGGGCACTCCCACCATCTCTTTAGGAGACCTGCTGTCGTCGAGCCTGGTCAGCGTGAGCCTGACCAGCCTGATCAACGCTGGGTTGGTGGGCCGGGCGAACCTCACCGACCTGGCGCAGGTTGCAGCGCGGAACCTCGGCTTTAACGGTTTCGATCTCTACGGCCTGGTCGACCTGGGCATGATCAGCCAAAGCCATATTACCTCGTTTGAGTACGATTTCTTCAGAATCGAAAACCTCCCGATCAACTTCGGGTTTGATCTGGGCGGCGTGCTGGAGATGGGGACGACCGCCACCATCGACGCCCGGGTAACAGTCGAGGCGGGCTTCGAATGGGTGATCGATTTCGACGGCATTACGGGCACCGAGGGCCTCCAGTTCCTCATCAACAACGCCCGCCTCGCCGGCCGGGCATCGCTCGACGTCGAGGATCTTGAGTTCCTGGCCCGACTGGGCTTTATTGAATTGACCGCCGGCGGCCCGGGCACCGATTCGGGCGTGCACCTCTTCGCCGAGGCGGTTATTACGCTGGATGAGGACGGCGACATTAACACCACCAACGATCGGCAGTTCTCGTTTACCGACCTCATCACGGGCGGCCTTATCGACCACTTCCTCTTCGACTTCACCGGCTTCGGCGAGGCCCGCCTGCGGAGTCTGGACATTCACCCGAATATCCCCGGGCTCAACGAGGCCGGCCTCAATGCTATGGAAATCAGCATCACGATCCCCGATTTTCTGAATTGGGACGTGGTGGAGGTCATCACACAGGGCGAGGCGACCGCCCAGCAGATTCAGCAGCATCTCGATCAGGACCACGTCGTCATCATCATCCCGAACTTTTCCGACGCATTCAACGTTCGGAACATGGATTTCGCCGCCATCATTGAGGCCATCCGCACGGGCGTGGAGTTCCTGGAGTCGGCCCTTGAAGATACATCCTTCTACAACGCCCAAATTCCGATCATCAACCGCCGCGTCAGCGACGCCTTCGAGTTCGTCGAGGACCTGCTCGACAAGGTCGAACTGGCCGCCCGAGATCCCGCCGCCGTGCTTCAGGAGGTCGAGGATATCATCGAGCGAGCCCTCGGAATCCACGACAACAATACACTTCCCAGCAACCAGCAGACCTTTGCGTTGACGCTGGACGGCGGCGACGTCCTGAAGATTCATATCCAGTGGGACAAATTCCTTTCCGACTTCCTGACCGAAGAGTACATGAACCTGAGTTTCTCCTTCAATCTCGGCGACATGATCGGCATCTTCGGCGGCTCTCTCGGAAGCGGATGGGATTTCATCAATCAACTGGTCTCTGCCGGCGCCGACATTTCATGGGATGCCTATGTCGAGATGACCATCGACATCGGCATCGACTTCGGTGATATCCTGAGCGGCGACATCGACTTCTTTCTCTACGATTTTGACGACCATGGCACGGCCGGCGCCTCCGACGACACCGGCACACGTGTAACCATTGGCCTCAAGGTGGAAGGCACGAATCTGGAACTGATGTTCAATCCGTTCGACATTGGCGTCAAGAACGGCTCGGCCCACCTTGGGCTGCTCACCTACGACAACGGTCATAACTACTACACGCCGGGTGCGCGGGTCACGTCCGCTGACTTCGCGACGTTCACCTTAGGAATCGATCAGCAGTCAGGCGGTTCGGACGACGGGCGGTTCTATCTCTTCTCCGAAAGCATCGCAAACAACTTCACCTATGATCTGGTCGGCGGATTCGACATCTACCTGCCGCTCGAAATACCGCTCCTGAGCGTCGACCCGCTGCACGTCTATACCAATAACGATCCGACGACAGGCTGGGGCGATGGGGCCCTGTTGGAGGCGCTGCGGCGATTGGCCGGCAGCGGCTCGGCCGGACCGGACGCGGTCATTGTCGACCTTCCGTCGATAACTCTGCCGGATTTCGACCTGATGAGTATCCTTAACGATCCATCCTACATCCTGGATGGCATCGACTGGGCCCTTGGCATGCTTCAGGACGGCATGTCGTCGAGTTTCGCACAGGATATCCCGCTCATCGGCGACAAGCTCAACAAGGCCGCCAACTTCCTGCGTGACATTCGCGTCGGGTTCCTCGCCGACCTGCGGGCCAGGCTCAACGGGCCCGGCGCCGCGATTGAGTTCATCCGCGATTCGATGTGGGACGTCTTCGGGCCGGGCAACCTTAACATCATCACCGACGCCGATGGCAACGGCCTCATCGAGAAGAAGGACATCCGGGTCGGCTGGTATGATGCCGAAGGCATTCTTCTAAAGATCTGGAAAGAAGGCGAAACCGTACCGCGCGACGGCTACATCTACGATTCCAACGGTAACCATCTGTCCGGTGCGACCGAGGTGCCGACGGGCGGATTCCGGGTTCATGCCGACGCCGACGCCATCCAGTTCGACATCCCGTTAGGCGGACTGGTGTTCGGCACGGGCATCGACATCCCGCTCAATATCGACGTTCCCGGCTTCGGCTTGCAGGTCGACGGCGGTTTTGCGGTGGAGATGCGGTGGAGCTACGACTTCGGGTTCGGGCTGAGTCTGGAAGACGGCTTCTACATGAGCACCAATGACCTCGACAATCCAAGCGATCCGGAACTGGAGGTGGAGATCGCCGCCTTCCTCGATGGCGAGCCCCTGAACAACGCTGCGGTGACGCCGTTCTACGCCGAAGGCAAGCTGCTGTTCTTCATCCTCAGCGTCGAGGATATAGATCGTGACGAGGGCCGCGCGGGCTTCCAGCCCAGCGGCGTGTTCGGGTTCCTCGAACTGGATATCATGGGCGATGCCCAAACGGGCCGCATGACTCTGAATCACCTGATTTCCTCGCCGATCACCGATGTGTTCGACATTAACTTCGGAATCGAGGCCACGCTCAACCTGACCATGACCCTCGATATCGGCGGTGTCGGCTTGCCGCGGCTTAAGGCGGACTTCGTGGCCGACTGGGCATGGGACCTCGACAATGGGGCAGGCGAACCCGAGTTCGGTCTATACAATCTGCGGATCGAGATAGGTACATTTATCACCGATGTGCTGAAGCCGATCACGGACAGGATCAGCGATATCCTTTCGCCGTTTAAGCCCATCGTGGATGTTCTGCTGACGGATATTGACGGTCTGGGCACTTTTGTCGATCCGCCGAACCTGCTTGGCTTGATCAATCTGATCGCCCGTACTCTTGGCTATTCCGAATTACCCGAATCGTTTTTCTATGCCGTCAAGAGCATCATCGATATCGCGTTGGAGGTCGATTCGATGATCGGCACGGATGGCGAAATCCTCCTCGGCGATATTCTGGGGCTCGGCACAAACAACGTGACCGCCCGGCAGGCACAGAGTTCCCTGCCGTCGCAGTTGCAGTCGTTTATGGACCGGATTACTTCCGAGAGCACCGGCCAGCGCGCCTCGACGGGCGTTCAGAGCGGGGGCTCATCCACCGACCGGGGCGGCTTCAAAATTGTCGACTACATCCTCGACATCAGCAACTGGATGAAGCTGATCACCGGCGGCGATGCGATCCTCTTCACCTATGAAATGCCCTACCTCGAATACGAACTGAACTTCCGCCAGCAGATTGCGTCGATCCCGATCGGGCCGGTGGTGCTGAACCTCTACGCGGTCGGCGGATTCAGTATCGGCGCCGACCTCGGTTTTGGCTATGACACGTACGGCATCAAGCGGGCGATTCAGACGGGCAACTGGTGGGAGGCCTTTGACGGCTTCTACATCGCCGACTGGGGCATAACGAGCGGCGTCGAGAAGGACGAACTGACGTTCGGCATAGAGATCGGTCTGGAGGCGTCGATCTGGGCGCTGCTCGTCGAGGCAGGCCTCGGCGGGGTAGTCGGCTTTGAAGCGGGGCTGGACCTGCAGGACATCAACGACGACGGCCGCATCCGCATATCCGAGTTGATCACCATGTGGAATTATACGGGCAACGACGCCCCCGGCGGCCTGCTGAATATCATCAACCTGCACGGCCGCGTGTATTTCGAAGCGTACGTCTTTGTCGATGTGGGTATCTCCATCCCGTTCGTCGGCAAGATCATGTCGCGGGTCGTGGATTGGACCATTTTTGACATCACATTGGCGGAGTGGGAATATAATGCACCCAAGGTGCAGCCCGTGCTCGCGCACGCCGACGGCGATACACTGATCCTTCATACCGGCAAACGCGCGGGCGAGCGAGAGTACTTGGACACTCAGGACGGCGGCGAACATTTCACGCTGACAGGCAATGCGAGTTCCATCAATGTTGCCTATGGCGACTGGAACTGGACCTATACCGGCAGTTTTACGAAGGTCATCGCCGACGGCGGGGCGGGTAATGACGTGTTCGACGCGTCCGGCCTGTCGGGTGTTGCCGTCGAGTTTGACGGCGGGCCTGGGGACGATCGCCTGACGGCCGGGTCGGGTGCAGCGGCCAGATTGATCGGCGGGGTCGGAAACGACACCTTGAATGCGGCCAATGCGATCGGCACTGTTTATATCGATGGCGGTGACGGCGACGACAAAATTACCGGCGGCAGTTCCGCCTCCGCGACCAACGTTCTTCTCGGCGGTAACGGCGACGACCGCATCACGGGCGGCGATGGCGACGACTTCATTACGGGCGGCCCGGGCGCCGACTCCCTGACCGGCATGGGAGGGATGGACACTTATTACTTTGGCCCCGGCTTCGGCGAGGACCGGTTCCGCGATATCGATGGTGATACCATCCTGGATATGAGCGCCGTCGGCGACAACATGACCGTGAATATCTCCGATACGAGCATAAGCATCAGCACCCCGAACGAGGAGTTGCGCGTCGGACGCTCCAAGGTGACGCATCTGATTCTGGGCACGGGCGTCGATACGATTCTCATATCCAGTCTGCCGGAGCGGACAATGGTCATCGAGGACACGGGCGGCGCGAGCACCTACACCTTCACACTGGGCCGCAATTCCTCCAATAAGCAGGACGGCGTGATTTCCATTGTCGACCACGATACGGCATTCGATGAAGTCATTCTGCAGAACCTCATCGGCATGCAGATGGACCCGAACCTGCCGGACATCCTCACGATCAATGATCATGAGATCAGGAATGGCCGCGAGGTCATCCGGTGGACCGACGACGTCGAGAAGTTCACGCTCATATGCCAGGAATCGCAGATCAATGAGCAGGGCGTCACCACCTTCCACCCGCGTGACCTCACGATCATCTCGACAGTTCCCGGCGGCTCGAACATGGGCGCCAGCGATTTGTATATCTCGGCCCGCAACCTGACGATCCGGCCGGCCGTCAACGGTGGGGCGATGCATTTTGCGGGCGATAACATCGTCATCGAAGTCGTTGAGGACGTCGTTCTGGATTCGTCGGTACACGCCACCGGCGACTTCGATATCACGGCCGACAGCATCGGGTCGCAGTACGGCTCAAGCAATCCGCTGGTCGTCGACAGCGCCGATACGGTGGGAACGATTGACCATGAAATCGACGCCCATGACATGGACTGGCACATCCGCGTCAGCAGCCTGTGTGTCAATGTCCAGATCAATGCCATCAATAACGGCCGCCTCAATGTCTACACGGCCAATGAGGCCGCCGAGGCGTATATCTCCCTCTACGAAGATATCACGTCCGGTTCCGGCGACAACCGCGACAATCTTGGCGGCGGTACGATGCGGTTCGTCGCTCAGGGCGTCGTCAACCTCTACGGCGGCATGCGGTTCCTGGGCGCCGGCTCGCACCTGGTCCTGGCCGGCGACAACATCTACAATCACACGTACGCGATGTCCAACAGGATCCAGACCACCGTCGGCGGCCTGACCGTCCTCACGCGGACCGAAGGCGTGCTCGCCGGCTCTGAAATCGTCATCGAGGAGACCGACAGTCTCGTCATCTACGGTCTCACCGATATCCCCGATTCGCCCAACGCCGCTCCGGTGGGCGTCTCCAGCGCACACGGCATCATCTCCATAACCCTCTTCGGCGTGGATGCACGCCTGACCTTGGACACCGGCAGCATCATCACCCGCGACCCCGGCAAGGACATCACACTGCGGGCCGACGACTTCGATTTCCTGTCCGGCCCCGTCGAGCGGGATCCCGACCCGGACCGCCCCCGCGGCGGAGTCATCGGCACGGGCAAACTGACGATCGTCACATCTCACGCCGAGCACTTCCTCCTCGGAACGGCTGCCGAGCACCCGATGGGCAATGACTGGACCTATATCCGCGAGATGTATCCCGCATTTACTGCTTATCCTTGGCACGTCGGCGGCAACTTTACCGGCGAAGGTTCGGACGCCACCTATGACGATGACGGCTCGCTCTTTGCAAACACGGTCCACCTGTCCACACGCGATCTGTCGGCAATCAAGGAAGGCTTCACACTCATCACCATCGGCGACAACTCGACCTACCGGATGATCTTCGGCGATGCCATGGATGCCCAAATTGTCAAGATGGACGGCCGCCCGCGCGTCCGCGATTCGTCCTTCCGTGACAACGTCGTGTTCAATGCCGACCGCATCTTCATCGAGGGCGAAGTCGAGGCCCAGGCCCATTTGGGCGATCCGCTGGTCGTGGTCCAGATGAACACCGAGCGCCTGCACATCAAGTCCAAGAACATCAACGCCCCATTGGGCGGGATGGATTCCGGCATCACAGGCGACTACCTCGACCTCTTCGGCATCACCCAGCGCATGATCGTCGACGGCTGGGTGATCACGAATAACGGTGATATTAAAGTCGATATCCAAGGCGCCGGCGAGACCTATGTATCGCCCATGATGACCGACGTCCTCGATAACAGCAAGCGCCTCAACAACTTTATCCAAGGCGTCCAGGGGATCCTCCGCACCAACAAGGACGGCGGCGTCATCGAAATCATCACCCGCAACTCCGTCGTCCTGGAAGGCCGGTCCTATGTCTATGGCGACAGCGCCCGCATTACCATCCTGCCCGGCACGTTCTTCGAACTGGTCCAGATCGCCGGCGGCATGTACGCTCCTGGCGACAACAGCCTGATTCATATCGAGGCGCCCGGCGCCGTCTACATCAATGGTGAAATCCTCGCCGGGGCCGAGTGGCGGGGCGGCGTCAAGGTCAAGGTCGCCGAAGGCGCCGACGTGGTGATCACGACCCCGCACGAACTGCGAATCTATGGAGCGATCACCTCCACGGATGTGATGCAGCTCGAAGGCAGGATCGATTGGAACTACAACGACCGCGATGCCGTCGACGCCAGCATTCACCTCACCGGTCAGTTGACCTCGTTGGCGGACAACAGCCTCCTGCGTCTGGAAGGTCCGGACGACATCATTATCGAAGGCAGCATCTTCGTCCGCGGCAAGAATTCCGGCCTGTTGATCGATTCCGGCCAGCGGGTAAAATTCGCGACCTCGTTCGTCGAAGTGGAAGACGGCATCGACATCTTCGGCCGCGGCCAAACCGCCGACCTCGACCTGCTGGACCAGACGGGCAACCCGCTCGTCAGCAGCGTCCTGGTCGAGGCCACCGCGGTTATCACCTCATTTCAGAACGGCAGCAACATCAACATCACCGGTGCTTATGACGTGGACATCTTCGGCTCCATCGTTGCCGGCGGCGCCATCGGTCCGATGGGCGTCACCTGGGCCGGGGTCGATTCGCAGGCCACCATCATCGCTGGCCAGCAGGTCTACCTGGATTCCGGCGTGCTTGCCTCCGACACCGTAACGCTCATCGGCGGCCTGGCCGGGCCTGACGACCTCAGCCTCGACCCCGCCGGTGTCGACCATCGCATCAGCGTCGTGATCACAACCGCCGGCGGCATAACCGCAGCGGGCCGCACCTCCGACGGCTCCCATGGCCTGGTCTATATCTATGGGGAATCCGGCGTCGAAATGATGGGCCACATCTACTCCGGCGCCAATAAGTCCCTGCTCTTCGACGCCGAAGGCAACCTCATCAAGGAAATCATCGACTGGAGCACCAGCGTCGGCGGCGACGTGATCATCGAATCGCCCGGCCAGGTTTTCATCGGCGGCTGGGCGGAGAACGAGCGCAACCAGGTCGCACTGGCCGGCGATGTCGACCTATACTTCCAGGACGGCGGCGGTACGCCATTGGGCATGATCACTATCACGGCCGCCATGACCGCCGGCAATGATCGCCTCAGCGACCTTATCGCCCAGATCCAGGCTGCGCTCGATCCGGTCTTCGGCGGGGCAATCAATGTACACGCCCGCGACAATCGTGTGATCTTCTCCGGCGACAACCCGTTTGTGCTCACCGCTTCCTCAGTTAACGTAACCCTTCTGGGGCTGCCGGGCGGCAATGTTACGGCCAATGAGGTCGTGCCGAACGCCGAATACACGGCGCCGGCGGCCTATGCAGCGGCGGCAGCCGCCCAGCAGGTGACCTTGGTCGTCAGGAAAGGCAACGGCAGCGCCTGGGGCCAGATCACCTTTACGGTCGCTGCGGGCACGACCTTGCAGGAAGTGGTCAATCAGCTCAATCAGGAACTGGACAACTCCATCCTGAACGATTTCCGCGTCGCCTCCGATGCCGGCCGGCTGGTGTTCAGCAACGCCTACGACTTCCAACTGGACGCGGCCTCGTCAAATCTCGGCGTCCTTGGCATGACCGACGTCGGCAGCGGCACCGTAGCCTCCACGCGGGCGGCCTCGACATACGAAATTCGCGCCATCAATTCACTCTTCGGCGAGGTCCTCGTCACAGGCGGATACATCGCGGCCAAGCACGAGATTCATCTGCGAAACGTCGACACCGCTGAGCATCCTTACACTGGCCCCAACATCGGTGTACGCATCCAGGGCTCCAGTGAAATCACAACGCACGTCGACTACAGTTTCATCGATATCCAGTCCAAGTATGACGCCGAAATCGAAGGCCACCTGATCGCCGGCGGTAAGGTGGTCAACACGCGCGACGCCGAAACCGGCGGCTACATCGGCTCGGAGTTGATCGATTTCGGCACGGCCGCCGCCCATACCGAGATTCGGATCACCGCCGAACATCAGGTCCGCATCGGAACGACCCTGCGGGCCGGCGGCAAAATACACATCACCGGCGGCGACGACCCCTTCGAGGGCGACCCAAACGACATCTTCAACTTCACCGACACCAGCGTCCTGCTCTACGGCTCGTCGCTTCTGGAGACGTGGGGCGAGAACAGCCGTATCATCCTCGACGGCCCGGACGCCATCAAGGTTCTCACACCGACCCACTTCGAGGAGATCGAGCCGGACGTCTGGGTCAAGGGCGACCTCGCTCGCATCGTCGCCGAAGGCACGTTCATGCAGCAGGGCTACCTGCCCGTCGATGTCACGTTCCACATGTGGAAGCGCGTCGGCGATAGCGAGTTCAGCGAATGGATCACCATTCCCGCTATTGACCTGGGCAACGATGCGGCGCTGATCGCCTTCATCCAGATGGTCTTTAATGGCAGCACCCACTTCAGCAGCATCGACGACCACTTTGAGATCAGCTACGAAGGCCGCTACTTCATGATGACCGCCCACGGCTTCGATTTCGCCATTCTGGCGGATTCGAACAACATCGACCTCCTGGGCCTGGCGCCCGTGACCAGTTCCGTAAAGTACTACCCGCAAGCGCGACTCGTTGCGGACGTGCCTTTGCCGACAACGGGCCAGCTCGTCGCCGATGTCACCCTCGACATCCGGATGGTCAACCTGATGGGCGGCACAATCACCGGTTCCGTGACAATCACCGCCGCCTCGACGGCGACCAACGCCACGCTTGCCGATCTCATCGCCGACATCAACGCGGCCCTGGACGCCGGCGCATTTGCACCCATTGATGCAGTCCTCTCCGACGGCAAACTGATGCTGACCAGCCTCGGTTATGAGTTTGAGGTTCTGGATACCAGCCGACACATTAATCTGTTAGGCCTCCGAGGCGTCTGGGAGACCATCGAGTACCGCGAATTGTCCGAACTGTTAGCCTCGGGCGCCGTGCCGACCACCGGTCAACTGGTGCGTGACGTCGTCCTTGTGATCCGGATTGACGAAGTGGACTTGGACGATATTTTGCTCGGCGCCGTCACGATCACGGCGGCGAGCACGTCGGACAATGCCACGCTCGTTGACCTGATTGCGGATATAAACGCCGCCTTGGATACCGCGGAAGTTCCCCGTTACACAGGCACGCACTTCGGCGATTACATCCATGCAGAAAACAGGGCCGGCACGCTGGTTCTGATCGGCACCCACGACTTCAAGGTCAAGAGCGCTTCGCGGAACGCGGCGCTGCTTGGCCTGACAAGGGGCGTGGACCTGAACGCGTCCTATGTGTTGTTCGACGCCTATGTGCGGGCGCAGGCGGCGCCGACCTCACCGGTGCTGTCCGTCCCGGTGACGCTGCAAATTGCCATCACCGACACGGCCGGCGTTCGCGACATCTCGGCAGTGGTCGCCGTCGATGCCGCCAACGGCACGTTGAGCGACCTCGCCGAGGATGTCAACGCCGCACTGCTCTTGGCAGGCGCCGGCGACATTATCGTAAGCGTCGACGGCGGACGCCTCGTCTTCCGCAGTCTGTACGATTTCACGATCAAGAACACATCCCTTAATGCGGCTCGCCTGGGTCTCATCGTTGTTGCACTCGGCAATAACGCAACCTCCGTGCGGGCCCCGTCCGTTTACGAAGTGGCCGCCGCCAATCCGCTGCCGTCAATGGGCGTGCTGGCCGAAGATGTCGTCTTGGAGATCAAAGCGACCGACACCGACGACATCACGACCACCGCTTTCGTGACCATCCTGAGGATCGACTCGCTCGGCAACCTCTCGGTGGACGATCTCGCCGGGCTCGTCGCCGCCCGGCTTCAGGCCGCCGGCTTCGATATCACCGTCAGCAACGCGAGCGGGCGCCTCCTTTTCGCCAGTGACACAGTGGATATCGAGATCGCCGCGCATTCAAAGGCCGCCGACTTGCTGGGTCTCTTCAACGTCGCTGCGGGGACGGCCGAACACTCCAGCCGCGCCCTGTCTGTCTTCGAACTCGTGGCCGACGACAACCTGGTCACCACCGGCATCCTGGCCGACAACATTGCATTCAATGTGGTCATGTCGACCATCGATCCCAACGACGACCCGGCCCGCCTGAGCCCGAACCTTTCCATGCCGGACGCGATCACCGGACACAGAGAAAATGTCATCTACGGCACCGTGATTGTCTATCGTGCCGATACACTGGACAATGCCGCCGCCACCAATGCCGAGTCGCTCAACAATCTCATCGACGACATAAACGCCGCTTTCGTACGCGGCGGCTTCCGCGAGATCAAGGCCTCCCTGGATGAATCGGGCAGCATTGTCTTTTCCAGCGCAAGGGCGTTCGAACTCGACGTTGAACACACCGTTCTTCGGGCCGAGGCCGAGATCCCCTCGCCGGTGTTGGATAGCAATGTGAGACTGGACATCCGAATTGAACTGCCGGGTGGCACCTACACGGCATCAGTGGTGATCGCGCGTGACGTGACCAACAATTCAAACGAGGACCTGTGGAAAGATATCAGCAGCGCACTTAAATCCCTGCTTCCTGCTGACTGGATTCAGGTGCGCCTCGTCGGCAACTATGTGGAATTCTACAGTCGGTATGGGTTTATGGTCGAGAGGACTTCCGTCAATGCCAACCTGCTGGGGCTTGCAGCGGTGACGTCGGACAGCGATGCGGCGGGAATTCGACTTGAGCCGGCGAGCAATGCCTTCGTGCCAGGCTTTACAGGCATCCAGGCTGGCGCCCAAATCGCAGTGCGGCCGCCCATCGTGCACCGCGTCACGCCGGTCAACAGTATGGTCAACGGTGTGCTGTCTGACAACATCGTCCTGCGTCTTTTCATAAACGGCGCCGCGTACGTCGGCACGGTGACCATAGCCGCCGCGGCAACCGACGGTACCCAAACGGGCACTGCCGCAAATGCCGGCATTGCCGACCTCGTCGACGACATCAACAGGGCACTGAACGCGGCAGCCGTGCCGGACCATCCGGGTATGCACTTCGGTGACCTGATTACAGTGCGTGATGAGCGCGGGGTGCTCGTCTTCGTGAGCAGCCATAACTTCACGCTGAACAGTCAGGCCGGCGACAATCTCGACCAGTTGGGCTTTGCCGTCGGCATGTTCAATTCCACCCTGTCGACCCCGGATTTCGAAGTCCAGGCAAACGTCGATCTGCCCGCCAACGGCATTCTGACCGCCGATGTCGCGCTGGTTGTCGCCATTGACAACGGCGCAGGCGGCCTCTGGACAAGCACAGTACTTGTTGAGCAATCGCAAACGGCCGCCAATACAGGTCTGAGCGACCTGCTGCTGGACATCGAAAACGCCTTCATTCAAGCCCAGGTTTTCGACGGCACGGTGGCGACAGGGGCATGGGCCAGCCAGTTCATCACAGTCACATGGCGGGCCGGCCGCCTGGTCCTGGCCTCGTCGCGTCCTTTCACAATTGATGGCGATGCATCGATCAACTCCGCCCAGATCGGATTCACGGCCGTGGGTCCCGGCAGCGATGCCGTGGCGGCCCAACCGGCCCCGGCCCACGAACTCGCCCCCTTCGATGTCGCTGCCGGCCGGCGCGTTCCGCTTCCGGCAAGCCGCGGCCTCGCCCAGGACGTGGTCCTCGATCTCCGTGTGTACGATACGTATCCCAATCCGATCAGCGAGTATACAGTCACGATCAGCGCGGCGCTTACGGCCGACAATACGAGCATCGCGGATCTGATCAACGACATCAACAGTATGTTGCCCACGAATGTCCGGGCGATGAACGACAACGGCTTCATCGTCTTCGAGAGCGGCTACAAATTCCAGATCGAATACAAGTCTGTCAATGAGACCCTGTTGGGACTCACCGCAATGCCGCACGGTGAAGACATCGAAGCCAACCGCTCCTCGAACAGCGGTGTCCTGACCGAAGACGTCACACTTGTGATATGGGTAAATCTGGGCACACAGAAGATCGTCGGCGAAGTCACGATCGCGGCCGCCGACACTGCCGACAACAAGATCGGCGGCCGCATCATGGACCTGGTTCTGGATATCCAGACGGCCCTGAACACCGCCAGCTATGTCAATCTCGCCAATGAACCCTATACCGACGATTTCGGCAACGACCCTGTGACGGTCGGCGGCGTTGCGGACCCGATCATCAGGGTCAAACTGAAGAACGGCAAAATTCTCTTCACCAGCCAATACTACTTCAGAATCCTTGCTGATTTCCCGAACCCGTCCGGCACGGGCTTTCTGGAAAGCGTCAACGCAGCGCTGTTAGGCTTGGATATGGTGGCTGATGAGACGGATGTCGAATCGTCTCGGCCGTTCAACATCATCGCCGCGGCGGCCGGTTCTGAGGTGATCTTCGGTTCGGTGGGAAACCCGGTCGGGTCACTCTATATTGCCGGTTCCGTACTCTCGGACCACCAGATTACACTCGTCGAGGGCCCCGACACCGATCTCGACCTCGACTGGTCGGCCCTCCTGCAGACGGTCAACGGCCCGATCGTCCTCGACCTCGGCGACAACGGTTTCCTTAAGGGCGACCTTATCGCGGGCGGCAGCCAGGGCGACGTCATCCTTACGGCCCGAGACACTCTGACGCTCAACGGCCATATTCTGGCCGGCCGCAACGTGCTGATCTCTGCGGGGCACACGGCGACAAGCCCCGGCGCTGACAGCGTAACCATCAGCCCGACGGCCTGGCTCAGGACGCACAGCCCGTCGGCAATCGCACAACGCATCCGGATCGACGGTTATAACAACGTCATCGTAAACGGCCCCATCGGCTCGCTCCAGACCGACGACCCGCGCATGGCCGGTGACGTGCTCATCGATTCACAAAATGGCGACATCGTCGTCACCCGCGAAAGCGGCTGGATCGAAACTGCCGGCCGCATCGTACTCACCGCCGAAGACATCGCCATAGACGGCGTCATTAAGAACGCCGCGGCAAGCGCACCGGCGCCCGCAGGCGAACCGCTGCCCGAGCACTACGAAGTGGTCATCAGCCCCTCGGCCACGCTCACGCTCACCGGTGATGTCGACGCGGTCGGCTCAATCCTGATCAGCGTCCCCACCGATTTCACGCTCGTCGGCCAGATCGAAGCGGGCGGCATGGAGACGTTCCACTTCATCACCGAGGAACGCGGGTTCCTGAACGGCGGCCATGAGCGTGTGCGGATCGTCGCTCCCAACATCGCCATCAACGGCGGCACGGGCGTCGAAGGAGCCGACGGCACGGATGCCGACACATCACCGTATCTGAGTGAAGGCCAGACCTACCTGCACGGGGCATCAGTCGTGGCGTCCGGCCTCGTCCAGCTTGTGACACCCGGCGGCATCGACATCAGCTCGGCAAGCACCGTCGTAGTGCGGCACGACAACGGTCTCATCGAACTCGACGCCCCGTATGTGGATATCCTGGGCGCCCTTTATGCCGGCGCCGATCCCAACCGCGTTCAGATGGGCGAACTGCCCGGCTTCACCTGGAGAGGCGAGCAGGCCCGCATTCTGATCACCGCCGACCAGATCGTCACCATCGGCGGCGACGACCAGGCAACCGATCTGGACGTCGTCAACGGCGACGCCGACATTGTCGGTGAGATCATCGAGCGCGGCGGATCGCTCCAGGCCACCGGAGCCATCGTGATCAATGTCTCCGGCGGCGCAACTTCGAAATTCCTCCTCCGCCAGACCAGCTTCATAAAGACCGACGCCGAGGCCGTCACCGAAAACATTGCCTATCCGGGCGCTTTCAGTTCAATTGTGATTACAGCTGACAGCGGCGTCACCGTCTACGGTGTCATTCAGGCCCTGGACCCTGCCTCAGACGTCACGCTCAATTCCGGCCGCGACCAACTGCTCATTGCCGGCTACACCGAGGCCGGCGATCAGCTCGTTCTCGTCGGCGCCAATTCGCTCTCCTCTGCCGACATCAGCGTCCTCCTCACCAAGCTGCTCTACGAAACACGAACCGTCGAAGTGATGACGACGGCGGCCGCGTCAGGTACGTTCACCATGGACGCCAACGGCCAGCTCATCGACGACTATGGCTTCCTGATCGCCAAGAACGCCTCCGGTCACGTCATCGTCGACGCCTTCGGAACGCCCGCACTCCTGACTGATTCGCAGGGCCACTACATCCTCGGCGGCATGCCCATATACATCGCATATGACGACACCCGTGCGCCCTTCTACGTCGACAAGGAAGGCTATCGGCTTACCGAATACTTCGAAATGATCGCAGGCAATCCGCTGCCTGCTAACGGCCGCCTCACGTCCAGTGTGATGCTCAACCTGCGGCTGGACAACGGTCTTGGAACGGTCATCGACGGCCCCAACGTCGTGATCAGTGCCGCCGCCACCGCCGCCTTCACGTCGCCGGCCCAGTTGATCAACCACATCAACGCGGTGCTCGACGCCGGCCCGTTCGCGGCGATTAGCGTTCTGGAACGCGGCGGCATGCTTGTCCTGACCGTCGTCGGTTACGAAATTGAGATCGAAAGCGCCTCCCTCAATCTCGCCCAGTTGGGCCTCCAGACCCGCGAGACCACCGTGCGTTTCTTCCACGTTGACGCCGGCGGCCAACTGCTCGACGCGTCCGGCCTTGTGGTGAACGGCCGCGGCATGCGTCTGGACGCAAGCGGCAACCTCGTCAACGCATACGGCTATCGCATCGACGAATACGGCAACTTCATCAACCAGTACGCCGAGGCGATCAACGCCTACGGCGACCGCGTCGACCAGTATGGCAATCTCATCGCCGACGACCATGTCACACTCATCGACAGCGAAGGCTATAGGATCAACGCCGGCGGCCTGCTCCTCAACGCCTCCGACGGCCTGCTCAACGGCGTCGGCGCCCGCCGCACCGCCGTCGAGATCGCAGGCATCCATTACCTCGCCGACCGCTGCGGCAATCTCGTCAGTTCCGAAGGCGAGCTGATCCGTCGAATCGACAGCACATGGTACCTGATCAACGACCGCGGCGAACTCGTCGACGCAAGCGGCGTGCCCGTCGTTGGCTTCCAGATGCCCGCCGAGGCCCAGGGCACGCCGGTCGTCGTCGACCCGCTCACCCTTGAGCAGCCGGTCCACGTCGGCCCGCGATGGAACCACGGCGGCATTCAGCCCGGCAACGGCTTCAAGACCACCACCGGCAAGGTCCTCATCGACCTGCCCGCCCGGCTAAGCGGCGGCACACTGAACGCCACCGGCCCCACCGGCGAAATAACCATCACCGGCGACAAGGCCATCTACCTCTACGGCATGGTTGGCCGTGTATATCTCAACGACGGCGCCGACTCGGCCGCCGCTGTCGATGTCACCCAGGTACACATCCAGTCCATCTCGGACATCTACCTCTGGACCGATGCACTGGTCAACGCCCGCAACATTATCGACATGACCGCCGCCAACATCTGGGGCCGCGACGAGAGCGTCACTATTGCCCGCCACCCGTATTCCCAGGTCCGCCTGACCGCAACCGGCACGGGCCCGGATTCCGGCAGAATCTACATCGCCCGCAGTGAAATCTATTACTTCCGCGCCTACGTCGCCGCCCAGGGCCTCGTCGAACTCAACGGCTATGACGTCGGCATCTACGGCACCGTCGCCGTCGAAGGCGCCGCCCTGAACGATTCCCCTGCCTCGCCGCACTCGCGCGTCGCAATCAATGCCGACCGCAACATCCTCGTCCGCGGCGAGATCCTCGCCGCCGGTGACGCCGCCCTCAACGCCGGCCTTGCCGATCCCACTGGCAGCATTATCGTCTCCGCCGAAGGCAAAATCGCCGCCGGCCGCAATTCCGCCGTCAGCGGCAACATCACCCTCGACGCCCCCGGCGAAGTCATCCTGCTCGCCTGGGACGACACTATGAACGACGCCCTCCAGTTCGCACCCGCCTACGTAACCTACGAGCCCGTCTACGTCGACGTGGTCACCGGCTACCGCAGGGTCGAGGCCGGCTTCATTCTCCGGCCAGTCGTCCATTGGATTCCCACCATCACCACCGAACAGACCGGCTTCGACGAAGTTAAAGTCGGCAGCGAATTCGGCAGCGTCGAGGCCCGCCTCTTCCAGGACGGCTACTACAAGACCGGCTTCGGTTTCGTCGATCTGACCGACGACTACGGCGCCAACGCTGCGCTGGCGATGGGGATTCTCAAGTCGGGATCAAGTTCCGCACCGTCCCCGCAGCGCCAAATCTGGCTCCAGCTCAGTGCCGGCACGCGGGCCATGCTCGCCGCCTATACCTACCCCAATGAGCCGTCCATCGCCCTCAAAAACGCCATTGTCGCCGATCTCAACGCCATCGTCGCAAGCGGTGTGTCGCTCTACAACGCCGCCGCCTTCGATGGCTGGACCCTGAGCCCCGAAGCCCAGAGCCTCCTCGCCAGGAGCCAATTGACCGACGCACAACTTGCCCGCCTCAACCGCGTGCTCATTCAGGACGTCCTGCCTGGCGTCCGCAAACTGGCCTTGGCCGATCAGTTCCGTGAGTACTTCATCATGGGCACCGAGTATAAGGTGGATGATTTAACCTGGCCGGGTAAAGCCAGCAGCAGCAACGGCTCGATGATAATCTTCATTTACGATGCGCTGAATCAGCCGGTGCAGGTCATCGACGAGGCCCTGCTCTTTGTTTTTGAGGAAATCATCAACTACGCCGGAACGCTGCCGGACCTCGGACCGACCTTCGCCCAGGGCGCGACGCTTCAACAGGTCATCAATCACGCAAATGCCGCCGGCGCGCCATTTAACCCGGCGATCTTCATACCCGCCGAAATGGGCATCAACAAGGCGTCAGGCGTCGGCGCGGCCTCCGAGCTTTACACCGAGCACACGTTCACCGAGCTGTATACGATGCTGACCGACGTCGTGCTGCAGCAGGGGACCAAATACAAGACGTGGCATGACCTGACCGATACTGAGCAGGCCCGGGCCATCCTTGATTTTCTCGGCTATGAAAAACTCTTCGACGTGCAGTTCCTCTCCGGCTTCCACCGCACCGTCACCGTTCAGACGCCCATTCAGTTGACGCAGAAGGAAAGCCTCTACGAGCTGTTCAAGAACCACACCGCCGAAGAGGTCACGGCCATGGGCGGTTACTATATCAGTAACGCCGCGATTCAATTCGCCGTCCAGATCTCCGGCGACGATTCGAACAAGGCCGGCGGCAGCGGCAATGTGATCGCCGTCGAGTCCGCCTACGCGCCGTCGGTCCAGGGTATCATGTACCAGGACGCGGCCGACGGCATGGTCTTTGTTCCCGGCCTGTTCGTCAACAACCGCTTCCAGGCCACCCCGGTGCTCTCGGCCGGCTTCGGTCGCTTTGAAGTGACCACCTATCATGAATACAAGACGTATTTCGATTTCTGGTTCAACGAATACGAGCCCTTCGACCCGGCCGTCCACTACGATCCGCTGCGGCACGACAGCGTTGAAGAGGCCGCACTGGCCCATTGGCTGCCCCCGTTTGCCATGCTCAACGAAGCGCTCAAGGGCATCAGCACCGCCGGTATTCCCGTCTCGCTCCTTATCGGAGGCAAGATTGCCTTCTCCCAGCAGGCCGCCGCCGACTATGCCGCCATCATACGCAGCAATTTCACCATCGACGGCACGACCATGACGCGGCAGACCGCCGAACTGATCTTCAATCGCGTCCAGGGGGCCATCCAGGAATTGGCTGAGGACTTCTTCATCGCCGGCATCGATTATGACGAAGACTACGGCAACCCTTTAGAGGCCCAGTACATCGCCAGCTTCTTCGCTCGCGAAGACCAGATCCTCGCCGAGCACCACTGGGAAAAGCTCTACTCGGCCACCGAAGGCCTCGGGCGGATTAACCGCAATCTCGAAGGCATCCCGACGGCGACCTTCTGGGAACTCGATTTCAGCGGTTCGACTCGCAACGTCGTGCCCTACGAACTGGACGATGGCACGGACATCTTCCTGCGAGTCCCGGAGGAATGGTGGGCCAATTACGTGGTGACTACCTTAGGCAACGACCGCACCGACCCGGACGACAAGACCCTGCAGTATGTCGGCAACGTCAACACGTATGACGAACTCGTCGGCCAGTTCCGCCAGGTCGCCCAGATGCGGTACACCCAGGAATGGTCGTACATGCAGTATCAGCAAAACGCGCCGAGCAATCCGGAGGTCGGTGACCACTGGACCCGCGAGGACAAGGACAACAGCCCGGCCCGCTGGCTCGTGACCTATCAGGAAACTCCCGACGCCGCCTGGGCCGCAGGTGAGCCCACCTCTTACGAGCAATACAGCATCTACGATGGACGCGAAGCCAACCACATTCAACTGGATTACGTCGACGACATCCAGATCGGCTCGATCATTCTTTACGCCCAGGTATTGACGTCTATGGCAAAGCTCTACGCCGCCTACCTGGGCGACCTCGGCTTCTTCCAGCAGAGCATTCTCGAACAGGGATTCCTGTCCGCGATGAGTTTTGTTGATAACTCTGTCAAGGTCAACTGGGCCCGCGAAGACTGGGACCTGGGTCAGGCCGGCACGATTGCGCAGGACGGAACCCTCATCTACCAGGTTAAGGATGGCGACGGCAACGTCGTTTATTACCGAACCACCAATTCACAGAGCCTTGATGATCCGCAGACGCTGGGCGGGACGCCCGCAGGCGCCTTCACCGGCAATAACTGGGCGTTCGGCGTGGATGCCGAGGGTCGGCTCGTCTTTGGTCAGACCAACGTCGGCAACGACGCCGCCGTCCAGGTCGGCCAGGCCAACGTCAATCTCGAACTGCTCAATGATTATCAGCGTTACCAGTCGGCGACCGGAAAGCTGCGCGACTGGCTGGGCACCGCCTATCACTTCCACCAGATACTGGAAACATGGGATTCGGCCAACGCTGCCCACGCGGGCACCGGCTGGTACCTTGCGGTTATCAATGACCAGGCCGAGAACGACTTTATCCGCGATCTCGCCCAGGGCAACAGCGTGTGGTTAGGCGGCTACAATGTCCTCGGCGCCTCGCACAGTGCGTGGACGCTGGACTGGGTCAACGGCACATATCTCAGCGCCTGGTCGGGCGGTTACTCCAATTTCGCCGCCGGCGAGCCCAACAACCTCAACGATGAAGATCATCTGATGATGTGGCCCAACGGCTTGTGGAACGATCTGGACGGGTCGGTGCCCCTGTATGCGATGTACGAAATGGACCCGCGGTGGAGCCACGAGTCGCTGGACGGATACATCGCCGGAGAGACCCAGGACGACTATATCTACAAGATGACCACCGACTGGAAGGACATCATGGATGTTCGTTCCGACATCACTTACCGCATCTTCACCCAGGCCCACGACATCGTTGACCTGCGGCCGCGATATGAAACGATTGCCTCCGAAGTGCCGGTCATCAAGATGGAGCAGGTCACCAACTGGCAATTCGAGCCCGTCATGGAACAGCGCCTCGCCTGGCAGAGCACCGCCGTCGCCGGCGATGGCCCGCTCGACCTGTCGGTCTTCGACCTGGATACACTGACGGCCTCCGGCAACATCACCATCACGGCGGGCGGCCGGGTCCTGGTCAAGGCGAGCATGAACGCCTCCGGTGAGAACAGCGCTATTTCGATGGAGTCCACCGGCGGTGACGTAACAGTTGGTGCCGACATGCCGGCCGATCCGAAGATATTTGACATGATCCACATCAAGTCCGGCGCCTCGATCAGCATCGCGGCCGCCGGCGCAGTGGTCGTCGGCGAAACGGCCACTCTTATAACGGGGGCCGGCACAGCCGCCGAGAGCACCGGGACCTTCGGGCAGGATATCGTCATCAGTGCCGCCGCAACCATTCTTATCGATGGCGTCATTACTGCCTGGGACAGCGTCCAGATTCTCGCCGGCACGGATGCCCGAATCACCAACATCATTCAGGCCGCCGGCCACGGCATCCAGGTCCGGGCAGGTGAAAACGCTGCCGGCGTCGGCACGGTCTACGTACATAAGGATACCGAGATTCCGACCGATGAGACCGATGAAACCGGCCGGCGCCCCACAATCGGCGGATTCCTCCAAGCCACCGGCTCCGGTGGCATCATCCACCTCAAGGCCGGCGACAACGGCGGCGATGTGTCGCTTCTGGACGCCAACCTCTCGGCGGAGACCGTCATTCTGGAGGCCCCGGCCGGCCAGATCGTCCAGCCCGACCAGGTCGGCCCCCAAAGCAAGGCCGGCGACGACAACGCTATGCCCGACACCGGCGGATCTATCAACGCCGCCAACCTCAACGCCGCGGCTCTGGCCGGTATCACCCTTCAGAACCTCTCGGTCGCCGCAATCACCGCGACAGTCACCGGAACCGGCGATCTGGTCCTTGGCGTTCACAACCTGAACCCCGCGATCGCCTCCGTCGAACTCGTGGATGTCAGCACTGCTGACGGGTCGATGGCAATTGCAGTTAATAGGCTCTCGGTGCTGGCGACCAGCGTCCGCTCTCTAACCGATTCCGACGACAACGACATCAGCCTCTGGGCCGTTGCGGGCGAGATTCCGATTACCCTGACCGTCGACCTGATCTCGGCGTCCGGTTCCGCCGATGTCATGCTGGACGTCCAGGGTGTAGTCGCCATGCGCGACGAGACAAGCATCCTCCTGACCGATCATCTCCATGTGACCGCGTGGGGCGACGTGGACCTCAACACGCAGCTCAATTCCATGTCCGTTGAGATTTCCGGTGAGGGCGACCTCACCGTGACTAACGACAGCCCGGACCTCGTCCTTACCAGTATTGTCTTGGCCAACGGCTCAGTCGACATCTCTGCGACAGGCGACGTGACCGCCGAGAGTATCGAACTCAAGAATGACTGGAACATCTGCGGCGTCGACCCGTGTGCCAACGTTGTTGTGCTCTCCGCCGAGGGGACCATTACCGTCATTTACGTCAGCGCCGGCGCCTACGCCGAAACCGAAGAACAGGCCAACGAAATCCGCCTCGACATGCTCAACATGCTTCTGCGGCAGGTCGCCATCCCCGCCGGCGGCACCATCCCGGCCGTCTTCATCAGCCAGGAACTCGACTCCGGCGGCAGCCCCATACTGAACGGCAGCGGCGATCCCATCTTCTTCATTGAACTGGAACTTGCCGAGGCCCTGGACATGGCGGCCATCGTCGAAGCGAACTTCGCCAACAACGGCCCGAACAACAAGGACGCCATGACCGCGACGGTCGCCTATTACCTGTACACAAGCGTCCTCGACCTGCTGGGCATCGCCTGGAAGGATACCTACGGCCCGCCGCCTGCCGGCGAAACGCCCGCCGCCGTCCGCAGCGAAGCCGACGCCTTCTTCAAGTTCACCAAGGACTTCACGTCTCGCGGCGGCATTGAGCTCTACGCCAACGGGTCCGTCCGGAGCGAAACCGGCACGCAGACGGGCGATGTGAATCTGGTGGCCGACACCCTGATCATCCAGGCTCAGGGTTCCATCCACGGCATCGCGACGGCCGTCAACACCATAACCTCGTTGTACTCGGCATCCACAAACTCGATTACCATCGCCGATTACGACGGCTTCGGGCAGGCCGGCGGCCTCACCATAAAGCTTTCCCGGGGCGGCCCGCTGTCCGTTAGCGCACAGGGCCACCTGATCATCGAGGACGTGCAGAGCAATGTGCCGAATGCCCTCGTAAAGCTCGAATCGCGCTTCGGCAACATCTATGTGGATCGCAAGGAATCGGGCCCCAGTATCTCCGCGGCCGGTCATGTCCTGCTCAAAACCCCGCAGGACCTGATTGTGACGGGCCACATCCAGACGGCCGACGTGCTCGAATTCATAGCCGGCGGGTACCTGACCACTTTCGGCCATCACGTGGATCTGTCCGTCGGCTCCCTGGTGATCGACAGCCTGGGCAGCGTCACCCTCGACGGTTTCCTAAATGCACTGACCAATATAGACATCTACTCGCAGGGCAATGTCAACTTGATGGAGCCGATGGCCGGCCGACCCGGCTTCAGCATAGTCTCCGAAACCCTCTCGCAGCAGGCTGCAATGCTTAGCCAACTGCAAATCAATCTCCAGGCGCAGGCGGCCCTCCTGCTCAACATCGAAAACCTTGCGCAAACCATGGCCGGCCGCGACAGCGCACAGACCGCGGCCCTGCAGCAGCTCGCCAGTTCCAATATCCAGAAACTCGTCCAGTTGCCCGTCAGTGTCTACCAGCAGCAGATCCAACTGCAGATCAGCGAGTTCCAGACGCTCCTGACCGCCCAGTCGCTCCTGCCCGACACCATCCAGCAAATGCCCGGCTACACCGCCATCGTCACCCAGCGGGCCCAGTACCAGCAGCAAATCACACAGCTTCAGAGCCTCATCGGCACAAACATGGTGCGCGTCCTGCAGATCGCCGGCGACGTGGACGACTTGAACGCCCAACTCGACACAGTGCGAACAACCATCGTCGACAAGCAGAATTACCGTGATGATCTGTCCGCCGTCCTTGCCCGTTTCAATGCCGAAATCGCCAAGCGGCCCAATTTCATCTGGCCGCAGGGGGCCGGCGAGGCCCCGACCACTATCGACACCGCGGCCCTGCTCACGCTGAACCTGAAAACCCTCAGCGACAGCCAACTTGGCTACCTCTACTATGACGTCGCCGCCGTCGGTGACCAGGTCAACCAGACCCTCGCAACACTTCAATACCAGCAGCGCCATCTGCTCAATCAGATCGTCCTTCAGCAGGGCGAGTTGACCACGGTCAATCAGGAACTCCAAATCCTCCAGACCGACATCGCGGTCATGTCCGCCGAACTCAACAACCTCAACGCCCAGATCATGACCCTGCAAGAGGCCGTGGCGAATATTGACGCCGTCCTCGCCGCCGGCGCCTACGACATGATGGATGCGATGGCGCGCAATCTCCAAATCTGGCTCGACCTCTTCAGCGCCGACTTCCGCGGCACCCTTCAGGGCCTCCTCACCCAGCGCGAATACGCCGCCGTCGACGCTGACTGGCAGAAGGCCACCGCCGACCTCAGCGATGTCCTGAACGTACTGCAAATCCTCGACGGCATGGACGACATCGGCTACGCCGGCCTCGACGCCAAACTCCGGGCCCTCTCCAGCTGCATGGGATGGATTAACACCCAGATGCAGAACATCGTCCTGTCCGTCACCGAAAGCCAGTACAAGGATACCACGTACCAGGAACTCTCCGATGACCTCACCGGCGTCGATGCCGAAATCGCGTATTTCCAGAATATTCTTAACATCGTCAGCCCGCTGGTGGACCAGCTCGACGATCTTTACTATCCGCATTTTGACGCCGAACTGCGCAAGCTCACCCAGTACATGGAGGCCCTCATCCCCGAACTCGGCCAGCAGGTCGACGCCCTCTACATGACCCGTAAGCTTGTCACCGTCGATCAGGACATCGACAACGTTGTCCAGGCCATCGCATGGAGAACCCAGCTTGATCAGACACTCGTCGACCTGGCCGCCGTCCAAACCACGATCCTCCAATTACAGCAGAACCTCGACGCCGCGTATGCCGAACTGAACAAGCACGAGAACATAGAAGCCATCGTCTGGCAGCTCAACTATTATCAAAATATGGCCGGCTCCGTGGCCGCCAACCTCGCTGCCCACGAATGGCAGTTCAAGAACGTCGCCCACAACTATCTGGCCATGCAGCTGGAAATGTACAGCTCCTTAAACAACTGGCTGATCTACACAAACGACGAACTCGTTTCAAGGGGCATGGCGGCTAATTACAAGACCCCGCGTCCCTTCTCCGACACATACGACAAAGTCCTCTTCGACACAAGAGACGGCAACTTCTATCTCACCCCGCGCGACATGGTCCCGTGGGAGTATTTCGACATCGCCGGCATCACCTACGGCGTCGGCCAATACACGCTGGGCCAGCTCACCACGACTCTCATCCAGCGCATGAAGACCGACGACCTCGTCGTCTTGCGTGACGACCTTCTCGTCTCATGGGGCAAAGGCAACAAGAGCGGTAAATACCTGCAATATGGCGACATCCGCCTGACCTATGACACGCTCCGCAACGAAGGCGTCACCGGACATGTGGACCCCAAACTCCCGACTACCCGACCGGCCCTCCTCAAAGCCATCGACAATCTGCACGACGACCTTGCCTACGCTCAGCAGCAGGAGGCTTACTGGCATAACGAATACACGATTGTCACAACACTCCAGAGCAACATCAACAAATGGCAGACTGAACTGCAAGTAAATCAATCCCAGGAATCCCAACTCATAAAGAATCGCAATACGCTCGAAGGCTACCTCAAGTCCATAGGCTACGACCGGCAAACGAGAGCCGAGCTCGAAATGATCAAGTCTGACTTCACCGCCGAACGCGATCAGATAGTTGGCCGCATCGACGCTGCCGCCCTCTATCTGCCCGCCGAACAACAAGCCCTCTGGAACCAGTTGCAGATTCTCAACAACCAAAGAACCCCGATCGAGCAGGACCTCCGCGGCCTCCAGTCGCTGCTCGACACCGCAAGCAGCAATCTTGCCAACCTCATTCCCCTTGAGCGAAACCGCCTCTGGGGCGAAGCCGACAACCTCTACGGCCTCCAGGCGACATACGACTATGAACGCACACAGATCACCCAATGGCTGGACACCGTGGTCGACATGCTGCCGGATGAGCGCCCGGCGCTGGCAAATCAGCTCTCCGCCGCAACGGGGCAATACAACAATCTCAACGTCGCCTATCAGGGCGCCCTACAGCAGGAGGGCGTCCTCGTCGGCCGGCGCAGCATCCTCGACGTAGAACTCACCCAGCTTAATACCGAAAACCAGGGATACTCCACGGGCATCTCCGGCTATAAGGTCCAACTCGCCGGCCTCGACACCCAGGAGTCCGCGCTCCAGACCCAGCTCGCCGGTATCCTCCAGCAGAAGCAAACGGACCGCCTGAACCTCGGCTTTGTCCGCGCAGGCGAGCAGCAGCTCGAAGCCGCCTATCTCCTCGGCGTCCAGGACCTCGTCTTCCTGCAGAGCGACTACCGCATGGGCGACCTCGTCGATCGCTTCCGCGGCACGCTCGATGCGATGGCCGCTGACCTGCACCAATCCGAACTCGATCTCGCCGCTCTCAGGCAGCAGGAAACGCTGCTGCGTACGCAATTGCTCGCCGCCCAGCAGGCCGACGACGGTCCGGCCGCGATTCGTATCGAAGCCGCCGGCTTCGGCAATTACCTCTCCGGCAATCCGGATGTGCAGTACATCGACAAATCCGGCGACAACGCGCAGGGCCCCGCCCAAGTCGTCGAGCAGGAGCCCTTCTACGGCTTCTACATCTACCGCGACCCCGACACCGGCGAACTGTACTACCGTGACGTCGGCGACATCCCCTACGACTCGAACTATGTCTACGACCCCGACAGCGGCGTCGTCATCGATAACGACCTCCTCGATGACATCCTCTACCAGGCCCGCAGCACCGACTTCCCCGGCTACTACCGCTTCACCGCGGCCTTCTCTGTCCGCTCGCTGGCGGAAGTGACAACCCAGCAGCGCACGGAAATCCGTGAAGACACGAACCAGCCCTACGAGATCACCATCGAAAGCGACCGCTTCCGCGTGGAGGATTTCCGCCTCGACATCTTCAAGGCTGCCTCGGACCTGAACCCCGCAGATGAAACGCTCTACGTCCTCAACGCCGCCGGCACGGCTCTTGTGCCATTCGCCGCCCGCTTTGCCGGCCTTCTCAGCCAGGTCAACGGCCTCCTCAATCCCGGCGACGGTTCCGCCGTCGTCGAGACGTATCTCGCCGGCGCCTCGGAGGACGGCTACGAACGAAACGTTGTCCGCGTCACCTTCTTCGATGTCACGCCTGTCTACAGCCGCGTGCCCGCCGGCCAGGTTGTCTTCCAGAAGCCCGAAGAACTCGCCGACACCATCTACGGCGTCGACGACGAGCTTCCCACCGTCTTTGGCGAAGTCCTGCTCAACGGCAAATTGCTGGAGCCGGTGATCCGTTATGATGCCGGTAACATTCACCTGCTGGATACATCTTTTACGGCCTCGACCCTGCTGTCCATGGTCGCGGCGAGCAACATTACCGGAGCCGACAAGGGCAGCACGTACACCGCCGGCCAGATCGTCTTCCAGAGCGCAGGCGATCTTTACGTCGACGCCCAACTGATCGCCGCCCAGTCCATAGCCGTCAACACCGGCGGCAGCCTCTACCTCAACGGCTACGCCAGTCTGTCGGCCGCCTCAATCGCACTCACTGCCGGTTCGACCTCGGTCGTCATGTCGCCCGACAGCCTCATCACTGCCGATCATCTCACAATCATCTCCGGCGGCTCCGTTATTATCAACACCGATGTCCACGAACTCAACGTTCAGACCCTGACCCCCGGCGATGTCTTCGTCAACAATATCGACTGGAACGGCAGCGGCGGGTCCCTGATGCTCGGCGACCTCAACGTCTATGCGGGCAGCGCCACGGTCGTCTCCAACATCTCGCTCATGGCCGTGCACGTCGCCGCCAATGCGATCAACCTCCTCACGTGGGCCGATGCGAGCGTCGCCATCGGCACGCTGGCAGCCTATGGCAGCGGTCCCGTCTATGTCGATTCGGCCCGCTATATCACTAACCTTTACGGCGCGTCCGCCCAAGTCACCGCCGGTACGGCCGGCCTCGTTGCCGGGCTCGATATCACAGCTACGACCAACTGGGCCGGCGTCGAAGTGATGCGCAACGGCAACCTCAGCGTGCTCATCGACGAAAACTACACCGGCCCGATGGTGATCGATGCCGAACGCGAAATTATCGTCGACACCGCAGTCATCGCCGCGGGCAGCGCCTCGTTCACCGCCCAAAACATTGTCTTCACCCGTAACGGTTCGCTCATCAACACGTCCGGCCAGGTCACGACCCTTAATGCCAATGGCGTGCTCTCCTTCGACGGATACAACTTCGACCCGTTCGCAAGCTACGATCTCAGCGGCCTCATGGGTGTTGATCGCGGCTTCGATAACCGCTGGGCGAGTTACGACGTCAAGGGCCTGTACACGTCGCGATTTGTCACGCTGGCCGGCGTCGCCGCCAAGTCGGGTTCCGCGTTCGAAAATCCCGTAAAAATCCAGGCCGGTGAAATCCGCGTGTCCGCCGGCCTCATCACCGGAGCCGACAATGCGGTGATCAGCGGCGCCAGCCTCGATATCTGGTCCGGTCGCGGCTTCGTCCTTAATACGCAGGTCGACGCCTTCTCCGCCCGGGTCCTCGGCAGGGGCGATGTCACCGTCCGCGCCGCCGGCTCCATCGAACTGCTTAATGTCAACGTCCGCGACGGGGACTTTACCGTCAGCGCCGGCGGCAATATCATAGCCCGCGACGTAACCGTCCAAACGGACCGCTACTCCAACAGCCTCAACTTCCTCGCCGGAGGCGGGCTCAGCATCGGCCGCATCGAGATGGGGCAAACCATGGCGCTCCACGCTGAGGTCGGCGCGCTGGTCAATCTCGCCGACGGCCTCGTCCTCACCCCCGAAACCCTAAGCGGCCTTGTCTACGAAGGCGACGTCGCCGCGTTCCGCTTCCGCATCGAGGATCCCTCCCGCCTCTTCGCGGCGTCCTGGAGCCATCTCGAACTGCTGATCGATTTCGGCGACGGCACGCCGGCCCAAACCGTCCTCGTGCCCCTGGTTCAAAGCCTCGTGCCCGAATCGCTCGGCAAGAGTTGGGATGCCGTCTTCGGCAGCCAGAGCGGTTCGCAATTCGGCGCCGCAGTGGCCTCCGGCGATATCAACGGTGACGGCTTCGATGACCTCATCGTCGGCGAAAAGTGGTACGACGGTATCAGGCAAGCCGTCGATGCCGGCAGAATCCTTGTTTACTATGGTTCGGCCGCGGGAATCAGTGCTCAGCCTGCAACCGTGATCGCCGCCTCGCAGGCCAACGCCCAGTTTGGCGCAAACGTCAAATCCGGATTCGATGTCAACAACGACGGCTTCGACGACGTCATCGTCAGTGCACCGTACCGCGTTACGTACAAGACCTTCACCACGGTCAATCCCGACGGAACCGTCAGCACTAATGAAGTGCCGGTTACCGGCCAGGTCCTCGTCTTCCTCGGCGGCCCCGACGGACTCCAGACGCTGCCCGTATGGACGCGCGAAGGGATCGCCGCCGACGAAACGCTGGGAATCCCCGTCGCATGCGCCGGCGATGTCAATGCCGACGGCTTCGACGATATCCTGATCGCTTCCCCCGCAGAGGATGTCTACGCATTCGTCAACGGCAAATCCGTACTCTACGAACGGGCCGGTGTGGTCTCGCTGTTCCTCGGCGGCCCCGATGGTCCTGAAAACAACATCGCCTGGGAATACCGTGGTGACCAGGCCTACGGACAGTTCGGAATGACCGTTGCCGCCGCCGGCGACCTCAACAACGACGGCTATGATGACGTTATCATAGGCGCCCCCGCCGGCGACGCCCCCAGAGGCGTCTACGCCTTCCTCGGCGCTGCCTCCGGGTTGAAGCCCAAACCAGTCATAATTCTTCAAAGCGATCAGACCGACGCGTTCTTCGGCGTCGTCCTCTCCGGCATCGGAGACATCAACGGCGACGGCCGCGCCGACATCGCCGTCAGCGCCCCGTACTACACCGGCGCCGAAGACCTCTCCGGCCGCGTCTACATCTACTTTGGCGCCGACAAGAACCAAAGCCTCCATCCGGTCGACCTGGCGCCCCTGATTCTCGACGCACCCGAAGGCGTCAGGCTCTTCGGCTACGCGGTCACCGCCGCCGGCGACGTCAATGGCGACGGCTTCGACGACGTGATCATCCGCGGCTTGTACGCATCCGGCGGCGAAGTCGACACCGGCGTAACGTTCCTCTACCTCGGCTCAAAGACCGGGCTCCAGCCCGTCACGATTGCCCTGAACGACGGCAGGCAGGTCCACCCATTCGCCGCCGGAACCCAGTCGCTCGCCGCCGGCGACGTCAATGGCGACGGCTTCAGCGACATGATGCTCGGGGCCTGGAGTTGTGGCCCCGACTCCGAGGGCGCCGTGTTCGTCTACCGCGGCGGCAGCAGCTTTGAATTTGGCGCACCTGTTATCGGCACGGTCGATCTCGACCACAGCTACAGCCAATACGGCGCCTATACCATAACCGTCACCGCACAGGTTCCAAACGGCGATACTTACATGGGCTCGACGTCCATAAAGATCGAGGCGTATCCCGTCGCCGCTAACGACCAGATCGCAACAGACGAAGATACACCCGTCACGATTGCGCTGCACGATCTGCTGGCCAACGATTACGACCCCGATGCGGGTGACACGATCGCGCTCGCCGACCTCAACACGACCGGCCTCATCGGCCTGCTCACTCCGCTCGGCGGCGACGTGCTGGCCTGGAGGTATTCCCCCAACGGTCAATTCGAAAACCTCAAGGCGGGCGAAACGGCGACCGACACCTTCACTTACACGATCCGCGACAGCAAGGGCGCCCTGAGCACCGCGACGGTGTTCATCCGTATCAGCCCGGTTCTGCCCGAAGCGACGGCGTGGCAGCTTACCACCGACACGGGGATCGATCCCAACGACAAGATCACTGCCGATTCGACGCCCATGCTTCGCTTCACCTTCTCCGAACCGGTCTACGGCCAGGCCAGCCATGTCCAGGTCATGGGCCCCGGTTCGGTCCCCGTAACGCCTGACATTGTCACCGGTTGGGGCACGAACACGCTCACCGTACGCTTCATTCACCCGCTCACCGGCGACGGCGTCTACACGGTCACCTTGACCTCCGCCATCACGGATCTGGCCAAGAATCCGCTCAATTCCGGTGCCGGCGCCGTGGTTACGTTCGAGTTGGATACTCGGGCCCCGTGGGTTGCTGAAGTGCTCGTCAACGGCGGCGAGGCCCAGCGGTCGAACATCGCGACCCTGCAGATTCGCTTCAGCGACAGCATGAACTTAGCCTCTGTCATCGGTGCCGGGCTCATCGACGACGTTGTCCGCATATTCAACCTCTCCACGCCCGAGGCGGCCCTGTCCTGGCTCGATGCCAACCGCTTCAACTGGAATGGCGACACCAACGTACTCACAATCGATACGACGATCGATGGCTTCGGCGGTTCCCAGCGGACGGCCTTTGAGGATGGATACCTCGAGATCCGAATTAACGCCGCCCGCCTCACCGATGCCGCCGGCAATCGACTCCTCGAAGACGATGCCCTCGTCAACGGCTGGCTGGTCGTCGACCGCACAGTCGGTTCGGATGTGTACGATCTCTTCCGCCTCCTTGGCGATTCGAACGGTGACGGCCGTGTCGATGGCATCGACCTGGCGATCTGGCAGCAGAACTACGATCCCAAGCCGCGCAATATCAACACGCCCGCCATGGGCGACTGGAACGTCGACGGCCGTGTCGATGCCGCAGACCTTGCAATCTGGCAGCAGCAGATGCGCTTCATTGAGTTGCCTCGCGTCGCGTTCATGCAGCACCAGGCCGACGCCAACGGCGACAACAAAGTCGATGGCATGGATCTGGCCCTCTGGCAGCAAAACTACGATCCCTCGGGCGTCAATGCCAACGCGATGGACACCGGTGATTGGAACGCCGACGGTCGCGTCGATGCCCAGGACCTCACGATCTGGCAGCAAAAATACACCCCGGTTCTGGTGATCGCCATCCCGGCGGGCAAGAACCATCAGACGCAAACATCGCCGAAGGCTACCAAAGAACGCCGGCAGGCGGACGATAGGGCGGTCGAGACCAGGCAAACCGCTCCCGCGGACCGGACCCTCAAACAAACGCCGGGTAACACTTCTGCGACTGAGCCGCCGCAGTCGCTCGAAGTGACAAGCGATCCCTCGACGCCTGCGGAATCTTCCGATCAGCAGGCCGCGCCGACGATGATCGCAGGGGTTAGCATATTCAATGACAAGACTGCCCCGGCCCGCGAAGACGAGATACTGCAGCAGTCGCCCGACACCCGCGACACGAAGCAACTGACCGCACAGCGAATGCATTTCGCCTTGTTCGATACCGCCGCATTGTTTGATAGCACGAGTGCCGACATCGAGCAGGCGATCGCAAGAACCGCTGCCTTCGAACCCGGCGGTTGGCCCGCCCTCACCGGCATCGGCAGCCTTCGCGCCGTGTGGAGAAGCACTGGCCTGACCGACATGCGTGAACGGTTAAACGACCCCTGGCGTCCGGGTGATGAAAAAGATTGTCTCTTTTGGTAAGGTAGTATCATGCTAAAGAAACGAAGATCAACGCTGGCCGGCCCTGCCTGCCTCATGGCCATTGCCGTGCTGTTTCTGGCCGCCGGCATGCCTGCAAAGGGGGCGACCCTGAATGCCCGGGTGCTCACGGACAAAGGCATATACAACATCGGCGACACGGTTAATTGGACTGTCTATATGTGGGCGAGCAAAGGCGACAATCGCGGTATCGCTTTGCTGTCCGTGGACATGCATGACGACACGGTCGACACGGTGCAGTTGCCGGCCCTGAATGGTGCTGACTTCGCAAAAACCGCCTACGGAACTCCCGAAAAGTTTCTCAGAATGTCCGATCCCGTGATTTCATCCACGCCGCCCGACCTCCGAGGCATCCTCGTCATGCAGTTGCCGTACGACCGAAAACTGGATATCGGAAACGACGGCCGGACCGACCGCATCCTCGCCCACGGCAGCTACACGATCACCGAGCACGGCTGGCACACGCTCAGTGCAATCGTCAATGCCGCCAATTACTGGCCGGATTCGGTCAGCCTGATGTCCACGGCTTTTGAGGTCGTCAAGATCAGTCCCGCTCGTATTCGTGTGGGTCTGGCCGCCGACGTAAACGCTGATTTCTGTGTAAATATGCTCGACTATTCGATTCTTGCCGCCTGGTGGGGCAGTTCCCAATGCGGCGACATGCCCTACTGTGACGGCGCCGACATAACCGCCGACGGCTCGGTGGACCTCAGCGACGCAGCCGTCCTCGCCGGCCAGTGGCTGTCGTGTGATGGCCCGGACGACGGGGGGCTGAAGGGGGATGTCAACAAGGACCATTACGTGAACATGCTCGACATATCGGTCGTTGCCCGGTGGTGGGGGCATTCGAACTGTGACACACACTCCTATTGTGACGGCGCCGACGCCACGGGGGATGGACAAGTTGATTTCGGCGACGCTGCGATTATTGCGTCACAGTGGCTGTGGTGTGACGACCCGACAAACCATGCATGCATCTCGAATCAGTAGCGGCTTGCTGCAAATTGCCATCTTGCATTGAGTCAAACAGCGACCCTTTCGGGCTAAGCGAATGGAGCCACTTTTTGCGCTTAATTTTGATCAGACTATCAAGATGGGCAGGGTTTGCGCCGATATGGCCAACGCTTTAATGAGGACGTGTCGATTCCTTATATGACGGGCACCGCCGGGTGCTCACTTTTGCAGGCACATTAAGGGGGTTCAAATGCGACGGAATACAATTACGCGTGTGACATTTCTGACATTTTGCCTTTTTCTGCTGGCGGGTTGTCACTCTGCAAACCTGGACGACCTCAAATACTTCACCAAGCCTTCGGAGATCGATGTAACCAGCGATAATTACATCCTGCATCCGCCCGATGAGATCGAAATACGCTGCTCGAGAGTGCCCGAGCTGAATCTCACCAGGCAGTTTATTCGTCCCGACGGCAAGGTCACATTTGAGGGGCTCGGTGCAATTCACGCCTCCGGCAGAACCCCGCAGGAACTGGCCGACGTCATGCGTGAGAAGATAACGGCCTCGTATTCCCTGGCCGGTGAACATCCGATTGATGTGCAAATAACAGCCTATCGAAGTAAAGTGTATTACGTGGTAGGGCAAGTATACGCCTCCGGACCTAAGATATTCACGGGGCGCGATACCGTGCTCAAGGCGATCTCGGCGGCGCGTCCAACCAATGGGGCGTCGATAAGGAAAATTCAAGTCGTAAGGCCCTCGGCGACCGCGGATCCAAAGATTTTCGACTTGGATTATAAGGAGATGACCGCACGTGGCGATACGAGCAGGAACGTGCTTCTGGAAGAAGGCGACATAATCTATGTACCGACAACAATATTGGCACAGATCGGATTGACAATCGATCAGCTCTTAAGGCCTGTTCGCGATGTCAGTACCACGCCCTATATCGTTCAGCCTTTGCCTATTTATCCGTACTAAGCCAGCGGCAATCTAAAAATGGATAACACGGAATGTCTGCAGAAGGTGCGTCGGCTCGGCCGGGTATGGTTCTACTTCTGCACGGGCTGCCTGCTCGTTTGGCCTGTGCTGTTTACCGGTGAAGATGGGAGCTATGTTTTCTCGGCAATGCGCAGCGGCACGGTCCTGGTGTGCGTGCTGGCGGGTTTAGCCGCGGCCGTCACTCTTCATCGTTTCAGCGGCGGGCGCAGAGACGACCGCGAACATCCGATCACAAACAGCGGGGGTTACACATTGTTTTACAGCATAAGTCCGCTCGTGGGAGGAGTGGCAGGCGGTTTGGTGGCCGCAGGCGGATCTGAGCCGCAGTATTATGCTGGATGGATTGCCGCGGGTTCGTATCTGGCAGGTGTGCTGGTATGGCTGTTGGCAACTCCTTTGCTTTACGCAGCGGAAATGCTGCTGCCCTCGAGTCGGCGGCACAGGGCTGCCCGGTTAGCATGCGCCAGAACGATGCGTCGGCAGGCACATTCAGCCAAAGAGCGGGCATTGGCCGAGTTGGAAGCAACTGAACTGAAGAAACTGGAGACCTGGAATCATTTGCTGCAGCCCAGGGCCAGAGAACTTGCAGGTCTGGCAATCACCGGCCCAACAGCCTTGGAGCGGAATCGCGGCAAGATCGTTGATATCGGAATCGAAGCCTGGCAAATAGGGGGCGTTAGCTGTATGCGGCACCTGCACGCAATGGCCGCCGAGGTGTCCAAAAAAGAAAGCGGGGATACGAAAAGTATCGACTTGATCGTGCCGTGCTGGGACGGAATCGGGAACTGGTGATTTGACCGGCGTCGGGCTTGTTCGCTAACGTTTCTCTCTTTTCAAAGTGGTTATGTTTAAATCGAGCACAGCCAAGCGACTTCGCTCGCTCCGGGAAAGTCTGGACATTGTTGTGTTGGCGGGCCTTGCTGTCATCCTGCTTAGCGGCTGGATTTTTATTGAAGTGGCAGACGAAGTAGTCGAAGGCGAAGCCCAAAAATGGGATCGACTGATACTCCAAAGCCTCAGCGAGTCGGATGAAACATGGGATCCGATCGGCCCGCCCTGGTTCGAAGACTTCTGGCGCGATATGACTGCCGTCGGAAGTGCCGGGATCACCATCCTCGTCACCACGGCAGTTGCCGTTTATTTCGTCTTGCTGAAAAAAAAGTCGGTTATATACCTGGTGTTGGGCGCCTATGCCGGCGCTGGCATACTGGCACTGGCGCTAAAGGCACTCTTCGAAAGACCAAGGCCGGAAACATTGACTGAACTGGCGAGAGTGACTTCGGCAAGTTTCCCAAGCGGACATGCTATGGTAGCCATGGTCGTCTATCTGACTCTGGGAGTTTTGCTGGCGAGTTCAGAAAGCCGTTTGAAATTCAAGCTGTACTACATTCTTCTCGCGCTGACGGTTGTCTTTCTTGTTGGAATCAGCAGAGTCTACCTGGGCGTTCACTATCCGACAGATATATTGGCCGGCTGGTCACTCGGAGTGGTTTGGTCAGTCTTCTGTTGGATCATTCTATACTTCCTCAGAGAGGGGCCGGGGCGAAACTGCTGACGCCCAGTGCGGATGCGCCTGCAATTGCCACTTTCTGACGTGTGTGCATGCTATTGTTCTGCGGCCTGCGGGATTGGCAGTTGCAGGCAGCCGGCATCGGGACGACCGGCGCGCGGGTGGCCGAGGAGATCGGTGGGGGGGGCCTCCTTTTCGTCGGCGAAACCGACCGCAGGAGATCGTGGATCGAGCTGGTAGGGATGGTCGCCCGTGTAGGGATAGTGCGCCGGACCCGAACGGAAGAAGGCGCCGACGCTGCACGTGATGCCCACCCTGTTGTTGCCGGAAGGTGTAAAGTCGCGGTGAAAGCACATCCAGCCGCAGCCCTTTGCCCCTAACTTACCCATAATGTTGTTTCCGTGGCGGATGTTCGGCCACTTTTCAGGCTGTTCCACCTGAAGTCGGCCCGTTACAATATTATTGTGTATGGACAGGCCCGAGCCATCCGCCCGGGGCGCGAGGATCATAGTGACGTCACCGACGAAGGTGTTGTTGCGGAAAACGCAATTGGGCCCGATATCGATGAATTCGGTCCACCACTGTGTACCAGGGAAATCAGGCATTTTATAAACCAGGTTGTTTTCCACGAGCATATTTCGGTAGCCATCCGCTTCTGCCCAGCCCTGATAAAAGCGGATCGGCCGGGTGTTGCCGTAATTGTAGACTATATTTCCACGGATAACAGTGTTGTGGCTGTGGATCGAAATGCCGGATCCGTGGACGCTCGGGTTCCAGTCGGTCCGTTGATCATGGATGACGTTGTACTCGATAACGTAGTTCTGTCCGCCACCGGTCCGGATACCACTGCTGGTGACATCATGCACGTGACAGCCGCGAACTGTGACGTCATCACAACTCTCCAACTGCACCCCATGGGCCGATGCGCCGCTATAGTAGATTTCACAATCCTGAATCAGTATGTTACTGGCTGCCCGTGTGAAAATATTGGCGTAGGATGGGCCCGAACCGCCGGCGCGGCCGTGGACCTTGCAGTCAATAATCCTCACATAGGAGCCGTTGTCGACTTTGATGCAGGCGTCGGCCGAGCCGCTGTGCTCGACCTCAAAACCCCGGATGGCGACATAAAATGATGTTTTACCGCTGAAGGCGATGCGTGAGAACCGGGCGGCATAAGGGTCACTGTTGGGGTCGCTTTGAAACGTGATGAAACTGCCGCGGACGCCGCATTTGTCGCGGGAGGAAAAGGTTACCGAGCCGTAATGCCCGGGCATGAGATTGACGGTATCACCAGGGGCGGCCGTGGCCTTGGCTTTGTCGATCGTTCGCCACGGGCTTGATGCCGAGCCGTTTGCCGCATCATTGCCTGCCGCCGGATCTACATGGTATGTGGCGGCGTGCGCCGCAGGGCGGCAGTGTCCAGCCAGCACGGCCAGTACAAGGTATAGAGCGAGCGATGCCGGCGTTGGCCGCTTGCGAGCCTTCCCTGTGCGCTCTTCCCTTTGATACTCTGTGTATGAGTGGCCAGTGTTTCGCTTGAATATGGTTGATAGCATGGCACTTCCTCAAGAGATCAATAAAGCCTGAAAAACAGTCTACTAAATAATCGTCCGCAAACCCCGGTGCGTTTATGCAAAAGCGAATCGTTGTGGAGATACAATACAATCCTTCAGCCGCCCTGTGTATGGGACTCACTTTTCGCTGATTCCATATTACCGTCCCTGCAGCTCGGATGAGGCCGCTGCCTGAAATACCTGCCTTCTGCAGCAAGAGTGATGTTGTACTACTGCCAAGGCCTACTTCTTTGGACGATGCTTTTGGACACGCCATGCCGGAACGAATCCGGACTGGGCTTTTTATCGCAATCTGCAATTTTTATCAATTCGCAACCAGCCATTTGCCGAGAAATTCGGCGATGACAATTTGGGGGTAGCGATTTGGGGTAAGCCATTAACTGCGAGCATCCGCCAATCGGTTGTACCGAAAGGCGAGACGTCGTGTATGACGGCCACTCAAAGCTTTTTGTTGAAACGTTGTGCAGCTGTCCCAAGCAGGAATTTATCAGAAAAGATGCGGGCGTCGCCCACGGGGACGGAGTCCAGCGAAGACCACCGAGGAAAACGCTATGGAAATGAGAAGAAACCCTTTCGCAATGACAGTTGCAGGTATTGCTATCATGGGCTGTGTTCTCGCCGTATGGTTCGTTGGCGCGACGCGCCGTGTCCCGTTCGTAAAGAAAGTGGGTGAATATTCCATTGGCATTTATTCCGGGGCCAGTCCTTTTGAGTTGTCGCCCAGCCCAATGGTCCGAAATCCCGTTTTGACCGCCGGTGACGTCACGGACGTCGATGCCGAATTTGTGGCGGACCCGTTTATGGTTCGCGAAGCCGGCACATGGTACATGTTCTTTGAGGTGCTGAACCGCCAAAGCGGCCACGGCGATATAGGCCTTGCCGTCAGCCAGGATGGCTATGGATGGAATTACAAGCAGATCGTACTCGACGAGCCGTTTCATTTGTCCTACCCGAGCGTTTTCAAATGGAACGGGGAGTACTACATGATTCCGGAAACCCGCCTGGCCTACGCCGTACGTCTGTACAAAGCGGCGGAGTTCCCCTTTAAGTGGACGTATGTAAAAGATCTGATTGCAGGCAACTTCCTGGATCCTACGATTTTTCACGACAACCAACGGTGGTGGATGTTCGTGTCGGAGCGGTGCGATGTTCTTCATCTGTTTTACGCGGACGACCTGGAAGGTCCGTGGACGAGGCATCCCCAGAGTCCGGTCGTCACGCTTGACGGAAACATCGCCCGGCCCGGTGGACCGGTCCTGAACTGTGAGGGCCGATTCTACAGGTACACCCAGGATTGCGATCCCACATACGGCAACCAGGTGCGCGCCTTTGAAATCACCGAGTTGACAACCGAGCGATACGCAGAAAAGCCCGTGGACGGCAATCCCATACTACAGGCTACCGGACACGGATGGAACGCCGAACAGATGCACCACATAGATCCACATTACGTTGACGGCGTCGGATGGATAGCGGTCGTCGACGGCTACGGCAAGCGATTCGTTTACGGGCTTGCGTATTAAGTTCGCATAGTTTGGGGAGATCCGTCTAAATGGTTTCAGCAAGCACGCAGCACGGCATCCGGCAGGTGGTCTATACTCCGGGTTCGCATATAGAGCCCGGATTGCAGCACTGGCGAAAGATGGCGGTTGAACTTTTCGGCGCCAGGGAACTTATCTGGCGGTTTTTCCTGCGCGAGTTCTCGGCACGCTACCGACAGTCCTTCTTCGGGTATCTTTGGGCCGTCATGCCGGCGATTGTCATGGCCGCAACCTTTACCTATCTCAATCGCACCGGCACCCTGGCGATCGCAAAAACCGACTTGCCGTACCCGGTCTACGTCCTGTTGGGGATGACCGTATGGGAACTTTTCGCCTCCGGACTCACGCGAAGTGCTCAATGTCTGGTGAATGCGAGGATGATCATTACGCAGATCAATTTCTCACGCGAGACACTGGTGGTCGCTGCCTTCTGCGAAGCGATGTTGGACTTTCTAATACGCACAGTCGTGATCGCGGCGGCTTTTGTGTGGTTCGATGTCGTACCGGCATGGACGGTGGTTCTGGTGCCGCTGATGCTCGTCCCGCTCGCCATGATAACAATCGGGCTGGGCTTCATACTGGCCCTGGCGAACGCGGTGTTTCGGGACATCGGCAACTCGCTGACGATGTTTCTGACGTTTGCGATGTTTCTGACGCCGGTGGTGTACCCACCGCCCGCCCAAGGGACCAGGGTGCTCATAAACTATTTAAACCCGATCAGCCCGTTCGTGATAGCCACGCGCGACCTTGCGACAACCGGACGGTTGAGCCAACCCGGGACACTGATAGGGGCAAGCCTGTTTGGAATTCTGATATTGTTCACGTGCTGGCGTGTCTTTCATCTTGCCATGTCGCGTATTGCTGAGAGAGTATAGAAGATGAGCGATCATGCCGTCATTCGTGTTGATTGTGTATCCAAGAAATTCTGCCGTGACTTGAAGCGTTCCATGCGGTACGGCTTTTCGGATGTGCTCACAGACACGTTCGGGTTTCGCGTCCGATCGGAGCGTCTGCGCAAAAAGGAATTCTGGGCGCTCGACGAAGTGTCATTCGAGATCAGAGAAGGCGAACGATTCGGAATAATTGGTCCCAACGGCTCGGGCAAAACCACGCTGCTGAAGATTATTAGCGGGATATGCGGGCCGGATTCCGGCGCCATGACCGTGCGTGGCCGGGTCGGCGCATTAATCGCCGTGGGCGCCGGATTTCATCCTCAATTAACGGGCCGAGAGAACATTTACATCAACGGCACGATTCTCGGCATGAGCAAACGCGAGATCAAAAGCAAATTTGACAGCATTGTCGACTTCTCCGGCATCGAAGAATTTCTAGATACCCCCGTTAAGTTCTACTCGAGCGGCATGTTTGTCAAACTGGGCTTTTCGATAGCGGCACACTGCGAACCGGACATTCTGCTGGTGGATGAGGTGCTGGCGGTCGGTGATATTGCATTTCAGTCAAAGTGCTTGAACCGACTGGAAGAACTGAAAAAAAAGGGGATCACTACGCTGCTCGTTTCGCACCACATGCCGAAAATCGGCAGTTTCTGTGAACGCGTGCTTTATCTGTCAAACGGCAGAGTGAACGTTCTCGCGGAGCCGCATTTAGCGATCAATGCACTTGAGCGGGATATGTACCTTACGAGTGACTTAATCCGAAGCAACGTTCAGTGCCCGGGGTATACTCCGCTTGGAGGCGCAAAGATCAAAAATCTGGTCTTCGAGCAACAATACAACGGCCACATCCGCGTGAATTACGGCGAACCTATTAAAGTGCGGTTTGATTACGATCTGCTTGACAAGGACCCGGCGGATTGTGCGTTCGCGGTGCTTGTCAGGAGGGTTTCCGACGGTGTTATGTGTTTCGGCGCAATGTCGAATTTTCATGGCCTCAGGGTGGAGAAGAAGCAGGGGAGGGTGCATGTCGCAATCGACGGACACAACCTGGTGCCGGGCATCTACAACGTTGACATTCAGATCCGCACGATCACCCTTGACAAGTCTTACGCCGCTCATCGCGAGCCGAAGCTTATCATTGAGTATCCGCCGGACAAATACATGCTAAGGAATCTTGCAGGAGTATATCAGCCCGCCGACATAGAATGGCGGCTGGTCGACCAGTACGCCGGCGTCTGTTGATCGACGAGGCGACCATGGGGGCTTCCTTGTGTTCATGGCACTACGCATGTCAAGACCAGATATTTCAGGCGTTTGATAATGGATTGGGAACGATAGGAACAAGGCACTTAGAAACCGTTTGCAGGAGAACCGTCATGAAAACTGAAAAACGATGGATTGCACAGGTGTGTGTTGGCACGGTGCTGTTGCTGTGCATGAGCGTATCTGCTCCGGGCGACGTGATCGTCGACAACGGCGACAGCGGCACGTCGTTTACAGGGACATGGGAGGTATCCGGAGGCTCTGACCCTTACGGCGCAGACAGTGTCTGGGCCCGCGATGGTGCGACTTACACCTGGGGGTTCGACTCTGAACCTGCCGGTAAATACGAGGTCTTGATGCGGTGGTCAGTATGGCCATCCAGGGCAAAGGCGATCGACGTGTCGATCATGCACGCCGATGGTACGGATGCACTGCTCATCAATCAGCAAGTCGGCGGCGGTGTATGGAACAGTATGGGCGAGTACAATTTTGACGGATCCGGCAGCGTTACGATCACCGCGGCCGCCGGTCAAACGGTCAGCACCTGTGCGGACGCCGTATGGTTCAAACGTATGGACGTGGCCGAGGGGACTGTCGTAGACAATGGCGATAGTAATACCTCTCGCACGGGCACGTGGCAGGTTTCTGACGGCTCTGGCCCGTACGGCGCGGATTCCGTCTGGAGCCGTGACGGCGGAACATTCACGTGGTACTATACTCCGCCGCGAACCGGCGACTATGAAGTGGAAATGTGGTGGACGCCGTGGCCCTCACGGAGAAGTTCAGTGCCATTGGATGTCATACACGCGGACGGGACGCAAAGGATCACAGTGGACCAGCGGAGTAACGGCAGCCGGTGGAACTCGCTCGGAGTGTACACTCTTACCGGGGGCGTTCAGGCGTCTGTAACTCTGCTCGCCGAAGGCTCGGCGCCCGCCAGCTATTGCGCCGATGCAGTTAAATTCACTCTTGTCTACACCGATGAAGCGCCGGTGGCGGCAATTGATTCCGTACAGCCCAATCCCGCAATGCGGGGTGCAGCCATCGCATTCGAGGGTCACGGCACGGATTCCGATGGAGACATCGTTGCATACCACTGGGCCTCCAGTCTCGACGGGCACCTCAGTGAGGCTGCAAGTTTTTCCAGCGAAACGCTTTCTGAAGGTGTTCATGAAATAACATTGAAGGTGCAGGACGACAGGGGCCAATGGTCTGCGCCGGTCACTACCGTGTTGACCGTGAGCGCCACCCCTGTTGAGATCATCGTAGACAACAGCGACGCAAATACATCCCGGACAGGCACATGGCAGGTGTCGGCCGGGTCTGAATGCTACGGTGAGGATTCTCTTTGGAGTCGCAGCGGCGCTACGTTCGTATGGTATTTCACTCCCGCCGAGGGCGGCGAGTACGAGGTGGCGATGTGGTGGACTCAGTACAATTCGCGAAGCGCCGCGGTGCCTGTGGACATCAAGCATGCCGGCGGAAAAGTGCGTGTTACCGTCAACCAGTTGACCAACGGCGGCAGGTGGAACTCCTTGGGGGTGTATGCTTTCGATAGGGGGGTACGGTACGCCGTCACACTTTACGCCGACGACGTGTTTCCGACGAGCTATTGTGCCGATGCGGTGAGATTCACTCCTGTTCAAATCAGTGACAAACCGGTTGCCGTGATTGATTCCATGCAGCCCAATCCCGCGATGGTGGGCCAGGCTGTCACTTTCCAAGGGCATGGCGCCGATTCGGACGGAGATGTCGTTGCATACAACTGGCAATCCAGTCTGGACGGTCATTTGAGCGACGCCGACAGCTTTTCGACCAGCGCCCTTTCTGAGGGCGTTCATCAGATCAGCTTCAAGGTGTGCGATGATGGCGGCCAGTGGTCGCAGACAATGGTGAAGGCACTGACCGTAAGTGCCGCGCCCGATGTCATTATTATCGATAACGGCAGCAGCGCTACATCGAAGACCGGCACGTGGGAGGTGTCCGGTGGTTCCGATCCGTACGGGGCCGATTCGGTGTGGAGCCGTGACGGCGGAACATTTACATGGCATTTCACTCCGCCGACAACCGGTGACTATGAGGTTTCGATGTGGTGGACCGAGTGGTTTTCACGAAGCAACTCCGTGCCGGTAGACATTGTGCACGCCGACGGTACGGAAAGGGTCGTCGTCAACCAGAGGACCAACACCGGTCGCTGGAATTCCCTGGGCGTGTATCCCTTTGTGGCGGGCGTCGACAAGGCAGTCACATTGACAGCCAATGGCACCACGCCGATCAGTTACTGTGCCGATGCGGTTAAAGTCACTCTTGTAAAGAGCAACAAAATGCCGGTGGCTGTAATTGAAACCATGCAGCCTAACCCCGCGCCATTGGGCGCAACCGTATCTTTTGACGGCCGCGGAACGGATTCCGACGGGACGGTCGTTGCATACCGGTGGGCCTCCAGCATCGACGGCGAGTTGAGTGATGCCGCCAGTTTTTCCAGCGATGCGCTGTCCGAAGGCGTCCACGAGATTACTTTCGAAGTGCAGGACGATGCAGGCGGGTGGTCCCGCACGGCTAACGGGGTTCTAACAGTTAACGCGGTGCCGATCGAAACCATCGTGGACAACCGTTCCAGCAATACATCCTCGACGGGCACGTGGGAGGTTTCAGGTGGTTCGCATTGCCACGACGTGGACTCAGTGTGGAGTCGTAACGGCGGCACGTTCACCTGGTACTTCACTCCCTCCGAGAGCGGTGATTACGAGGTGTCCATGTGGTGGACCGAATGGCCCTCTCGCAGCAGGGCCGTCAAGGTCGATATTGTCCATGCAGGCGGCACAAAAAGTGTCACTGTAAACCAGTGGATCGATGGCAGCCAGTGGAATTCACTGGGCGTGTACACCTTCAGCGAGGGTGTTCAGCATTCCATCACACTTCACGCCCCGGATGCGTTTCCAACAAGCTATTGTGCCGACGCGGTCAAATTCACAAAAGTGCCAGAGCCGGCGGCAACAGGTTCATAGAGGGGCACAGATCGTGCGCCGTTTCATCGTACGGGCAACTTTGTTCTCGACGTGCAAGGAGAAATCATGGGGTTAGAAAAGTGGCTTTCAAGAAAGTGCATGCATTCACTTCTGAGGGCGATATGCGCTATCCATTTCGTCATCGCTTCGGTCGCTTACAGCGACGTGATCATTGACAATGGCGACAAAGGAACGGCGTTCACAGGAACCTGGGAAATATCAGGCGGCTCGAATCCGTACGGCGCCGACAGTGTATGGTCCCGCGACGGCGCGACCTATACGTGGGCATTTGATTCTCAACCCACAGGCAGCTATGAAGTTCTGATGTGGTGGTCGGCATGGCCGTCGAGGGCACCCGCAAACAGTGTATCGATAACTCATGGCCAGGGTGTCGACGTCCTCCTTGTGGACCAGCAAATCGCCGGCGGCCAGTGGAACAGCCTGGGCGAGTACCATTTCGATGGCTCAGGCAGTGTCACGGTTACGGCTGCCGCCGGTGCGACGGTCAGTACGTGCGCCGACGCGGTATGGTTCAGGCGCACCAATGTGCCGGTGGAGATCATCGTAGACAACCGGGACACAGATACGTCGCGCACGGGCACGTGGGAAGTGTCAGGCGGCTCCAATCCGTACGGTGCAGATTCGGTATTCAGCCGGGACGGCGCAACGTTTACGTGGCGCTTCACGCCTCCACAAAGCGGCCGGTATGAAATCTCCATGTGGTGGACCGAGTGGCCGTCGCGAAGTGCGGCTGCGCCGATCAATATCGTTCACGCCGGCGGAACGGAAGAAACCGCCGTAAACCAGCAGATCAACGGCGGACGCTGGAACTCCCTGGGCGCGTACACCTTCGCCGCAGGCGTACAGGCGTCCGTTACTCTTCTGGCGAAGAACGCGGCTCCTGTCAGCTATTGTGCCGATGCCGTAAAATTCACGCGTGTCGAACCGGAGACCATAGTGGACAACCGCGATGTTGATACGTCGCAGACGGGTAAATGGGAAGTGTCAGGGGGCGCCGACCCCCACGGCTCGGATTCCGTTTGGAGCCGCGATGGCGGAACATTTACATGGCACTTTGTTCCACCACATAATGGAAACTACGATCTGTCGATGTGGTGGACTCAGTGGCCTTCGCGCAGCACTGACGCACCGGTTGACATTACACATGCCTCCGGTACAACGAGGGTTACTGTTAATCAGCAAATCGACGGCGGACGTTGGAACTCGCTTGGCGTCTACACTCTGAGTGCGGGTGTTCGGGCCTCTGTCACGCTGCTGGCTCCAAATCCGTCGCCGACCAGCTATTGTGCCGACGCAGTAAAGTTTGCCCCCACTGGCAGCACCCCGATGCCGCTGGCGGTTATCGACGCCATCGATCCCAACCCCGCGGCCTTGGGTGAGACGGTCTCGTTTGCGGGTCACGGCACAGGCGGCACCATCTCTGCGTACCAATGGACCTCCAGCATTAATGGTCCTTTAAGCAGTGCCCGCAGTTTCTCGACGAATACGCTGTCCAAGGGCGTTCATGACATCACCTTTAAAGTTCAGGACAGTATGGGACAGTGGTCGCAGGCGGCGGGGCGGGTCCTGACCGTGAGCGCCGCGCCTGTCGAGATCGTGGTGGATAATCGGGATGCGAATACATCTTATACCGGTGTATGGGAGGTCTCGGGAGCGACAAAGTACTACGGCGCCGATTCGGTATGGGGTCGTGACGGCGCAAAGTTCAAGTGGTATTTCATGCCGCCGGAAAGCGGTGACTACAAGGTGTGGATGTGGTGGACAGAATGGCCTTCAAGGAGCACTGCGGCGCCGATTGACATTGTTCATGGGCAAGGCACGGAGCGGGTTACCGCAAATCAACGCATCAACGGGGGCCGGTGGAACGCACTTGGCGTTTACACCTTCCAGAAAGGCGTTGAGGGTTCGGTTACCTTGCTGGCTTCAAACGGGTATCCGACAAGCTACTGTGCCGACGCCGTGAAATTCACAAGGGCCGCGGATCCTCCGGAGGCCGACTTTTACGCCAATGTGATTCGGGGACCCGCTCCGTTCACAGTCAATTTCGTTAATCAAACCACTGGAAATATTGACGCGTGGCGATGGGACTTCGGGGATGGGCAGACCGGCAGTTCGAAGAATCCAGCCCACACGTACACGAAGCCGGGCGTGTACACGGTAACTCTCACGGCAACCAATCAATACGGCACGCATACTACGAGACGGTACAGTTACGTGGACATCAAGGCAAACACCACTGAGAACATTTACGTGGTCGACGGATACGGCGGCAATGACTACCTGGTGCCCGATATTAGAAAGAAGATGCGGGAAATGAATGCCACCGAAACGGCCGCCGGTTGGGTGTATCGCCCGGCGGATGTGGACATGACGTACAACATTTACATCGTGCGCGATAAGGCCGCTGCCATAAACGCGCTGTATGAAGAGAACGCACACGTCATCATTGCCGGGCATGCCAATTACGGCTTTGGCCTCGTATTCGCAACGAGCAAGGAAATACTGGACCAGAGGATAAACGATTATCGCTACGTCGATGACGATCGCCTGCTGAACTACTCGACTGATTCGGTCTCTACGAAGGTTGACGGCATGAAGTACGGCCAGGCCTATCCTAACTGGCAAGCCGTCTTTAAGGACGGCAGCAGCGCCCTTATGCCTTATGACTTCGGCGACCCGCGAGGAAACCCGCCCTATAATTACTACCTGACATATCAACTTCCGAATGATCCGACACATTACAGGGTTGAGATCAACGGCAGTTTTGTGGAGAGATTCTCTGATTCCGGCGCTCCGGCGTGGTATTCATCGCAAGGCTTGAAACCCGATCCAAAGAGTAATTCAGAGTATTTCATAAGGAACAGCGATGTCCATTACAACCGTTTCGATAAGACCGGCGAGTGGGTGATCAAAAAGGACCCGGCCGGCGGTTATTCCGGTGAAGCGGGTTATATGGGGTATAATTACCAGGTTCAATGGCCGGGTTCGGGTGCAAAGGTGGCGAAATGGACAATGGTTGTTAAACGCGCCGGCCAGTACCGTGTGCTGGCTACATGGCCCGCTCACCCTGAAAATGCGACAAATGCCAGGTACACCGTTCACCATGCCAATGGTTCCAGTGTAGTTTTGGCCGATCAGACGGCGACATTGCGGAGGAACTCGTTGGGCGTATACAACTTCAGCGCCGGTCCAACCACAATTGAACTGAACGATAGCGCAAACGGCCAACTGGTGGCCGACGCAATGATACTGAGACCGGTGGCGGACGCTGAAAAGATTCTGCGGGCGGAATTCAGCGCCGACATTACGTCGGGTTCGGCACCGCTGACCGTGAAGTTCAGGGACCGAAGCGAGGATTATGTTTACGATTATTCGACCCATATTAAGCAGTGGCACTGGGATTTTGGCGACGGTAACGTCAGCAGCGAACCGAATCCGAGCCATACCTACACTCGGACGGGTGCCTATACGGTAACTCTGCGAGTAGTGGACACGGGCGGCGTTGAAGACACTGAAAGTAAAGTGAATTTTGTTACGCTGGGGACTCAGCCGAAGCCGCAGGCCCAGTTCCGGGCATCTACCATGCGGGGCACTCAGAATATATATGTGAATTTCTACGATCAGAGTTCAGGTGGTGTCACCGGGTGGTCATGGAATTTTGGCGACGGGAAGGCAAGCAATCAGAAAAACCCCGTGCATAATTACACTCAGCCAGGCAGGTATACTGTGCGCCTCACGGTCACCGGCCCGGGCGGCAGCAGTACCGAAACTGAAACGGAATACGTACACGTTTTCACCGGCGAGTCCTATACCGACAACACCTTCCAGACTAAACCGCATTTCTATCAAAGGGGCTATTCGACTTTCGGCAAAACTATTTGTTACGCGGGAGAATCTTCAGTCAAGAAGGAAAAACTCAAATATACCAGACTGTTTCACGGTTCATGCGGCTCCTTTCCCTATTTCGGCGGTGTATTTAATCGCGGCGTGATGTACGGCAAGGGCGGCAATGTCGAGATCGAGCGCGACACCGGCACGGCTTATCTCGAGTACTATCTGCGGGGATACACTGACTTGGATATTGTGGAACGTCTAAATGAGCTGGAAAACCTGCATGAGTTCTACAATTTCACCGAAAAGCCGCCGTCGATGAGGTGACAATTCGTCCGGACGCGGGCTCCGGGTAGTCACGCGCTGGAGCGGCCGCGTGCAAAAATGGCCTTGGGGTATACATAAATTCAAATGTTTATTGAGATTCAGTTGGGGAGAAAAATGAAAGTGCAGGAATGTGTTTCAAGAGGAATGTTGCGAACGGCGATGCTAATGGCCTGCGTTGCAGGTATTGTCAGTTCGGACGCATGCGGCAACGTGATCATAGATAACGGTGACACGCGCTGTTCGCATACAGGCACGTGGGAGGCCTCACGCGGAGGCAGAGCGTACGGTGGAGGCAGTTTGTGGGCCCGCGACGGCGCGACCTACACGTGGCGGTTCGAATCCGAGCCTGAAGGAAAGTACGAAGTTCTGATGTGGTGGTCGGCCGCGCCGTCGAGGGCGAGGGCAGTTGCGGTTTCCATAGAACATGCCGAAGGTTCGGATGCGCTGCTCATTAACCAGCGAGCAGCGGGCGGCCGGTGGAACAGTCTGGGTGAATACTCTTTTAACGGGTCGGGCAAAGTTACGATCACAGCGTCCAGCGGCTCGAAGGCCAGTACCTGCGCCGATGCTGTCTGGTTCCGGCGTTCGGATCCGCACGGCGAAACCATTGTGGATAACCGCGACAGGCAAACATCCCGGCGCGGCAAGTGGGTGATTTCGGACGCCGCGGAATGTCACGGCGAAGATTCCGTCTGGGGCAGTTGCCGCGCCACCTTCACCTGGTACTTCGTTCCGCAGCAGAGCGGGGACTATGAAGTAGCGATGTGGTGGACCGAAAAGGCGTCCCAGAGTACTTCCGCCCCGGTGGATATCCGATATGCCGGCGGTAAGGAACGCGTGCTCGTCAACCAGCAGATCAATGGCGGCCGGTGGAACCCGCTGGGCGTGTACAACTTTAAGAAGGGGGCCCGGCATTCTGTCACACTCTGGGCTCGGGACCGATTTCCCATGACCTACTGTGCCGACGCGGTCAAATTCACCGCTGTTGGCGCCAGTGAACTGCCGGTTGCCGTAATTGACTCGATTGAGCCCGCTCATCCCAAACTGGACCAGAGCGTGACCTTCAAAGGCCACGGCACGGACAGCGACGGCGAAGTCGTTGCATACCGTTGGGAATCCAGCGTCGACGGCCATCTGAGCGATTCAGACGTCTTTGCAACGGACAAACTGTCCAAGGGCGTGCACACAATATCCTTCACGGTTCAGGATGATTCCGGTCGGTGGTCGAAAGCGGTGGTGCGGGACATAAAGGTAGGCAACGCTCAGACATCGGAGCCGGCGAAGGCGGATTTTGCAGCCGACCATATTCGAGGTCCCGTTCCGTTCACGGTAAAATTCACGAATCACACTGCCGGAGATGCGGATCAATGGTCTTGGGATTTCGGTGACGGCAAGACAAGCACAGAAACAAACCCAACTCACACATACACCGCTCCCGGCGTGCGTACCGTTTCTCTGACCGCGAGCAGCCAGGGACGCACGCATACCAGGACGAGATACTGTTACATCGATGTCAAGGCGGCCAAGGTGGAGAACGTCTATGTATGTAACGCGTATACCGGTAACAATTTCCTTGTGCCCGATTTGACAAAGAAGATGCGGGAAATGGGTGCGACGGAGACAGCCGACGGTTGGTCGTACCGACCGGGGAATTCTGACATGACTTACAACATTCACGTCGTGCACGACAAGGAGGCGACCGTGAATGCTTTTTATGCAAAGGATTCGCATGTGGTCATCGCCGGACACGGCAATTACGGGTTCGGACTGGTCTATGCCGATCCGAAGGAAACATTGGCTAACAGGATCGATCATTATCGTTATGTGGACGATGATTGCCTGGTGAACTATTCCACCGACTGGGTTTCGACGAAGGTCGACGGCATGAAGTACGGGCAGTCCTATCCGAACTGGCGGCCTGATTTCAAGGATGGCCGCAGCGCCGTGATGCCGTATGATTTCGGGGATGCGCGGGGCAATCCTCCTTACAACTACTACTTGACGCACCAGGTTGGAAAAGATCCAACGCATCACAAAATTAAAGTAAACGGCCAGTATGTGGAGAGGTTTCCCGATTCGGGCGTTCCCGCATGGTATTCGCCGCAAGGTCTGAAACCTGATCCGCACCGTAATCCTGAATTCTTTATCAGGAACCCTGATACGCATTACAACAGGTTCGACTGTGTCGGGGAATGGACGATCAGCAAGATTGCAGGGGCCGGGTTCACGGGCGAGGCAGGTTACATGGGTTACAACTACCAGGTCCAATCGCCGGGTTCGGGAAGCAAGGTCGCCACATGGACGATAGCCGTCAAACATGCGGGCCGGTACGAGGTGCTTGCCAACTGGCCGGCCCTTGCCGATAACGCAACGAATGCCAAATACACGGTCCACCATGCCGAAGGCGCGACTGTGGTTGTCATGGATCAGACCCGCTCGGCACGGAGAAACTCGCTCGGTGTGTTTAATTTCGAGCCCGGCGCTGCAAAGGTTCAATTGGATGACAATGCCAACGGCCGTGTGGTTGCCGATGCGGTAATACTCCGGCCGGCTGCCGACCCCACTAAGATTCTCAAAGCCGAATTCAGCGCCGATGCTGCATCAGGTTCGGTTCCTTTGACGGTCCACTTCAAAGACCAGAGTCTCTGCTACAGCTACGACTATTCAATAAAACCTGCCGAATGGCATTGGGATTTTGGCGACGGCACAACCAGCAGGGAGCAGCATCCCAGCCATACCTACGTTCAGGCGGGGACATACACAGTGAAGCTGCGCGTCGTCGGCACCGACGGCACCAAAGATACTAACAACAAGACCCGCTTCATTGCGGCCGGCGGAACACCGGCTCCAAAGGCGCAGTTCAGAGCATCACCCCTGCAGGGCGTGCAAGACACCTATGTGACGTTCCATGATCAGAGTTCCGGGGATGTTAACCAGTGGTCGTGGGATTTCGGCGACGGCCATCAGAGTAATGAGAAGAACCCGGTGCACAAGTACGAGACGCCGGGCATGTACAAGGTTCGTCTGACGGTTGCCGGTCCTCAGGGAAATGATACGGAGACCAAAGAGAACTATGTGCACATCAGAGTCGGCGAATGCTTTACGGACAACTCGTTCCAGATCAAACCGCACTATTATTCTCAAGGGTATTCTATGTTCGGCATGGTGATCTGTTATGCCGGCGAGCCGTCGATCGAAAAGGCGCGCATGCGCCACGCCAGGCTGTACCACGGCTCATGCGGCAGCTTCACTTATTTCGGCACGACGTTCGATCGCGGTATCATGTACGGCAAGCAGGGTATTACCGAGGTTGAAAATGATACGTCGGTCGTTTACCTGGAGTGGTACTTGCGGGGATATCCGGATGAGGACATCTGCGAACGTTTAAACCGCATTGAGCGCATTCACTACTTCTACAACTTCGACGAGAAGCCGCTTTGATGAGAATGCAGTAAGCGCATTGGGCAGAGGCCTCGAAGCCGCCAACATATTGCGGCTTCGAGTCCCTGAGTCTTATTCAATTCCAGGGGACAAAAATGATTATAGCCATCCATCCAGATGACTTCACCACCCCCAGGAGCGCCGGCCGCGACGCGTCGGCGCCTCTCTGGACTCAGCACTTGACCGCCGCCGGGCACCACGTGCGCCAGGTGGACGTGACAAGGGCGGATATTCTGAACCAACTCAGAGGCTGTGACGGTTTCATGTGGCGTCACGGACACCTGCCTCATCATCGGCAGATCGCGCGTCGCCTCCTGCCGGTTGTCGAAAGAGAAATGGGTATTGCAGTTTATCCGGATCAGAACACCTGTTGGCATTATGATGACAAGGTCACTCAGAACTATTTGTTGACAGCCGCCGGAATACCCACTCCTGAAACATGGGTCTGGTTTGATTATGACCAGGCGATGGATTGGATTGAGAGTGCAAAGTTTCCGCTGGTTATCAAGCTTTGGAACGGAACCGCTTCACAGAATGTGTGCCTGGCGAAAGACCTCCCGGCGGCCAAGAAATGGGTTCATCGACTTTTCAAAATCGGTGTGGCCAATATGGACGAATGGTCGAGCCCGCCAGTGAAAACATTTTACCGGCGACTGCGCCGTGCGGGCAGTATTCTTCTCAAAGGTCATTTTTACAACAGGCCATGGGAACTACATAAGAACTACATACTGGCGCAGGAATTCATAGAAGGCAATGCTTTCGATACGAGAGTCGTTGTCATCGGCCGGCGGGCATTCGCCAAGAGGCGATGGAATCGCCCCGGGGATTTTCGGGCGAGCGGCAATAGCCAGGTGGATAACAACCCCGCGAACATTGACATGGGCGCCGTTCATTTAGCCTTCCGAGCGGCGGAACGATTGGGAACACAATCTTTAGCGCTGGATATCCTCCGGTCCGGGGACGAGTTTCTCGTTAGTGAAATCAGCTACACGTATCCTTCGTTCGCACAGTATGCCTGTCCAGGACATTGGGAAATGACGCCGGACGGCCTAATGTGGACCGAAGGCCGCATGTGGCCGGAAGAGGCGCAAGTTGAGGATTTCCTTGTTCGCCTCGAATCACAACACCGTTGCAGGGGTCCCGTGTGCGTATAGCATTTCTCACATCCGAATATGTAACCGAAGCCAGTTTTGCCGGCGGACTGGCACAGTACCTTGGACGAGTCACAAGCGGGTTAGTCGCACGCGGACATGATGTGGAGGTATTTGTAATTGCCGAATCATGTGAGACCGTAGAGCACCAGGGTGTCATCGTCCGGCGTGTACCGGCAAAGAAATGGCTGCCTTTGCGGATCGCAAATATCGCATGTAAAGCGATGCACAGGCGACGGCTTTGCAAGTCGCAGTTAGCGTGCAGTACGGCGCTGGGTTTATATCATGCTTTCCGCCAACGCGCATCGGCGGCCAGGTTTGACATCGTACAGGCCGCCAGTTGGCTTGGCACGGGCTACTTTGCGGCGAAAAACCCGTGGACACCCGTCGTCGTGCGGGCCTCTTCGTTTGAACCCGTGCTGTTTCCTCACCGCGGACAAAGTCTGTCGCTCGACGAAACGATATATTGCCGGTTTGAGACCGCGGCGATGCGTCGCGCGGCGGCCGTTTATACGCCCAGCAGGTTTCTGGCCGGCGAAATTCGGAAGGCCACGGGCGTTCAACCCCACGTTGTCAATCCGCCGTTCTGTGCAGCACTCGGCCGGGCGCGAGAAGACGTGGGCGCACATGACGGCCGGTCAGATTACGTTATGTATTTCGGCAAGGTGGCAAAGTACAAAGGTTCAGGGCTTCTTGCCGAAGCGATCGAACCGTTGTTGACACAGACTGAGCAACTGCATCTTGTGATTGCCGGGCCGAGCGAGGACGATCCTGAAGCGCAGCGTCTGTTGTCGCTTGCGGAGCGCTTTCCAGCTTCGGTGCGTTATGTCGGGTCGCGCGACCATGATACGGTCATGCGGCTTGTCGGAGGGGCCCGCGTCGTTGTTCTGCCATCGCTGATGGACAATTTGCCCAATACCTGCCTGGAGGCGATGGCGATGGGAAAAGTTGTCGTCGGGCCCAATGGCGTCAGTTTCGATGAACTCATTACAGACGGACAGTCGGGTATCCTTTTTCAAACCGGCAATCCGTTGTCTTTACGGCAGGGTATTTTGCAGGCGTGGCACATGACCGAGGACCGGCGCCGCGCGATGGGACGTGCAGCGTGCATGAGAATAGATCAGATGGCGCCGGAAACGGCCCTGCGCGATTTGGAATGCTTCTACGAAGGCGTGATAGAGAACCATGCACAATCAGGCGGTACGAGGAGGCCCGTTGGTCGGGTCGCAAAAGAATGTTCCTTACGGTAACAATACAAACGCATAACAACGCAGGCATGCTGGATGCGACATTGCAGAAGCTGCAGACCTTGCAGTGTCCACTGGAAAGCGATTACGAAATACTTGTGGTCGACAACAACAGCTCGGACAGTACCCCGGAAGTTATAAGAATGCACATGGAAACACAGCGGGCCAGAATGAGAAGTGTATTCGAATCCGCTCAGGGACTTAGCCACGCCCGTAATCGGGCCTTGAAGGAAGCCTCCGGAGAGGTCGTGTGCTTTCTGGACGACGATGTGGTCGTCGATCCCGGATGGCTCCATGCCGTATCTGCGGCGTTTAAGAAGTATGGCGCGGACGTTGTCGGCGGGCGAAGTTATCTGATCTATCCGTGTGATCGCCCGGAATGGATGAGTCCGTTGACCGAAGTCCTTCTCTCTCGACTGGATCATGGCGATACGGCCCTGGTTAACACGGACAAGGATCTGTTCGGCTTGAATTTCTCTGTGCGTCGGCGGCTGGCGATCGAATTGGGGGGCTTTAGGACGGACTACGGCAGACGCGGTAAATCCCTCACTTGCGGCGAAGAGATCGAACTGCTGGATCGCGTACGCAACAGGGGCGGAATGGTCGTCTACGAACCGGCCGCCGTGGTGGGGCATGTGGTTAAGCCCGAGCGGCTGTCAAGAAGCTGGCTGCTTCGGCGCACCTATGCCGGAGCGGTGGCGACTGAACGTCTGTTGATCGGCAAGGGAAAAGTCGGCCGCGTCGGAGCCCTGGGCATGCATACCGCGCGCTGCTGGGGAAGTGTCCTCAAGAGCTTGCTTTGGCGGCGAGATTCGGCATTAACGCTGTTTGAAAAGCAGTATTACGCCGCCTACAGCCTGGGCCGATTCGCGGCGAGCGTAAGGAATTCATATTTCAGTATATCCCCGAAGATTCGCAGAGGGACCCAGGTGTGACCGGAGTATCCATCATCATTCCGCTTTATAACAAAGCCGGCTTTGTCGGGCGGGCTCTAAAGTCCGTATTCTCGCAGAGCTTTCAGGATTATGAAGTTATTGTCGTGGATGACGGGTCTACTGACAGCGGAGCCGAGATCGTCAGAAGCTGCAAGGATAAACGCGTACGACTCATCCAGCAGGCGAATGCGGGCCCCGGTGCGGCTCGCAATCGGGGCATAAGAGCCAGTCGGTATAATTATGTGACGTTTCTCGACGCGGATGACGAATGGCTGCACGGTTTTTTGCAGACGTCGATTGACAATCTGCGAGCGTCTCCCGATTGCGTTGTTTCGGTGACGGGCCATTGCATTGGCGAAGAGAAGTGTCCGTGGCCGGGCCTTGCGAAATTACAGATCGCCAGGGGACCGTGGCGGCTGGAGCCGCATATGGATCCGCGTCTGATGGGGGCGGCGCTGGCCTTTATGCATTCGGCTGGGGCCTTAATGTGCCGCCGCGAGGTCCTGATGCGTTTTGGGGGATTCTATGAGAAGGCCTGCGTGTACGGCGAGGATTTGTACCTGTGGCTCCAGGTCATGTTGAATTGCCGCATATTCAGGGATCCGGCGCCCCTGTTTTGGCAGCACACGGAAAGCTCGGAACTTACAAATGCCGGCCGGGCTGTCCAGCGGAAGCAGCCTGTGATGCCTTTTCTGACCTTTCCTGACGTGATCAGAAGAACCTGCCCGCAGACGCATCGAAAGCTGCTCGAACGCTATTTGGCATACGAGGCGTTATGCAGCGCACATGAGTGTTCGACCGAGGGCAATGTGTCGGTCGCACGGGGGCTGCTGATGAATTATCCTTGGATGAAATCCCACCGATGGCAGTATACGAAGCTGAGATACAAACTGGCATTCCCGAAGACAGTGCCGTTTCTCCGCAAATCGAAGAGGGCTCTGCGGCTCGACCGGGTGGCGTCAATATTCGCAAGCTGATTTGGTTCTTTTTACAACTGCCCTGTCATCTGCAAGGGCAATCTTATTAGGTCCTGAAGGTGTGGCCTGCTATGACTGATGTGAGCGTTATCATACCACTATACAACAAAGCGCAATATATCCGCAGAACCCTGGATTCCGTATTGGCTCAGACCTATTCAAATTTTGAGGTCGTCATTGTCGACGACGGATCGGACGACAATGGCCCCGAGATCGTCAGCAGTTATGATGATACCCGCATCCGGCTGATTCGACAGGAAAATGCCGGACCCGGAGCCGCCCGGAACTATGGAACACAATGCAGTGAGGGCGCATTGGTGACCTATCTGGATGCCGATGACGAATGGATGCCGGGGTTCCTGCAAACGTCGGTGGACATATTGGCGCGACATTCGGATTGTGACTTTGCCGCTTCCGGGTACTACATCGGGCCCGACAAGATCGACCGGGGCCGGCAACTGACGCATCATCGCATACCCATCGGTCCATGGCGACTGCCGCTTGACGCAGACCAGGAGCAGTTGAGTTACGCCCTCGGCGTATTTCATTCCTGCGCGACGGTCTACAGACGATGGGTCATTGAGAAATACGGCGGCTTTTACACTAAAAACGCCTGCAACTACGGTGAGGACGTTTACCTTTGGCTGCAGATATTGTTTGGCCACAAGTTCTTCCGCAATGAAGAGGCGCTTGCCTGGTACCATTGGGAAGCATCGGAATTGGGGCTGAGCAGTTCTCGGAAGTCCTTTCCAATAGAACCGTCGTTATTGGACAGTGAACCGTTATATAGAAACTGCCCTGTACATTATCATCCGCTCCTGGATCGCTGGCTGAGTATTCACGCGCTCCGTGCCATGCATCTGAATGTCGAACTGGCTGATATGGCCCAAGCCCGTCAGCTTCTCAAAGCGTTCCCCGCAATCAGAGAGTGGAACTGGGAGTACTTGAAATTAAGAGTCAAGATGCTATGCCCTGACGTGATCCCTCACGTGCGGCGTTTTAAAGCCGAAATGCGTCACTTGACGCGCCGGTAGTGCAGTTTTGTCAAAGGCTAAGGAAATGAAAACCAAACAGTACACGACATGTCAGTGCGACAAGGTTGTTTCGGTGGTTATTCGGGTAAGGAATGCCGCGGCACACATGCAGCGATGCCTGGCCGGACTGGAGCGGCAGATTCTGCCGCCATCTGTCAGGCTGGAGATCATCGTCGTGGATAACGGTTCCACCGATGAGTCCATCCTTGTTGCCCGCAGATACGGCGCCAAAATCGTTTCGATTGAGCCGGATGAGTTCACCTGGGGCAGGGCGTTAAACATGGGTTTTGCCAGAGCGACGGGTCACATCGTGCTGCTGCTGTCGAGTGATACATACACGTCTGACAGCAACTGGCTATGCGAGATGCTTAAACCCTTCAGCGATTCGAAAGTGGCCGCTGTTTACGGGCGCCAGATTCCTTATCGGGACGCACCCGTCGATGAACGGGTCCGCTTGAAGAAAACCTTTCCGGCCGTTTCGCAACGCTTCAACCAGAACGGCGCCACCGTCGATCCCACGGGCAGAGGCATGATTGCATCGAATGCGTGCGCAGCCATCAGGCGCGATGCATGGGAAGCACTACCTTACGATGAGATTCTTGCTGGCGGTGAAGAGGGTCCGTGGTCGTATGAAGTGTTGCGCCGGGGCCATGCGATCGTGTATCAGGCTTCCGCGAAAGTGTATCATTCGCACAGCGACGGCCCTCTGAAGCAGGCGTGGAGACACTGGGAATTGCGCGTCAAAGACGAATGTCTTAACGGCAGCCGAAAGCGCCGGACGGTCACGTTGCGATGGATGGCAAGTTTTGCCAAACGCAGGCTGCGCAATTGCCTCTGCCCCGGATTGCCTATGGAGGTCCGACTCAAAGGCTTTGCCGTCTTGCCGCTGGAGCTGCTGGCATTTGCCGTAATAGATGTCGTTCCCAAAAAGCATGTGCAATTGGCAAAACTCAAAAGGCTTTTCTGGGGCTAACGCAACCATATTAGTGAGCGATCGCATGATGTCGTATGAAACAACCATTTATCAATCAACCACAGCTCTGGCAATACTGTTTGCGGTAACAATGCTGTTGGTTCCGCGAAAGTACTTTCTTGTCCCGTTTGTTCTCGCTTCGTGTTTTGTGCCCACGGATCAGCGGATCATCATGATGGGTCTGGATTTTACCGTAATAAGGATGCTTGTGGTCGTCGGCGTCTTGCGGGTATTCCTCTATGGCGAATACAGACCGCTCACCGTCAATCCGGTCGACCGGTTGATGCTGGCCTGGGCCCTGTGCGGCGCCCTTGTGTACAGCATCCAGCACGGCAGCGCCGAAGCGGTTATCAACCGGGCCGGCTATGTATTCACCGCCGTGGGCCTGTACTGGTTGTTTCGGCAAAATATTCAGTCGTGGGAGGGCATCAAGCACGCGTTTGCTCTGTTCGCCGTCGGCGCCATAGTGTCGCTTCCGTTCGTCCTGATAGAATGGTCGACAGGGAGCAATCCGTTTGTATTTCTCGGCAAGGTGATCACGGCGGTGCGGGAAGAAAACCTGAGATGCCAGGCGGCGTTTCCTCATTCGATCATGATGGGATTGTTCTGGACACTGCTTGCACCGGTGTTTCTTGCCCTTGCCAGAATTGAGAAACAGAAAGTCCTGTATACGTGTGCGTTCGCCGCAAGCGTCATCATTGTCATCGCTTCGGCTTCAAGTACGCCCATACTGGTACTCCTGGTGGCCGTCATTGTATTCGGGGCATTTCCCTGGCGGCGATATACGGGCGCGGTCGCCTGGTCGCTTGTGGGTATCGCGGCTGGACTTCACGTGGTGATGAATGCCCCGGTGTGGCACCTGCTGGCACGAGTCAACGTCATCGGGGGCTCTACCGGATGGCACCGGTACAACCTGATTGACAAAGCGGTCACAAATTTCGACGAATGGATGGTCATGGGCTGCCGCAATACGGACCATTGGGGGTTTGGCCTTGGGGATGTGACGAACCAGTATATCCTCGAAGGGGTGAGCGGGGGCGCGGTCACGCTGGTTCTCTTTCTGCTGATGATATACGTCGTGCTGCGAACGCTGCTGAGGACATCGTTGTCCTGCGAAGGCGTTCGGGGGCGGGTGCTTATCTGGGCGCTGTTTGCCATGATGGTCGCACATTGTATCGGTTTTATAGGCGTTTCCTATTTCGGGCAAATCATGGTCGTGTGGTATCTGACGCTTGCTGCGGCAGCGTGGTTTGCGGAGCAGCGGCAGTTAGCAAGAACCGTAGCCGGAAGAGCATATCGTGAAAGGACACACTGTGCACGTTCAGTCTGCGCCCATGCTTGAAAAAACGATTGCGACGGACTCGATTGATGTCTCTGTCACGATTGTCAACTGGAATACGCAGCACCTCTTGCGCGACTGCATCGCGTCCATATACGAGCACGCAGGCGATGTGTGCTGCGAGATCATCGTCATTGATAATGCATCGTCGGATGGTTCGGCGAAAATGGTCAAGACCGAATTTCCAGACGTGCATCTGATCGGAAATACTGAAAACCACGGCTTTGCCCGCGCCAACAACCAGGGCATGCAGACGGCGCGCGGCCGTTATATTCTGTTACTGAACAGTGATACGCTCCTGCTGGAGAACGCCCTCGGCAGGGCGGTGGCGTTTGCCGATCGCAATGCGGATGCGGCCGTTGTGGGATGTCGCGTTCTGAATCCCGACATGACCCTTCAGCCGACGTGCTTTATGTTTCCTTCGACGCTGAATATGCTGCTGTCGTTGAGTTATATGTACAAGCTTTTTGAGAAAAGCCGCTGGTTCGGACGCGAACGCATGTCCTGGTGGAGCAGAGACGATGTGCGCTGCGTAGACGTCGTGACCGGCTGCTTCATGCTGGTCAGACGCAAGGCGATCGAACAGGTGGGCCTGATGGATGACCGATTTTTCATGTATGCCGAAGAAACCGACTGGTGTTACCGCTTTAAACAGGCGGGATGGAAAGTGCTTTTTACACCCGAAGCCGAGATTATTCACTACGGCGGGCAGAGCAGCCGCAACGCCAAGCCCGAAATGCTCATTGAGCTGCGGCTAAGTCTGCTCAAATTTATCCGCAAACACCAGGGACGCGTGCAGCATGCGATTGCGTCTGCATTGGTCCTGTTGTTTGCCGCCATCCGTCTGCCGGCATGGTTGTTTATTCAGGCGTTTTCATCCGGACATAAAGCACATGCGGCAATCAAGGTGAAAGCCTATGCCGGCTGCATCCGGCGGATACTGCTGGCGCAGCGCAAGGTGTGAGCCAAGTGTTTGTGCGCCACAAAATCATGAAAAACAAGTAGTTACTTCAACACAACGAATTGCGGATACGAGGGGGTCTTATGCACAGAATATGTACCGCGCCGGTGTCGCATTTTATAGCCAAACGTCTCGTGAGTCCTTTCTGGTTGCGTAAGAGGTGGCTCAATAAGACTCAATGGATGAGCGCCGACGAATTGTCGGACCTGCAATTCACCCTGCTCAAACGGATGATTCGGTATGCCGAACGCAACGTACCCTACTACCGCGAACTGATGAAAAACGGCGGTTTCTCATCAGAAGATATGTGCTCTCTGGCGGATATCAACGTGTTTCCAATCCTGACAAAGAAGGACGTTCTCAAGGCGGGAAATGACTTGTTATCTCAAGCCTTCCCAAAGGCGCTGCTTCGCCGTGAGCGTACAGGAGGCACCACGGGCACACCACTCAGTGTCTATCGAAATTACTGCTCGATCGGGAATGAGCACGCCTTTGTGCGGAGGCAGTGGGATTGGGCGCGCGTGCATGTAAAGGACCGATGTGCCTACCTGCGAGCCCGCATCATTGCAGAGCCGGACGCCCCAAAGCAGAAGATGTGCAGATACGATCCATTGCTGAGGGAATTGCATCTGTCTACATATCACCTTAAACCGGATACAGTGCCTGAATACATTGACATAATGAAACGGTACCGCATCGCCGCGCTGGCGGGGTATCCGTCGGCCGTATCCTTGTTAGCGAGGGTATGTCTGGCGCGCCGGCTGTCCTGCCCGCTCAAAGCCGTACTCACATCCTCCGAGGCGCTGACCGCCCCTGCACGAGAGGAAATATCAAACGCGTTCGCCTGTCCTGTGTATGACTTCTACGGCAGCGTCGAGAGGGTCTGTTATATCTTTACCTGCGAACACGGACGGTATCATATGCAGCCCGAATACGGGTATACGGAATTGATCCCTGTAAACGGGTCGGAGGACGACCGTTGCCGGGTCGTCTCCACGGGTTTCTGGAACAAGGCCATGCCTTTGATCAGATACGATACCGGCGACCTGGTCATCAAAGGTAATGGTCCTTGCCCGTGCGGAAGAGCGTTTCCGGTGATACGAGCCGTCGTTGGAAGAGAAGGAGACATCATTAAGGCGCCTTCAGGAGAGGAGTTCGGGGCCACCCTCATGATAACGCTGCTTCATGTGGCCTGCCGCGCGTCCAACATACTTGAAACCCAATTTATTCAGGATGCGCCCGGGCACCTTACCGTTGCTTACGTACCCGGTGAAAACTTCTCCGCGGATGCTTTCCGGGCGGCCCGGACAAAATTCGCTGCGCACCTGCCGAAAGATATCAATGTCGACTTCGAGCGCGTTCATGCAATCAGCAGGACCTTACGTGGCAAAATGCGGCCGGTTATAAGCCTCTTGCCCACTGAAACAATGCAGAATGACGTTCCTGATCTGACAAGCCGCCGCAGTGAAGCACTTCGTAGTGCGGTGGAGGTACAGGGCGCAACGTCACACGCAACGATGGGGATGTCACTATGAACGTAAAACTGCTGGCCACGTCAGCTTCACACTACGCGATCAAGCGTGTTCTGGGCCCGTTTCGAATGCGCCGAAGATGGCTCGACAAAACGCAATGGTATGACGAAGAACGACTCGATCAGATACAGTTGAATTGTCTCAAAAGACTGGTCCGACACTGTTATAAGACCGTGCCGTATTACAGGAAGCTGATGGACAAAAAGCATATCCGTCCGGAATGCGTAAGAACACTTCAGGATATCCAGTTGTTTCCGGTGCTTTCAAAGCAAGATGTTCTGGCGGCGGGCGATTCGTTGGTGTCCACGCGGTACCCAAAATGGATGTTGCGGCATGCCCACACCGGAGGGACGACCGGCACACCGATGGATATTTACCGAAATCCGTTTTCGGTCGGGACGGAGCATGCATTCGTGCGACGGCAGTGGACCTGGGCGGGGATCGGGCTCCACGACAGTTGTGCCTATCTTACAGGCAGAATTGTCGCGCCGGCCGATCGCACGGACGGCCGTTTGTACGCCTATGACCCGTTTGCCAGGGAACTCATCCTGTCGACTTACCATCTTTCTGCGGAGACGGCCAAAGAATACCTTCAAGCCATGAAGGCCTATGGCGTGGACGGCATCGTAGGTTATCCTTCGAGCGTGTTTCTGCTGGCGCGGAGGTGTCTGGACGGCTGCTTCGATATTAAGTTGAAGGCAGCGTTGACGTCTTCGGAGACGATCACCGAGACGATGCGGCAAACTATTTCGAGCGCATTCGGGTGCGGGGTTTTCGATTTCTACGGCTCGGCCGAGCGCGTGTGCTATATTCACACGTGCGAACGAGGCCGATACCACATTGTGCCGGAATACGGGCGGACCGAGCTGATCCCCGAGGGCGTCTCGGACCCGTCGCGCTGCAGGGTGATTGCGACCGGCTTCTGGAATTACGCCATGCCGCTGATTCGGTACGATACCGGGGATGTCGTGGTTAAATCGGAGCAACCCTGTCGGTGCGGCAGGGCCTTTCCAGTCGTGGAAAGCATCGAGGGCAGGCAGGGCGATGTGATTCGAACGCCGTCACGAAGGGAACTTGGCTGCGCCGTGCTTACTCATTTGCTGTACGGCACCGCAAATATCGTCGAAAGCCAAATCATCCAGGATCGATTGGACCGCATCGTCATCGAATACGTTCCGTCCGAACAGTTCGCCCCCAAGGATCTCAAGGCCTTCAAACAACTCATCGTCCAGCACTTGCCCGCCGAATTGAATGTGGAATTGAAACAGGTCGGCTCTATCAATAAGACTGAATCAGGCAAGCTGCGTCCCGTGGTTTCGAGTGTGAGTCATGATTAAGAAAAGATTCAAAGGCCAACGTGCGTTTCTATCCCTGCAACCTCGCTCCCGGAGGCACGCTACGGCCAGGAACATGCCAGTTGGTCCGGCACAGAAAGAATACATCACAGTAGGGGACATCATATGAGCGTCAAATCGCTGACGACATCAGTATCGCATTTGGCAGTCAAACGTATCCTGGGGCCGTTTTGGAAACGCCGGAGATGGCTTGATAAAACTCAGTGGCTGTCAGCGGACGAACTTGCCGATCTGCAGTTTAAGCTGCTCAAGCGTGTGATTCATTACGCCGAACGCAATGTTCCCTACTATCAGTGTCTGATGCAGCATTACGGCTTCTCATCCGAAGATATTCGTTCTCCCGGGGACATCCATTTGTTTCCAATCCTGACAAAGAAGGATGTCATGGAGGTCGGCGACGACATGATATCGCGGGAGTTCTCGAAAAAGCTGCTGCATTGCGCCCACACCGGCGGAACCACCGGCATGCCCCTCTGTGTCTATCGCAACTTCGCTTCTATCGGCGACGAACACGCGTTTGTACGCAGGCAGTGGGATTGGGCGCAAGTCCGCTTCGGCGACAGATGTGCCTATCTGCGAGGCGGGATCATCAAGAACGCCGATGCCCCCCAGCGCCGATTCTATAGATACGATCCCATTCTGAAGGAACTGCACTTGTCCTCCTATCACCTCACGCCGGAAACAATCCCGGTCTATATCCAGGCCATCGAAAAGTACGGGGTGGTTGCGCTTGCGGGTTACCCGTCGGCCATATCGTGTTTTGCGCGTGCCTGTCTGGCTCGAAAAGCGTCACTGCCCATGAAAGCGGTGCTCACCTCGTCGGAGGCGCTGACGGCGCCCATGTCAGAAGAGATATCCAGAGCTTTCGCATGCCCCGTTTACGATTTCTACGGCAGTGCCGAGCGGGTCTGCTACATTTTTACATGCCGACACGGATGCCGCCATATTCAACCCGAGTACGGATACACCGAATTGATTCCTGTAGACGGCCCGGGGGCGGGGCGGTGCCGTGTCGTGGCAACCGGGTTCTGGAACAAGGCCATGCCTTTGATCCGGTACGACACCGGCGACGTGGTCGTCAAGAGCAATCGCCTGTGCGCATGCGGCAGGGCCTTCCCGGTGATTGAGGAAGTTACCGGAAGAGAGGGGGACGTCATCAGGACCCCTTCCGGCGAGGAGTTCGGCGTTACGATTATGATCCACCTGCTCTATGTTGTCTGCGGGGCGGCCAACGTCCTCGAAACGCAGTTTATTCAGGATGCACTGGACCACATCACGGTGGAGTATGTACCCGATACGGCTTTTTCTGCTGATGCCTTCGCGGCAGCCCAAGCCCGCTTCATCAGGCATCTGCCGAGCGACATCAGGGTCGACTTCAAGCGCGTCAGAGCCGTCCAGAGGACGTCGAGCGGCAAGATCCGGCCGGTCCTCAATCTATTACCGACCGCAACCCCGGAACGTGTACCATGTCTTGAGGCTGTTTAATGGTGAAACGAAATCAATCTGCTATGGCGACACTTGCAAACCATGCCATCGTGTGCTTCGGGCCCTCAGACTGGTGGGGGATGAACCCGAGCAGCGCAACGCATATCATGCGGCGTCTGGCTCAAAGCAACCGCATACTTTATGTGAATCCCGTCAGTTCCGATCTGCTCGGCGTACGGAATCACAAAGGCCTGGCCGTAAGGATTTGGAGGAAACTCAAGAGCATGCTGCGGTTCGTACGGCGGGTGGATCGCCATCTGTACGTAATGAGCCCGTTCTTCATGCCTATACAGGGCCACCCGGTTGTGGACCGGCTCAACAATGCAGTGTTGAAGATGCAGCTCGGGGCGGCCATGCTGTTGCTTCGGTTCAAGCAGCCCCTGTTGTGGGTGGAAAACATCAGGGCCGCCGACTGTCTAAACTGGTTTAACTGGCGATTGATCGTTTATCACGCCTCGGACAAATTTGACGAGTGCTGCAATACGCGCAATAAATCGGCCCTTCAGCAGAGAGAAAAGCGGATAAGCGAGCGCAGTGATGTCATCGTATGCGCCTCCCGCAAAATCTACGAATCCAAACGCACTCAGAACACAAACGTCCATTATCTGCCGCACGGTGTCGATGCCGAACTCTTCTGTACGGCCGCCGAGCGTTGGCAGCCACGTGACGGTCTCGATAGTTCGTCCAGCCCGACTGCCGGATACTTCGGAACACTGACCGGGCAAAATGACATAGAAATGCTTGAATACTGTGCCCGCAGTCTCCCGCACATTCGGTTCGTTTTTGCCGGGCGGGTTACCGGCGGCGACTATGAAAAACTTCGTAAAATGTCCAACGTCCGCTTTCTCGGGCATGTGCCGTATGAAGAAATCCCGCACCTGTGTGCCCGCTTTGACGTCTGCCTGCTTCCGTGGCGCATGAGCCCGTGGATCGAACACTGTAATCCACTGAAACTCTTCGAGTATATGGCTTCGGGCAAGCCCATCGTCTCGGTGCCTATTTGCGAAGTGCAAGACCAGTATTCCGATGTCGTCGCCGTCGCGGAAACAAGAGAGCAGTTCTGCCGTGCCATCGAGCATGAATTAGCCAATGATACGGATCAGCGAAAGAACCTGCGTATACAGACGGCTATGCGGCATACATGGGAAAAGCACAGCGATCAATTAACGCGCATTTTAACGGACGCTTTATCAGGAAGTCTGCGGGTCTAATCTGCAGACCCTATCGGGTGGCATGTACCATGAGCACAATTCGAATAGCATGTCTTGGCGACATCATGTGTGGAGATTCCTTTTATAATGCGGGCAGCGGGGTGGCGTCGTCTCTGGCGCACTACGGCAGGGATTTTCTGCGGCCGGACATTGTGGATTATCTTCGCGGTCACGACCTCGTTATGGGCAATGTCGAATGCGTCCTCTCTGATAAGGGCAGAAACAACCGACGTCTGCGGAGCATTCAGATGCGGGGCAGCGGCCGAACGGCCGATTTGCTGGCGGACTGGAATCTGACCGTGGCCAACGTCGCCAATAATCACATACTGGAACATGGACATGCCGCCGCCCGAGACACTGTCGATAATCTGCTGCGGTCCGGCATAAGAGTCATTGGTTCGGGCGGCGCGAACACCTTTCACAAGGGCTTGCGCATCGAGCAGGTGTGTCGTCAGGGCCTTAAGATGGCCTTCATCGGCATGTGCCTGCGTCGCGAGAAATACGCGTTTAACGGCGGCGCTGAACTCGACCAGGTGATCGAAGCCGTGGAAGCCTTGAACAAAACGAACGTCTTTGTCTGCGTGTCCATGCACTGGGGGAATGAGTTCATGGATTACCCGAGCCCCGAGCAGACAAGAATCGCTGACGCATTGATCCGGGCCGGGGCCAGAATGATTATCGGCCATCACCCCCACGTTGTCCAAGGGGTTGAATCTCGGAACGGGGCGCTTGTCGCATACAGTCTGGGCAATTTCATTTTCGACAGCTTTCTTGCCGACTGCCGTTGGTCTGTGATGCTTAGTGTAGACATATCCGACGGCGAGGTGGCCGGCTGGCGGTGCGTGCCTGTCCTCAAAGATCACGAGCATCGCCCCGTACTGGTTGGAGATCCCGGCAAAGCCGAGCTGACAAAAGAGTTCCTGCGCCGATGTACGCTGTTAAAGGCCAGCCTCTGCGAAGAAGTCGACGAACAGCGTTATCTCGCCGCTTACAGATCGAGAGACGCCCGGGCCCGCAGGAGCCTCCACGGTCATCTGTGCAGGCGCTTGGTGCACATGGAAAAGATCTACTGGCCGCAGATTCTGTTCAGGCCCATACAAAGGAGATTAGGTTTATGGTAACAAAAAAACTCAAAATCTGTCTTGCCGCCTCGGCGGGGGGGCACTTGAGCCAGTTGTTGGCCTTGGCCGACAGTTGGAAGGGGCACGACACGTTCTGCGTGTGCACATCCGAAGTGGTGCGAGGCCGATTGGCCAGATATGGTAGAAGCTATATCGTCGGCGAATGCAATCGGCAGCATCCGCTGCAGGTTTTGAAAGTCTTTTTGCGGTGCACCGCCATCGCTTTTCGAGAAAGACCCCATGTGGTGATAAGCACCGGCGCCGCCGCCGGGTGCATGGAATGTTTCCTGTGCAAACTCATGGGCGCGAAAATTGTCTGGATGGACAGCATTACCAACGTGGACCGGCTTTCCCTTTCCGGGCGCATGGTGAGACACATCGCGGACCTGTTTCTGGTCCAGTGGCCGGAGCTCACGCTGAAATACCAAAATGTGCATTTTGCAGGAACCGTCATATGATATTCGTAACCGTGGGAACGCAGTTTCCTTTTGACCGCCTGATCAGGGCGGTGGATACGGCTCTGGAAATGGACCGCATAAACGAGGAGGTCTTTGCACAGACAGGCGAAGGACTCTATCAGCCTCGCCGATTCTCGGCCGCACCGGCGCTCGATAAGGAATCTTTCGACGCCCATATTACAAGTGCGACGGCCATAATCAGCCATGCGGGAATCGGCTCAATGACCATGGCCATGGCTTCTGCCAAGCCCATGCTTGTTATGCCAAGACTGAAGAAGTACGGCGAAGTTGTCAATGACCACCAGGTTGCGATTGCCCGCAAATTCGCGGAATCCGGCTATGTCTTGCTCGCAGAAGACGAAAACGACTTCATAAAAAAAATTGTCGAGTTGCCGGGCTTTGTGCCCAGGCATCGCACCGCCAAACCTGATTTGGTTAGCCGCCGTGTCGTGGAATTCCTAAATGAACTGACCGTATAATTACATTTGTGGGGGGAAATATGAGCTGTTTTACGGTACTGTCAAAACTGAGTCGCCAACGCAAACTCGATTTATTCTATCGTCTGCTTCGCCCGACCGAACACATGCGCGTACTTGACGTGGGCGCCGAAGCGAATCCCAACGGCGACAGAGGTTTGCAGCTCATCGACTCATATGAATGGAAATGGAATCTTACCGCGTTGAATCTTTGTGAAGCGCATGTGGGTCGCATTACGGAGCAGTATCCGCAAATCAGCGGCGTGGTAGGCGATGCGTGCCGTCTTCCCTGGCCCGACAAGTACTTCGATATTGTATACAGCAACGCCGTAATCGAGCACGTCGGCAGTTACGCCAGACAGAAGCAAATGGCCGATGAAATCATGCGCGTGGGAAGACGATGGTTTGTCACCACACCGAACCGCTGGTATCCGTTTGAGTTCCACCTTCGTTTGCCGCTGGTGACCTGGCTTGCCGGCGACACGTATTTGAATGCCGCGCGCATCGTCCGCTATGACCACGCCCGGCAGCGCTATACGTTCTGCAATCCCAAGGCCGAATTCAGATTAATGACATGCAGCGAGATGGCGTCCTGTTTTCCGGACAGCACGATAGTAAAGCAGCGGGTTACGTTTATGGCCGAAACACTGATTGCCCTTGGTGGAGACATGGGGAGAATGCATGGGGGGGAATATGAGCGGATGCAATTACAAACGGAGAATCAGGGCGGTTATTTTGACGCCGATTCTCGACTTCGGGCGATGTCGGTTGGCGTCTCGTGTATGTGCGGCGCTGTGGCCGGTGGCGGGCAGGCCGGTGCTGAATCGGCTGCTTGCGAATCTATATAAACAGGGCGTTGATGAAGCGGTTATTTGCGCATACGGCGACACCCGACAACTGCGAGATGCCGCTGAGACCACGGGTCCGATGCGCCTTGACTTTCTGCATGAGCCTCTTCCGGTAGGAAATGCCGGTTGCATCAGGGATGCTTACGATGGTGACAAAAGTACCGTATTCCTGGTGCTGCAGGCGGCCATGATATCGCCACCGCATGTAAGTGCGCTCTTGGAGGCCCACCGCGAGAGCAAATCGCGACTGACCGTAATGCTGGGCTCGGGCTCAGAAGTCTATGTGTGTGAACCGGATATTATAAAGTACATGCCCGCGGGGGGATACTTTGACATGAAGGAAGGTCTGATTCCTGCAATGGTCAGCGCGGGCCAAACGGTGGCCGCAAGGACGCTCCCCCGGCACACGTGCAGTTTTCGCGACCGAAAGACCTATTTATCTGCGTTGGAAACGTGGGTGAACAGCGTCAGCGGCGCCGGTGACCTGCTGTCACTGGGTCTGGTCCGGCGATCGGCAGATCTCTGGCTGGCCGGCAGCGCCGTAGTGGGCCCCCATGTCACGACGCACGGACCTGTGGTCGTTATGGACAATGTGCGTATCGCCTCCGGAGCGGTGATATTCGGTCCGACCATCATAGAATCCCATGTGATGGTTGGAGGCAACGCTGTAATCGACAGCAGCGCAGTCTGGCCCGGGGCTGTACTTGGAGCGCGTTGTCACATTTCTCAATGCATTGTTGATCGCGGCGCTGTGGTGCCGGATCACTGTGTTGTGAGTGAAGATGTCGTGCTCCGGAAAGGTACTGTTCGGTTGGGTTCGTGGGCAAACAGGCTCAGTTCAGCAGTAAGCAGGACCCGGCAGGATAAGAGCGAGAGCGTAACGGCAATGAGCGATGTGCGATAGCCGAAAACAATAAGATAATGTACTTGCAGGAACAGGAGATTAACATTGGATTCTATTCGAAAACACGAGGTTCAGCCGATGGCGCACCGTATGTCCGACTTTTACGATGATGATCAATCACAAGAGAGCAGTCTGCCGACCCTGCTTGCCGGCATTGCGCGTCGGTGGCGGATCGTACTGACGACGTTTCTCATCGTGTGCACGATCGGACTGCCGGCCGTGTGGATTGTGATGAAACCCTATTATCAGGCCACCGCGGCCATTCGGGTCACTCCGGTCGTATCAAGCATTCTTTTCAGCGGGGATAACACCATCCCGATGTACAAAAACTTTGTACGCACGCAAGCGGACCTTATGGTCAGTGATCTGGTGCTTCAGAGCGTCGGTGAAGAACTGGTCGCGCAGGGAATAATGGAAGCCGATCAACCGAAGGGCGGCGGCACTGTCTCCGCAGCCAATGCGAAGAACCCCAATGGCGGCTGCATCATGACTCTGAAGAATATGGTAAGCAGCAAGACATTGCAGGTACTGGCCGAGGATAATACGGAGCTGATCAAGATTACTATGAAGAGCAGCAGCCCTGATGAGGCCGCCGCCGTGGCTAACACGTTTCTGAACTCCTATATGACTATTGTGGCTCGTGAAGAATCTCAGGGCGAGGACGACAGAATCGCCGTACTGGAAAACGAAGCCAAAGTACTCGATGAAAAATTGCAAAGGCAGCGCAGAGCTATTAACGAATTGATCAAAGAGTATGGAACAGCATCCCTGACGGCCAGGCAGGAGATGAAACTGGGGCAAATTTCCGCTCTGCAAAGCAAGATCACAGAATTTGAGATGCAGAAAATATCACTGCAGATCAAGGAGCAACTGCTCACGAACCAGGGGGATGCCGAGTTGGCGCCCCATGAACGAGTTCGCCTGCGGTACGACTTTGTAAATGCTGATCTGATGGTCAAGACACTGACCGTAAATGCCGCTCAACTCGAACAGGAACTGATGGTTGCCAGGCAGCAGTTGGCGGGGACCAATCCGGAACTCGCCCGTAAAGCCGAACTGGTCGAGGCCCTGAAGGAACGTCTGCAGCAGCGATGTACGGAAGTCGGCGAAAATTTCGACGGCATGGTCCAGAAGGAGTTGGCCAGGAACGACGTTGATCAACTGGCCGATATAGCAATACAGTTGGAGCAGATCAACACGTATCAGCAACGGCTGCAGGAGATGTTATCCGCCGAGGATATCAATGTCATCGAACTGGGGCGCAAGCAAATGGCCATCGACGACCTGCAAGGTCAGCATGAGATGACAAAGGAGCTTCATGCCACCGTGAATCGCCGCATACAGGAAATCGGAGTCGAAAGAAAGCGACCTGCGAAGATCAGCAGGGCGTATTTCGCCAATACCGCGCCCTTACAAGACAAGCGGCAAAAATACACGCTTGCGTTATTATTTGGCGGCCTGGGTTTGGGAGCCATGCTCGGCCTTCTCAGAAATCGGTTTGACCTGAGTGTGCACACGCCCGGTGACGTCGCCCGGACGACGGGCATCAGAATCCTGGGCACAACCACGCGGTCACGCAACATTGAGGATGCATTTCTGCCGGAGCATTTTGTCAATGACTATCAGACGATTTGCGCCAACATTGGACTGCTTGACGGAGCGGGCATACCCAGGATTATTACAGTGACCAGTCCGCGCCCGCGCGACGGAAAGACCACATTGGCCATCAATCTCTCCGTCAGTTTGGCCAAGATGGGCAAGAAAGTCCTGCTGATCGACGGCGATCTGCGAAAGGCGGATATTGCCTTTCTGTTGAAACTGTGTGGAACCTCAAACGGCCTTAAACATGTGCTTCTCGGAGAAAACCCGGAAGAATTCATTTGCCACACGTCAGTGGAAGGTCTTGACTTATTGCCGAGCAATCCGTGCGAGCCGTCCATGATTTATAATCTGCTGTCGCCCGAGCGCGTGGAGAACGCCCTCGAACATGTCAGCCTGCACTACGATCACATCATCATTGATACACCGCCGGCACTGGATGTACCGGATGCGTTATTGTGGGCGAGAGCGGTTGACGCCGTCATTCTAACCGCCTATTCGGGGCATACCAAGAGCATTGATATCAGGGAGGCGATAGCAAGACTTGAAAGGGCCCAGGTGCCGGTGCTTGGGGCCGTATTGAGTAATGTTGCTGCACGGCAAAGCTATAACGCGTTTCACTGGTACGCAGAATCCACATCGACTTTAAAACCCAATCTGAAGGGAACCAAAAGGGCGCATTTGCTGCCAATGGGCGAAGAAGATGAAAATGGTTATCAATCAGAAAACGCCGCAAAGGAAGCATATGCAATTGATTGTGATGCATAATGGTCCGGTCCGCGGCGGCAAGACCAGTCCCGGCCTGCTCCGGTCCATTCTGGAGATCGAACCTCTTGCCGATATTGTCTGGGAGGAGCTGGCGCGCTGCGGCGGTTTTGACGCCCGCAAAGTTATCCTGATACCGGAAGAGTGGCGGGCGCAACCTTCATGTGAAGGTATTGAGGTGATGCATTACGCGAGCGGCAGACTGGCCGGCGGGGCGCTTGCCAGGGTGCGCAGCCGGAGCCGCTGGTGCATCATCTCCAACGGCAGGTTTGTCGCGAGTATCCCAAGGCATCACATCGAGCGATTACTCGACAAGGAAAAAGGGCTGATAGCACTTCGTGTGGATCCCGCGTCGAATGCCTATCGCGAAAAAGTGTGTCTCGGTTCAAGCGGCCATCTGGCCGGGTTCAAACGGGTGTACGCAAATGCGCCCTACCCGGATTTTATGGGACCGGATTGGCCGCACCACCTGCTTGTGAGAATGTCGATGCTGGACAAACTGCTGATCGACGGTGCATTGCCGCTGGATTTTGGCGACCTGCTCAATGTCTGCTCCCTGCGTTCATTGGAATGCAGGTGCCACAGTATCGGCGGGAGCGTGCTGGATATGGAGACGGAAAGCGGGATATTGCGTCTGTTTGCCGCCAGGCGTCATTTGCTGCGACGTATTCCGTCGGCCTCGCTTAGCCGCGTGCAATGTCATATTTCACCCAGTGCGAGGTTTTACGGCGATGTGCTGGTAACAGACGATGTTCACGTCGACGATGATGCTGTTGTCGTCGGGCCGGCAATTCTCGGCGGTAAGGCCAGCATCGGCAGGCGTGCAGTCGTCAAAGCTTCCATCGTGGCCCCCAACGTGCTCATACCTGACGGCACTGTCATACGGAACCGCGTTCTTGTAGCACCCAGGCCGGGTCAGGTGCAATCGCCAAGGCAGTATCCGCTCCCTCCGGTTGAAGGTGAAACGACCGCCGCTGGCGAGAGCGGCTATCGTACGTGGCCGCTGCTCTCGTATGCCCGCTGCACAAAGCGAATCGCGGATGTGATCTTTTCTGCGGTCGTCCTTCTGCTGTTTGCGCCGGCGTTTCCCGTCATTGCTGCAATTATCAAGATGAATTCGGCAGGCCCCGTCTTTTTCAAGCATAAACGTCAAGGCCTGCATGGCCGGGCGTTTAATTGCCTCAAGTTCAGAACCATGATCGTCCGCGCAGAGGTTATGCAGGAAAAGCTGAGGTCCATGAATCACGTCGACGGACCGCAATTCAAAATGGCCGATGACCCCAGGGTGACCAGCGTGGGGAAGTTTTTGCGGGACACCTTCATTGATGAGATCCCGCAGTTTATCAACGTGCTGCTGGGAGAAATGAGTGTGGTCGGCCCCCGGCCGTCTCCGGAAGCGGAAAATCTGCTATGCCCATTCTGGCGTGATGCGCGACTTTCGGTTCGGCCGGGCGTGACAGGGCTGTGGCAAGTCTGTCGAACCCGTCGCCTGGGCCAGGATTTTCAGGAGTGGATTCATTATGACACGCAATATGTCAGAAATATGTCTTTGCGGCAGGATCTGGGGATATGCTTGAAGACGGTCGGCAAACTGATCGCAAATTTCGCACATCATATAAGATGATCTCTGGCGACTATGGCATTACAGACTGTCCGTTAATGGGCGGCGATTGCAACTGAAAAAAAGGATGAAAGAGCCTATATGGTTTTCCTAAACACCCGAATACCTGGGCACCGATAAAAGAGCTGAAATGGCAGCGGTACAAAAAAAAGAAACGAACGAAGATCGCTCGCTCTTCAGACGCCCGGAAGGCGTCCTGAAAGAGGACGAGCAATGGATGTTTCTCAAGAAGAGGTATCATTTGACTTCGAGGGAAACTCAGGTGGCCATTCTGATCTGCAGAGGTTTCAGCAACGAGGAGATTGCCGAGGCGCTGCGGATAAGTCAAAGCACCGTAAAGACGCATCTAAAGAATCTGTACAGAAGAGTTCGGGTGGATAGCCGCATACTCTTGCTGCTGCAGTTTATTGAAGACGTCAGCAAATCGCACGAGAAAACATGACCCTGTATGCATGAGCGGCTCACCAGGCCGCCGGCAGTCGTCGATCCGCAAGAATAATCCGCCTGTCATTTGACCACCGACTCCAACCGGTGTTCAAAAGACTTCTGTGGCGGCACTCTTCCGCAAGCCAATCCGCCGGAATCTCCCTCCTTATCGCCGCATCTCGAGACGTTGCCTGCCATGCGACTGTGTCGAAGATCAGACGCGCGATAGCCACATGTGCTCGATTTGTTCGAGGCTCCTTCCTTTTGTTTCGGGGACAAAACGCCAGAAGAATAGCGTCGCTACGGCACAAATGACGGCAAAAGTCAGGAACCCGGTATGCATCCCAAACTTCTCCACATATGAGGGGAAGAAGTACGCACTGAGCCAGTTTGTCGCCCAGTTGGAAAGGGTAGCGATTGAAACCGCCCGCGCACGAATAGAATTCGGGAAAATCTCCGGCGTGAGCACCCAGATCACGGCACAGATCGACAGAGCCACGCACGCCATATAAAGACCGAGCACCACAACGATCAATATGCTGCTTCCGCCGATAATAAAAAACAATCCTGCCGCCGCCAGCGAAAGGGTCACCGCCGCCATGCCGCCGATCAGAAGCGGACGCCTGCCGAGTCGGTCGATGACGCTCAGGGCGATGATTGTGAAGATAAGATTAATAAAGCCGAGCAGCACCTGGTATTGCAGCGCGCCGCCGATCTCAAACCCCGCTTTTTCAAGAATGGAGGGGCCGTAGTACACGACAATATTTACGCCTGTGAGTTGTCCGAAGACACTCAGGCCGACGCCGACCATGAGGGCGGTTCGCAGACCCGGACGGAATAGTTCCCTGATAGAACCCTCCTCCTGCTGAAGGGCTTCCTGAATCGTGTTCTTTTCTTTAATGGCCTTTTCTCTGCCGACAATCTTTGAAAGGACGGCCAGCGCTTTACCGGGCTTATCCGCTTTAAGCAGCCATCGAGGGCTTTCAGGAACAACAAACAAGAGGAGGATGAATAATGCCGCGGGGATCATTTCGGCGCCAAACATGCTCCGCCACACCTGGTCGATCATCAGCCATGAGAAAAACTCGTTGACAAAAACGCCGTCTGCATTTCTCTGCGCATAACCCAGAAGCGACCAGTTGGAGAAGTAGGCCAGCAGAATGCCGACCACAATGGACAGCTGATACAGCGCCACAAGGCGGCCGCGGATTTTGGCGGGCGCGAACTCCGAAATGAACAGAGGCGCCAGTACGGAAGCAGTGCCGACGCCAATCCCCCCGATGAGACGCGCGATTATCAGTACCGTAAAGGTTGGCGGTATCGTGGACCCCAGGGCGGAAAGGAAGAACATGACGGCCGCAAAGATCAAAACGGGCTTGCGGCCGAACCTGTCTCCCAGCACGCCTGCGGATGCGGCCCCGAGGATGCATCCGATCAAAGCCGATCCGGTAAACCAGCCCACCTCCAGCTTGCTCAAATCGAAAAGCTCCTCCACCATACCCACGGTGCCCGAGATGACGGCCGTGTCAAAACCGAACAGAAAACCTCCCAATGACGCCACGAGGCAAACCATGCCCAGATACCACGCATTTGCATTGCCGTTCTCTTCAAGCGTCTGATCCATAACGTCACTTTCCTTCATCAACAGCGGTGTTTAAAAGCTGAGACCTTCTCCACGAGAAGGCGGTAATTGTTCAGCGTGCCCTCCGATATCTTGCGGCCGTAGGGGCTTGATGAAGGCATCGCCACAAAGCCCTTGCCGGCGCAGCATGTGCCTTCTGCAAGCGTCTTATCCACGGTTTTGGCGAACGCCTCCGGAGGCATGTTTTCAACGTCGGCGATCTCTATGTTTCCGAAGCAGGCGAGGTCCCGCCCGTACTCCCTGCGGACGAATTCCAGTTCGACATCGCCGTGCGGCGGCGGCTCAATGGGGTCGATGGCGTCTGCGCCCATCTCGATGATCGACTTGAGGATCGCACGGATCCGTCCGTGGCAATGGATGCGAACAAATCCCGCATGTGCATGAATCATTTCGATCATCGGGCGCGTGTACTTCACAGCATATTCGTCAAAAAGATTCGGCGGCAGATACGGTTCCGAGGCGAATTCTGAGCCGTATATGCGCCACAGCCTGCCCGGAAATTCGCGGGCCACGCGTTCGGTTCGGGCGTGGATGTACCTGGCACACTTCTCTAACAGCCGGTGGAACAGGGTTCGTTCGGTCATGGCGACGATGGTAAAATCTTCCATGCTGAACAGCGTGGCCGCGGCGCAGAGCGGATCTTCTGTGTCGACCATCACCAGGCCCCGGTCGCCCAGCCGCTGCTCCTCTTCGATCAGGCCCGCTGCATCCACATGCTCGGCGAACGCTTCATCCGGGATATGCAGATAGGCCTCAACATCCTGCGAATCTTTCAGGAGCGGCTCGACAGTCCAGATCGTGTCAATCTCTTTTTGCCGCTTCATCAATGAGGTCAGCGTTCTGCCGCCGGCGTTCACTGTAACGCGCGTCAGCCGCACGTCCTTGTCAATCAGTTGCTCCGTTCTGAAGAGACGTGCTTTGAGGGAATCGGCTGAAGCCGTTGAAGAGTCCCACGATTCGTGGGAATTTGAACGCACCGCGCTGCGCATTCTGATGAGATCGGTTTCCGTCTCCGCCAGGGCGATGAGGGGTTCCCATGACGGATCGTTATACACGTTGAACGGATCGCGATCCGACGGATCCATCCGGATACCGCCAATTTCATAGAAGCTTACCGCAGGACGGTCCACGGGCTCACCCCGCATGGTCGCAGTCAGACGTTGACGCCGGTTCATAGACTGCCCGCCTGCCTTGCCTCTTCCAGCAATTTCCAGCAATACAACTGCATCCGCGGAAGGTGAAATGCGCCTTTCCATTGATTGCCTTTTAAGCGGCTGGAGACACTGCCGTCCCGATGCAGATAGCCAAACCACTCGCCGTAATCCGGATCGGGGAAATGGGCATACGTCCAGTCGTGTACCTTCCTGAACATGTTCAGATATTTGTCGTCCCCCGTCAAAACATGCGCCAGAAGGCTGGCGATGATCGTCTCATTATGCGGCCACCAGAACTTCATATCATGCCAGTACTCGCTGCACGACAGCCCCTTGACGTCCGTATAGTACAGTATGCCGCCGTACTCCTTATCCCAGCCCCTGTCCCACATCCAGTCCAGCATCGTCAGGCCCGTTTGGCGAAGTTCAGCATCGTTGTCGCGAAGCTTCGCTTCATGAAGAACGAACCATGCCGCTTCAATGGCATGGCCGGGCGTAAGCGTCCTTCCCTCCATGGTGTCGATCAGCTCGCCCGCCGGGCCGGTCGTTTCCATCACGGCCTCATAACCGTGGTGCATGAAGTTGTTCTGAATCTCCGCGATGCTGCGGTCAATCCATACCTGGCAGAAGGGGTCGTCAACGGCCTCTCGCAGAACCTGCGCCGTCGAGATAATGATCATAGGCGTCGAAAGCCCCTTCATGGGTCGAGTCCGGCTGTCGAATTTCGGTTCGATCATTCCCGGCGTCGTAAAATACTCTATGATCTGCTTGAAAAGCGCCAAGGCCCGATTTGCGAGGGCAGCATCCTTCTTCGCACGGCTAAGAGATGCCATCGCCATGACGGCGAACGTTTCCGAAAAAACGTAACGCCTCATCCTCAAAGGTCTGCCCTGCTGGTCGACCGAAAAGTACATCTTGCCGTTGTCCGCAAAACCGTGCCTCAGGATGTATGCCATGCCATGTTCCGCAAGCTCCAGCCATTCGCCGTTCGGTTCGACCTGCAGAAACAACTCGCTCAATAACCAGACAAACCTGCCGTGCAGCCACAGGTACTTGTCCGTGCTCAGCACGGTGCCGTCCCGGTCCAGCGCGAAATTAAAACCACCGTATTCCCGATCGACACAGTGGTCCATCCAGAAAGGCAGGGTATCTTTCAGGAGGCCGTCGCGATAGACTACAATCAGGCGTTCCATTTCTGTCAGATCAAGCTTTGATGTCAACTCCATTCGGATTCTCCGAAAACGCAATATTCCAGTTGTTTTCTTACAGCCATCGCCCCAAGCACACGGCGCTATCTCGGCAATTACTTGCCCGTCAAGACGGTCTCCCGGATTGTCTCACCGTTTCGATCATGGCACGGATATTTTCAGCCGGCGTATCCGGCGCCAGCGTGCAGCCTGAACTGAGTACGAACCGGGTTCTGCCATGCGACTTAACCTTGTTCAGGAGGTGTGACGTCTCATCGGCGACCTGCTCCGGCGTACCTCGCTGCAAAACCGACACCGGATCAAGATTGCCCCACAATGCGATTTCCGCCCCGACCTGTTCCACAGCACGGGAAATGTCAACTCGAGAATCAATCTCAAGGACATCACAGCCCGCTTGCGACATCTCTTTAAGAATATGCGATGTGTCGCCGCAAATGTGCAGCGACAGCAATGCGCCGCATTGGCTTCTTATCTCCTGAAACATTCTTTGCTGGGCGGGCATTGCGATCTTGCAGTACATCCGGTGCCCCACAAGACCCGCCACCGAGTCGCCGGTGCTCAGCATGTCCGCTCCCGCACGCGCCAGACCAATCGCGTAGGAGACCGCGTATTCGATGCAGCGATCGAGAAGCGCATCGACAAAACCCGGCTCGTCAATCGCTTTCACCATGAAGGCCTCCATGCCCATGAGGGCTGACGCCAATGAAAATGGGGACTGGTCGAAACAGCCGACAATGAATACGTCTCTGCCGAGCCGCTCTTTGACGATCGACAGTGCCTTACACATCAGCGAAAACCGGCCCTGAACGCGCGGCTCCACCGGGGGTATTTTTCTGATGTCCGAAAGTCGCTGCACCAGCGGCCCTCCGACGCCGGACATTGGCTGATTGTCATCGGCGAAACCTGTCCTGGCCCCCATAGCCTCAGCGGTAACCCACGTGTCCGCCGATAACCACACCGCATCCGGTTGAAATGCCTCGTAGTAGCTTATCACGCAGGAAGCCAGTTTCTCCGCATCCAGCGTGTACTCGCGCATCGACACACCGGCCCGCTTGGCGGTATAGTGAACTGCCAGCGGACCGCACGGATAGCGGTCGATCGGCGAACCCAAAAGTGCCCGAACAACTCGTTCTCTCGAATTCATACGCCTTGTCAACGCTCCTTCAAAGGTTTCTGAACAGGATTTACGATGATTTCGTCGACGAAAAGCCATTGCGCAGCCGATTCCGCACAGATTCGGACATATCTTGCTGTTTTGTTAATGCCGTCTTCAGCGTAAACGTGAGTAGACGGGCCCATTTGCGAGCCGGGCGCCGCATGTTCGATCACGGCCGCGGACGCATAATTGCCGCCGTCCATCGAGAGAGAAAATTCCACGCGCGACGGCAAAGCGATGGCCGCCGTATCGTTTCTGAAGAATCTCGCTTGAAGGGTCTCGATCCAAAGAGGCTCTCCAAGGTCAACGACTGCGTGCAGATCCTGGTTCTCAAAACCCAGCCATCCGTCGCTCCTGAAATCGGGTTGAGCAATTCGGCCGTCCACCAAATCGCCTTTGGAATACCGAGTACTGCACTTTGATAACAACTTAACGCCGCATCCGACGGCCGCGTGTCCAATCGTATAATCAGGCGGTCCGTCGACAAGGAATTTCCTGTAAGCGTTATAAAGCGCTACGGTCGCCGGTCCGCCGGGAGTGCGGGACTGCCTGGGGGAATTCATGAGGCCTGTGTATGAATAGCAGCATATCTTTTCAAAATTTGGAAACCGCATCAGGTCGTCGATCACGCCGTCGATCGGGCGAGGAAACAGCTCGTTTTGAGGACCGAATAGGAAGACCTCCATGTCCATCCACAGGTGCGCACCCGCTGTGTCGCAGTACCGTTGCAAAATGGCGGCGACCTCCTCGCCCGTGTAGTCGTTGGGCGGCATTCGATGGAACCCGAATGGGCAGAGGATGTCCAGGTGTTCCAGCAATTTTGGGTAGTAGTCCCCCACCTGTTCGACATGATGGCAATTGGATGCAAGCATTACAGGTTTGTCCGGCGCGAGCGAGCGGACGTGCCGTGTAAATTCCCTGAAGAAATCTACTATCTGCTGCCGGCGCATGTCGTCGGCGCCGAGATTGCCTGCGATTTCCTCAGAAACATACCAGCCAAAGAATGACGGATGCCGGCCGTACTTCTTCCAGAGTTCGTCAGCCACAGCCTTATGCCATTGCAGCGAGCCGGGAGTGAAATCGAACCATGCATATCCGCCGACGCCGACCATGACGTGCATGCCGTGTTCGTCCGCCTGGCTCAACACGGCTTCGAGCGGGTCGGCCGCGGAGACACCCTGGTATCTCGGATAAAGCGCAGAGGGATAGAAAGACCGGCCGACGAAACCATCTTTTTCCATCGTGTGCTTGCCGACGTACCGGTCAGGATTATAGTAAGTGTCCTGGATGACAACGATGTTCATGCCTATGGCGTGCATGCCGGTAATGAGTTCCTTCCAGTCATCATCGGTGAGCGTCTTGATTTCTTCGTTCCAAAGGCGTCCCTCGGCCTCGCTCCAGTGATAGAACTCGAACCACGCGCCTTCGATGCGTTTGGTCGATCTTGTCTGTGAAGCCAGTATTTCCAAAGGACGTCTTGTACGCAGCGTCTGTGAATCGGACATTGCCGTAAACAGTACCTCGTGCTTGCCGGCCCGACCTGCCGCCGGCCAGGTGAACTTAACACCTTTACATGCACGCGGAGCTATAGCGATGTCTTGCTGATGCAGAAGACAGGCGTCCGATTCTTCATCAAGATAGAAACGCACCTGATAGTGCTTCGCGGAGTTGCTATGGTTCCATACGGCCGCACGAATGTCCATGCAAATCTTGTCCGTGACAGGCGACGGAGGGATCAGCGTGAGACTGGTTTGGGTGTCTTCTTCCCCTCGGCAAATGGCCGAGCAGAATACGGCTGTCAACACGACCATGGTCGTCTTGCCGGTCTTCGGCCCGAAATGTCGCGGGCGGTCAGCCATTTGCAGCCTTTTTGATTCTGACCTGGCCATTGGAATCGGTGCCGTTGTCGGGCACGTAAATACTCATCCGGAGTTTGTAATGTGCGTCCGGCTTGTACTCGTCCAGTTGAAGCTTGTAGAAGATGTCGCGTTTTTCAAATCCGCTCCAGGCCTCGTGAGTATCGCGGCGGATTTCTTTTCCGCTTTCAACGAGCGCCACCCACTCGATAACGGCGGCGTGAGCGCCGTGTGTGTACAGGGCCATGACCTCATAGACGCCGGCTGAGTCGAGGGCTGAGGAAATGTCGTATTCAAGAACGACGGGTTCGGGCGAGACCTGTTCGGCGGCCCATACACCAACGCCCTTGCCCCATATCTTGAGGTCTTCCGCCGGCTTGCAGTACTTGACGCCCAGCCCATCCATGATGGCGTAGTGGTGTTTCATGCGTGAGAGAAAGTCTTCCAGTGACTTGTCAGCGGGTCGGCTCCACCCTGTTTCGGCATAGGCGCAGAGCCGCGGGAAGACCTGGTAATCGAGGCGGTCGCGGGTCGGCACCCACTCGGTCCACATATTGCCCTGAATGCCAAGGACGCGTTTGTGGCTGTCGGCGGCGACATCGGGCGGGATCGGGTCGAAACCGTATGCGTCGGCCAGCGAGATGCTGCCGTATGTGTAATCCAGATAGCAATGGGTATGAGAACTCATGATGACGTCATGCCCCCGGCTGATCGCCTCGACTGCGTACTTCGGCGACAGCCACGAATGGACCACCGCGCCGGCGTCGAGTTCGTCGCCGATGCCGTGCAGGATCTCCGACCAGCCGACCATGCGTCTGCCTTTGGACGCAAGATAGGTGCTGATGCGGGCGGTGAACCAGCCCTGCAACTGATCCTCGTTTTCGAACCCCAGTTCCTTCATGCGCCCCTGGCACTTGGCGCATGTCTTCCAGCGGTCGCGCGGGGCTTCATCCCCTCCGATATGAATAAACTCCGAAGGAAAGATTTCAAGCACCTCGTCGAGGATGTCCTTGACAAATTGTATAGAGCGATCCTGGCCGAGGCAGAGCACGTCTTTGGATATTCCGCTGGTTGTCCAAAGTTCGTGCGGGCCGCCGGTGCATGAATACTGAGGGTAAGCCGTCAGCGCCGCGACCATGTGCCCCGGCATCTCAATCTCGGGAACAACAGTGACGTGTCTGGCGGCGGCATACTCGACGAGTTCGCGGAGTTCCTTCTTTGTATAAAACCCCCCGTAAGGTTTTATGTTCTCCTGACCAGTGAGCCGAAATCCCTTTTCCTTTCGCCACGCTCCGATGGCGGTGAGCTTCGGATATTTGTCGATCTCGACGCGCCAGCCCTGGTCATCGGTCAGGTGCAGGTGCAGCCTGTTGATCTTGTACATGGCCGCAAGGTCAATCTGCCGCTTGATGACTTCGGTCGGCCAGAACATGCGACTGCAATCCAGCAGGAGCCCCCGCCAGCCGAATCGCGGCTGATCTTCGATCGTTACCGCCGGAATTGCCCACTCATGGCCGGCTTTCTTGCCGCCGGCAAATATCTCAGCAGGGAGCAATTGCAGCAGGCTCTGGCAGCCGTAGAAAACACCGGCCGGCGCGGCGGCGGTGATCCGAATAGCCTTGCCGTCGACCAGGAGTTTGTAGCCTTCCTCTCCGAGGGCTTTCAGGGACGTATCGATTTCCAGGAGAATGGCGTTTTCGCCCAGTTCACCGGAACGGGCAATCGCCGGTTTGAATGGAAAGCCTGTACCGCTGGACAGCATTTCGCAAAGTAATTTTCCGGTGCGGGCGTTCGGTGCGTCGGTAACGATTCGTGTAGCCTTGTTCAGCGTGAATTGCCCTTGCCGGAAGTTGACTTTCGAGGGATAGGGAACGATGGAGACGCGCTGCGGTTGGGTGCGGTTAACCATGATCTCGCCGACAAACAGCCATGCATCCAGACCGGCGGCCTTGTGCCATTGGGGTATCTTACTCATTGACTTGGCCCTGATGCGCACGAACTGACTTTGCAATTCGAGCCCTTCGACGCCGATGATCCGGACCAAAGTCCCTTCCTGCCTTTCCGAGACATCATGGCTTGCCTGCACCGAGGAACCAAAATTTGTTCCGTCGGAGGAAAACGCAAATTCCAGGCTCGGGGGCAGGAGTATACCCCACGGCGGCCGATGCAGGAACTGGACCTCGATGTTCTTGACGGCCGTCATCTGTCCCAGGTCGACGATTGCCTCGAAGTCTTTTCCCTGAAAGCCGAGCCAGTCTCCGCTGTCATGTTCAGGTCCGGCCAGGATTCCGTCAATCAGAGTGTGCGGCCCATCGGTGCCGCTGTAACTGTTGTCAAGCGGAGTAATCACGCGGATGTCAGAAATGGTCTTGTTCACGTTTTGAGTTGTTTCCGCGGAGGCGATCTTGTTTTCCGGCAGCATAAGGGGCCGAAGCCTCTTATATTCGTTGACAAACGTGGGATTCCTTGTGAGATCCCAAAGGCTCGTTTCCATTTGCCGCATGATCAGCACGGACGTAATCCACGGATGCGTCCAGCCGGTGATTGCACACCATGCGCCCCAGCCGGCGTCGGCGTCGCTGGCCCAATACTGCCATCGCTGGAAATCGAATCCTCGGAACCAGGCGCCGTCGAGTTCCGGGTGGACCTCGGAACGAACCTGAATGCGGCAGAGAAACTCCGCCAGTTTGTCTTCGGCTTGCCGGTAGTACGGATCACCGGTTGCGGCGGCGGCCTCGTGCAGCGCCAGAAACGCAAAGTTCGTCGTATACAGGAGGTCGCTGACGGGATCGCCGTTTTTCTGAATCAGAGACGCTTCGTGACCGCCGTAGGATTCATTCGACGGCGGCGGCGGAAACGCACCCATGCCCGGCTTGCCCAATTCTTCGCGAATCGCACCGGATTCCTGCTGAAGGGCGATCAAGCCCTCCGCGATGGTGCGCAGCCATTGCCGGTGCTCGTCAGTGTCCTTCACGCGCACCAGCCAGGCCAGCGGCAGCAGCATGCGGGCTTTTTCCTGCGCAAGGCCGTTTGTCCACTGCCAGCCGTCGGGATAGTTCTGCATGGTCCTTCGAATGGCCCTGATCGTTCGCTCATAAAGCAGTTCGTCACCGGTGTGCTGGTACGCCCAAAGGAAACAGGCCCACAGATACGCCTCGAAATGCGGCGCTATTCTGACGGTATTACCATTGAAGTAGTGCAGCCAACCGTTGGTGGCGAGCGAACCTATGTCGATCCGGTCGGGCCGAAAGCCCGTACGCGCCGTGGTTCGGATGTTGGCGAGCATACAAAGCGCCAGCGCCTCGTCCCATCGCTGCTCGCCGGTTGCGGCCGCCGCCGCCATGATGCCCATCATCTGACGGGCGTTGTCGTCGCCGTAATTGGCTATCCACCAGGCGGGATGATCGACGCCCCATGCGATCATTCCGTAGGCCCCGTGTTCCGGGTCGGCCCTGGGGCCTTTTCGGCCCTCGCTGTCGAACAGATAGTAATCCAGCAGGTTTGCGCCGACTCTTGAATAGTCTCTATCGCCGGTGTATCCTGCCGCCAATGCATAGGTCATCGCCGCCTCGCACTGGTTGTCGCCGCGTCTTACGACGCTTCTCCTCTGCTTGCCGTCGAAGTCTATTCCGGATAGGTAACATTGCATAATGCCGTACTTGCCGTCGCCCGACAGTTCATCTGCACCCGGGGCGGCTAATTCCCCTCCGGCGCTGGAGGTCATCGCCTCCCTGACCTTTGCATCCATATCTTCTGTAACGAGCAGCTTGGACTTTTCGTACCATTCGATGCCGCGTTTGATGGCGATATCCTGGTAATTGTCAGGAAGCGTTTCATCGCGTGCGTAACTGGCCCTGATGGTCTCGGTCCAGCGGAGAGGGGGGACGTTCAATTCAGGCGCAACCCAGGCCAGGATGCCGCGCCACATGGCATTTATTGCGTCGGCGGGGGCGTACCGCCCCGTAACGAAATGGCTCAGTTTGGTGGTGCTGACAAGGATGTTTGCCTCGGGATGCTCTGCCAGGATAGGCTGCGTCTTTGGAGGCAGCCCGTAAACGGCCGTATCGAAGCCTGCCACCTGCGCCATTACGAGATGGGCCTGGGCCGTGTTGATCCCCACAAAGCGCTTGCCGTTAATCGCCAGAATGCGCAACCGCTTCAATTGCGGCTCGAAAAAGTCGCTGGAAACCACGACTCGTTCAACGGTTGCGTTCCTGGCCGGGGCGATGTCCATGCCCGGCACATACGTCGGATACTCAATGTAGATTCTGAGCCTCTTGTTCTTGGCGGCCGTAAAAACAAGCGGGTCGACATCGGTTGTCGTCTCGGGGTAGCCATCGGCCAGAACCAATATGCCCGAACCCTCCGGAGCCGCAGCGACAAGCTCCGCGGGCCGGTCGAATCGATGAACGGCCAACCCGCTGAGTCGGAGCACCTGGTAAAGATCATTGTCAAGCGAGCAGCTCAAAAACACGGCATCCGGCGGACCTGCTTGAATCACGCCGACCATAATGACGAGCAACAGACCTGCCAATGACATAGTTCCCCTTACATTTTCTTCAGGCTTACAATGGGCTTGGGGCAGCATCTGATCTCCCTTTTTCACGCTTTCATATGCAGCATAAGACAGTACGCCTACAGGGCCGATATTAACGAAAAAAATTCACTTTTACGGCCAATTTGCGTAAGCGTTTACGTGGTCTACAGTATATTCCGGATGTTTCTCGTGTCAAGGGCATTGTCAAAAATAATCTCAGGAACGCAAAAGGCGGAGCCGATCTTCGCGGGAAAAACACATGGTATAGCTGTAAGTGTATTATATGCAAGCCTTTAGGTCAATGCAAAAAAGTTTTTGTTTGCCGTTGACATGGATGGGCGGCATTGGTACGATATGCAACTGTAACGTAAACGCTTACGTTATTTATGTAATGAGGATATGTTTTGGCAACCTTGCAGGATATCGCTAAACAGGCGGGCGTTTCGATCCCCACCGTGTCGCGCATACTCAACCCCAAGAACGGACCGAGGGTCGCCAGCGCTAAGACAGAACTGCTGGTTCGCCAGATCGCCCGTAAACTCAACTACTTTCCCAACGCTTCGGCTCGCGCCTTAAGTACTCAGCGCACCCAAAATATCGGGCTCATGTGGGATAAGCGGATGGACTCTCCCGAAGAGACCATTTTCTGGTCTCCCGTTCTTCGAGGGCTCATGGCCGGTTGTAAGCGGGCAGGCTACGACTGCATGGTGAGCGTTGAAGATTATCACACGCCCAAGGGCTTCGAGCTGCCGCGCGGGTTTCGTGAACGATCTGTCGATGGTGTCGTCGTGACGTACCCCCTCGGCGATGCAGCCAAGCAAGTGCAAAACAAGCTGATTGAGTCAGGAATACCGTTTGTCGTGATTTGGGCCTCTTTTGTCGATCCGAGTGTCTGGTCTGTCGACGTGGATTCGAATCCGGGCATCCGTCAGGCCCTGCTGCACCTCTATGAGTTCGGTCACCGCAAGATCGGTTATTGCGTGTACCCGCACTGGCATCTTGGAGAATACCACGCCAGTGAGCAGCTCGAAAAACAGGTCCGCCAGGAATTTGGAATAAATCTTACGCCGCTCGTGGTTGATCTGACCCGGAATACCCACCAGGAGGAAGGTCAAAATCTGGCGGACAAACTGGCTTCCGGTGAGCTGGATATTACAGCGATGATCATGGGTGACCTCATCAGCATAGAGGCCATCAAACGTCTTTCCGAAAAGAATATACGTGTTCCGGACGATTTCAGCGTCATCGGTCTGGCCGGCACGAAGGTATGCGAATACTGCACGCCAACACTCAGCACCCTGGTTTCCCCGCTGGTCGAAGTCGGCGAAAAAGCCGCTTCCCTTCTCGTGGATGACATCAAAGCCGGCTTGCTCGGGGTCAAGCTCGAACCACGGCATGTCACCCTTTCCCAGGGCTTTATTGCCAGAGAATCAACAGGCCCGGTTCCTGCCGGGGGAAAAAAAACAAGGTCATGAGATCACTATTGGAGGAATGCGCATGAAGGAGATTGTGGGTCCCAGGCAGTAATGGTGTGACATATCGCGGGACGGCAAGGCAATCAGGCATTGCAGCTTGCCGCACAAACAAAACATACGAAAGGAGAACCGATGAAAAAAAGACTGATCACCCTCACTCTAATCCTTGGCCTGGCGGCGGTCTGGACGTGCCCGCTGATGGCCGATTTCAAAGAAGTCCCGGTGGCCTCTTATGTAGCGGCGCCGCCTGCGACCGCCAACAGTTGGGCGGCAGACCCGGCCTTGACGAAACTGATCGATGGCATCGTTCCCGCTGCCGGAGAAAACTGGGGCGCCGGCAAGACAGCGGGATGGGAATTACCCGCAAATTCCGGGCCAACAATTACTTTCGATCTTGGGCAATCGGTAACGATTGACGCGATTTCGCTCACGCATTTTGGCTCTTACTATGGGTTCGTATCGGTAGATATCTATTCCGCTGATGATCCGAATTTCTTTGAACTGGTCGGCACCTTTCCCAACGCGCTGCTTGCCACCACAGCAAAAGCCGATAGCGTAAGGCAGGATATTCTGCTGACCGCCCCCGGCCGGCATATCAAGATGGCTTTCATCAGTGGCGAGCCCGGTTACGCCAATGCCTGGACGATGCTGTCTGAAGTCGAATTCTATCAACTGGATCCGAACACCATTATTATTCAGCAGCAGCCGCAGGACCTGATCCTTGTCTCGGGCAATGATGGCGAGCTTTCCGTGGTTGCATCTGGCAAGACACTGCCGCTTTCGTATCAATGGAAAAAGGACGGCGTTGCTATTGCAGACGCCACGGAGGCCACTCTGCTGATCGAAGCCGCAACGCTCGACGACGCGGGCGCGTATTCCTGCGTTGTCACCAGTCCGGCCAATCCCGTCGGTGAAGAAACCACCGCGGCCATTGTGCAGGTTTTGTCCGCACCGCCCCTGACCCACTACGGGATGCGTGTGCTCAACCATGATCCGACCGTGTACTGGAGCTTTGATGAAGAGGAGGGCCCGGCCATAGAACTGACGTCGATGCTGGGCAACCGAATGCTGACAGCGTCGCAGCCGAGCAGATTCCCGCACGACGGCAAGGGTTCCGCCATTTCAGTTTTGGCGTTTGAGAATGTCTTCGGCACGACGACACTCGACTCCATTACCACCAGCGGACCTTTCGCCATCGAGTTCTGGCTGCGGCTTGCGAACCCGACGGTAACGAACCGCTATATCATGGAAATCGGTATTCCTAACGGCGCAGGCAACCTGCCCGCCGTGATCTTCGGTTACAATCCGATGGAGCTGGAGTTCTTCCAGGGCTTCAGAACCAAGGGTTTCGCCTATGCGGATCCCAACGACTGGATGGAATGGCATCATGTCGTGCTGGTTGATTACGATGATGAGATCGAAGCGTACGACAACGGAGCGCTGGTTGAGAATTTTGAGTTTCGCACCAACACGGGTAATTATGTTCTGAATCTCACCCAGGAAATCGCCATCGGCAGCGTCCGAAAGACGCATGCGTCGTCGCCTGCATCCATTATCGAGGGTGATATCGACGAGGTGGCGATCTATAATTTTGCCGGCATGACCAAAGAGGCCATCCGCGCGCGTGTGCAAGCGATCGCCCTGCATGGCGACCTCAGCGGCCCGGCCTACATCACGGAACAGCCGCGCGACACGACCGCTCCGCCCACGACGGACACCGTCCTGGTGGCCGCTGCGGCAGGCGCCGAGCCGATTACGTACCAGTGGAAGAAGAACGGCGTCGCCATCGCCGGAGCCAACTCGCCGGTTCTGGTATTGCCCGCAGTCCAGCCCGTGGTCGACGATGGAAGCTACACCTGTTATGTCGAGAACACCGAGGGCGGCGAAGAGTCGCAACCGGCGATTTTGACGGTGGCGTGCTACTACGACATCCCCGGCGACATCAACAACGACTGTATTGTTGACCTGCTGGATCTGGCGGCCGTCGCAGCACATTGGCTTGAAAGCAGCAGCGTTCTGCCGTAGGGCAACGAATCGCTCTCAAGGCAGGCTGTATCCCTGCGCACAAGGTCTCGGTATGGGGATGCATAGAAACAGGAATCCGTGGGGGCCGCCGCGTCGTTGGGCGGCCCCCAAACTGCCGACTTCTGGTAAAGGTGCTGTCATGAAGACGTACAAAGTGAATCCGGGGAGGCAAGGTTTTACGCTGATCGAACTGCTCGTGGTAATCGCAATTATCGCGATGCTGCTGAGCATACTTATGCCGGCCTTGGGCATGGCCAAGCGGCAGGCTCGAAAAATCGTATGCAAGGCACACCTGCACGGCTGGGGCACCGTTTTCGGAACGTACGCGCAGGACAGTCATGGTAAATTCCCTCTGTGGCACAACGATTACGCATCAAGGGGGAATATGTGGATGGACGTCCTCAGGCCGTACTATGAGGATGCCAGCAAGATGCGTTTTTGTGTTGAGGCACTTAAAGACAAGGATCGTGTGCCCGGTTCGACCCTGGGCAACTATGGCGGCGCGCGCAGGAGTTGGCTGCACCCGACGCCGCGAGGGGAAATCGGACCATATGACAATTTGATGTGGGCCAACGGCAGCTACGGCATTAACCATTACGTCTATGGTTACAATCCAAATTCCGAGCCGTGGACGCTCACAAAGGGTGTGGACATCCCCTGGGGAACAATCGGGGGTACAGGCCAGGATTCACAGGTTCCGTTATTGTTTGACTGCACCTGGGCGGGAACCTTTCCCAGCGAAACCGACATGATCCCACCCTCCGGGGACGACATCGATCCGCCGCAGGGATGGGGGCTTGGGATTAATTGTGAAATGGCACGTGTCTGCCTGGATCGGCATGGCAAAGTCAATGTCATGCTTTTCATGGATTTATCCGTCACGGATGTCTACTTGCCGGATTTATGGAAGCTGAAATGGCATCGGAAGTGGCGGCCCGTCCAATACACCAGAGAAGATTTCAGGGACGCCGACGGAAACATCTGGCTGCGGTAGCGTCTGCTGCTCGACAAGTGCGGTACATCCTGAGTTTCAAGACTGTGAGAGATTAGTAAAGAGGGAGCCGGTAATGAAAACATTTGCGGCCATGGCCACAGTGTCGTTTGCTCTAATGATTCAAACCAGCGTCGTGGCACGAGATGCCGGGTTTTTCCTCAGCGGCAAAGCCGACAACGATCTTTACCGGGTACTCAAGCTAAACGATATTAAGTGCTCCCGTTACGATACCGCCGCAAAAGCGATAGACGAGGCGCCCGAAGGGTCGCCGGTTCTGATACTTGCCGAAGACTATCCGGCTGTCCCCACGCTGATCGATCCGGCGATGCTTGCCACGGCACGGCGGAAACATCTCAGGCTTTATATCGAGTACCCCGGGGCTCTTCCGGATCTGCAGGCAAGCGAGCCAAGACGCACTCATTGGGAGAGAGCGGTGATTACCTCCGACCGGTTCGGCAAAGCACTTGAGCCCATGCGCATCGTCACCGTCCAGGATTGCCATTACATCCCCTTCAAGGTCGCCAACCCGTGGATCGTCGCGGCCAAAGTGGCCGGTTTCGATACCGCGGTCTACGGCGTGCCGGAAACGGCGCAACCCTTGCTCTTCGAGTATGCCGACGGCGTGCTGGTCGCAACGACCAGCCTCAGTCAGTTTGTCACCGGCCGATACGCCCCCCTTGACGCATGGCCGATTATCTGGGGAACCGTACTGGAGTGGCTGACGCACGGGAAACCTGTCGGTGATCTGAAATTTGAACCTGCCGTCCACGCGGCCTATGGTCCGGCAGAACAGATGCCGCCTGATTTTGAGCGGCAAGCCGTCATACGCGGTGTTGACTGGTACCGCAATGCGCGACTGCTTATGCACGACGAGTGGAAGCATAAATGGGAAGAGGCGGCCAAGTGGCAGGACCGCGTGGCGCCCGCCCCGGAGCAGGCCTGGCCGGTCGGCGACGGAAGTTGCGGGCTGCTCGAAGGCTTCAGTTCGCGAGTCCTCTACGACGGCAATCAATATGTCCGCTGGTATATGCGCGCCGACTGCAATGCCGAATCGGCGATGGCTTTTGCGCTTCGCGGCCTGCTTGACGGCGAGAAGTCCAGCAGCAGCATCGCCGGCAATCTGTTGGATTACGTATACCTCACATCGAACCTTCAGCAGGGTCCTCGCGCCAATCCGGAGAGCCCCTCTTATGGACTGGTCGGGTGGGATACTCTTCACGCGACTACCTATTACGGTGACGACAACGCCCGCGTCTTTCTTGGTACGATGGGTGTGGCGGGCGCGTTGAAGAGCGACCGCTGGGACGAAGCCCTGGTAAAGGGCATCCTCGCCAACTTTCGCACTGCGGGTCGAAACGGGTTTCGAGGCAACGCCCTTCATGACGGGAACCTGCAGAGTTCAGGCTGGCAGCCCCTGTTTGCGGGCAGTCGGGTCAATTACCGGCCGCATTACGAGAGCTGGCTTTGGGCCACGTATCTGTGGCTTTATGACAAGACAGGATACGAACCGCTCCTCGAAAGGGCTCGGACTGCAATAAGCATGACCATGAAGGCCTACCCGGACCAGTGGGGGTGGACAAACGGCATCCAGCAGGAGCGCGCCCGGATGATCCTGCCGTTGGCGTGGCTCGTTCGCGTCGATGATAAGCCCGAGCATCGTCGATGGCTGCGGTTTATGGCCGATGAACTGTTGGATAAGCAGGACCCATGCGGCGCTATCCGCGAAGAGCTTGGCGCCGCGGGCCAGGGAAGCTACGGGCCCCCGCGTTCAAACGACGACTATGGCAAGCACGAGGCGACACTCGTGCAGAAGAACGGCGACCCTGTGTGCGATCTGCTGTATACGACCAATTTCGCGTTCTTTGCGCTGCACGAAGCCGCCGCCGCCACGGGCGACCGGTACTACAAGGATGCTGAAGACAAACTTGCCGACTTCCTCTGCCGCATTCAGGCCTCCAGCCGAACCAGGGCCGAGTTTGACGGCGCGTGGTTCCGCGCATTCGAGTACGACCGATGGGACTACTGGGCGAGCAACGCCGATGCAGGCTGGGGCACATGGGCGACCGAGACCGGCTGGACGCAGGGCTGGATTGCCGGCGTTCTTGCCCTGCGGCAAAAAGGGACCTCGCTTTGGGACCTGAGCGCCGACACCCGCATCGCCCGCCACTTTGACCATTACCGCAAGCACATGATCCCGGATGAAGTCTGGCAGACTATCACACCAAGGAAAATTGAGCATGCCGCGGTCGGATGCAAGGTGCATCTTTCCGGCAGCCCCGCTTCACACTACGCCGCATCGGGGGCCGCAAGTCTTACCGACGGTATCGTTTCCAGCGCCGATCACGCCAGCGGCGAATGGCTCGGTTATGAAGGCCAGGATTTCGAAGCTGTCGTGGACCTCGGCAAGTCTGTTGCGATCAGTTCACTTTCAGCCGATTTTCTGCAATCCAATTCCGTCGGCATCTTCCTGCCCAAACAAGTCGAATTCGCAGTGTCGACCGACGGCGAGCATTACCGCGTGATCGCGACAGTCAAACATGATACCGACGCAAGGGAAGCCGGACCCCTGACCCGCAGGCTCAGCGCCGACAACCTGAGCACCGAGGCGAAATACGTCCGTGTAAAGGCCGCAAACATCGGTCCCATTCCTGAATGGCACCGCGCCAGGGGCAGAAAGGCGTGGCTCTTCATTGATGAAATCCTTGTAAACGCTGGAGCAAGCCGATGACAAGACCGCCTTCAACGAAATCACTGATTACCCTGTTTCTGCTGTGTATGGCTACGGCCGGGCAGGCGACGCTCTTTGGCGACGGGTTTTTCCTTAGCTGTGAAGCCGAGAACGACCTCTATCGCGTCCTCAAGCTCAACGACATCCAGTGCTCGCGGTATGACACCGCTGCACAGGCGATAGAGAAAGCTCCCGCAGGCTCGCCGGTCCTTATCCTTGCCGACAAGTATCCGGCGACGCCAACTCGGATCGAGGCGTCGATGCTGAGCAGGGCTCGACAGAAAGACCTAAGACTCTACGTCGAATATCCCGCATCTCTTCCGGGCCTGGAAGGCGGTCAACCCAAGCGCACTCATTGGGAGCGGGCGGTCATCACCTCGGACCGGTTCGGCGGCGCGCTTGAACCGATGCGCATCGTCGCCGTCCAGGACTGCCACTACGTTCCATTCCCGGCGGACAAGCCGTGGATGGTAATAGCCACGGTCGCCGGTTTCGACACGGCGGTGTTTGGCCTTCCGAAGTCAGCTCAGCCGCTTCTGTTTGAATTTGACGCGGGCGTGCTGGTTGCGACGACCAAACTGAGCCAGTTTGTTACGGGCCGCTACGCGCCCCTTGACGCATGGCCGATCATCTGGGGGAAGATACTGGAGTGGCTGACCGACGGGAAGACCGTTGCAGACCTTCAGTTCGAGCCTTCAGTGCACGCCTCCTACGCCCGCGACGAACAGATGCCGGCGGACCATGAGCGCCAGGCGGTCATTCGGGGTGTGGACTGGTACCGCAATGCGCGATTGCTCATTCATGACGAGTGGAAGCACCAGTGGGATGAAGCCGCCAAATGGCACGACCGCGTGGCGCCGGCCCCGCAGCAAGCCTGGCCCGTCGGCGACGGCAGTTGTGGAATGCTCGAAGGGTTCAGCTCGCGGATACTCTGCGACGGCAATCAGTACGTCCGCTGGTACAAACGGGCGGACTGCAATTGCGAATCGGCGATGGCCTTTGCTTTTCGCAGTCTGATGGACGGCGATGAATCCAGCAGGGACATTGCAGCCAATCTTCTTGACTATGTCTACTTCGCGTCCAATCTTCAGCAGGGTCCGCGGGCCAATCCGGAGAGTCCCTCATACGGGCTCGTCGGCTGGGACAACCGCCCGGAAGGTGCGGTCATTTACTACGGTGACGACAACGCCCGCGCATTCCTCGGCACGATGGGCGTCGCCGGCGCGCTGAAGAGCGACCGCTGGGACGAGTCGCTGCTCAGGGGCATCCTCGGCAATTTCCGCACCGCCGGACGCAAGGGCTTCAGGGGTGACAATCATCACGACGGCAGCCTCCAGGCTACGGGCTGGCAGCGCCACTTCGCCAGCGGCCGAGTTGAATACGCCCCGCATTTCGAGAGCTGGCTTTGGGCGACCTATCTCTGGTTGTATCACAAGACGGGTTATGAGCCTCTGCTGGAGCGTGCCCGCACCGGTATCGCCCTCACCATGAAGGCCTACCCCGACCAATGGCGGTGGACAAACGGCATCCAGCAGGAACGCGCCCGCATGATCCTGCCGCTGGCTTGGCTCGTTCGCGTGGATGACACACCCGAACATCGCCAGTGGCTTCGCTTCATGGCAGGGGAGTTGTTGGACAAACAGGACGCCTCCGGAGCGATCCGCGAAGAGATCGGCGCCGGGCACAGCTATTTCCCGCCGCCTCAATCGAACGAGGACTACGGCAGACATGAGGCATCGCTGCTGCAGAAGAACGGCGACCCGGTGTGCGATCTGCTCTACACGACCAATTTTGCGTTCTTTGCGCTGCACGAAGCCGCCGCGGCCACGGGCGATCCCTATTACAGGACAGCCGGCGACAAACTGGCGGATTTCCTCTGCCGCATCCAGGTCAAGAGCCCCACGCGGCCGGAATTCGACGGGGCCTGGTTCCGGGCGTTCGAATACGAGCGATGGGACTACTGGGCAAGCAACGCCGACGTGGGCTGGGGAGTGTGGGCGACCGAAACGGGCTGGACACAGGGTTGGATCAGCGGCGTCATGGCCCTTCGCCAGAAAGACACCTCGCTTTGGGATCTCACCGCCGACAGCCGCATCGCCCGGCATTTCGACACTTATCGAAAGCGCATGATTCCGGACGAAGTGTGGGAGAAACTGACGCCTAAGAAGATAGAGCATGCCGCGGCCGGGTGCACGGTGCAGCTTTCTGTGAATCCCGCTCCACAGTACGCCGCATTCGGCGCGGCAAGCCTTACCGACGGCATGACCGCCTTTGCGGATCACACCAGCGGCGATTGGCTGGGTTTCGAAGGGCTTAATCTTGAAGCCGTCATCGATTTGGAAAAACCTGTCCCGCTGAACTCCCTGGCGGTTCGCTTCCTGCAATCCGTTCCTGTGGGCATTTTCCTGCCCCGGCAGGTCGAATTTGCCGTCTCGGATGATGGCGAGCATTACCGCGTGATGGCGACGGTCAAACACGAAGTCGACCTCAAAGAGGCCGGGCCGCTGATTCGCAGTATCGGCGTGCCAAATCTTAACACACAGGCCAGATATATCCGCGTCAAGGCCTCCAACATCGGTCCCATTCCTGACTGGCATCAGGCGGCCGGGAAAAAAGCATGGATGTTTGTCGACGAGGTCATGGTCAACGCCCCGCCTGAGCCTCCAATGCCTGCCAAACCACATATCGTCAAGCTCGGCACAATCGACGTGGACCTCGTCGAAACAACGCCCGTCGTCTTTAAGCACAGACTCTACCGGTTCGAATATGTCCGCCAACGCTACTGGGCCAACAAGACAGGCGATTCGTATTTCCGTTTTGTGGACCACGCCACCGGCAGACCCACCGCACCATTTGCAAAGGGCTTCCATCTCGGCAGCGCCTTCGTCGACAACGACACCGTTTATGTAACCTGCGTTCCCGAATGGGATGCGTCCACGATTCACATGTTCGTATCGACCGACCTGAAAAACTGGCGGCCGCACAAGATCCTCGACCGTCCCGGGTTCGGCATATTCAACACGTCCGTCTGCAAGGCCGATGATGAATACGTATTGTTGTACGAAATCGGCAGACCCGCCGAACTCGCAGGCCACGCCTTCACCGCATTGTTCGCCAGATCCAAAGACATGCTCTCATGGGAACCGCTGGCGCCGGAATATAACTATTCCAAAGACCGCTACACCGCCCCGCACTGCCTGCGCTATCTCGACGGCTGGTTCTACAATTTTTATCTGGAAGCCCACAACGGCTGGGAGATGCGCGTCGTACGCTCGCGCGACCTGACCAACTGGCAATCCAGCCCGCTGAATCCGGTTTTGCGGGCGAGCGAAGACGACAAGCGAATCGCAAATCCCGCCCTCGACGCCGAACAGCGGCAGCACATCGCCAGCGCTCAGAACATAAACAATTCCGACATTGACTTCTGTGCTTACAAAGACAAGGTCGTTATCAATTACTCGTGGGGCAACCAGTCCGGTCGCGAATTCCTCGCCGAGGCCGTCTACAGCGGCAGTCTCGAAGAGTTCCTGCTCGGCTGGTATCCCTGAGAATGTAAGCAATTGCGGGATGTGATCGTTCTGCAGGCAATCCATGATGGGGCAGGTATTCAAATGAATTACAACAGAACAACAAGACGCGGTTTTCTGAAGCAGACCTCGCTCGGAGCCGCTGCCGCCGTGGTATTTCCGTACATCGTTCCTTCGTCCGCCCGCGGCGCAGAGGGCGCGACGGCGCCGAGCAGCCGCATCGTACTCGGGCTCATCGGCACGGGCAACATCAGCGGCGGCCACAGAGAGGCGTTCCTTGCCCACAAAGACTGCCAGATCGTGGCCGTCTGCGATCCGGTCAAGAACCGGCGCGAGCCTTTCAGGGACCGCATCAACTCAGTTTATGGCTCTGCGGTGTGCACCGATTACCGTGACTTCCGCGACCTGTTGGCCCGTCCGGACATCGATGCCGTGTGCATCGGCGTGCCGGACCACTGGCACGCAATCCACGCGCTCCGGGCGATGCAGGCCGGTAAGGACGTCTACGTCGAGAAGCCGCTTACCCGGACAGTAGTCGAAGGTCGGCGGCTCGTAAGGGCCGCGGCAAACTACGGCCGCATCCTTCAGACCGGCATACAGCGAAGGTCCGGCAGCGCCTTTCGGCGCGTCTGCGAACTGGTCCGCAACGGCCGCATCGGTCGGTTGACCAACGTGGAAGTCGGAATCATCGGCATCAACACAGGAGTGCAGGCGCGAAGCAACTTTCCCGCCACGGCCGTGCCGGAAGACTTCGATTACGATATGTGGTTGGGACCCGCCCCGGTTGCGCCCTTCTCACCGCAGCGGGTCGCCCGCGGCAACGAGGTGTGCTACTGGTATTATATCTCGGATTACACCGCCGGTTTCATCAGCGGCAACGGCGTGCACTTTGTCGATATCGGCCAGTGGGGCATCGGCGACGATGTCAAGCCGGTCGAGGTGCATGCGCTTTCCGCCGATTGTCCAGCCGATGGGCTGATTGACTGTCCCATCGCCTGGCAGTCGGAGATTGTGTACGCCAATGGCGTTAAGATGAGCTACAGCAGCGAAGGCAATCCGCACCCTGACGGTATCCGCTTCGTCGGGACGGAAGGGTGGATACATATAAGCGGCAACGGCACCACTAAGGCCGATCCGGCCGGCGTGCTGACTTCTGTGATTGGCCCCGACGAGTTGCACCTGTACGGAAGCCCCGGACATCATCGCAATTTTCTCGATTGTATAAAGTCGCGTCAGGTCACGGCCGCTTCTGCCGATATTGGGCATAATGCCACGACGACCTGTAACCTTGTGGAAATCTCGGCGCGGCTTGGACGACCACTGAAGTGGGATTCCCAGGCAGAAAGTTTTGTAAACGACACGGCGGCCGATCGCTTGTTATCGCGAGCCACCCGGATGCCATGGCGGCTCTAATGTGGCGGCATCAGCGGAAGGTCAAATGGGTGATGGCTGAGAAAATGAATAGCAACATGTGCCAGATACTTCTCTGTGTTATCCTTGCCGCGCTGCCGGCGATCGGAACGCTGTACGCTGCCTGCCCGGCGGGGGATCTCAACGGCGACTGTGTCATCGATATAGACGACCTGCTCGTTATTGCTGAATACTGGCTCACGGGGGAGTGCTCCATTCCGACATGCGGCGATATGAATTTTGACGGCCAGGTCGACATGAGCGATCTCGCCGTCGTCGCAGACGAATGGCGCCGCGCCGCCAGTCCCCTGGTCATTAACGAGTTCATGGCCTCGAACAGCACCACTTTGGCCGATGAGGATGGCGACTTCTCCGACTGGATAGAAATTCGCAATATCTCCAATCATTCCGTCAATATGCAAGGCTGGTTCCTTACCGACAGTGCCGGTAATCCCGCCAAATGGGCCTTTCCCGATATGCAGCTCGACAGCGGGGGCTATCTTGTAGTGTTCGCATCGGGCAAAGATCGCTCCGACCCCGCAGGCCGACTGCACACCAACTTCTCTCTGGACAGAGTGGGGGAGTATCTCGCGCTGACCAATCCGGACAGAGGCATGGCTCACGCGTATCCAGACCCCTTCCCGCCTCAGTTGCCCGAGATATCTTACGGCCTCATCGCCAATGCAATAACCGCTCGCCTGATAAAAGAGGGCGATCCCATTAAGCACCGCGTACCCGCCGACGATTTGCTGAGCAACGCGTGGCATTTCGCGGCCTTCGATGATTCCTCCTGGTCGGCAGGGTTTACGCCGGCCGGGTACGAACAAGGCGGCAAGCAGCGACAGGCCGCCAATCTCATCGCCTGCTGGACCTTCGATGACGACCTGCTCGACCACTCCGGCAACGGCAATCACGCCACCCCCAAAGGGACAACTTACTCCAGCGATATTCCGCCGACTATCATGTCGGGAAAATCGCTGGCCTTCAACGGGCTCTCCGATTATCTGCAAGTGGCCGACTCGCCCGCCCTAAACCTTGCGACGGGGGCAGGTCAGGCATTCACCGTTGCCTTCTGGTTTAAGACTACCGAGACGCAGGCCAAGGTCGTCATGGAAAAGGGCTCCAGAAAGCATTTTGTGACCCGCATGGAGGCTTTTGCCGATGCAGGCAAAATCAGTTTTCGGATGCAGGAGGGCGTTCAAAATCAGGTGATCAGCAGAGAACCCGTCAATGACGGCCAGTGGCATCATTTTCTGGCCTCCTTCGACGGTGACACGCTTCGATTGTATATCGATGGAGTGCTGAATGCCCAGGCTCAGGAGACGGGGCACCCTGATAATAATGACCCGCTGGTCATCGGCTCCCGGTTCGGCGCCGCACCCTGGAAAGGCACGATGGACGACCTGGCCATCTGGGATGTTGCCCTTGACGAAGCCCGGATTGCGGATCTGTCCGATGGCAGCGTCCGTCCCTTAGACGTCGGCGCAGTTGTATCGGCGGTGGATGAACGTCTTGCGGGTTACTGGGACTTCAATGGCACGGTCGCCGACGTCTCCTGTCGCGGGCACAACGCCTCCAATTTCGGCGCCGTGTTCAGTACCGACGTGCCGGGCGCCGTCGCACGCGGTATGAGCCTGCAATTTGACGGCATTAATGATTATGTCCTCATTCCCGACGCACCCGATTTACGAATTGCGTCGCGGTTCACACTGTCTCTCTGGATGAAATCCAACAACATCAACCAAGTCCACAAGTACCTGCTCTCGCGGCACGGCGGCGGTTATCAGCAAGCCGTTATTTTCGAATATGTTGATAACCATGTCGAATTCTTCGCCCCCAATGCAGTCGGCGGCGACCCCAGACCCGGCTCGCAAATGCCTGTACCTGATAGCGACTGGCACCACATCGCCTACACCAGCGACGGCTCGCTCTGGAGCGGGTACGTCGACGGTACGCGCATCTTCTCGGTGCAGCGGGAGTTCGCTTTGCATACCGGCGAATACCCCTGGTATGTCGGCGCGGCCAATGCCTCCGCAGCGTTTTTCGACGGGTGGATCGACGAAGTCTCAATCTGGACCGAGGCCTTGAGCGAAAATGAAGTCGCCGCGCTCGCCTCCGGTGTCTCGCCGCATGCTGTTCTGGGGTACGAAGGCCTCATCAGGACCGATCTGGAAGCGGCGATGTACGCAAAGAACGCGTCCGTCTATGTCCGGCACGCCTTTGAGGTGGAAGACCCCGCTCAACTGGAGGACCTCCGCCTGAGCATCAAGTACGACGACGGCTTTATTGCGTATCTCAATGGCGCCGAGATGGCTCGGCGAAACGCCCCGTCACCGGCCCCATGGAATGCGACGGCAACCACATCGCATCCCGATGAGCAGGCCGTCGTCTTTGAGGAAATCGACGTCAGCCCTTTCAGAGCTTTGCTGCAGGCTGGTACCAACATATTGGCCGTGCACGGGCTCAATCAGGCGGCGGACGACGACGACTTTTTGTGGTCCTGCGAACTCACAGCCGCACAGCCGTGGCAGTCCTCGCAACGATATCGTTATTTCAGCAAGCCCACGCCCGGCGCCCCGAACGGCGAAAGCGCCCAGGACATAGGTCCCGTCATCGACCAGGTCGCCCACACGCCAACGATCCCGTCTGCCGGCGATGTCATCATCGTTACCGCATCTATTAACGAATCCTTCTTTCCTCTGGACACCGCCAGAGTCATCTATCGCGTCATGTACGGCCCACAGATTTCCATACCCATGCGAGATGACGGCACGCCGCCCGACCAGACCGCCGGCGACAGCATTTATACCGCCGCAATTCCGGCAACCGCTTGTGCCCCCGGTGAAATGGTCCGCTGGTACGTCAAGGCCGTTGATGTCCGGCAGAACCAGTCCCGCTGGCCTCTGTTCAACAACCCCGCCGACTCACCCGAATACCTGGGTACCGTCGTAAATGATCCGTCCGTCACTTCCAGTATCCCCATTTTCCACTGGTTTGTTGAACCCGGTGCGGAACAGGCCGCACGAACAAGGTCGGGCGCCCGGTGCGCACTTTTCTACGACGGCTGCCTCTACGACAATATTTTTGTCCGACTCCGCGGCGCGACCGCCGCCGGGCTCGCCAAGAACCCCTACAAGTTCGAGTTCAACAAAGGCTATGACTTCATCTATTCGGCGGACGCCCCTCCCGTTGACGAATTCGACCTCAACACCACCTACCGGGACAAGGCCTATATCCGCCCCATCCTCGGCTACGAGTTGTATCGCGACGCCGGCGTGCCCTGTTCCAACGTCTTGCCGGTCCACATACGCCGCAACAACCAGTTCTTTTCCGTCGCTATCTTTACCGAACATCCCGATAAGACGTTTCTCAAACGAAACAGCCTCGACCCGGAAGGCACGACGTACAAGGCGAACCTCAACGGATTCACGCCCGGCCCGCAGGGCGGCTATCTCGATATGTACGCCGGGTTTGAAAAGAAGACCCCCAAAGACAATGACAACGCTGACATCGTCGCATTCGTCAACGGGCTCGCCCAGACGGGCTCCGCCCGGACGCATTTCGTCTTCGACAACGTCGATATACCTGCGGTCGTCAATTACATGGCCGCCAGCGTTCTGATCCAGGATGCCGACCGCCTCGTCACGAACTTCTTCGCCTACAGAGACCCCCATGGCTCCGGCGAATGGACAATGCTGCCCTGGGATCTCGACCTTTCGCTCGGACAAGCCATCAACAGCAGCGACCAGATGTTCGCCGCGCATGATTATCCAAACGGGCCGAGCCATCCCTTCTACGGCGCCCAGAATTCCCCCGATTGGCGAAACCCCCACTTGTGGAATAAAATGATCGACGTCTTCTGCAACACGCCGGAACTTCGCCAAATGTTCCTTCGCCGCCTCCGCACCCTCATGGACCGATTCCTCATGCCTTCCGATACGCCAAGAGAACAGCTCTATTTCGAGAACCGAATCGATGAACTGTACACTCTCATGGCCGAAGACGTCCTCCTTGATAAGGCCAAATGGTCCTCCTGGGGCCAATCCCAGACCTTCCGTCAGGCGCTCGACCGCATTGAGAACGATTATCTCGCCCCGCGTCGAACCCACCTCTATGTGAATCACGGAGCCGACCAGATCCCCTCCAATCCCGCTGCAGTCGGAATCCCAGCCGCCCAGATTGGCAGGCTGGCCATCGATTTCGGAACCATTGAGTATAACCCTGCCTCAGGCAACCAGGACGAGGAGTATATCGAACTCGTCAATAACAACAACACCGCTGTCGATATCTCGGGATGGCGCATCACTGGCGGCGTCGAATACACGTTTAAGCCCGGCGCGGTAGTGCCGCCGGCCTGTTCGCTTTACGTCTCTCCGAGCGTTACTGCCTTTCGCAACCGCGCGACAGGTCCCTCCGGCGGCCAGGGCTGCTTCGTCCAGGGCAGCTATAAAGGCCATCTCTCCAACTGGGGCGAGTTGCTGCACCTGGTTGACGGCGATGCATATTCCGTTGCGTCCGCAAGCTATCCTGCAGACCCCACGGACCAGCAGAACTACCTGCGGATCACCGAACTCATGTACCATCCCGCCGGCGGCGGAGACTACAACAAAGAAGAATACGAATACATCGAGTTGAAAAACCTGGGCGATGCGCCGCTGCCGCTGGCCGGCGTCAAATTCACCGACGGCGTCACATACGCATTTGCCGACGGCCCCATCCTGCCGCCGAACGGTTTTGTTGTGCTGGCAAAGAATCCGGACGCATTCGCCTCCAGATACACTGTCCCGGAAGGTGTGGACGTCCTCGGCCCGTACGAGGGCAACCTGTCCAACAGCGGCGAAAACATAACACTCGACGATGCCTCAAACAGCACCATTCTTGACTTCTCCTACAGCGATAAGTGGTACCCGTCAACCGACGGCGGCGGCTTCTCCCTCACCTTTATCGACGCTCACGCCACGTCACATCGCGACTGGGACCGCCCGTCTTCATGGCGCCCCAGCACCTGCCCCGGCGGTTCACCCGGCCGCGACGACAACGCCGACTGCCCATAACGTCGCCAGATGCGGAGATTCGCTGTGTTCGTCTGCGCGATATCGTCCCATGCGACGTTGGCAAAGGTCCGGGGAAAAAATATGGAAGAAGAATGACGACAATAGCGACACATGCAGTGTACAAAAAAACGCAAGCCAAGCAAGAAGAAAAACTGAGTAAAATGGGCCCAGCTGGATTCGAACCAGCGACCAATGGATTATGAGTCCACTGCTCTAACCGCTGAGCTACGGGCCCTGATGTACCTAATTCGGCGAATAGTAACTTGTTCTGGATGGGATTGTCAAGCTTATTGACAACGAAAGGGTTGCGAAAAAAAGAAAGTTGCAGAGCAGGCAAAGAGAAGGGGGGCAGGTGGTCCCTTTTAAGGTCGGCAAGCGGATTTTTTAATGCTGTTTACAGGGCAAACGCATTCTCCTCATAACGCGCAGCGCAGGTGGCGTTTGGGAGGATCGAGCAATACCGTTCAGGCCCCCCCGGCGAACAGATGCTCCCAATTTTGGCCTCTGCCAACGGTTTTCTCTCTCAGGTCGCCGCAGGGCGGGTTGGTATGCGGACGTCCGGAGAATGCGACAGCCCTGATGCTGTTAAGAAGCCTCTTGCATTTCTTGCCCGGATTTGTTATACTGGGTAAGTCATAGCTGTCAAGTACCTATTTCAGGAGGTGGAAGAATGAATTCAGCCCCGGGCCGCTGTGCCTTATTGTTCATAGTGCTTGCGACCTCTTTGTCGAGAGCGCAAGTCGGCATAACTGCCGTCACCAGCCCCAGCGCCGACATCACGCTTTCTTTTGTCCAGGCCGGCCGCATCGCCGAGGTCTTTGTCAAAGAAGGGGATTCTGTCGAGAAAGCTCAATTGCTGGTTCGGCTCGATGATGCCGTCGAGCAATTGCGGCTGGCACAGATAAAAGCACAAGCGGAGGACACATCACAAATCGAAGCCGCTCAGGCGAGCCTGGAGCAGAAACGTGTGGATCTGAAGCGGATCGAGTGGGCCGCCGAAAAGGGCGCGGCAACCGACTTGGAAGTCGAACATGCGCGATTGGACGTCCGCATAGCGGAACTCTCCCTGCGAGTTGCACAATTTGAAAACAACCAGAACAGATGCAGGTACGAGGAAGCAAAGGTGCAGCTGGCGCGGATGCAGTTAAGGAGCCCGGTTACCGGCATTGTCGAAAAAGTCCATGTGGAAGTCGGCGAATCGATTAACGGACTGGCCGACGTCCTCCGTATTGTGCGAATCGATCCTCTCTGGATCGATGTGCATGTGCCGATTGCAGAAGCGGCCCGGCTGTCACACGGCCAAACCGCAAGCGTGGCCTTTGCCGGCATGAATCCCGCCACACTGAACGGAAGGACTATTTTCCTTTCGGTTGTCGCCGATTCCGCCAGTGCCACGCTTCGCTCCCGTATTGAGTTGCCGAATCCGTCTCTCCGTCCCGCGGGGGAACATGTGCAGATACGTTACGATGCGCCTGCCAGCCAGACGAAAGGGCCTCCTCAATGATCATGAAACAGCTTTCCTCAGTTTTAGTCGAGAGAGCGTTGTGCGTTTTGCGGTTTTGTTCACCGGCCCGTCTTGTGCTATCAGCGGTCATGCTGACCATGATCGGTTTTGCAGGCTGTGCTTCGCAGGAACTGGCGCGCGTCGACCCCATTGTCGGCTATCAGGAGTCACTCGTGCGCCGAGGGCCGCAGCGCCGCGCAAGCCTGGAAGGGCTGGAACTCATGCGCCCGACGGCCGAGCCCAACATGCCTGCTTTGAATGTGCGGATGGATACTGAGAGCGGCAAGCCCGTCATCAGTCTGCGGCTTGAGGACGCCCTGGTTCAGGCGCTCGCCAACAGCCCGGAGATCCAGGTGGTCAGCTACGACCCGTCGATCTCTAAAGAGGAAATTACAATGGCTGTCGCGGACTTCGACGTAACAATTTTCGGTCGGCTCAACTACGACGATCAGGATAACCCTCAGAACAGCATATTCCTGGCCGGCCAGAGCAACAGCCGCATCGCCGAGTCCGGCCTCAAGCAGCGCGGAATCACCGGATCGGAATGGTCCCTTGCTTATGCCCTCGTCCGCAACTGGGATGACCGTGCGTTTCAGGAGTTGTCCACCCGCTACGAACCCATGATCTCGTTTCAGATCAGACAGCCTCTCCTGCGCGACGCGTGGCAGGATGTGAACCTTGCCGGCGTCGAAATTTCAAAGCTCAACTACCTGATCACCCTTGTCGGCTTCCGGCAGAAAACCGAGCAAATCTCCGCGGAGATCGTCACTGCGTACTGGCTTCTGGTGCAGGCCGCCAGGGTGGTCGAAATACAGAGAGCCCTGCTGGACGAAACCGTGGAGACCATGAAGAAACTTCAAGGACGGCGATCTATTGATGCGACTGAGGTCCAATTGAAGCAGGCTGAATCCGCCGCAAAAGAACGCCAGGCGGTGCTCGTCGAGGAAGAAAAGAATCTGCGCGACATTCAGGATGCCTTGCTGCGACTGCTTTCGAACCCGCGGGCGGGTATGCTCGATGACGCCGTCATCGTCCCGATGACCGAGCCGCAAGTACAGCCTGTCCTCTTCGACTTCGAAGATACACTTGAAGTGGCGTCGAGATATAATCCGATAATCCAGCAGGCAAAGCTCGCCCTTGAGGTCGCCAAGATCAATGTCACCGTTGCCGAACGACAGAAGATGCCCCGGCTTGATCTGGTTGCATCGGCGCGGGCCACCGGCCTTGACCGCGGGTACGGCGAAGCCGGCGACCAACTCCGAAATGGTGACTTCATGAGTTATGCCGTAGGCATCACCTTGGAATACCCGCTCGGCAACCGCCAGCGTACAGCAGAATTTCGCCGCCGTCGCCTTGAGCGCTCCAAGGCGTATTCGGCCCTTTATAATGTATCCGACCAGATCGCCTTTCAGGTCAAAGAGCGAATTCGCCTGGTGCAGAAGAACATCGAACAGATGGAGATTCAGCGTCAGGCCCTGGAGACGGCGGGTGTTTATCTACATGCGCTGGAAAATACGGAAGCGGTGCGGGCGACCCTAACCCCCGAATTTCTGCTGGTCAAACTGCAAGCCCAGCAAACGCTGGCAAATGCCCGCAAGAGTCTGAGCAAAGCCATTGTCGATTACAATATCGCCCTGACCGCGCTGGCCCAGATTACCGGAACGGTGCTGGATGTGAAGTACATTCGCACACCGCTCAATGTGGCTGCGGCGGTTGGCGCACCAGCTCAATGATGGGCATCACTCGATGCCCGCGAAGCCAAGTTGCTCATCGAGCCAGTGGTCCGTTTTCATCACTGTTTTTCGTTGACGCAAGGCGGCAGCTTCCGCGCGGCCCTGCGCACGGTGAAAAACACTGCGAACAAGGAATGAAGAAATGTCGTGCCGTGAACTGCCCCAGCGTTTCCTGAGCATTTTGACAGCGGTCGTGCAGTAGCGTGATACAAATTCGTCATCCAGGCTGATAATGGCCTGTGCGCTGCCCGGGTCGCCTTGGCGAGCGCAGCGACCGAACAGTTGCCGGTCAATTCGCGCCGATTCGTTGGGCTCCGCAGAGATCACGTGCAGCCCGCCGGCGGCCGCGACGCCCCGCCCCAGCTTAATGTCCGTGCCGCGACCGGCCATATTGGTTGCGACCGTGACTTTGCCAGGTTGTCCCGCCTGTGCGACGATCTGCGCTTCCTCGCGATGATGCATGGCATTGAGCACCTGATGCGGCAGACCCTCCGCCGCCAACAGGCCGCTCAGATATTCGCTTGCCCGAACGCTGCGGGTGCCCACAAGAACGGGTCGTCCCGCGGCGTGAATTTCACTGATCTCCCGGACGACGGCCCGCCATTTGTCGCCGTCGTCCGCAAACACCATGGGGGGCAGATTGACCCGGCGGCAAGGGCGATTTGTGGGGATCACCGCCACGGGCAGGTGGTAGATCTGCCAGAACTCGCGCCGTGCTTCCTTGGCGGTTCCCGTCATGCCCGCCAGTTTGCGATACATCCGGAAGAACCGCTGGAAGCTGATCCGCGCGTAAGTGTCCTTGGAGGGATTGATCGTCACCGCTTCCTTGGCCTCGACTGCAGGATGAAGTCCGTCCCGCCAACTGCGGTCGGGCATGAGTCGCCCCGTGAACTCGTCGACGATAACGACCTTGTCGTTCTCGACTACGTAGTGCTTGTCGCGATGAAACAGGTCCTTGGCGCTGAGTGCCTGCGTGACCATTTCCTCGCCTCGCCGCGACCCCTTCCACAATCCCCCGAGGTGGCCTGCCATCGCGGCGACGCGCGCCTTGCCCCGTTCAGTCAATGCGATTTCTCGATACCTGAGATTCAAATTGTAGTCCGTCTCGGCCTCCAGTTGTGCAGCGATTTCGGCTGCCTGTCGATAGCATACAATCTGCTCGTTATTCGGCGCCTGTCCGGAAATGATCAGCGGCGTAACAGCCTCGTCCACCAGAATGGAGTCCGCCTCATCCACAATCGCCCACTCCAGGCCGCGTTGGACCACCCTCTGGGCCGCACGAGGGCCGGTTCCCGCGATGCGGCTCAGCAGGGCGGAACTCAGATTCTTGATGCGTCCCATGGCCAGGCGGTCCCGGAGATAATCCGCCGCCACCTCCTTATTGGTGCAGTAGGTGATGTCGGCCGAATACGCCCGGCGACGGTCTTCGGGCGACATCGACTGCTCGATAAAGGCCACGTGCAGTCCGCAAAACCGATAAATGGCAGCCATCCACTCGGCATCCCGCTGCGCGAGGTAGTCGTTCACGGTGATGACATGACACCCGCGCCCGCGCCACCCCGCGATCGTCGTCGGCAGACTGGCCGTCAGTGTCTTTCCTTCGCCGGTCGCCATCTCCGCAACGCAGCCGTAATGCAGGGCAAACGCCCCGGTCAACTGGACACCGAAGGGCCGCTCGCCTATCTGGCGCGAGGCGACTTCTCGAAGCAGAGCAAAAGCGCGGCATAACTCGGCAGTCGTATCACGGTTGCGGCGAAACACCGCCCGAAGATCCTCTACCTCCTGGCGCAGTTTGGAGGTGGCCGCGCTGCTGAATTCCTCCTCCAGCGCGAGCACGTCTTTGGCCATGCAGCCGTAGCGCCGCGTTCTGGGCGTCAGTCGCCCCCCCAGCCCCACGGCGCTGTCCCATATCGCGTCGAGGCCCGTCGGCGGAGCCTTGGCAACGTGTTGATCCATGGTGCGCCACCGTATTGTCTCTGCGGACGACATCAAATGTGGAATCTCTTCTGGAATAACTGCCTCAGCGACAACCACCATTGCAGGGCCAAGGGCTTGCTGGCAAGCCGGATGCGAACAATGACCCGCTGATTTATGAACAACTCCGGCTCGCTGTGCCGCTCCGGGCGGATGCGAACCTCGAAGAACATTTCCGCAGCCCGTGTGCCTGAGGGATCCTGCAAGACCGTTGGCATGCCGCCGCCTGCCGCATAGCCTAACGCCTCGGAGGGCAGTTTCTCCTGCCCGGCGGGAAAGATCCGTTCGATCCGGCCGGTGAGCTTTTTGTCGGGTCGCTTGCGGATGCGCATCTCCACGGCCTCGCTCGCCTGCTCGACAATGAGCGCCGCGGTCTTCTGTCCCGCCGTCCCGCGCACAATCCAGTCAGATACGTCGGCCACCTGTCCCACCTGTTCGCCTCGGTGAAGATACATACCCTTTATGCGTTCAATGTGCGGTGAAATCCACATGCCGCCCCGCGGCGCCTGCAGACGCAGCATGGACAGTTCGAGCCCGATCCGCTCGATTTGCTCGGCGAGGGCCTGAATCTGTTCATCCAGGATCTGTGCCGCGGCGATCTCGGTCAGTTCCGCAAGCCGGCGGCGCGTCTGAAGCCCCGACATATGTGCATGCAGAGCCTGTTCCCGAGAGACCAGTTCCGGATTATACGCCACAACAAGCGGACCGCCGCCGGCGTCCACCGTGGTATCGGAAGGCAGAAAGTCGGCGGCAAAGCCGCTGGTCTCCACGTGAATTACGGACATCGCCGAAGGTTCCAGAAAACCTTCGATTCGGCAGTAATGCGGCACGGCCAGGATACCCAGACCCGAGACCAGGAGAATCGCCACCGCCGCGGTCGATATGACGGCCCGTGATCTGTGCCTGGTCAACTCGGCCCCAGCAAGCAGGTAGTGTACAAACTTGCCCGATGGTACGAGCACCCACATGACAAGCGATACACAGGCGAGGATGGGCACGATAATGAAGAGTTCGTCGGGCAGCCGGTCGTTCAGAAAAAAGAGTATTCTGAAGCTTATGAAAATACGGTACACCGTGGACGCAAGCCCATAGGTGACAAACCACACACGTTCGCCCGCCGTATGTGCCGGTGATCGAACCGTTTGCAGTCCCCATGAATAGCGTCGCACGAGATAATAGTAATACTCTTTGGCTCGCTGGCTCAGATTGGGGATCTCGATCAGGTCCGACAAAACGTAGTAAGCGTCGAATCGCAGCAGGGGGTTGCCGTTGAAGAGCAGTGTCGAAATGCTTGCGACGAAAATGACATTGTACGCCACGATGTGAACCGTGCCGGTCGACGTGCCGGCCCAGACGATCGCCGCAATCGCCGCCAGAAAGAGTTCCATCATCACACCGGCCATCCCTACGATGGCGCGATGATGTTTTCTTCGCAGGGCCCATGCACTGGAAGCGTCGACGTACGGCAGGGGAACAAACACCAGAAACATCACGCCCATTGCATGCACCTGACCGCCGCTGCCGTTGACCTCGCCAAAACGCTTGCACGCAAACGCATGGCAGAACTCGTGCAGTACTTTGACTACGACCAGGCTCAGGTATAAGAAAATAAGATTGTCCGGCGCCAGCACGTCGCGGCTCTGAGCCATGAGTTCACTGAGGTTGCCGATCACAAAGTACAGGCCGCTTGCCAGGACGATCAGCCACAGCAGGAATCCGGGTACGGTAAACGCGAGGCCGAAGATGTGTACCCATCGTCTGAGAAAATTGTCGGGATCGATCAACGGGATTCTTACAAACAGGATGTTGGTCATGAAGCTTTGGATCTGGCGGCGCACGCGTTTGCGATAGCGATTGAACAGGCTTTCCGTGTCCGGCGCCAACTCCGCGTACAGCAGGTTCGTACAGTGCAGTTGCCCGAGGAGTTGAATCACCTCCGCCTGCGTTGGCGCGTTGTCGCCCAGATGTTCATTGCACAAACGCCAGACTTCGCCGACCGTCCGCTTGCCGTCCAGCAGCCCGAGAAAACGATACGCCTCGGGGCTGATGCGGCTGAACTTGTTGGTGCAGGGATCCTCCAGAACATACCACATCTGCCCGCGGAAATGCTGCCGCCAGACCTGCACACCCGCCAGCAGTCGTGGACGAAGGTTCGCCACGCGGTACCATGCTTCGTGAAATGTGGAACGTTCAGTAGCCATGGTTTACCGCCGCATCACAGCCAGAGCTTCATCCGAATCCAGTTGATCATTTTGCGCGTCCAGATCCATGCGTAATGCCGCTTGCCGACCGACACCTTGGCGACGCCCTCCATGCCAGGCCGCATCCACGGCCGGGTTTCTTCCAGACGAACCCTCACGCGAAATACGTTGCGCTGCTTGACGATCTCAGCCATGGGGTTCACGCGCTCCACCACAAACGGGATCGGTTCCGCCGGATAGGACGCCGTGGCCAGCCTCCCTTCCTGGCCGGCCCTGATTTCAAAAATATCTTCTTCGCTGACCAGCAGTTCCGCTCTCAGCCAGTCGATCGGCGTCACTTCGAAGAGGATCTCTCCCGTCTTGACGGGCTTGCCGGTTTCCCTCTTCAGATCGCCGCTGACCACGATACCCGTGATCGGGCTGATAATCGCGGCCTGTTCGATCCTGTAGAGAATCAGGTCGATCTGCGCCGCCAGTTTGTCGGCGTTGGCCTGGGCGATCTGGGCCTGGGCGGTCTGCCCGTCCCGCATCGCCGCCGCCGCCTGTTTCAGGTATCCGCTCTGCTCGGCCTTCCCCGCGGCCAACTGCAGGCGAAGTTCGGCCGTGTCCAGCGCGGCAAGGACGCTTTCGCCCGCTTCAACTTCGTCGCCCACCTCAGCGTTGACGGTCTTGATGTACCCGTCAAACGGCGCCGGAATCACCTGCTGGTAGACCGCTTCCAGGATGAAGGGGGCCTTGGGCCGGTACTGCCCGCTGGCAAAAACCAGAAACACGATGGCTGCACAAACCGCCGCGGCCGTGATTTTTGCCCACGTATGTTCTGGCCCGAGAAACGCCGCGAAGAAACGCTCCGCGCGTTTGGCAATCCGGCCGCCGATCCAGCGGTCGTGCTCCCACAGCTCCACCAGCCGAGGCGTACACATCTCACAGGCAAGCCGCAGCGTCTCGATCTCTTCAAGCCGGAAGGGGTTGTCCGGGGACCGCTCCAGCGTAACCACCCCCACGACATTTCCGGTAAATCGCAACGGCAGACTCAATAAGGCGACCGGCCCGTGACGCGACGAGAAATGCGCGGCCGCCCGTACAATGCACGGATTATCTTCGGTGCCGGGAAAAGCCACCTCGATATCCTGATCCAGACTCTCCTCCATCACCGCTTCCAGATTGCCCACGATCTCCATCTTGCGGTTGAAATGCTCCGTGTGGCTCATTGCACGCAACTGCACGTAACGACCCTTCAGAAAGCCCGTGCTGACCCGCTGACAGTGCCATTGGGAAGCGATCTCGTTGCAGAAAGACATCGCTGCGCTGCCGAAGCGGTTGAAACGATTCGTGGCCGCAAGTGTCTCGATTGCGCTCTGGAGCCGCCGCATGCCGTGCCCGCCGCCCGGCCTGGATTCGCAGTAGCGGACCAGTCGGGCTACGATGTCCAGCCGCTGACCGTGCGACATCGCCTCGTGCTCATTCGCTGCGCGGAAAACGACGAGCAGGGCGACAGCTCCGGCGGACACGAGGATCGCCGGGATCGCGACGACATACGCGTTCTTTTCGCGCGTCAAAGCCCCGTCTGCTTCCGTCAGGCGTCTGACTGCTATCTTGTTGCCCCCCAGCGCATCGGCAGCAGTTTGAGCGCCCTGAATAAGCCAGGAGGCAGGCTGCGGTTTCTCTTGCTGCTGCGGATACAATGCCAGGACATCGACACCCTTACCCTCCGCAAGGCGCAATACAGCCGCCCCTTCCCCGCCGCAGAAATCACACTGTACGGCGAGCAGGTTCTCAAGAAACGTTCGCCCGTCGCCTTCAAGTTCCTCAAGACGTTTTATCAGTTCATCTCTATCCATTTGCGTCTTTCACAAGGCAAGCACGTCCAGCTCGCGAAGCCGATTGTCCGATAACTGTATTATATACGATGTGCCCGCCTAAAACCAACCAAAGTGTTGCCGCCTGGCGCCAAAAGGCTGACAGGCCGGACAATCACTTGGACGAAAGGAGCCAATGAGAGGTTTGTCCATCTTTTTTTTATCGGCAGGATCAACAGCGGCATTTCTGCTGGAAGTAACTTTGTTGTCAGGGTCTGATAAAGTCGCAACTTAGCCGCGGCAACGCGCACTCTTCTTAAAACCTTGGGAGTAAGAACGTCTTGAGCCGTTTGTTATGGGAACGTGAGGAACTTGTTTGCCAAGTCCTTGAACACAAAGGCCTTAATTTTGGGTATAATTGCCAAACGGAGCTTGTAAAGTCTCGGACGCCGTATCCCGACGAAAGAATGTACCCCGGCCGGAATGTGATTGGAATATATTATGACCCAGAAAAGTCCGCACAGCGAAATTACACGGAAACAAATCAAGTCCCTTGAAATGCAAGGCTGTACTGCCGAGGACTGGTCCCGCGTGGAGGTGATTCAGCCCTTGGACGTTTCGCGACTGCGGGACTGCCATTTCAGCGGCCGCATCCAAATCGGCGTTTTGGATAGCGAGGTTGTTTTGAATGGCGGCATCGTTCGGCAAACGGGCATCTACAACGCCACAATCGCCAACTGCACCCTGGGTAACAACGTCTATGTTCATAACATTGAAAACTACATCGCCAACTATGATATCGCCGACAACGTCGTCATCAAGCACGTCTCGGTTCTGGCGGTCGAGCGGGACTGCGCCTTCGGCAACGGCGTTGAAGTGGCTGTCATTAACGAAACCGGCGGCCGGGAAATTCCCATTTACGACCGCCTGTCGGCGCATACGGCGTATATTCTGGCCATGTACCGCGACCGAGGCGAGGTGATCGCCCGGCTTAAGGAAATCATCCAGCGCTATGTCGCATCCGTGACCTCCGGCCGCGGCCAAATCGCAGCTTCGGCCCGCATTGTCAATTGCGGCACAATCCGCAACGTCAAGATCGGGCCGCACGCTGTCCTCGAAGGCGTCAGCCTGCTTGACAACGGGTCTATTAACAGTTCCGCCGACGATCCCTGCTTCGTGGGCACCAACGTCATCGCCCGCGATTTCATTCTCTGCAGCGGCGCCCGCGTCAGCGACAACGCGATTCTCCATCACTGTTTCGTCGGGCAGGGCACCGAACTGGCCAAACACTACTCCGCCGAAAACTCGGTATTTTTCGCCAACTGCGGCGGCTTTCACGGCGAGGCGTGCTCCGTCTTCGCGGGACCTTACACAGTGACATTCCATAAGTCCACACTTCTGATCGCCGGCTTCTATTCGTTCCTCAACGCCGGCAGCGGCTCTAACCAGTCCAATCACATGTACAAGCTCGGCCCCATGCACCAGGGCGTCGTCGAGCGAGGCAGCAAGACCGCGTCCGATTCGTATATCCTTTGGCCCGCCCGCGTAGGGGCGTTTTCCCTGGTCATGGGTCGCCATTACGGCAACTCCGACACGGCGGACCTGCCGTTCTCATATCTGATCGAGTACAAGGACGAAAGCGTGCTCGTGCCCGGCGTCAATCTCCGCAACATCGGCACCGTGCGCGATTCACGCAAATGGCCCCAGCGCGACCGCCGCCGCGACCCCGTCAAACTCGACAAGATCGTCTTCAGCCTTCTGAGCCCCTGGACCGTGCAGAAAATGATGCGCGGGCGGCAGATTTTGTGCGACCTAAAGGAATCCAGCGGGCTGACCTCGCAGAACTTCTACTACAACGGCGTCCGCATCAAGCGGTCGAGCCTCGAACACGGCATTCACTTCTACCAGCTCGGCATCGACCGCTATCTCGGCAACGTCCTTGTCGGCCGTCTGCGAAGGCATCCTGTGGAAAGCTGCGAGCAATTGCGGGCGCTTTTGAAACCCGTCTGTAAAGAAGGCCGTGGGCAATGGGTAGATCTTGCAGGCCTGATCACGCCGTATGAAGGCGTGGAAACGCTGCTGGCGGACGTCGAAAGCGGGGCGGTCGCTTCGCTGGAACAGGTCGACGAACGCATCAACGCCATGTATGAACGTTTCGAGGATCACCAGTGGACGTGGGTCGTCGAGGCTCTGGCTGCAAAAGTGCAGAAGCCGGTCACACAGTTTGAACCCGCCGATGTCGCGTGTATTATTGCGGACTGGATCGCCGCCGTGGAGGCACTGGACCGAATGCGGCTCAGCGACGCCCAGAAAGAATACGGCCCCGCCTCACGCATCAGCTTCGGCATCGACGGCGGCGACGCCGAACGCGACGCTGATTTCCATGCGATCCGCGGAACCCCCGAAGACAATGGCTTCATCTGCGAAATGAAAGAACGGTTGGAAAGCAAGAAACGGACCGCGGCGGACCTGATTACGCGGCTTGAATCGCTCGGTTAGCCGGCGGTTCGCCTCTCAACGGCCGATACCGATGTTCGGCCTGGCGGGCTCCCACTCGACCTTGGCGGCTCCCAGCAGCGTACCGGTTGCTTCGGCAAGGTCGACCAGCGCTTTTTGATAAGCCGCCAATGCCTGGTACTCGGCGCTTTGTGAATTGGCGTAGTTGGTCTGCGCTTCCAGCACGTCGGTCGACGTCCGCATCCCCAACTCGAACTGTCTCTGCTCGGCCTGATAGAGCCGCCCGTCGAGAATCGCACTCTGCCGGTTGGCAAGTATTTGCTGCCAGCTCGCCTCCAGCCGGTCGAGGGCATTGAGGACTTCCTGTTCGATCAGGGCCTGTCGGTCTTCGCGCGTGGCGAGCAACTGCCGTCGGGTGTAAATCGCCGCCCTCAGATTGCTCATGGCTTGCTGATTGCCCAGGGGGACCGTCAGCCCCAGCGTGACTACATGATCCTCGAAATTCTTGTCGCGCAGCACGTCGTACGCTTCGTTTCGCGTCTTGCCGAGGCCGTAGAACCCGTAGTCGTATTTAAGATCGAGAGCGGGCAGCGTACTGTTTCTGTAGGCGTCGATCGTACTGACGTTCTTGGCCAGTTCGAACTCCAGCTTGAGCAGATCCATCCGGTTCTCTATACCCGCGGCGAGAAGTTTCTTTTTGTCAAATTCAAAATAAACGGGGTCCGGATCGGTTGTCGGATCAACCACCGTCGGCGTTTCCATGGACAGGTCGGGCCTGTTGAGTATTCGCTTGAGGTTACGCTGCTTCACGCGCAGATCGTTTTCGGCGGCGATGATCGTGGCAAGCTGGCCCGCCAGACCCGCTTCGGCTCGGATGATGTCGACCTGCGGATTCTGCCCCGCGTCGACGAAACGCCTCGCCCGGTCGAGCTGCGCTTCGGCGAGTTCGTACTGCTGTTTTCGCACTTCCAGAACGCGTCGGGCGGCATAAAGATCCCAGTAGGCGCGGTCAGCGGCGCTGACCACATTGATGATCTTCAGCTTGGTCTCGGCGCCGGCGATCTGCCTGTCGTATTCAGCGACTCGGACTCTGTGCATGTTCACGCGTTTGCCCGCCCCGCGCAGCAAAGGCTGGCTCACCGACAGTCCGAAGCTTGGGTCATAGGAGGGATTATAGGTCTTGCCCGTGAAATTCGTTTTCGTACGATCGTCGGCGAGATTGAATGTCACCGCTCCGCCGGTTCGCAACGGCATTCTTACGCCCAGATCGATTTCGGACATCTCCGCCTGGGATCCCGCCAGGGCAATGTCCGTGGTATTGGGATGGTCCGTCTTGACATACTTCACGTTCGAGTAGAAGGCCGCTTCAAAGAGTTCTGCTTCCGTGGACTTCAAGGCTTCATTACGGATCGTCGGCGAAAGGAGCTGGGCCTTGAGTTCGAGATTGTTCTCAATCGCAAGAGCACGGCATTCTTCGAGGGTCAGTTGAATCTCGCCTGCAAGGGCATTCGGCTCGGCGCGAACCGGCGCTTCCGCCTGCGGCGTGTTCATTTCCGCCGGAATAAAGGTTTCGATCCTGCCCAGCTTCTCTTGCGGTATCCGCATCTGATAGAAGTCGTCCTGCTCTAGGAGCTTCGTGCAGCCGGCAGCCGACAGGACCGCCAGCGCGACGGAAAAGAATACACGTTTCTTTACGGTGCGGCGTCTATTCATGTCTGAGGGCCTCAATGGGATCGAGTCTGGCGGCCTTTGCCGCCGGGAACATGCCGAAGAAGATGCCCACCGCCGCCGAAAAACCAAACGACATCAGCACCGCCCAGCCAGGGATGTGCGCCTGGCCGAGATTGGCCTTGGGAATCTTGGTTACAAAAAACGTGATCACCTGCCCGAAGCCGACACCCAGCAGACCGCCGACGCAGCACAGCACAACGGCTTCGATCAGAAACTGCGTCAGAATCGCCGACCCTTTCGCCCCGACCGCCTTGCGCAGGCCGATCTCCCGCGTCCGCTCCGATACCGAAACCAGCATGATATTCATGATGCCCACGCCGCCGACGATCAGCGATATGCCCACGATCCCTCCCGCGACGGCCGTGATCGTTCCCATGACGCGTTTGAACACCCGCACCTCACTTTCGACCGTCTGCACCCGGAACGTATCCGGATCGCCCGGTTTGATGCGCCGCGTCTTGCGCAGAAAGAACGTAATCTCCGCCTTGGCGTCGTCCGACAACTCCGGCGTGCGGCTCGCCGCCATGATATGGAACCACGGTTCGTCCATGCGATAGTGCGTCAGGAATGGAATAAACACCTCGAAGTTCTCCCCTCGTCCGCCGCCGCCGAAGGCCATGGAAGGCCGCTCCTCGATGACGCCGACAATCCGAAACGTGTTGTTGCCGATAATGATGAATTCATCCACGCAGTCGCGGTCGAGGTGCAGCTTGTCGCGCAGCAGCGGATCGATAAGGCAGACCTTTCGGCCCTGGGTTTCGTCGACCAGCGAAAACGGCCGGCCCTCCAGCAGGCTGCGGCTCTCGATATCCAGCCATGCCGTATCCACGCAGGTCACTCGGGCGCTTTCGATGGAGCGCTCGCCGTAGCGCACCGATTCGCTGAAGCCGGAAACGCGAGTAAAGGCCTTCACGGAAGGACAATGTTCCAGAAGTGACTCAAACTGCTCGGGTTTAAACTTGATCAGCATCCATGAGGCGTTCTTCATCGGCCCCGAATCGGGCCACCGCGGCCCGACAAAAACCTTGTTGGTGCCGAAGGTCTCCAGGTCGGCCATGATGGTAGTCTTGAGGCCGGTCAGCGCCGCGATAACGGCCGTCACAGAAGCGACGCCGATGATAATGCCCAGGGTCGTCAGCACGGACCGCACCTTGTTCGCCCAGATTTGGCTTGTCGCAAGATGCACACTCTGCAGAACGAGGCGGATAAAGGCAAGGGGTATGCTCAGCAGGAATTTCACAGACGCTGCCCTCCGTGCCGATACTGGTAGGCGTCGTCCTGCTCAACCGGCAGATCGCTCAGGATGCGCCCGTCTAACATGCGGACAACGCGCTGGGCATGGCAGGCTACATCGGATTCGTGCGTGACCATGATAATCGTCTGACCCTCCTTATGCAGTTCAGTGAACAGTGCCAGTATCTCGCGGCTGGTTCGCGAATCCAGGTTGCCCGTCGGCTCGTCGGCCAGCAGGATGCTGGGCTTGTTGATGAGCGCCCGCGCGACGGCGACACGCTGCTTCTCACCGCCCGAAAGCTGGTTTGGACGATGGTCCATGCGCTCGCCGAGCCCCACCCGCTCCAGCGCCTGTTTGGCCTTCTTGCGCCGCAGAAACGAGGCATTGCGCGCGTAAATCAGCGGCAGTTCCACGTTCTTGATGGCGTTGAGCCGCGGCAGCAGCTCAAACGACTGAAAGACGAAGCCGATCTTTTCGTTGCGCGCCCGCGCCAGGGCCGAATTGCCCATCTTTGTTGTGTCCAGTCCGTCCAGTTCGTAAGTCCCGCTCGTCGCCCGGTCGAGGCACCCGATCAGGTTCATCAGCGTGCTCTTGCCCGAGCCGCTGTGACCCATCACCGCCACATACTCGTTTTCATAGACCTCAACGCTCACGCCATCCAGCGCGTGGATCCGCTCGCTGCCGACCTTATAGATCCGCATGACATCTGTCAGCTTGATTACGGTCTTGCCGCTTTTCACGCGTCGCCCTTTTTCACAGAGGCATTGGGCGATTCCCCGGCCTTGTCGGTCGCCTGCTCATTTTCCTTCGCTTCCGTTTCGTCGCAGATCAACTGGTCGTGTTTGAGACCTTCGAGTATCTTGTACGGGCCCGAAACAACCTTGTCTCCCTCACTGAGACCCGACTTGATCATAATGTGCGTCATATCGCCGTGTCCAATGGTTACCGGCGTCACAACGGCCTTGCCCTCGACCAGACGATAGACCACCAGGGCCTCCGTCTTGGCCATGTCCACATTAGGATTGTTCTGACGAATCTCCAGCGGCAGGTCGTCGATCTTGCGGCTCACCACCGACTGGCTGGGGATCTTGATGATATCCCTGTGGGTCAGCGTTTCGATATCCACGTCGGCGGTCAATCCCGAATACAGCTTGCGAGCGTTTTCATCCAGCAGGATCTCGGTCTTGTAGTATTTCGTGCGCGTCGGCGACAGATCGTGCGTCAGCGCGATCGTGTCCACCACGCCCGTGAATGCATCCTCCCAGAACGCCTGCACACGCACCCTCGCCTTCTGGCCCACCTTCAGGTTACCGATGTCCGCCTCGTCCACCTGGGCCACAAGGATCATCTGCGACAAATCCGCCACCTGCATGATGACGGTGCCCGGATTGTTCATCGTGCCCGTCATCACCATCTCGCCTTCCTCGGCGTTGATCCGAGTAATGACGCCGTCGATGGGGGATGTGATCGTCGTGTAACTGAGCGCCTCCCTGGCCTGTTCGATTTCTTCGCGCGATGCATCGAGCCGGTGCTGCAAGACCACCAGATTCAGCTCGGCTGCTTTGAGCCCTTCCTGCCCGGCCGCGTACGTCGCCGTGAGTTCCTGCAGTTTGCATTCGATCTGGTCGAACGTCGCCGCGCTGATATCGCGTGACGCCAGTAATTGCTTCTGCCGGGCAAAATCGTTCTCGGCCTGGCGCAGACTCGCGGCCGTGCCTTCCAGTGTTGCCTTTTGCCGAGCAATCTGTGCTTTTTCCACGGCAAGCTGCGCTTCCTGCGCGTGGTAGCTCGACTGCGCCGAGCGAAGCCGGCTTTCCAGATCGTTCGAATCCAGCTTAATCAGCAGCGAAGGGGCTATCGGCGGTTCGGCATTCGGATTGCCCCGGGTGACCCGCTTGCCCTCCCTGTGAGGCAATTCGATGATACGGGCTGAAACCTTTGCGCTCAGGTCCACTTTGGTGCGAGGTTCGATCTCTCCCGGTGCGGTCACGAACTCTGTCAACTCGCCGGGCGTGACGACCTCGATCCGCACCGATGTCGGTTTGGCTCCGCCGCCGAGTTTCATCTTGAGGTACCGCTGCACACCGAGTAGTGCCGCCGCCGTCACGAGGACGGTTACGATAATCGTGGTCTTCAAATACTTTCGCACGTTGGCGCCTTTCCATCACAAAAGGGGGGTACCTGCCGAAGCAGGTCTACTTCAATCCGCAAGCGGCGTCCGTGTCTGACGGCCAGAAGACCTGTGGCATCCGGGGTCTTAAAGTGAATGTCGACCCCAACCAATTATAGTTTGCCGCAGTATAAAATGCAAGGCCCGCGCAGCAGATTCATGGGTACAGACGTGCAGGCGGGCCGAAAATTACCAACTTTTTAGGATTTTATTCCGGCAGGACGACTACAACGGTTCGCGGCGAATCGTCAGGTCGGCCCCCGTACAGACCAGAAGAAACTCGATAGCGGATTTTCCCTGCCGCTGCAGCGCTTCGACTTCCGCCGCCAGCGGCCGCTCCAACAGCCGCCCGACGGACTGTGCGAAGGTCGCCAAAGGTGCGGTATCCGTGCCAAACGCCTGCACCGCAACAGGCTCGGGGCCCGCACTTGGTGGGGTCCGGTCAGCTCGAAAATAGCCGACCGCCGCAAACACGACAGGCATCAGGACCGCTGCCGCACAAGCTGCTGCCGCCGCCGCCCGCCGATGGCTTGTCTGCACACGATTGCCGACGCCGGCGCTGCGGCTGATCAGGGCGGTCACCTCGCCCCCGAGGCGGGCCGGCACAGACGGCTGCGCCAGTGCGGCCTCCAGCGAAAGCCGCTCACCCAAAGCAAGCGAGGACCTGAAGAAACTGCGACAGGCATCGCATCGCATCAGATGGCGGCGACACCGCGCTGACAGTTCCAGGTTCGAATCGAACGTATTGGATATCTTCCACCTGTATGCCAAGCACAACATTATGCACCCGATCTTTCCGGAAAACCACTGCGCCTCTTCGATAGCGGCGCCTCCGCGTTTGCCGTGCCCGCGGGGCGTTTTTGGAGTTTTTTGGCCATGGCTGCTCTGGCCCGGTACAGCAGCACCTTCACGTGAACCTGCGTCTTGTCCATCACGTGCGAAATTTCCCGGATCGACATGTCCTGGGCATAGCGCAGCCACAAAGCTTCGTATTGATTCGACGGCAGTTTCTTCGCCACCGACCACAGGTTGCTGCGCAACTGAATCTGCTCGAGGATGTCGTCCGGCGCCGGATAGTGCCTCGCCGCCTCCGCAGTCATCCTCAGATTCAACGCCGGCTTTCGGCTTCGGCTCGCCGCCAGGTTGCGGCCGATTGCGTAAAGCCACGTGGTGAACTTGTGTCTGCCGTCGAACTGATGCAGTTTCACATACGCCCGCACAAACGTGTCCTGCACGAGGTCTTCGGCGTCCTCGATCGTGCCGACTTTGTGCTGCATAAAAGCCAGCAGACCGGCCGCGCACCGGTCCACCAGCTCTGAAAAACAGTCCGTACACCCGCATTTGGCGGCGCTGACCAGTTGCTCGTTGGTCAGCATGCGGATAACGTCGGGGTCGGATCCTGCACTCAATTTGATCTGTCCCTTCGCTCTCGCTTTATTGCCGCACGCTAATTCGTGATCCCTTGTTGTTGTTTCTTGTCCCATTCTGCCTTTAGGAACATCGCCACCTTCATGATTTCGGCCTCCACGCGAACGCGGACGAGATTGTCCCGGTTCGTGACCTTGGTCGCCGCGGCCAGTTCAGCGACTTGCGGCTGATCTCTGCCAACCAGATTCAGCATCGCGATAATGCCCTGCACCACCTGCGTCAGCTCGCGGGCGGTATCCTCGGATACGGCAAGCAGATTCAGTTCGGCGAACAGTTTGCCCTCGGTTTCGCCTGCGATGAGAGACGACTGCTCTGTGTTCTTGAGCATCACCGTCTGTTCCCACTGTTCGGCCATCTTGCCAATCCCGTTGGCGGCGGCGACCAGAAATGCATCCTGGGCCCCGCGCCGCATAAGATTAAACTGCCGCCTGCCGCGGGCGCTGTCGGCTTTGCCGTCCAGCACGTCGAGGCTGTGCTTGACCATTTCGAGACTGCTGCCGAGGATCACGCGGTTTTCGCCGTGAAAGCTGCCGTATTGCCGCTTGGACTCGTCGCCGGCGTGTTTGTCGTCGATCCAACTGCGCACCTGGTGGTCGCCGTGGGCCGCCTCGGTGAAGGTGGGATTGAACCGCAGCAGGCTTAAAAGCGTTTCCTTTTTAAAGGCGGCCTCGAAAATCGCGATGGCGTTTGCCTGCTCCTTGCCGCGGCCGTAGATCGTCACGCTCTTGATGTCATCCAGCGGATGAAACGAGGCGACCGCCTTGAATGCATCCAGTTTGGCCGCCTCCCCCGTCTGCTCGAGGTGCCCGCGAACCATCCTGCCGATCTCTGTATTGTTGAGTTTCTCCAGGTCCAGGTGCGCCACCCATTCGGCCTTGGCGCTGACGATGCTGCGGTCCAGTCGACCCGCGACGGTGCTGCCCGTTACAACCAGAAACGCCAGAAAAAGTGCGATGCTCAAAGACTTGCTCATGATTTCTCCTACCAGTCAAAAACAGTATACCTTTTTTCCCGCACCGATGCAAACCGATGCGATTCCATAACGTCTCCGGCTCGGCTGACCATCCCGTAACCTGCTGTCAGCCATGGACATGCAGTAAACCCGCCCGCTGAGGCCGGGCCGATTCTTTTCCCCCCCTTATACACCCCCGCACCTCTGAAAGGTTACGCGCAAAATCGGCCGATAAATGCAATCCTGGGCTGGCTCAGCGCGCGGACACCCCGTGCGTATTCCGCCTTCAGAGGAGGTTCCCTGGTAAAGGCTGCACTGCATGTCAGCCGGGGCACCTTTGCGGCGGCGCAGAAGCAGGGCGCACCTTGCCCGTTCGGTCGCAATGGTCCCGCGTTGCCGCCGCCGGTTTAGTGCCCGCCACAGCGCGCAAGTTGTCGGGCTGCAGCAAAAAGCAGTCAGAAATGCGTTGCAGCCGAAGTCTGCTATCGAATCTTATAGCTGATCGACATGCCGTCGTCTTTTTCCAGGCTGGCCCGGATGATCACCGTGTCGTAATCGGGGCTCTGCTGGATGTAGTCGAGAAAGTCCCTCATCGCCCGTTCGCTGCGGATGACGTTGTCGCCCACGACAACCGCGCCCTTCTTCAGTTTCGGCTCGATGAGTTTGAGGTATTTTAAGTAATCCTGCTTCAGGGCATCGATGAACACGAAGTCGAATTCGCCCTGTAATTCGCCCAGCGTCTTGAGGGCGTCGCCCTCGACACAAGTCACCACTTTTTCGAGCCCCACCTTTGCCAGATTGGCACGAGTGGCGGCGACCATTTTCGGGTCGATCTCGAGTGTGTACAGATGCCCGCCGGTCCGCTCGAACGCAATGCCCATGTTGACCGCGCCAAAACCGCTCGCCGACCCCACCTCCACGCCGCGCTTGGCGCCGCTGCTTTCCACCAGAATCCGCAGCATCATCGCGTCGCCGGGCGTCGTGTTCAGGCCCGTCCTCTGGAAGTTCTTGATGAATGCGTCCCGGAATTCGCGGCTGTGCCGGTTGTCGGCATCGGCCGCCCAAACCACCATCGCCGCCGCAAACAATACACACAGGCTCGAAATGACGACAACCAAACCTTTTCGCTTCATGATAATCTCCTTGCACTCAATCAGGATTCAACTTACGCACCCGTCCGGGCATGCTTTACATTAGACGCGAAAAGCCGTGCAGAAGTCAAGTGCGGCCGACTGTGAAAATCGCGCACGAGAAAAAGGCGAATCCGGCGTAACGAGCGGCTATCGCACCTGAAACCACTCGGTAATTTCGGCGACGAGCTGCTGGCGGGTTTTGGCCGCAATGATGGCCATTTGAGCCTTCTTGCGCTGGGGATGGCGTTTGCAGTAACCGGTCACAAATTTGCGGAAGAAGGGGGCCGCCTGCCTCTCCGGCCGCAACTGCCCGATCATCTCGAAATGCTCCAGCATGACCAGTCCCTGCTCGTACAACGTCGGTTGCGCGGGCTTCGGGCGGCCTTCCAGCAGGGCCCGTGTCTCAGCGAAAATCCACGGGTTACCGATCGCTCCGCGCGCCACGGCGACGCCGGAAACCCCCGTCGTCTCAAGCCGTTCGACGATCGTTTCAGGATCCATGAGGTCGCCGCTGCCGAAAACCGTCAGATGGGGATGGGCCCGCTTGATTTCGGCAATGGCCTCCCAGTCGGCCTTGCCGCGGTATTTCTCACTGACCGTTCGCCCGTGGATCGTCAGCATGTCCACCCCCTCGGCGGCGATCTGTTCACACAGCCCGCGAAACTCGTCCCGCGATTCGGCCTTGCCGTCAAAACCGATCCGCACCTTCATGCTTAAGGGGCACGTGAGGGCCTCTCGCGTCCTTCGGAGCGTCTCGATGATCACCTGCGGCCGCGTAAGGAGATAACCGCCCCGCATCCGCCGCACCACCTTGGGGACAGGACAGGCGAAATTCAGGTCGACAATGTCGTAGCCGACCTTCTCAAAAGCCGCCGCCGCGGCCGCCATCGTAGCCGGGTCCTCGCCCAGCAGCTGCACGCCCACCGGATGCTCGTCGTCGCCGGGCTGGAACTTAAGACTGCGAATCGCCTTCGGGTGCAGCGCGATCTTGTCCAGCAGGACCCCGGTAAAGGTCAGCGGACAGCCATAGCGCCTGGCCAGCATCCGCATCGGGGCTTCCGAATAGCCGGACAGCGGCGCCTGATAAAACGGCACATCGAGTTCAATTCCACCTAACTTGATCACAAATAGTCTCGCAACACATGGAGAGAGGCCGGCAACCGGCAACAATAAAAATACGCACGCGTCCCCCCAGCGGCGGACAACAGCAACCCGTTAAAAGCCCCCAGCCTAAGGTGAATCCTCGCCAAAGTCAAGACATCGCGCCAGAACCCGCCGGGCCCAGCCCAGTACGCCGGCCGCGGCGAGATGTGCATGTCGTCAACGGCCAAACCGCCGCCGGGTCCCACTCGCAGAATATCCTCGCCCACGAGAATCCGGAATTCGCCCGCGACGGCAGAATCAATGTGCTCTACGTCGACGGTCATGTGGCCGCTGAAACACGTCAAGAATTTGAAAAACAGCTTGAAACCACCCGCCGGCGGCTCAAGCAGCAGGAAAGGCCGGCTTCTATCTGACCCGCGGCCGAAGGCCGGGCGCCCATGAATGCAATTTTTCCAAAACGTGTTGCGTTTTGGGCCCGGGTATTCTACATTCTGTGGTGAATCCTAACGCCTATGGAAAAAGGAGCACCTATATGTCTAATTACAGCAGACGAAACTTCCTGAAAAAGTCGGCCGGTATCGCCGCCGCCGCCAGCGTGGGAGGCGCCATCGGCGGCTGCCGCAAAAAAGAGCAGCCCGCCGCAAAAGCCGACCTGAAATGGCAGTACGCCATGTGCAACGAAACGATGCTGGAACTGCCGTGGGCCGACCAGTGCCGGATCATCGGCGAGGCGGGATACAAAGGCGTGGAAATCGCCGCGTTCACCCTCGTGACCGAAGGCGTTTCCGAGATATCCCCGCCCAGCCGCAAGGAAATGGTCCGGGCGATGGAAGACAACGGCATCGTCTGTGCCGGCCTGCACTGGCTGCTGGCCCCGCCGCCCGCCGGCCTGCACTTCACCACGCCCGATGCGGCCGTCCGAACCCGAACCGTCGCCTATCTGGATGAGTTGATCGGCTTTTGCGCCGACCTGGGCGGCACGGCCATGATCTTCGGCTCGCCCAAGCAGCGCAAAACCGTCGGCATATCGACCGACGAAGCCAAGAAGTACCTCGCCGAAGGCCTTGCCGCCGTCGCCGATCACGCCCAAAGACGCGGCGTCATGATCCTCATCGAGCCCCTCGACAAGACGCAGACCGACGTGGTCAACGTCACCGCCGAGGCGCTGGAACTCGTCAAGCAGATCGACCATCCCGCCATTCAGACGATGTTCGACTTCCACAACACCCTCGACGAGACCGAGCCCTTCGACGTGATCATTCGCAAATACTACCCGTACATCCACCATGTCCATGTCATGGAGATGGACGGAACGTACCTCGGCACCGGCGACGGGACAACCACATACGTCAAGGCCTTTCAGACGCTCAAAGAACTCCAATTCGACAAATGGGTCTCGCTGGAGGTGTTCGACCCGGCGCCGGGCGGAAAAACCATCGCCGTCGAGTCGATGAAGGCCCTTCGACAAATCGAAAGCAAGCTGATCTGAGCCGGGCCGCTCCGGACGATATGCCATGGAAACATCGCAAACCATGACCTCGCGAGAAAGGGTGCTTGCCGCCTTCGCCCACGAAGAGCCCGACCGTGTGCCGTGCTGGCTGGGTGCATCCGACGGCTTTGTCGACAAGGTTAAAGCCGGCACAGGCTTCGACGAAGAGGGCGTGCGCGAGCATTTCGGCGACGATTTTCGCAGCGTCCGCGCCGAATACAAGGGACCCGAGTTTCTCCTGTCGCCGCTGGCGACCTCGCGCTCCGTCTTCGGCGTGGAGCGCCAAGGCGCAGGCGAGGGCCGGCCGGTATCCCATCCGCTGTCCCATGCCGACCTCAAGGCCGTCTGCGAATACCACTGGCCTGATCCGACGTGGATAGATGTCTCGACGCTTCGCCGCCAGGCCCAGCGCTATGACGGCCGTTACGCCATACTCGGCGGCGACTGGTCGCCGTTCTGGCATGATGCCATCGACCTGTTCGGCATGGAGACGCTGTACGTCCTGATGTACACCGCCCCCGACGTGATCGCCGAAGCCATGCGCCGGATCGTCGACTACTACATGGCGGTCAATCAGCGTATCTTCGACGCCGCCGCCGACCTGATCGACGTATTCTTCATCGGCAACGATTTCGGCTCGCAGCGCGGCGCGCTCCTGGGCCCGCAGCTTTTCACCCGTTGCATCCTGCCGCACCTCCGGCGTCTCATCGACCTGGGCCACGCCTACCGCCTCAAGGTGCAGCTCCACTGCTGCGGCGGATTTGCGCCGCTGATACCCCTGATGATCGAAGCCGGCCTTGACGGCCTGCACGCCGTCCAGCCCTCGTGCATGGGCATGGACCTCAAGACACTCAAGGCCGATTTCGGCGACCGCATCCTCTTTAATGGAGCGATCGACGCACAGCGCGTCCTGCTCGACGGCACGGCCGCCAAGGTCCGAAGCGAATCGCGCAAAGTCCTCAAAATCATGATGCCCGGCGGCGGCTATGTCGGCGGGGCCAGCCATGACGCAATCCTGGAGGACACGCCCATCGAAAACGTCGCCGCCATGTTCGAGACGATCCGCCAGCACGGTGTCTACCGGCGCTGACGGCTGCGGCGATTACAAGATCCTTTACCACAATGAGCATCGCAAGGAGATGAATATGAAGACGAGAGGGTGTATGAGAGTTCTGCTGGTGATGGTCCTTGCCGCCGCCTGTTCCGCCGCCATCCGTCCGGAGCGGCTGCGGTGCGAGCATCTCGAAAACCCCTCCGGTATCGACGTCGCTCAGCCGCGGCTCAGTTGGATCGTCACGTCCGATGAGCGCGCCCAGAAGCAGAGCGGCTACCGCATCCTGGTTGCATCCAGTGCCGAGAAGCTGAAGAAAAACCAGGGCGACCTCTGGGACTCCGGCCGCGTCCCCTCCGATCAGACGGTATTGATTCCCTACGGCGGAAAACCGCTCGCGAGCGCCGCGCCGTGCTGGTGGAAGGTCAAGGTCTGGGACGGCGCCGGCGATGCATCTGCCTGGAGCGCCCCGGCCCGCTGGAGCATGGGCCTGCTGCACGACGGCGACTGGAAGGGCGCGTGGATCGGCCTCGATCATGAGCTCGACAAGCCCAAAGACACGGACACGAAGGTCTACCGCCCGAGCCCGTACCTCCGCAAGGAGTTCACCGTCGACAAGCCCGTGCGCCGCGCCGTGCTGTACGCCACCGCGCTGGGCATCCATGAACTGCGACTCAACGGCCGCCGCGTGGGCGACGATTACTTCATGCCCGGCTGGACCGATTACAAAAAACGCCTGTACTATCAAACCTGTGACGTCACCGACATGCTGAACACAAAGGGCCGAAACGCCCTCGGCGCCATTCTGTCCGACGGCTGGTATGCCGGCAACATCAGCATACTCGGCCAGGGCTTCTACGGCTGGCATCTGCGCTTCCGCGGCCAACTGAACATCGAATACGCCGACGGCTCGCACCAGGTCGTCGCCACCGATCCTTCATGGACCGCGGCCTTCGGCCCCATCCTGGAATCCGACATGCAGGCCGGTGAAACGTACGACGCCCGGCTCGAAATGCCCGGCTGGGACCGCCCCGGCTTCGATGCCGCCCAATGGCGCCCCGTCGCCGTAACGGAAAAGGTCGACGTGCCGCTGCAAGCCTATCCGTCCGCGACCACCCGCATCTTTAAGGAAATCCCGCCCAAAAGCATCACCACACCCGCAGCCGACACCTACGTCCTCGACATGGGCACCAATTTCGCGGGATGGGCCCGCCTCAAGGTACGCGGAAACGCCGGCGACAAAGTTCGCCTTCGCTTCGCTGAACGCCTCAACCCCGACGGCACGATCTACACCGAGAACCTCCGCAGCGCCCGCGCCACCGACACCTACATCTGCAAAGGCGGCGGCCTCGAAGAATGGCAGCCGCAGTTTACCTTCCACGGTTTCCAGTACGTCGAGGTCACCGGCTACCCCGGCCGCCTCGAACCCGACGCCGTCATTGGCGTCGAAATCACCGCCGCCGTGGACGTCGCCGGCAGCTTCGCCTGTTCCAGCGAACAGGCCAACGCCCTCTACCGCAACATCTGCCAGACCCAGCGCGCCAACTTCATCGAAATCCCCACCGACTGCCCCCAGCGCGACGAACGCATGGGATGGACCGGCGACGCCCAGATCTACGTCCGCACCGCCACATACAACGCCGACGTTGCCGCCTTCATCGCCAAGTACATGGTCGACGTCGAAGACGGCCAGTATCCCGACGGCGGCTTTCCCTGCATGGCCCCGCGCCCGCACGACGGCGTATCCCCCGCATGGGCCGACGCCGGCGTCATCTGCCCGTGGACCATCTACCGCGTCTACGGTGACCGGCGCATCATCGAACGCCACTACGACGCGATGACCCGCTGGCTCGACTACTGCCGCACCCACAGCAAGGACCTCATCCGTCCCGCCGACGGCTTCGGCGACTGGCTGAGCATCAACGCCGACACGCCCAAGGACGTGCTCTCGACAGCCTACTTCGCAAGGAGCACCAGCCTCATGGCAGAGATGGCCGCAGCCGTCGGCAAGACCGCCGACGCCGAAAAGTACCGCCGGCAATTCGCCGACATCAAGCAGGCCTTCAACAAGGCCTTCGTCGCCCCCGACGGCCGCATCAAAGGCAGCACCCAGACCGTCTACGTTCTCGCCCTGGCCTTCGACCTGCTCGACGAACCCGCCGCACAGAAAGCCGCCGACCACCTCGCCGCCGACATCCGATCCCGCGACGGCCATCTGTCCACCGGCTTCGTCGGAACCAAGGACCTCATGCCCGCCCTCACCGGCAGCGGCCGACTCGACGTCGCCTACCGCCTCTTCAACAACGACACATTCCCCTCGTGGGGCTTCTCGATCAGGCACGGCGCCACCAGCATCTGGGAACGGTGGAACGGCTGGACGCCCGACGAGGGTTTTGGTGATCCGAAGATGAACTCGTTCGCCCATTATTCCTTCGGCGCCGTCGCCGAGTGGATGTTCAAAACCATCGGCGGCATCGATCTGCTCGACCCCGGATACAAACGCATCGCCATCCGCCCCGCACCGGGCGGCGGCCTCGACTGGGCGAATGCAGCGTACGATTCCATCCGCGGCCGCATCGCCTCCAACTGGAAGATAAACGAAGGCACACTGACGATGGACGTGCATATCCCCGCCAACACAACCGCCGAAGTGTACGTGCCCACCAGCGCGCCCGACACCATCAAGGAAAGCAATCGCCCCGCCCGACAGGCAAAAGGCGTTACATTCCTCCGTAACGAAAAAGGCGCAGCCGTCTTCGAACTCGCCTCCGGCGATTATCGCTTCACGGCCGACGACCCCGTCATCGTCGAATCGGCCCGCTGAAACGCCCGATACGCGCCCGTGGGCGGCACGCCGCATTTGCGCCCGCAGGACGCGCCGTATTCTGGCCCGCAAATCTGAAATCGGGGTTATGCCTTTCGGCATGACTGTCGATTCTAATGGAGTCGTATGCACGGGCAATGGAAAGGACCCGGCCGCGGCCGGGTAAGAACAGGGGGGCGCCATTCAGTGAACTATGATGAAATGGTAGACAAAGTCGTGCAGTTGGACTTCGTAACCGACCGCGACACGGCGGACGCAGCCTGCAGAGAAATCTGGCGCAGCGTCGCCGAAAGCGTCGAGGAATCCGTCGCCGTGGAAGTTGCTGCGGAACTGCCCGAAGACCTCCTCGAACGCGAGTTGACAAGTCAGCGGCCTGCCGAGTTCACCCTCAGCCGAGCGGAATTGATGAACCGCATAGTGGGACGTTTCAATCTCCAGCCCGACGACGCCCTCCGATTGATCGAAACGGTGCTCCACGCAGGCGAAGAAATGCTCGGAGACGACTCCCGAACAAAATTGAAACTGGCCGTGCCTCAGGACGTGGCCGGCTTGATGTAGCACGCCCGCAGCAAAAAGCGTACGAGATGCAGATGATCTCGCAGGCGGCCTGCCGGATGCCGCCGTTATCAGGAATACCCACACGTCGTCCCTACCCCCGCGATGCGTTGTCAGAGCCCACAGAGGCGAAAGCGCATGCTCGCACGCACCCGCGACCCCGATTTGTTCTCATACGCCGGCGCAAATGCCGGGCCGAACACTATTGGACGCAGTCCCTTCATTTACAGATCTACGCCGTCAGTATTTGTTGAGGCATTGAAGCCAGTAGCGGTACCAGGTGTCAATTGCGACGTTTTCTACTACGATTGGGACGCGGTGGGTGTAGTCGGGGTTGTTGACGGCCTCGAAGGTGATGTCATAGCTGCCGGCCTGGCTGTGGCGGGGCAGCCACTTGAAGGCGTTGTCCTGGCAGGTGGCACCTGCGGGGGGGGTCTGGACGACGAATTCGAGGGGATTGCCGTCGCCGTCGGTGGCGATCAGGTCGAAGTCGAGGCGTTTGTGGGCGCGCACCTGCCATGTCCTATAGATGGCGTCGATCTCGGAAGCGGTCAAGGCCCGGCTGTCGATGCGGACGTCGGTGAGCATGCCCTTGAACCCGCGGGTGAGGGCGGCATTATTGCCGATTATGAGGGGTGAGTTCAACGAGTCCATTGGGTTTGTTTGGTAATTTGTCACTGTACCTGCGGGTTGGCCGTTGATATAAAAAGTTACCGTAGCCAGTTTATCGCTATGAGAAACTGCCACATGCTGCCACTCGTTGAGTCGGATGACACCGGCATCGGAGACGACCTCGTCATTGCCCGCCCGGTAGGCGAGCCGACCGTCATTCTTGAGATAGAAGGCAAATCCGGCAGGGCTGTCGCCCTTGTCAACAATGCGGGCATCACCGATGAGCCCATAGTGCTCATACTCAGGGTTTATCAAAGCGGCAATCGTCAGGTCACCAGTTATGTTCTGGCTGGCAGGAGAGCCACTAGTCGCCGCGCCTGTGGCGAGCGTGAACGTGAGTGCTGCGCCTTTTGGCCAAGTCGTGTCATGAGTCAACGCGTTATTCTTCAGCGGGGACGAGTCTTTAGCTTGGTTTCCGCTGTATTCTTCAAAGCGATAGTGGCCCACTCTAGAATCCGAGGGGCGAGAGCCAAACTCAAATGGACCGATGTCTGGAGCAGAACCAAGGTAGGTGAGGCCTACGTCGATGCCTGCGTTGATTAGCCTACTTGTTGACTTGAGATAAAAATTACGGCCATCAAAATCAATGATTTCGTTAGCCAGGGTCAGCGGACTGCGATCGGTAATGCTCTGTTCGCCAAATCCCGCAAAGTTCCGCCAAGAATTGTAAAGCCAGTTGTTCTCTATATTATAGTAGTTATAGTCGATGTGGAAATAAGGAGCGAGATTGAGCGCGACCGGAGGGGGAACGATGGCCGTTTCAAGAAACGTATTGTTGTGAATACGTGCCGAATGGACTCGATAATTGCAACGGCCTTTGGAGACTTTGCCGTCAAAGTAAAGTTCATCGAGTATTGCACGATTCATGCCTTGAATTTCTTCCTTTTGATCTGCTTCGTAGGTGCCTGTGAACCGGCCATTTCGATCAATCAGGCCTCGGTTCATCAGGGCAGTCGTGATAAGTCTTGCCGCGCCGGCCTGGGATAACATAGGGTATACATAAAAATGGTCTTCAAGAAAGTGACTGGTATCGATCACTTCATTTATTCTTGCGATTACGGCCTCTCTATCAGCTTTTTCAGTCAATAACTTGTCTGCCGGCCAGTTTCTTATTTGTGCTGCAATATCTGAACCGGACCACACAAGGCTGAGCGGGAAACTATCAATGTCGCCTCTAATATCGCATCGGATCTTTTCCCAGCCAGCCGTATCGATATTGGCCAATGTTACAAAGCCGGCACCGACAGATGCCTGGCCATCGAACCGAAGTGGGCTCTTAAAAAAAAGGTTGTTAAGCAGCGTGGGAGCATTCACAGTGCATAAGCCAAGGGGGCCATTGATAAAGACAGATCTCTGAATTCTTATATCACCACTTAAAAAGGACCACAGGTTCTGATCACCGTCCTGTTCGAACAGGCAATTGTCGATGGTAAGCTTATCAACTTGTTGCAGTTGGAGGTTGTCAGGATGTGATCGGTAGCTGCCTTGAGAATGGATGTGGCAATCCTGAATCAGGACTTGCGTGCAGCCATAAAGGCGCGCTCCACTGCCGGCAAGCCAAATCCCGTTATTATTATTGTGGTGAATTGTGGTCCTAAGAATTTGCAGGTTTTCAGTGCCTTTGCTAAACGTCAGGCCGTCATTGTTGTTGTAGCAAATGTCGCCATCCTGAATCACTATATTTTTTGAATTTTGGAGTGAAAGGCCATTGCTGCCGTTATGATGGATGAAAGCGTTAGAAAGTTTGAAGGATTCCAATGTCTTCGTGGCAGTACTGTATATCCCGTGACGCGTGAACCGACGAATTTCAAAACCGTCGATCAGTATGTGGTTGCCGTGCAATGTAATTCCATCTTGCAGAACTGCGGCCTCAAACATAGTCAATTCATCATCAAATGGCCGTATGAAAAGGCCTCCACCGGAATGGGCGAATTGGCCTGGCCTGCTTATCACCCCTGGGTGGTTTGCGACAGCATAGCGGTCGCTCTTCCCGTTAGACGGCGGCTGTATTCGTAGTGAAAGCGTTCTTGTGGAATCGAAAGTTATCTTGTTAGCACTCGCTTGATAGCCGTTAACTGGTAGCACACGAGTCACGTTTGCGGTGTTGTTGTAGTGATATAATTCGGCTCCCTTCCAAAAATCGTCTTGGACCTGTACCCCATTGCACGTGCGAAAGTCATCGTGCAAGATCAGGTATTCCGTGCCTGAGGCGAGCAAATTCGTTTCTTCATTGCTGCCAAGTGCGGCGATGTCTGCAGCCTCGACTTCATACCAGTTCGAGGGTTTATCATACGGATCTTCAGGGTTCACACCGGCGGGTTGCATCGCCAAAGCAAGTCTTTTTCCGGTCTGGTACATAGCAGTTACTATGGGTTCACCCCAAGGTGCAGAATAGACTTTGTTAAAAGCGGCAGGCGCAAAGCCAGATACTATTGTCGACCCGTCCAAGATGGGACGAGATGCCAGGTTGTGAGCTTTAAGCGTGATTGGAGCATCTGCATGGCCCATGCGGGCAAGTGTAATTGATTCCCTGTACACTCCTGGCTTGACAATTATCGTATCTCCATATAGAGCCCGTTGACTCGCGTATCCAATCGTGCAAAACGGGGCGAGTTCTGTCCCGTCAGCGTAATCGTCGCCGAAAGAAGAATCGACAAAATACGTTTTCGCTTTTCTTGTGTGCTCGAGTTTTCCGACAAATACCTTGGCTTCAATGATCTGGTACCAACGCTGCACGTATGAGGACAGCGACGGGGTTAAAAAGCCGATCTTGCCGTATAGAAATTGGCTGGATGGTGGGGCATGGTCTGTAACGGCAAAGTCGAAATCAGTACTTGTGCCAAACCGTCCAACAGCTACGACAATGTGGTCGGGGTTTCGGACAACATGAACTTTGTAGTAACCCCAGTCCAGCGCACTATGAGCCATTGATAGGTCGATAGAATCATGTTCTCCAATCACAGTTCGGACGCCGTTATGGATTCGGCTAATCTTGAGCGGCCCCTGGGATATGCTGAGCTCATAGTAATTAGCTGGATCTTGGTAAAGGAAGATGACACCAGCAGCATCTCCCCATTGCAGGGAACAGCCAAAAAGAATTGTAAACTCATCAAGAAGAATATCCGAAGCCGACACTACCACGGTGTCCTTACGATGTAACTGCAACCATGCCTCGGTGGCCGGAGATGCAGAGAGGTTAGCCATTCCGCGGATTACCTGCCATGAGGGGCCGAGTGGTTCATCTGGAGACGTTGGCGTGTTACTGAAGTCGTCCTTCAAGATGATTTCGTTGGCGGAGGTTTGCACAATTGGATCAATTTCAATGCGGATATCCGTCGTGGCGGACTCGGTCTTTGAAGTTGCAATAACGGTCAATATGTGCCTGCCAAAGTCCGTGGGACGCGTAGCATAGTCAAAGGCCCCGGTTGTGGTGTTGAATATTGCTGTTGTGGGGAGTTGATCGGTGCCGTCATATCGGCAGGTGAACTGGACTGTTTGGCTATCTGGATTGAGAAGGACGGGGGCGAGTTGAATCCTTGCGCCCGCTTGAACATAAATTGGCAAGACCGGCTTCAGGGTAAGCGAAGCGCCAAGTGTGGGATGGCCAACGCAAAAGAACGTGCCCAGCCATAAGAGAGGCAGAACTGTGAGATGCAGGACATTTGGGCGATCTGGGCTGAACGGAGTAGACATCATACTTACCCCCTAAAGGAAACTAACGGGTATCGATTGCACATACGTGAACTTAGTAAAGCTTAAGAAATAAGGGGGGGAGGGACAACAGCGGTTAGGGGTTAGCGGTGAGGTGTTAGCGGGGGAAGGGGTTGCCGCGGCCGATAAAACGCGTCGCAGGGACGCCGCGAGGTTGCCGCGCCTGGGGCTCGCAATGACGGAGGGAAGTAGTCGAGTAGTCGAGTAGTCTAGTAGCCGAGTAGGGAAAGGACAGCGGTTAGGGGTTAGCGGTGAGGTGTTAGCGAGGGAAGGGGTTGCCGCCGCCGATAAAATGCGTCGCAGTGACGCCGCGAGATTGCCGCGCCCGGGACAAATCGGGCTCGCAATGACGGGGGGAAGGGGAGGTAGGGTGTTTCTTCTCATCAGGCGGCCTCCGGTATTCCAAGCTATTTAGCGGTTAGCTTTTAGCAATTAGCTATTGCGATCAGCAACTTACAGTCGAGTAGAGCTCCCCAGCCGTAAGGAAGATAGCCAGATTGGGGGGAGAAGTCAAGGGAAAAACATAATACAGCTATTGGGGATAAGGTTTTAGGCGTTAGCGGGGGAATTTGCAGGGATTAACAGGATGGGGAGGATGGAGGGAAGGGGGAGGGAGGAGAAGCAAAAGGAGCTACGGATTGCATTAATTACGCTGAGTGCAGCGAAAGTAACGGGGATGGCGCAGACGAGCAGTTTCTGCGACCGAGGTACTCGCGGTCCGTCTCCGGCACCAGTCAGTTGTTGCTGTGTTTGGCAGCTACTGGCGAGTTCGGACCACCGCTTTGTGGCTGCCGCTTGGGCTGAGTCGGTGTCTTATTGCATATCCGAAGCGGGTCGACCCGAACCAGAGCCTCGTCATTCTCAGCAGCTTGGTGGACTTCCTGCTGGTCCGGTACCCGGTCGGAGCTGTAGTTCCTTAGCGACTGCTGAGACAGTTCACATCCCCTCACGCTGGCCAATAAACCGGCTATAGCGATGGCCCATTTGAGCGCCATGCTGACGTTCAAAGTACTTCGGGCATGGCAGTGCCCGTGGCAAGGAGCTTTCTCGCAATTCTGGCTCAACGTGCGTTTGTGCTTTCGGACTGCTTTCTGCATCCGCCGCTTCTTTTTGACCTCGCTTTTTTTTCGTATTCTCTTCATAAAATGACTCCTTTGATCTTAGGGGATTTAACGGTTTTCCTGAAAATGCTGGACAGCACAATTAAAATATAAGAAATAAGGTTTATAGGGACAAGCCGACTGTGACGATTAACGGGAGCTGACATCGCGCAAGCAAGCCTGAACGAGTTTGCTTGGGGGGGAAACGTGCCACGGACAACCTTGGCGGCCCAGAGGGGTAAGACAATTTGGGGCCAAAGTAATTCACGGGGATAAAGAGGACATACAGGATTGGCGGCCAGGGATGCACAGGATTTACAGGATAATGGAACCACGGAGAACACGGAGGACACGGAGAAAGAACACAGCGGTTAGGGGTTAGCTATTACGATTAGGTGTTAGCTGTTAGCGAGGGCCTGGGTTCCCGCCTTCGCGGGAATGACATCGTTCAGCAGAGGGGGATTGCCACGGCCCGAACAAAGGTCCTCGCAATGACAGCGCGGAGTAGGGGAGGAGTGGGGGAGCCTTAGGAAGT
>JACZKQ010000075.1 GCA_014859965.1 Phycisphaerae bacterium
ATGATATCGCCGCCGAGATGGGTCCGCCCCTCCTCCTTCGCCCGGGCCCGGTCGAACGCCTTTGGCTACCCGATCCGCAGCGACAAATGAAAGCGGCTGTTGGGATTGAGCGATTCTATCCCGTAGATACCCTCCGGTACCTGCAAATCGCCCTCGCGCAGCTTCGGCCCAAGTCGTCCGCTTGCACCCAAAATCGGATATGCCTTCACAAAGCGGTGCTCGCCGCTTCGCCCCGCCCCCCACACCTCCAGTCGCTTCTCCTCCTTGATTATAATAAGAGCGATCCGAGCGGGCGGATACGCAATGGCGGCCTGCCGGAAAGCCGGCCTAAGCCGCCCTCGAACCGCAGGACCGTACTGTCCGACTCTGTCCTCCACCGTACCGACGACCTCCGCCTGCTCCCGCTTCTCTGCCACCCGACCACGGATAAACGCCCGAAACGGCCACGCCATTAGAACAATCGCGAACAATCCCAAAAGCACATGAATGCGTCTCATGAACCGCTCCGCCCCGGGCCCATCAACCATGTCGCCGCTCAAACAGGACGACACTGACGTTTGTCGCAAGACCGGCCGGGTCCAGGCGAAAACCGGGAATTTGCTTCAAGTATGCTGGCTGTCCGCACCCAGGCGTCATGCACGCAAGCTTCTTGTCGCTCCTGGGGCACTTTTTGTAGTCACATAATCTGCCGATGTGGCGATTTGTAGCAGCATCCATCATGAAAACGTCGACTTGATGCGTTGCAGTTGTGACGTTCTTTTCTTGTGCCGCCGTCTTTAATCCCAGCACTTTCGCCTTGCGAAGGGCTCTCAAGTTATCCAAGGTTCTCACCCAGACAGCAATATCAACATCCTTGCATTCGTGCCAAATGGCAATTCCTTCTCTTTGAAACTCGTAAAACCGCGGAATCTCCTTCTCCAGGGGTTTGGCCACCGACCCGAATAGTACAATCCTCTGTACCTCATCCAAATTGGACATCGCCCTCGCAACATATTCAGCCGCAATTCGAAAATCACGCTGACATTTCAGGAGGTACTCATTCTGATCGGCAATTTCTGATTTGCTCAGCGTCACGGCAATCACTCCGTTTGCAGGCTTCTTATCTGATCTGCAAGTGTATCCAGCAACTTCTCTTCCGGCACGACGGCCTTCTTCTTACCGTGGGCGTAAATAAAGCCCTTGCCCTCCGCCGCACAGACGGCCAGATCTGCATCCGCACATTCGCCCGGCCCGTTGACGATGCACCCCATTACGGCCACCTTGAGCGGCTTTTCGACTCCATCCAGAAGCTTGCGGACCTGCCGCGCCAGCCGCACCACGTCGATTTTGCATCGGCCGCACGTCGGGCACACTGTAAGCCGCGGCCGCCCCTCCTCATAAAGCCCCAATGCCCTAAGGATCTCCCGCCCCAACTGAACCTCCGCCACGGGATCTCCCGCAACGCTCACGCGGATCGTGTCGCCGATCCCTTCCGCCAGCAGCGTCCCGATCGCCACCGCCGAAGGGATCCGCGCATCCTCCGGCAGACCCGCGTGCGTCAGCCCCACGTGAATCGGATAGTCGAACGCCTCCGCAACCGCCCGGTTGGCCTCGATGGTCCGCACCACGTCGGCGCTCTTAACGCTCAACACCAGCTTCTCGAAACCCCGCCGCTCGAAAATCCGCACGTACTTTGTCATCTCCCGGACCATGAGCCCCGTCCGCCGCGCCGCCGGCACGTCCGCCTTCAGATCCCGAATGCTCGCCTCGTTGACCCCGATCCGCATCGCCGCCCCGTGCAGCTTCGCGCAATCGATAATCCGCAGCACATCCCCCTGCTTCTTTATATTGCCCGGATTAATGCGAATCTTCGCCGCCCCCGCTTCAATGGCCTCGATGGCCCGCTCCGGCGAGAAATGCACATCCGCAATCAGCGGCACATCCACCCGCCGCACGATCTCCCCAAATGCCGCCGTATCCGCCCTGGTCGGCACCGCCAGACGCACAAGGTCACATCCCGCGGCCGTCAGCCGACGAACCTGTCTTACACATGCCCCAACGTCGGAGGTGTCCACCTTCGTCATCGACTGAATCGCGACCGGGTTGCCCCCGCCCAGCCGCACCGGCCCGACCTCAACCACCCGCGTTTTTCGCCGCGAAATCATGTACTTGAACCCCAAAAAGCAACATTTTCATGCGATCCCAGCCTGCAACAAGCGCCCGCTTTCTCATTTTAGCTTGCTTTGACGGCATCGGCAAAGTAAAATCCTCAACTGGGATTTACATCGAACGCAAACAAGTCTTCCGGCGTAAAAGACCTGATTGAAACGGGGAGAATCCATGGCGGTAGTCTGGACAATACTGCTAATTGTTATCATAGCATACTCGATAGTAGGCTGGACACTCTTTTTCCTTCAGCCGCGGTTTCTGTACGCCCCCATTCGTGAAATAACCTACACTCCCGCCGATATTAATCTCGCCTACGAGAAGCTCGCCCTCAAAACAGAAGACGGCCTTAAGATCGCCGCCTGGTACATCCCCGCCGAAAACGCAAAATACACCGTTCTCTTCTGCCACGGAAACGCCGGTAACATGACCCACCGCCTCGACTCCATCAACATCTTCAATGAAATGGGGCTCAACTGCCTCCTGTTCGACTATCGTGGTTACGGCGACAGCCAGGGCAAACCCACCGAAGCGGGCACCTATATGGACGCAGCCGCCGCATGGAAATGGCTTACCGAAAAAAAGCAGATCCCTTCAAACCGCATCATCATCTTCGGACGGTCGCTCGGCGGAAGCATCGCCGCCCATCTCGCCGCCCGCGTCAATCCCCGCGCCCTTGTCCTGGAAAGCACCTTTACCTCCTATGAGCAAATCGGCAAAAAGTTCTACCCCTACATGCCCGTCCACCTCTTCGCAAAGTTCCATTACAACACCCTTGAATACGTGAAAAACGTCCGCTGCCCCATCCTCTTCATTCACAGCAGAAACGACGAGATCGTCCCCTTTGAGTTCAGTCTGCGTCTCTACGCCGCCGCCGCCGAGCCGAAGCGGTTTCTCGAAATCACCGGCAGCCATAATGACGGATTCCTCTTCTCCGGCGCGGTTTATACCGATGGGTGGAAAGACTGGCTCCACGCGATCAGCGAACATCATGCCGAGCATGCAGGACGGCAGCGCATATCCTGACTGCCGCCCGGCCAGTAACAACTGTCGATCAATAGCCCAACCGCCTCAGCACGCCCACGACCACCGCCTCGATCCGACACTGATCCGTATAGATCGACGGATAGGCCGGGTTGGCGGCTTCCAAACGTACTCGCCCGTTTTCCCGGTAGAAACGCTTCACTGTAGCCGCATTTTCCTCCACAATCGCCACCACCATCTGGCCGTTGGCGGCGGTATCCGTTTTGCGGCAGATCACGTAATCCCCCGTGTCAATCCCCTCCTCTATCATACTGTCGCCGGCGACCTCAAGCGCAAAGACGCCGTCGCCGTCGCCGAACACCGAACGCAGCGAAAGCACATCGGCATTCTCGATCGCTTCAATGGGCACCCCTGCCGCCACGCGTCCCGCCAGCGGAACGCCCTCGGACGCCGCCGACCGCGACCCCAAATACCGATCGCACTCAAGCAGCCGACTGGCCTGGGCCGTTAATCTCAAAGAGCGTGCCCTGCCCGTCGATTTCGTCAGCAGTCCTTTTGCTTGAAGGCTTACGATGTGCTCGAATGCGGTGGTTCGGCTTACACCGGCCGCCCCCGCGGCCTCGGCGATCGTCGCCGAATAGCAGCGGCTGTTCTCGAATTCCGCGATGTGCCGCAGCATCTCCAGTTGGCGCGGCGTCACTGTTATCTCGCTGGCACTCTCCAAGATGATCTTCCTCCTGCACTTCACATAGGTCCTGCGGGCCGTCCACTGAGATTCGCCCAATCGGCAGCAGCGATCCGCCGGCACTCATGATGTCGGCAAGCATCGCCAGCACCTTATGCAGCGGGTTCTGCGCCGATGGTTCTTGCCCCTCCGGTGGCCAGGATCTCGCAAAATCCCCACCCGGCCCAAACCTGCAAATTGGTTCATTCTCAAACGCATCAAATCGTCCATGATTCATCGTAATTCACCTTCACGCCCGCCCCACCCGGGCTAAAGCACGTTGCGGCATCCGTCCTAAAACTGTCCTTTCCTTCATGCGAATCTCTTACATATCGGCGGCAACATGCCAAAAACCCTAACAAAACCCGAACGAATTCCTGCAAAGCACCTGAATTTTTTTCACACCCCTAAAGACATGCCAATGCGCCGTTCTTTATCGGACAAGACGCGTATGCGGAAGTTACCTTGCCATGAAAGGCCGCACCGGCCGCACGGTGACGTTCGCCCGCCAAACCCGCGCATCAGTACTGAAAAACGCTGCCCGCTTCACCCAGCAGAACAACCCCGGTGAATATTTAAAAGATTGTCCGCTTTGCAGCTTGCACGAACATTATGTACATTTTTTACATGGGCGTGCAGCAAAGCCCGGGGGACAACAAAACAGACGTTTTAGGGGGATTACAAAATGCAAGCCGTAAGCGATCGAAATCGAAAGGGGGGAGAATGAAACCTTTTTTGACATGGCTGACTTTAGGCGCTATTTTCTTCCTCTGCAGTTGTGAAGAGAACCGCTACCAGGCACAAGCCTACCAGCCCAACCGCATCACACCTCACATGCAGCACCTCTTGAACGACGTCACACCCGCAATCTCCTACAGCAGCGAAATCGACACCCTGAACAAACCCGACTTCAGTCTGTCTTTCGAAGATGACTTGCAGGCATTCCACACCAAAGTCCACGCGTGTGCCGAAAGAAAGGCGCGCCGCAGGCATCGACTCCGTGGCGCCGAACTGTGCCGCACGCTGATTGCCCTTGGAACAGCCACGCCCGAGAGCGCCATCGCACTTACAGAGCCTGTCTTGCGTACAGAGCAAGCTTATTAGCACCGTCAACCACGGTGATGCGCACCTGCGGGTCTTCGGCCAGCCAGCAGTCCACGACAGCCTGGGCATCCCGTGTCGGATAAAGGTGCGCCGCGGCGAGTTGTTCGTCGGGAATCTGCGAATATACCCAGATTCGCCGAAGCCGCCGGATCATCTCCGCGAACTTATAAGGCTTGTGCGAAAACAGCTTATACTCCCCGCGAATCGACTCAAATATCTCATCCAGGGGCCGAATCAGACGGTCATAGAAATTCTCCATCGTCCGCGCATGGCCGATCCCCTTAGGACACGCCGACACGAACAGCACCTCGCCCTCATCTCGCACTGCCTGCTGGGTCAATTCCAGCGCCCGCTGCGAAATGTAAAGGTCCACATCATTCGGCAGGCCCCCCGGCGAAACAATCAAGCGATCGGTCGGCTCCACCGTATGCGTGTTGCGAAGATCACTTTCCGCAAAAGCCGCCCTGCTCACCGCCTCCGCCTCACCAAACCGCGCCCACTGAATCCGGCCCGAGGAACTGATCGTCACCAGCGCATAGACGCGCCGCCCGCCCACAATCAACTGCATCGCTTCCAACTGGTCCGCCGCCAGCGGGTTGTCCTGCCGCGCCGCGTCAGCCTGCCATGGATGCACCCCGTACGTGGACCGCGGTTCCAGCGCCAGACTGTGATTCTGCTCGGCCGTGCGATACGCACACAGCCCTGGGACAAAATTCTTGATCGGGTTGGAATATCCCGCAAAATAGTGAAATTTCACGTCACTGAGCACCGCAAAAATGTCCGCTTCGTCCAGAACGCGGTTGTAGCGCACATCCGTACCGCGCGAGGTCCGGCCCGCCTCCGCCAGGTCGGATTCCTGACAGTCGTGTACCACTATCACATACCCATTCAGCCCCGTCGTTCGTGCCGATGCCTCAATCCGCTGACAAATGGCTCGGTTCTCCGGAGTATCCGCATCGTGCGTCCCCGTACACATCACGAACAGCACCTTCGCACACCCGCGCAGCCGCCCGAACAGCACCTCAAAAATGTCCCCCAGCGGCATGTCCCGACTGCCGTCACCGACCAGCAAAGCCAAGGTCTTGCCTGCGACCGCCCGCACAAAATCCTCCATCGCCGCACATGCCCCCGCCTCTGCCGCAATCGTTCGGTTATCCGCCCCCGCCTCCTGCGTCCACGGCCGAATCACCGCCGCAACATTGCAGTCGGGCAGATGAAGACCCAACGACCCTTCACCGTAGTGGAGTTCGATATCCATAAAGTTCGTCTCAAGATAGGTTATCGGTCTTTGGAGGCGTTAGCACACACGCCGCCCGATGCATCATAGCGGCGGGTTCAGATATGAGCAAGCAGTATCAACCACCTAACGGGAAGTCAGCGTCTGCACAATCGTCACTGTGCCGAGTATGATCGTCAGGAGGGCAATGCCGAGTTTGAGATTCCTTTCGCTGATGAACCGCACACTCCTCGCCGACAGCGGCACCGACAACACGGCCCCGATCACCACGTACGGCGCCAGTCCCCAATCCACCTCCTGCCGGGTCAGTATGTAGGCCAGGACGCCCACCGCACACGTCAGGCCCTCGGCTAACGACGTTATGCCTACCGCACTCTTGCCGTCGATGCCCGACAAAATCTGGCCGCTCGTAACCAGCGGGCCGTAGCCGCCGCCGCTCATGCCCTTGTTGAACGACGCCACGAGCCCTAAGAGCGTCACCCGCTTGATCGAAAAAGCGAAACGCCGGTTAAGACACAACAAAACCAGCACCCCCATCGAAAGCACAAGAGTCCCGATGTACATTTTCAACCAGAACTTCGGTATGTTGACCGCCACAAAAACCGCCACGACCGTACCCGCGATGCTGCACGCCCCCAACAAAAGCGCTATCTTCAGGTGCATCGGCAGGCTGTTCCGCGCCGTCTCGATATAGCCCAACGGGCCGAGCATTTTGCGTATTTTGAATATCTCGCCATCTTTCGGCAGAAACTGCACATTGCCTTGGCGATTGTGACAGAAGGCGGCAAACAGCCCGGATATCAGTTCCGACAAGAGCACTACCGGCACGATCTGCATTGGTGAAAAACCCATGAGCAGAAAAAGCGGTGTGAGCGTCGTCCCGTACCCCATGCCCAGTGTCGAATCGACGTACTCGCACACAAACGCGCAGAGCACAATTCCCACAACCTGCATAGCAGTAAAATCGCCCATTAACGCTGCCTCCTGTTCTCCAAATACATCAAACCACGTCAACCAACGTAAGTTGCTCCAGCCGGCCGGCAATGTAGTCCCGAATCTCGCCTAAGACAGCAATCATCTTCTTTTCTTTCGCTAAGGGTGTATCCGAGAAGAAGTACTTACTCACCGATTCCGTGGGCGCCAGGGCGCCGTCCATCAGCCGGATAATTTCCGCCAGGGTGATCTCCGCTGCAGGCCGGGCGAGCATGTACCCCCCCGCCGAGCCCCGCCGCGTGTTAATATATCCACCCTGCCGAAGCACAGAAAACAAGATTTCAAGATACTTCTTAGGTATACTGTGTGCCTCACAGATGTCCTCAATCTTGACATACCCCCGCTCCCCGTGCCGCGCCAGATGAATCAGCGCCAACAATGTATATTCACTCTTGGTCGTAAGTTTCATATAAGCCGGCTCCTTGTCTATTGACATGATAGACAAATTGCCCGGCAAGATCAAGGAAAAAATACCGCCTGAAATTGGGCAAGAGAGTATCCAGGTAAGCTTTGTGACAACGGCATGACGAATTGCAGACCACCCTGAACTAAAAAGGGACGCCTCCGCGGAGGCGTCCCTTTCTCACTTATTTATGTAGACGACAATGTTGCCGGCTCTTATACGCAGACACCCTGGTTACTCGCGGTCTGCTTAACTGCCTCGGGACCGGCGGCCTGCCCCTTGCGGTAAAGCAAAAGTCTGTAAGACTTGCATTTCTTGAAATCCTCCCCTGACATCCTGCCGCTAAAGTACTTCGAATTAATCTTTTCGATCTTGCGCCTGTATATTCGGTGGACCAGTTTGTGCAGCAAAGGATGCCGACTGGCAACCAGTTGCACCGCCAGAGCCATCGTGGGCTGAATGGCCTGCTGCAGCGCGTCGTTCAACAGGTCCACCGTGGGCGCCGTTGCGTCAGTAATGTCGATGTCCGCAACCTGGACAAACGGGTACTGTTCCATTGTCTCATTGAACCTTGTCCAGCGTTCCCCGCCAGACAACGCGCACTTGTCGAGAACCGGCCGGCGAAAGAAGTCACAGATCATAAGATGGCCGCCGTCACGCAAGAGGCTGTTGCTCTTGGCTATGCCATCCTCGGCGCCGATGTATTGAAAGCTTTCACTGAAAAACACAAGATCATAAGTGTCGGGTGTAACAAAATCCTGATACTTGCACTCGTAGACACGGCTCGCATTCCCCAGCAAGAGCCGCGTCCGTTCGGCGAAGAACGCATTCGGTGAAATACAATCCACCGAGTACCCCATGCTCTGCAGGTCTTTGGACAGTTGCCCCGTCCCGCACCCTACGTCGAGAATGGTCTTTACGCCTTCCGGGATATGCGACGTCAGGAACTTAACATAGTTCTCCTGCGCTGCATGCAGATTCACGATATCCACGGGAAGATCTTTGGTCCAGTAACCGTAATGAAGATGGTCCATTTTGAGGAAGTAACTTCCACAGATCCAGCCGATCTCAAGACCAATATCTCGCGAAATTTCACTATTTTTCTTGCGACGCATTTTAACGCCTGTCATAACCATAAAATTTCCCCATATATCCCATTCTGGTTTGATTGTCAATACGCCATTTTTTCTAAATTGTCACGGTGGCTCCACTCCTTACGGGGGCTAACACACCGGCATTGCATCGGCGGGTCCGGCCGCCGTATACCGGTGTGCGCACGCATGGCAGAAGCGATCCCTTTGGCAGGCGTGTCGCCAGCACGCGATATCGTTCGTTCGCGACAGCACGATCCGATCAAAATGGTCGCTTCTGCGCGATCCTTTCAAGAGAACCATATCTCCTGCCTGTAAATAATCCCGCAGAAAGGCATCGAATTCATGAAGCGTTGGAAACGCCATGATGCGGTCGTCGTCCGGCCCAGATCGCGCCTTCAGCGCAGAACGAGAATAGTTGCCTACGAAGACGACCTTGTCGGCAACTTCAATCGCCTGACGAATAATTGCCCGCTGCCGCTCCGAGTGGCTTTTCGGAGTATCCGAGATCGAACCGATCGCAATAATCTTCCGCCTGGCCTGCGCATGTCTCAACACATCCATGCACGCCGGCACCGTCCACAGCGGCGCCTTGAAGTCGTCGCGTATAAATGTCACCCCGTCCGGCGTTGCATGCTCGCTCATGCGGCTCGCGATCGGGCTTGCCGTCCCGATCGCCTTGGCGGCACGCTCAAGCGAAACGCCCGCCGCCACAGCCGCGGCGACCGCCGCCAAGATGGCATAAGCCCAGTGCTCTCCCAGCAACCAGGTCTGTATGTGCACCCGCTGCCCTTCATGGCAAACATCGATGCTTAACCGGCGAGGCCAGGCGCACGAGACATTCTCCCCGCGGACCATTGCCCCCTCCGACAGGCCATATGTGATCACCCGCGCCTCGGTCCGCTCCCGCATGGCATACACGTTGGGATCGTCTGCGTTGAGCACCGCCGTTCCGTCGGCACTCAGTGCTCTGACGAGCTTCACCTTCTCCGCAACCGTCGCCTCCACACCGCGAAACTCACCGTAATGATCTCCGCCGATATTTGTAAGCACCGCGATGTGAGGCCGCAGCAGCGCTGCGGATTTGGCCATTACCCCCATTTTATGGGCGCTGACTTCACTCACACAGAACCGATGCCAGGGCGCCGCCCTCAGTATGGTCCGCGCAATATAATCGGTCGTATTGGCGCCGATCCCCTGCTGAGTCCGCCCCTGCTGCGACAGAATCGCCACAAGCAGTTCTGCCGTCGTCGTTTTGCCGCAACTGCCGGTAATGCCGATGAAACACGGCCGTCCCGCAATCTCCAGCAGACCCCTGTAGAATCCCCCGAGCTGAATCTGCATGCGTTGTTTGGCGGGTTTGAAAAAACGCTTTCTCATACGCCTCTTAAAATGCAAGCCGGTTGGCATGAATAGAGTATTCGCATTCCCCCACTTCATAGTCGTGCCCCCAATTTAGACGACTTCTCTTGCCCCTGCATCGAGAATCATATATTTGAATGACTGCAAGTCAAGAAAAAAAATAGCTGCTTGAAGGCTGTCACTATGCCCCAAGCTGATTTGCCGAAATGCATTCGCATCCCGCCCCAGGCGATTTTGGCCGCAAGGGCCTATAAAATCGCATCTAAAACTATAATCGGCCGCCCGTATCCAATTGCTTGAATATTTTCCATAAAAACTAAGCCAAATTGCAGGACACCTTCGATGGGCTGCTTACTGCGGAGATGTTGATTCGATGCGGTGCAGACCGGCGCCAAACTCACGGCCTGCGTACTTGAATGACTTGCGAAACAAGAGTACAAAAACGGCTAAAAAAGCGATCAAGGCAATTGCTGTGGCCCAGTGATGGGGCTCAAACCGTTTTAGAGAGGGAGCGAACGCGACCAATGCGAAGCTGGCGCCCAGCACAACCACCGCGTCCCAACTGGCCCGCTGCCAATAACTGCCCCCCAGATGAATCCACATTCCGAATTCATCGAACGTCAGCGCCATGCCCACTCCGTAGACCGCCGCCGCAATCCGCAGGTTCAGCCCGGACGGCCGCGAGAAAATCAGATATGCCCCGACGATAGAGAGCAAAATAATGCCATAGTTGAGATGGTGAACATGCGTCCCTTTAACATGAAGGAAAAGGTCCGGAAGGGCCCGCGTCATGATCAGCAATACAATGATCCTGGCCAGCATGAACGTCAACAAAAAGAATACCAGAACCATCCGCGCCAAGTGTACGGTCTCTAAAGGCCCCTGTCCGAATCCGTCAGTCCCCGCCATGCTCGAGCCTCTCATCTAACCTGCAAAGCCCCTCGGCGCAATACGTCACATTGCCAAGCCGCACTTCCGCCGCGGCCGCAAACAAGAAAAACAGCTCACGCAAAGTCGTTCTCCAGCACGATGCGGTAGCGGGCCTGACCGGACCGCAGGCGATCCAGAGCTTCATTAATACGCGACATTGGAAATTGCTCGATGACCGGCCGGATGCCGTGCCGCACACAGAAATCCAGCATTGTTGCAATCGTCCCGGGACTGCCGATGTCCGACGCGGACAGTGACTTTTGCCCCTTGATCATCGCGAAAACCGGTACGCCGACAGGCTTCAGCACGACCCCAACCAGGCAAAGCATGCCCTTCGGCGCCAGCGCATCCAGAATAACCGGCCAGTCCAGCGGTACGTTCACCGTCGAAATAATGAAATTAAGCGACCCGGCCAACTTTTTTATCGCCGCCGAATCCCGCGAATTGACGACCTCGTGCGCGCCCAGTCCCATCGCTTCATGGCGTTTCGCCTCCGTGGAAGTGAAGGCGACCACGCGGCAGCCCCATTTATTCAGGAACTGAAGGGCCAAATGCCCCAGGCCTCCGATGCCGATGACGCCGACGCGATGCGTGGGCCGGACGTCGAACTGCATAATAGGATTAAAGACGGTGACACCTCCGCAGAAAAGCGGTCCGGCGTCGGCCGAATCGATTTCGTCCGGCACGGGCACCGCGAATTGCCATGCGCAGCGCACACGGTCTGCAAACCCGCCGTGGCGATGCCCCATGGTCAACTCTATATTGGGGCAGAGATTCTGGTCGCCGCTGAGGCATTCATGACACGCCTGGCAGCTTCCCGACTGCGCGCCCAAGCCGACGCGCTGCCCCACCCGGTGCGTCCTGACATTCGCCCCCACGGCGCTAATCACCCCCACCACCTCGTGTCCGGCCACCAGCGGGTATTTGCTCATGCGCCACTCGTTGTCGATCATCGACAGATCCGAATGACAGATGCCGCAGTGGCTGACGGCAATCTCGACCTGATCATCACCCAGCGGCCCCGACTCATATTCATACGGCTGCAGCGCCGCCCCCGCAGAAAAGGTCGCCCACGCCTCAATCGTGGTGCCGGCGCCCACGCGGGTCTCTTCTCTTACAGTCGTCTTGCCCATCCCGGTGCCTCCTCATAAAACATGGCATAAATTTAAAAGGCGCGCCGGTTGCCCCCCGCCGACGCGCCCGTTTCTTCCCCTCGCAAACGGCATAATAGATCGCCCCATCTTCTTACAAAGGATCCCACGGCCCCCATACCCGGCGGCTGAAACCGCTGAAGTTCGGCTGCAAGACCCGCTCCATCGCCATCCTCCGCTCGGCCACCAGTTCTTCGTACCGCCGGAGCGCATCTTCATCGCCAATGTACATGCAGCCGCAGTGCTTTGCATCCGCATACCCGAAGAAGACTGTTTCGTCGCCCTTGAGCCGAAACAGTTGCCGCTGAGGCAGGCTCTTCAGGTGCTCCTTTTGCTCAGGCGTCTCGGCGACTCTCTTGCTGCAGTTGGCCGCAACAAGCATTCGCTCTGTTTGACTCGGCGCCTCACAGCCGGCAAGGGCCGCCACTGAGCCGATAAGCAACCCTACGGACAAACACCCTGCGATGACTCTCGCCATTGCACAGCCCCCTTTGCGCCGTCGCAAATACCCCCATACTCAATAAGGCAGGACCTGGAATCCCGCCGCGCTTGTATCGAACACAGGCCAACGCACCTTAACCAACCAAAAAAACGAGGCCTGCCCTGAACCCGTCAGGCAGACCCCGAGACTAATCGTTCGCTGTACCGAAACCGCCGCCTACACCGCCACCTCCGCAAGCGCCTCGTTCATCAGTTTGATCGCCTCATCGATTTCCGCCGTGCTCTTGAAGCCGATCACCGCCGCATCCAGCAGCCCACACTTCATCGCAAAGTGCACCGCCCGCTTGCGGTCCTCGAACTTTGTAAAATCGCCGTTGCCGGAAAGCTTCATCCCGATAATCCCCCGCCCCTTCTGCCGCATGATCCCGACCTGCTCGATCACGCCAGGCACATGCGACACGTCGCTCGTGGCGTTCCACGTCTCGGCGGCCGTATCCATGTACGCCCCCTGCGGGTTCAGCCGCACCAGATGTACGTCGCACCAGTCAATCGCCGCCGCCCGCGTCAAAGCCGGCAAACTGTGGCATGACACGCCATGCGCCCGGATGATCCCCTTCTGCTTGGCCTCCTCGAACGCATCCAGGAAGCGCTTGCGCTCCTCGTCCCAGTTATGCGTCACCGCACAATGCGTCAGCAGGGTGTCGATATACTCCACACCAAGTTCCTTGCGGTAGCGGTCGATCGTCTCCAGCGGATTATCGCCCCGCGCCGGCATCTTCGTCTGGATAAACAACTTATCACGTGGAATTCCTTTGATCGCCTCGCGAATGTACTCGTGCGTCTTATATGACTCTGCCGTGTCGATATACGTGACCCCCTGGTCGAAAGCATACCGCAGCAGCTTTGTGAACCCGTCCTGCCCCAGCGCCCGCTGCACATTGCCGCTGTTGCTCCCGCAGCCGATCCCCAAACGCGACAGCTTGATCCCTGTCTTGCCCAAAGGCACCTGATCCACCGCCGTCGGGACCTTTTTCGCCGCAACCGCCGCCGCATGCACCGGCATCGCAGGAACCATTATCGCGCCCGCAACACCCGCCGTAAACCTTAAGAAGCCCCGCCGTGTCGTAATATGCCTGTCCATCCGCCGCTCCTTTATCTGAAACTGACCTGAACCCGAATTTAAACCTTGTCGCCCTCCATTATATGCGGCCGGCCCGGCCATTTCAACCGCCCCACCAGTTGAAACAGGGCGGGCGCATTCTCCCGACGTCCGCATCCCAAACCCAACATGCGGCGACAATGGAGAGCAAAACCGGTTGGGCAGAGGCCAAAATCAGGAGCATCTGTTCGCCGGGGGGGGATTTTGGCCTCTGGGGCCCCGACCGGTTTTGCTCGGCCCTGGCGCCGCCAGCTGCCCAGCGAGTATGAGGCGTTTGCCCTGCCAGTTGAAAACCGTCCCCGCTTCAGCTACAATCACATAAACCGATGGGAGCTCAGATGAAAACAATGAAATCTCCGTACTTTGCAGGCCTGCTCGCAGGCCTTTTTCTGGCCATACCTTGCTATGCCGCCGCGGCCCCCGACACAGGCGACGCCGCATACCTCTTTGCCCACATGACCAAAGAGGACTACGGCCGGCTCTACTACTCCGTCAGCACCGACGGCCTTCACTGGACCCTGCTTAACAGCGGCAAACGCATCTTCGACGATTACCGCGGCCACCCCGACATCTGCAAAGGCCATGACGGCCGCTTCTATCTCATCGGCAATCGCGAACGCCGGCCGGAAATCACCCTGTGGACCTCGGATGATCTCATAAGCTGGACACACTTCTTGGAGTTCTCCCCGGACATCTACAAGACCCCCGCTTTCAAGCCCGCCATCGACTACAAGGGCGCCCCGAAAATCTTCTACGACGCCGATTCCGCCCGGTATCTTATCACCTGGCACAGCACCATCCTGCCGCCCATAAAGGAAGACACCGAGCAGTTCTGGCGCGGCATGCGAACGCTTTATGTGACGTCCACAGACCTGAATACCTTCACCGACCCGAAACGCCTCTTCGACTTCGACATCGCTACCATCGACACCATCGTCCGCAAAGAAGGCTCGCGCTACTACGCGTTCATTAAAGACGAAAAATACCCCGACTTCACCTGGCCCACCGGCAAAACCATCCGCATCTGCTCATCCGACAACCTCCTCGGCCCC
>JACZKQ010000076.1 GCA_014859965.1 Phycisphaerae bacterium
GCGAAGAGGGGGCGGGGGTTGCCCTGGCCGGTGGGTTCGAGGAGGGCCAGTTCGCGGACGGCGGCCTGTGAGAGGTCGGCGATGGTGCAGGCGGCGTCGATGTCGAGTGCGTCGACGAGGTTTTCGGGGTCGAGGTGTTCCTGTGCGTAGGCTTCGAAGGCGCGGGCGAAGTCGCCGATGCGGTGGGTTTCGATTTTGAGGCCGGCGGCCATGGCGTGGCCTCCGAAGCTGATGAGGTGCTCGGAGCATGCGGCGATGGCGTGGACGATGTTGAAGCCTGCCACGGAGCGGGCGGAGCCCTGGGCGACGCCGTTGGCGGTGTTGATCATGATGGTGGGGCGGAAGTATTCGTCGATGATTCGTGAGGCGACGATGCCGATGATGCCGCTGTGCCAGTTTTCGTCGGCGAGGACGATGGTCTTGCGGTCGGGGTGGTTGAGGCCGGAAGCGAGGATGATTTCTCGCGCCTGCGTGAAGATTTTTCGCTGGTGCTGCTGGCGGAGGCGGTTCTGTTCTTTGAGGTACTGGGCGATCTGGGTGCAGCGGAGCGGGTTTTCGGCGGTGAGGAGTTCGACCGCGAGGCGTGCGTGGCCCATTCGGCCGGCGGCGTTGAGCATGGGGGCAAGGCGAAAGGCGATGTGATAGCTGTCGAGATCGCGGCCGAGGAGTTCGGCGGTTTCGATGAGGGCGACGATGCCGTGGAGCTTCGATTCGGTGAGGGCCTTGAGGCCGTAGCTGGTGAGGATGCGGTTTTCGCCGCGGAGGTCGGCGACGTCGGCGATGGTGCCCATAGCGGCGAGGGTGGTTGCGTTGATGAGGAATTCGCGGAGCGGGCCGCTGACGCGGGCGGAGGTCTTAAAGGCGTCGGCGAGCGCCCAGGCGAGCTTGAAGGCGACCATGGCGCCGGCGCTGTCCGGGTTGGGGTAATCTTCGAGGCGCGGGTGCACGATGGCGGCGGCCTGGGGGAGGGTTTCGCCGGGGAGGTGGTGGTCGGTGATGATCAGGTCGACGCCGAGGTCGGCGGCGCGTTGGGCCTGGGCGACGGCGGTGATGCCGCAGTCGACGGTGATGATGAGGCGGACGCCGCTTTCGGCGAGTTGGACCACGGCGTCCTCGTTGAGGCCGTAGCCTTCGTCAATGCGGTGGGGAATGTAGTATTCGATGGCGCCGCCCAGCATGGTCAGGAGGTGCCAGAGGATGGCGACGGAGGTGATGCCGTCGACGTCGTAGTCGCCGTAGATGGCGATGCGTTCGCCGTCGGCCAGCGCCCGTTTGATTCGGGCGACGGCGTCGGCGATGCCGGGCATGCGGGCCGGTTCGATGAGGTCAGTGAGTTTGGGGGTGAGATAGCCGCGGGCGACGGCGTCGGCGGCGACGCCGCGGTTGATAAGCACCTGGGCGAGGACGGGGCTGATGCCGAGGGCTTTGGCCAGTTGCGCAGCGCCGGGGGCGGCGGGGCGAATGTTCCATATTTTTTTTTGCATCCCTGCGGCGATGGCCATGTGAAAAGCCCTTCCTTGTCTTGGCGGCGTTCGTGTATCTGGTGCGGCCTGTCTCTATCCGCAGTTTTGCGCAGATTAACGCAGATTCTTTGCGGAGGGGTCGGCCGCGATGGTGAGATGTTAGCAAAAGTCAGCAGGCGAGTCAAAGAAAATGGAATCGACACGCGATCGGAGGACAGCTATTTGACTGCACTCTCTTGCTTGCGGCCTCACAATTGGCTATACTACTTATGGTGGTCTTGTTAGAGGTAAAATGCGTGTGTCGACGTTCACGTCCGCCTCTTTGCTCGTTTCACAGGCCGCCGGCTCCGAAGATTTCCAGTGCTTTGAGGATACCGCATGCTCTCGATATTATTGACTATTCTTGTCATCCTGATCCTGGCAGTCCTGGGCCTGTTGGCCTGGCAGATACGCCAGGGCCGCGCCGACCGCGAAGACCTTATCCGCCAGTCCGCCGCCGTCGGCCTGCTCCAGCAGCAGCTCGAAGCCATTCGTGAAGGCCAGACCCGCCACACCGAAACCTTGGAAAAGAGTCTCCACTCCGGCCAGCAGGACCTTTCGCAGCACCTTCGCACCAGCCACGAAACGCTCAACAAGCTCCAGAACCAGATCGGCCAGCTCCAGGGCCAGAGTACACAGATGCTTCAGGTCGGCGCCGATGTTCGCTCGCTGCAGGACATCCTCAAGAGCCCCAAGCTTCGCGGGCAGTTAGGCGAACAATCGCTGTCGCGGCTGCTCGGTGAGATCCTGCCGGCGGCGAGCTTCAAGACGCAGCACGCCTTCAAGAACGGCAAGATCGTCGACGCCATCGTTCACATGCCCGACTATGCCGTCTGTGTCGACGCGAAGTTCCCGCTGCCGGCCTTCGAACGCATGATCAGTGCCCCGACCGACGACGAACGCAGCCGCCTGCGCCGCAGCTTCCATTCCGACGTCAGCAAGCACATCGACAAAATCGCCGCCGACTACGTCAACTGCGCCGAGGGCACCCTCGACTTCGCCCTCATGTACATCCCCGCCGAAAACGTCTATTATGAAACAGTCATCCAGATGAACGGCGACAAGACCGACCTCCTCCGCTACGCCCTCGACAAAAAGGTCATCCCCGTCTCGCCGAACCTTCTGTACGTCTACCTCATGACTGTCGTCATGGGCCTCCAAGGCTTGCAAATTGAAAAACAAGCCGCACAAATCCGCGAAAATCTGAAAAAAATCGCCGCCGGCTTCGAAACCTTCTCCGCAAACTTCGACATCCTCGGCAAACACCTCAGAAACGCTCAGACCCAATACGAAGAAGCAAACACAAAACTAAACAAGGTAACCAGCCAACTCGACCAAATCCAATCCAGCGAGGCAGGCGATGAATAGAAGTGTAATAGGGCTTTCGGTCCTGTTAACGTTCTGCAATACAGCGTGTCGGAACGATCCTGCGGACTTTCGCCAACAAGGTCTTCTGGCCGAATACAACCGAATCACCAAGCCCGCAGACTACGACCCACAGCAGAATTCGGCTGATCTATTTTGGCAGGCCGATGAGGCCTATGCGTCAGCACCTGCCATCGTCGAAGGTGCGGCTTGCTACTGGAACCTGTCGGATGCGCAACGGAGCGAAGTGAAAACCTGGCTCGAGCAGAACGAAAAGTGTATTAGCTTATTGATCGCAGCCGCACAAAAAGGTTTTTACTGGAAAGAGTATCGCTCGACCAATAACAGGCTGGGCGTCTTCGATTTCCCCGAACACGCAAAGCTGCGAGACTTCGCGCAACTTCTAAAGCTCTCCGCCGAAATCAAAGCGTATCACGGCCATGTGTCGCACGCATTTGACGATGTTCTTAATGTGTACAGACTCGCCAAACAGTTTCAGAGCCCCAGAAGCCTCATTGATCAACTGACCGCCACTGGCGTTTCGCGGGGCAGTTTTGTCTCGGCATTTCATATCATTGCCAACGCCGGGCCGGACGCGACTACACTGACAACCTTTCAAGAACAACTGCATGTCCTGCTTGAATCACGCCCTCTTGCAGTTACCTATTCTGACGGTGCAAAGCTTTTCGCTCGTGAACTAATTCAGCTTGTCTTTTCTGACGACGGCTCAGGAAATGGCGAATTTTTGCCTGAACGACTTGTCATGCTTTTTGATGGCCGCACGTACCCGAAGTTTACGCTTAAGGAAGCTCAAACCATCGCACTCGCCCAGCCTGACAAAAGCGAGACTCTCGCCAGTTTGGAAGAGTTCCAATACGCCATGAACAGTATCCGCGAAGAGGCACCTTGGGCATTATACGCAAGGCAAACCAGCCACGAAAACGAAGCAGGTCGCCTTACTAAGAACAACTGTTTATTGTCTATCGAATGCATTGGAGGCCCCTATGGAGCTTTCTATCTGTACAAGTGCCATGCTGATGCGCTGATCACGACGTTAGCCATTCTGAGGTATCGCGCCAATAAGGGTGAATATCCGCCAACTCTGGAAAAACTGATCGGTGCGAGTTATTTGCGCGCCCTGCCGATGGATCCTTATAGCGGCTGGCCGCTCGTCTACCAAACGACTGATGATGATTTTACCTTATACAGCGTCGGTCCGAATTTCAAGAACGATGGCGGCAAACACGTCGGCTGGAGTGACGAACCCGGTGATTACGTCTTCTGGCCCGTTCAGGAAAGATAGCTATGCACGACAAGATCAGAACGAAAAACCGACGCATGACGGAGAACCGACAACCCAGGAAAAGGAGGCGTGATGCTGCAAGTGCTGCTTGAGACATTCGGTGTGCTTTTGCTTATTGCGATCGGGGCGCTGGCGGGTTTGTGGTCGGCGCGCTGGAGGAGTCCCTGGTGGGCCGTGGGCTATGCGGTGTCGATGCCGATTATTCTTATGATTGCGCTGGTCCGGCAGCAGGCCTGGCTTGCCTTTGTGGATGGGTTTGCGTTTTTCACCTACGGCCGCAATGAATACGTTTTCATGTCTTTGGCCATACCCCTTTCGCTGGCGACGCTCATCGGCCGAACCGAGCAGCGCCGCATGAAGATCCTGCTGGCCCTGCTGATCGCGGCCGGCAGCCTCAATTTCTCAATAGCCCCGTTTCTCGCCCCCGCCTTTGTCTACCGCAAGCTCGCCTCACTGGAAACCACGTTCACCGGCGACGTGTGCATACAAAGCACGGGCTACACCTGCGGGCCGGCCTGCGCGGTGACGGCGCTTAAAATGCTCGGCATCGACGCCGACGAAGGCCGCATCGCCATCGCCGCCCACACCACCACCATCACCGGCACCCCGGACGACATCCTCGCAAAGACCATCGAAAGGCTCTACGGGGATCAAGGCGTCACCTGCACCTGCCGCTACTACGAGTCCATCGAACAGCTCAAAGGCAAGTGCCCCGTCATCGCAACCAATTCGGCGCCCTTGTCGACCACTACATCACCATCATAGAAATCACGCCGGATTACATTGTGGTGGGCGACCCGCTTGCGGGAAAAACCAGACTTACCTATGAAGAGTTCAAAGACAAATGGCGAAACGTCGGCGTTGAAGTAAAACGCCTCGAAAATATGGAAGCACGTATTTTGAGATGAGGACGGCAATGAAAAACAGTTTGAACCGACGCATGTTTTTAAAAGCTACCGGCGCCGGAGCGGTTTCGTTATCGCTTTCCGGCTGCACCGAATCGAAGCGTATGGCATTCGGCCAACAGGCGGACAAACGGCCGAATATTCTTGTTATTCATGCCGACCAGCATCGCATTGACTGTTTGGGCGCTTATGGCAACGCGGATGTGAAGACACCCAACATTGATGCGCTGGCCGCCGATGGCGTGCGCTTCAATAACAGCTTCTGCTGCTTCCCTGTGTGCACGCCGTCGCGTTATTCTCTGCTTAGCGGGATGTATGTGCATGATCACGGCGGCTGGACCAATCACTGCGGGATTCCGCCCGAGATCGCCACCTTCCCCGGGGTTCTCCGTGCTGCCGGCTACCGCACCGCCGCTGTCGGCAAGATGCACTTCACCCCCACCTACCTGGACGTCGGCTTTGACGAGATGCACCTCGCCGAGCAGGATGGGCCGGGCCGGTGGGACGACGACTACCACCGGTATCTCATGAAGCGCGACCTCGTCGACCGAAACGACCTGGAGGACCAGCGCAGCGAATACCGAAAAAACGCCCCCGACGAATACTGGCAGACCTTCGGCGCAATGGTCTCGAATCTCGCCGAAAAGCACCACCCCACCACCTGGACCGCCGACCGCGCCATAGCGAATCTGAAAACCTGGAACGGCGGCGCGCCCAATCTCCTCATGGTCGGCTTCATCAAGCCGCACCACCCCTTTGACCCGCCCGCGCCATGGCACAAGATGTACGATCCGCAGGCCCTGTCTCTCCTGCCCGGCTGGCGAAACGAATGCTTCGACCACGACCTGAACATGAGCCGCGGCTACTTCCCCCACGCCGACCTCTCCGAATCGGCGCTGCGCCGCGTGATGGCCTATTACTACGCCACCATCTCGCAGATCGACCACCACGTCGGCCGCATGGTTCGTTTGCTCAAGCAGAAAGGCCTCTACGACAACACCCTCATCGTCTTCACCAGCGACCACGGTGACTACATGGGCCATCACCACATGCTTCTCAAAGGAAATTACCTCTACGACCCGCTGGCCAAAGTACCGCTCATCGTCAAGTACCCTCACGGCCGAGAGGCCGGCCAGACAACCGATCGCCTCGTCAACAACATCGACCTGGCCCCTACGCTCTGCCGCGCCGCCGGCTGCACCCCCGCCGCAACCATGCAAGGTAAGGACCTCGCCGCCGACACCGCCGGCCACGACATCATCTTTGCCGAATACGGCAGCCGACAGGTCATGGCCCGCACCAAGACCCACAAGCTCATCCTTGCCGCCCCTAAGGCCAATCTCTTCTTCGACCTGGAAAACGACCCCCACGAAATGACCAACCTCTACGAAGACCCCGCCTGTGCCCCGGCAATCGCCGTGCTCGAAGCCCGACTCACTGCCTGGCGTCACAAGGGCCCCGTGCCGAAACCCCTCACCGAAGGTCCCCGCATTGCCGGCCCCAATGTTCCACCCGCCGACGAAAGCCACCGACCCGCGATTATAGCTTATTACGAGAAGAAGATGGCCCAACTCCGGCAAAAAACCAAATGACTTTTTTCCAAAGCCCGGCTATGCTACAATTGAGCCTGAAATGCGGGCGCGGGCGCCCCCATACCGAACGGCACACATGAAAAGGAAAGGAACACGTGATGAAGACAAGAACCCACCTTTTAGCGTCGCTGACCCTGATCGTCCTGCTGGCGATTGCCCTGTCGGCATCGGCCCAGCGGCTTGAAATCAACATCCCCGACATCCCCGGATACACGACGCTTAAATGCGACTTCCACATGCACACCGTCTTCTCCGACGGCTCGGTCTGGCCGACCGTCCGCGTCGACGAAGCCTGGCGCGACGGCCTCGACGTCATCGCCATCAGCGATCATGTCGAATACCAGCCGCACAAAGGCGACATCCCCACCAATCACAAACGTCCTTATGAAATCGCCCTCGGCAAGGCCCGCGAATGCGGCATCCTGCTCGTCCGCGCCGCCGAGATCACCCGCGACACGCCGCCCGGCCACTACAACGCCCTCTTCCTCACCGACATCGACGCCCTGGACACCGCCGGCAAATCCAGCCTCACCGGCGATGCCGCCAAAGAAGAAGAGTTCCTGATGCAGTTGCGGGCCGCCAAGGCGCAGAACGCGTTTGTCTTCTGGAACCATCCCGACTGGAAAGCCCGCAACGGCCAGCGTGTCTGGTTTGACATCCACACAAAAATCTTCGACGAAGGGCTCGTCAACGGCATCGAAGCGGTCAACGGCCGCACCTTCCACGTCGACAGCCTCAAATGGGCCAACGAACGCAACCTCACCCTCTTCGGCAACTCCGACATACACGCCCCAATGAACCCGCGCACACTCGACGACGACGCGGTTCACCGCCCCGTCACGCTCGTCTTCGCTTATGAGAAAACGCTCGAATCCGTCCGCAAAGCAATCGACGCCGGCCGCACCGCCATCTGGTTTGAAAACAAACTCATCGGCAGGAGCGAATACCTCGAAGCCATTCTGCAAGCATCGCTCAAGGTCGCCCCGCCGCACATGACGTACCGCAACACCGCTTATGTCAGCGTGCAGAACATTTCTGACATCACCTACGAACTGGTGAAAACCAGCGGCACGGGTCCCGCGACCGCAACGCTGCCCGCTCGCGCAACCACTATCGTCAGGATCGGCGTAAACAACGAGGGCAAGGCGACCCTTGGCTACAAGGTGACCAACCTCATCACCGGCCCGGATGCCTGCCTCACCATCGAAGACGTAAGTCCCTGGTAAACAACGAAAACCGAAATGCTGCCTAAAGAGCAATATTAACTTATTACGAGGAAGAGCATATGGAGACCAAAACGAATCGGCGTCAGTTCCTGAAAACCACGGCCGCCGCCGGCGGGCTGACTATTCTGCCCAGCGGCGTCCTGTTCGGCCAGAATGCACCCAGTAACAAGCTCAACGTCGCCCTCATCGGCACCTGGGGCCGCGGCGACGCGCATTTCAACGTACTCTCCGACGAAAATGTCGTCGCGCTCTGCGACGTCAACGAAGAGCACATCGCCCACGCCGCAAAGCGATTTCCCAATGCCAAGACCTACGTCGACTGGCGCAAGTGCCTCGACCAGAAAGGCCTCGACGCCGTGGTCTGCTGCACCACCGATCACACCCACGCCTTCGTCGCCAACTGGGCCCTCAACCGCGACCTGCACGTCTTCTGTGAAAAGCCCATGGGGAACACCGTCGAAGAGGTCCGCATCGTCCAGGCCAACTGGGCCGGCAAGAAGAATAAGCTCGCCACCCAGATCGGCACACAGCGACACGAACTGCCCAACTTCGAACGCGTCCGCGAACTCGTCATGGACGGCGCCATCGGCGAACTCCAGCACGTCTGGGCCTGGGGCAACCGCCAGATCAGGCGATCCGGTTATCTGCCCGCACAGGGCGAGCCGCCGGCGCACCTGCATTACGACCTCTGGCTCGGACCGGCCCCGTTCCACCCTTACAACCCCGGTTACTTCTCCGGCGGACCCGGCGCCAACTGCCTCCAGTGGAACATGTTCTGGGACTTCGGCACCGGCCAGATCGGCGACATGGGCAGCCACACCATCGACCTCGCATGGAACGCACTCGACGCCGACCTGCCCACCTCGGCCGTCGCCAAGGGCGATGCCTACAATCCCGAAGTAACGCCCGTCGAGATGGAGGCCACATTCGATATACCCGCCAACAGTTGGCGGCCGGCCGTCAAGGTCACCTGGTGCCAGGGCGGAGCCATGCCCCGATCCCCCAAGGGATACATCGACCTTAACAAGATCGGCCACGGCGTCATGTTCAAGGGTACAAAGGGCTACATTGTCGCGGACTTCGATTCGCGCCTCGTGCTGCCCTTCGGCAACGATTCCGATCTCACGTACTACAAACGCCGCGACCCCAAAGACGTCGCCCCGCCCATCGGCAACTTCCAGAAGGAATGGACAAAGGCCTGCAAGACCGGCTCCAAGACCTCCTGCGACTTCGATTACAGCGGAAAGTGCATCGAGATGATGCTTTTGGGTTTGGTCGCCTACCGCGTCGGCGAGAAGTTCAACTACGACGGCAAAACAGGCAAGGCCGACAACGCCAAAGCCAACGAACTCTTAAGCCGCAAGTACCGCGACGGCTGGACCATCAACGGCTAACAGTGCAAATGCAGGGGCATGGCATGCCCTGGGACACAACGACAGGGGCGGGCCGGGCGACGACAATCGCGCCGCCCGCCCCTTTTCTTGAAACGATATCATTCGGAGATCAAAACCATGACAGCAAACAATGACCCCCGCAAGATCACCCGTCGCAACATCCTCGCTTCGACTGCAATCGCCGGCGCAATCGGTGCCCTGCCAAAGATCGCCCGCGCCCAGACCGACCGCATCGTCGTCCACGGCCGCATCAAGCAGTCCGTCTGCGGCGGCGTCCTGCGAAAGGCCAGGATGAGCCTCGACGACGAATGCGCCCTGCTCGTCAAGATGGGCATCGTCGGCAAGGACCTCGTGGGTCCCGGCGACTGGGCCACCCTCAAGAAGCACGGCCTCGTCGCCACCATGGTCCCCGGCGCCGGCTCCATCAAGGACGGCCTCAACAACAAAGCAAAACATTCCGAATTCCTCGACGCATTCAAGAAAAACATTCCCGCCGCCGCTGCATACAAGTGGCCCAACGTCATCTGCATGGCCGGCGACCGCAAGGGCATCTCTGACGAAGAAGGAATGGACAACTGCGTCACCATCCTCAAAGAAGCCGTCAAGATCGCGGAAGAACACGAAGTCACCATCTGCATGGAACTCCTCAACAGCAAGGTCAACCACCCCGGCTACATGTGCGACAAGTCCGACTGGGGTTTCGAGCTCTGCCGCCGCGTCGGCAGCCCGCGCTTCAAACTGCTCTATGACATCTACCACATGCAGATCATGGAAGGCGACATCATCGCCACCATCAAGAAGAACATTCAGCACATCGGCGCCTTCCACACCGCCGGCGTCCCCGGCCGACACGAACTCGACGAAAACCAGGAGATCTACTACCCCGCCGTCATGCGAGCCATCGTGGAAACCGGCTACAAAGGCTACGTAGCCCACGAATACTCGCCGGTGCGAGAAGCCGTTCCGTCCCTCATCCAGGCCATAAAAGCCTGCGACGTCTAAGGAGATAGCAGAGGCCGTGCGGGAAGTGCGGCCTGATCGACATACGTGAAAGCATGGAGGTGAAAGATGCTGCGATATTCGGCTATTGCTGTTGTTCTTTGTGCCGCAACGGCGCAAGTGCATCCACAATCAGAGCCCTTGATCGCCGATCCAAACGTCGAGAGAATCGTCGAGTACCACCTCAAGACGGACCCCCGCAACGCGATGCTGAATCTTAAGTACCTCTGCATCAGATCTGCCGCGATAAGCACGCTCGCCGGAATTGAAAACGCGCGCAACCTCGTAAGTGTCAGGATCTACAACAGCCGCGTGGGGGACATCCGTGATCTGGCGCACCTGGGCAAGCTGAAAGAACTGCACATCCGAAACTGCAGAATCCCTGACCTGTCCGTAGTTTCGCGTCTGAAATCCCTGCAGAACCTGGTCCTAACCGATATGGCCATGGAAGACCTCTCCTGCGTGGCTGGTTGTTCGGATCTGTCATACCTGAACGTCAGCAGCAATCGCCTCTCAAGCCTCACGGGAGTCGAGTCGCTCACGAAACTGTCAAGGCTCGACGCCAGTGACAACCCCCTCGATGAAGATTCCTGTGCCGCGGTCATACATCAGCTCAAGACAACGAAGCCATCGCTGCAATTCAGCCACGGTCCCACCCACACGCTCGCGGTCTCCCGGTCGAATCTCCTTGAAGCAAGGGCAACAATGGCCGAAACGGGTTGTCTCGCCAAATGGCAAGTCATTGAAGGGATCGTTCGTCCCCTCCTTCCGGCACTCCACGAAGAGCAGCTCGCCGCCATTAAGCTGCTCGAACGCGTGCGTGACGAGGACTACCTCGCGGACGTGGCCGCCGTCCTTGTCCGCTATGCTGACGCGACGGACAGAAACTACGCCCCCTCCACCCTGATGAGTCGATACGACCCACACCCTCTGCTCATGGTCTTCCTGCTCAGAATGCAGCCCGGCCCGCTCGGCGATGAAATAACCTCCCAGGCGGTCGGCAAGTGGATTTCGAACAACCGCCACAGAATCGCTCCCTCAACCATCCTGGACGAAGAGATCAAGAACCACAAAGCCACGCTGGAATGGCTTGATCGGAAGTACTCGGTTTGTCCCGCAAAGACACGCGAAATGAACGGCGAAGTACCCGCCGAACCTGCACAACCACAAGGAGGCTCACGATGACGTACGATGACCTGAGAGGCAAGACAGTCCTTGTCACCGGCGCCAGTTCGGGTATTGGAGCCGCAGCCGCTATCGCCTTCGCCCGGCAGGGCGCGTTTGTGGGCGTCCATTACTTCCATACTGAGGACGGGGCGAAGGCCACCCTCGCCGGAGTCCAAAAGCAGTCCGACGGCTGCCTGCTTTGCGCCGACGTCCGCGATGAAAACCAAACCGCCGACATGGTCGACGCCTTTGTCAAACAGGCCGGCGGCCTGAACATCCTCGTCAACAACGCCGGCACCCTCATCGGCCGCCACCCCCTCGCCGAAGCCCCGCTGGACTTCTACGAAGATGTCTTCGCCACCAACACCCGCAGCGTCTTTCTCGTCACCCGCGCGGCCGTCTCGCACCTGAAAGAATCCAAAGGCATCATCGTCAACGTCGGCTCCGTCGCCGGCCACCACGGCGGAGGCCCCGGCGCCGGCATCTACGCCGCCGCAAAGGCCGCCGTCGCCACCCTTACCATCGCCATGGCCAAAGAATTCGCCCCCGCCGTCCGCGTTAACAGCGTCCTGCCCGGCTTCATCGACACCCGCTTCCACCACCAGTTCAGCGACGCCGCCCGCCGCCAGGCCGTCGCCGAACAGACGCCGCTCGGCCGCAACGGCACTCCCGAAGACGTGGCAAACGCGATCCTCTTTCTCGCCTCGAAAGCTTCAAGCTTCATCACCGGCGAATACCTCGCCGTAAACGGAGGCCTCTATATGCGCGTCTGACCCTCCTCAATAGCCGTGAAGGGGACACGGGAAAATGCGGTCAGGAACGAATTGACGAGGGACGCTCCTGTCGTTACACTTCATCCTGCAAACACATTCACGAGCCGTTGACACGCGTATCGAAGCGGAGTCGGGCAATCTGAAAAGCCGTCACAGCAAAAGGGAGGTCGCAGAATGGTTAAGGAGATCACGATCCAGGAACTCAACACCGAGCAGTTCATCAGCGAGCAGGTCCGCCAGATCAAGGATGCCGTCAAGGATGGGACGGCGATTAACGCCCTTTCGGGCGGCGTCGACTCCTCGGTGGTCACCATGCTCGGACATCGTGCGTTGGGCAAGCAGCTCAGAACGGTCTTCGTGGACACCGGCCTCATGCGGCAGGGAGAACCCGAGCACGTCGTCGCCCTTTTCGCTGACCTCGGCGTGCCGGTGGAAATAGTGGACGCCCGCGCAGAATTCCTGGCAGCACTCAAGGGGCTCACGGATCCCGAGGCCAAGCGGGAAGCCATCACGCAAACCTTCTACAGCAGTGTCTTCGGCAGAATCGTAAAAGAAAGCAAAGCCCGCTGCCTTTTGCAGGGGACGATCCTCACCGATATCGATGAAACCGTCGCGGGGATCAAGCGGCAGCACAACGTCTTCGCCCAACTCGGGATCGATCCGCAGGAGGCCTTCGGCTATCACATTGTCGAGCCCCTCATCCAACTCCGCAAGGACGGCGTGAGAAAGGTCGGCGAAGGCCTGGGCCTGCCCGCCGAACTGTTCGACCGCATCCCGTTTCCCGGCCCCGCCCTGGCGGCCCGCGTCATTGGCGAAGTCACGCCGGAACGTGTTGAAACCGTTCGCAAGGCCACCGTTGTCGTCGAGCGGATTCTCCGCACTACGAGCGCATTTCAATACATGGCCATCCTCCACGAAGACCGCGTCACTGGCATGCGGGACGGCCGGCGTGATTTCGGGCAGCAAGTTGAAGTACGCTGCTGGGACAGCGTCGACGCCCGGACGGCCACGCCCACCGAGCTTGCATTCGAAACCCTCCGTAAGCTCGCCGCCGATATTCTGCAGGAAGTCCCCGGCGTAGTCAGTGTCACCTATAACATAGCCACAAAGCCGCCGTCCACAATCGAGGCCATCTGATTGGGGTAAGTACAACTGCCGGACTCATTACAATTTGATGGCATGCGAGGAAAGAAAATGAAAAACCAGAGGATACCGTTACATCTTCTTGTGGCAGTGCTCTGTGGCCTGCTGCCTCTTTGCAGCAAATTCGCCGCTGGACAACGCTACGAGGCGGATTGGAAGTCGCTGGACGCCAGGCCGACGCCCGCGTGGTTTCTCGACGCCAAGTTCGGTATATTCATTCACTGGGGCATCTATTCTGTTCCGGCCTGGGGCCAGGAGCGAGCCTATTCAGAGTGGTACTGGCGACATACCTTCAACGACGACGGCAGCCTCAAAGACGACGCGTGCGGGGAATTTCATCGCGCCAATTACGGGGACGATTTTCCGTATCCCGCCTTTGCGCCATTGTTCAAATGCGAGATGTTCGATCCCAGCGAGTGGGCCGACGTGTTCGCACGCTCGGGAGCAAAATACGTGGTCTTGACGTCCAAGCACCATGACGGATTCTGCCTGTGGCAAAGCAAGGAGGCAAACAAAACATGGGGCATGCCGTGGAACAGCGTCGACACAGGACCTCGTCGGGATCTGCTCGGCGACCTGACCGGGGCGATTCGGGCCAGGGGGCTCAAGATGGGCTTCTATTATTCTCTTTACGAGTGGTTCAATCCGCTGTGGCGGTTCGATCGCAAACGCTATGTAAACGAGCACATGTGGCCTCAATTTAAGGATGTGGTGACCCGGTATGAACCGTCGCTCATTTTCAGCGACGGCGAGTGGGACATGACCGATAAGGAGTGGCGCGCGCCCGAGCTTCTCGCCTGGCTATTCAATGAGTCTCCCTGCAAAGACGACGTGGTGATCAATGACCGATGGGGCAAGGGCGTCCGTCACAAACACGGGGGATACTACACAACCGAGTACGGCGCGGGGCTGCAAACCGGCGGCCACCCATGGGAGGAGAACAGGGGCATCGGTCATTCCTTCGGCTACAATCGAAACGAACCCTTGAGCAACTATAAAACGACGCGTGAGTTGGTGCTGATGCTGGTCGATCTGGTCAGCCGCGGCGGCAATCTGCTGCTGGACGTCGGTCCGACCGGTGACGGCCGTATCCCGATGATCATGCAATCCAGACTCATTGAGATCGGCGAGTGGCTCACTGTCAACGGTGAGGCCATCTACGGCACGCGCCCGTGGAATGAGAACTGCCAGTGGAGTGCAGGGGAGCGGCCCAAACAGGAGTTCGGCCAGCACATGGTTGCTTACAACGTGCTGGACAATGTGGGCAAACCTGCCGACGGCAAGGCCGTAATCGAGACGTTCTTTACGAGCACACCGGATGTGCTTTATGCGATCATGCCTGCCTGGCCCGGCAGAGAGCTCGTGCTGAAGAACGTAACGGTCAAACCCGGCTCCGCCGTTACCATGTTGGGTATTGAGGACGCCATGCCGCATCGCCTCGCGGGCGCCGATATCGTGGTGGACCTGTCTGGCGTTACACCGGACATGCTGCCGTGCCACTGGGCATATACCCTTAAGGTCCCCCTTGAACGCGTCATTCCACCCCCCAAGGCGGATGAAGCGCCGCAGGAAAAGACAGAGCCGGCAACCGTTGAGCAAACCCTGGAAAAGATTTTGATCGACCGCCTGGGAGACCTGTTCAGGAAAAAGTAACGCCGGTCACATGATCCATCGCTTTTTGACGTTCCGCAAGCTAACGCCGAAAAGGACAATACAAAACGCTGCCAGCACACCGAAGTCCAGCAGCGGCGGCATCTGCCCCGCCTGCCGGACGGAGGCGTGCAGCAGGTCGGCCCCGTACGTCAGCGGCAGCGCATAAGACACTGGACGCAGCCACTCAGGCAGTTGCGCGACGGGAAAGAACAGCCCGCACAGAAACAGCATCGGAAAGCGAAAAAAGTTCGAGAACGTCTGCGCCTCGAACACCTCGTTCACCGAGACGGCGATAAACAGCCCCAGAAAAGCCGAGCTGACCGCAATCAGCGTCACCGCCGGAACAAGCACTGCCCAGTTTACGCGCGAAAGATCCGCCAAAAACGCCGCTAATACGACCGGCACAAGCGCATTAGCAGCGCCGAAAAGAATCGCCCCGGTCGTCTTGGCCAGCATCAGGAGCTCCAGCGGAATGGGCGCAAGCAACAGCCGCTCGAACGACCGCCCTCTTTTCTCGAACGTAACGGTGACCGCCAGCAGGCTCGTGGTGCCGAACAATACCGACACGGCTGCCAATCCCGGCAGCAGATTAAGAATGTCACCCGCGCCGGAACCGGACCGAATAAAAAACATCCCCGTCCACGCCAGCGGAAAGATAAGCCCCCAACTGATATTCGGCGGCTTGAGGTAGTACGCCCGCATGTCCTTGCGCATGATATTCCAGAACGCAATCCACGCCTTCATGCGCCACCCCCCATCTTCGCCTTCTCCTTCTCCTGCTTCATCGCGGCGGCCTCGATGCCCGTGATTTCGACAAACACTTCCTCTAACGAAGGCTGCACCTTTCGCGCCTCCGACACTTCCGCGCCGCGGTCCTCCAGAAACCGCACTAACGGCCCGACCCGAACCGGCTCGGACGATTCCACGCGGATGCCTTCCGCCCCAACCGCACGGCATTCAAGGCCCGCAAACTCGCCCGCAATCGCCTCGCACAGCCCGGCCGCGTTGTCCGACACGGCAAACTGGACCACGTACCGCCCTTCCGTCTGACGCATGAGGTTCTGCACCGTATCGACACGGACAATCCGCCCGCGGACAATAAACGCTATTCGCCCGCACAGCCGCTGGGCCTCTTCGATGTAATGTGTGGTGATGAAGATCGTCGTCCCGCTGGCGTTGAGGCCGGTGATGATCTGGCGAATGTGCCGGGCACTGGCGACATCGATGCCCGTCGTCGGCTCGTCGAGGAAGAGAATCGGCGGCTCGTGAATAATTCCGGCGGCAATGGTCAACTTCCGCTTCATTCCCTTCGAATAGCCGCCGAACTTCCGCCCGCCCGCCTCCGCCAGACCGAAGCGCTCAAGCAGCTCGCGCCCCCGCGTCTCGCGATCGCGCCTTCCCATCCCGTAAAGCGCCCCGCAGAAGCACAGGTTTTCAAAGCCCGTCAGCTCAGGGTATAGATTGCTTTCGTCAGGAATCACCCCGATCAAATGCTGGGCGCCCTTTGGATTCCGCGAGCAGTCAATCCCCGCGATGCGAATCGTCCCCGCATCCGCCCGCGCCAACCCCACAAGTATGTTGATCGTCGTCGTCTTGCCCGCTCCGTTCGGCCCCAGAAACCCGAACACCTCTCCCCGGCCGACAGCGAACGCAACGCCGTTTACCGCGACAACGTCACCAAAGGACTTTGTCAGCCCGCAAACGTCAATGATCGGCTCGACCTCGTCGCCCGTGACGCAATTACCACGCGCTGGCAGCTCCGCTTCGTCGCCATTCATTGAGACAATCCATTGCTCTTGCCTTCCTTGGGCCCGCAGCAATGCCCCTTCACGCCGCTGTGGCATTCGCATGCCTGCTTGCCCGAGCAGTCCTTCCGCTTGCCCTTCAGACTCTCCGGTTTCTTACACCCTTGCTTGTTCTTGTCGCCGCAGCACATGGCATGTCCCCTTTATTGTCTCTGTCTTCGATTCCCGCGCCGAGCAGCAGCCCGATGTCCGCCCGCCACACAGCCAGAACTTCTTCATTCAAACGATAATGCACGAAATACCCCCGCTTCTCGTCGATCACCACGCCCGCGTCCCGCAGCACCCGCAAATGCTGCGACACCGCCCCCTGCGTCACATCCAGACGGCACGCCAGCGCATTGACGCACAGCGCCCGACCCTTCAGCAACTGAACGATCCGCACCCGCGTCCCCACCGAAAGCACCTTCAGAACCTTCGCCAGTTGTTCCGCATTGCCATCCATATTAGTATCCGCTAATATGCTAATTTAGCCCACACCCGTCAACATCAACCTGAAAAAAACTCCGGACCACTTTCTCTCTTGGCAAGCTTGCGAATGTGGACCTCCGTCAAGGGGCGTTGCTTTCCAAGGAGATGGTCCATAGGCCTGGGGCGGCTTCGAACCATGCCGCGGCGGACGCCTTGCTGACGGTGAATCTCCGGGTTTCGGCGGAGTCCTTTCGACAGGCTTGCCAATGCCCGCCGGCGAGATCGGTCAGGAGGATGCGGGCGGGATGGCGGCCGGGGATGGTGAGTTCGACGGCTGAGGCGGAGCGGGTGTTATCCTTGCGGAGGAGGACGATCCACGCAGCGTCGGAGGCGTCAAGGAGGCAGCCGACGCGGTCGGCGGTTTCAATGTATTGCACGGGGAGGCGCGCCGAGGTTTTGGTGTCTGTTATTTGAATGACGTTGAGGAAGAGGTCTTCTGCGCAGGCGGCCTTTGGCGACAGCTCGATGCGCCATGCGCCGGGTTCTATCGACGAGCGGGCGAGTCTTTCGGGTTCGACGTCGTTGGCGTAGTTCGTGCCGAAGACCCAGAACTCTTTGCCGGGGCCGCCGATTTTGACGAGATCCGCATCAGAGCGAGCAGGCAGGAGGGTGTCGAGGATAAGCCTGCCGCTGTCCCCGTTGCGGGTGCAGTCGATAACGGCGCCGGCGGCATAGATGCGCGGCTCCTCCTGCATGTGGAGCAGCCAGTACTTACGGAAGGTGGGGTCCGCGCTGACGACCCGGTCGAAGATGATCATTGCGGCGGGGATCTGCGCGTCGTGCAGATTCAGGAAGACGAAGGAACGGGTGACCTGCCGAACCTTCTTGCCGTAAGCCTGGGTGATGTCGCCCTGCAGCACTGTGTAGTCGGGCGTGTGGGGGTCGGGGCCGAAGCCGTGGGCAAGGACTTTGCCGGTGCGGTAGGCGTTTTTGGGGTCGAGAAGCACTCGGAGTTCGCGGGGTTCGGAACGGCCGTTGGGGAGGCGCTGGCCGCCGTCGTTGCTGTAACCTTTTCGGCCGAAGTCCTCGGCGGGGTCGTGGACGAGCAGGCTGTTGTGGGCGATGGTGCGCCAGTAGTAGTTTGCGCAATGGGGGCTGCCGTATGCGCCGGACGAGCCGGAATAGAGGCCGGAGTCGATGGCTAAGGCGCCTTTATAGTAGATCTGGAATGCGCCGGCGTCGAGGTGCTGGTGGTTGGTGAAGTTGTATTCGTTGATTTTCATTTCGGCGATGACGCTGTTGTTGTCCCAGCCGGTGCGGGCGATCATCCAGCCAAAGGGAAAGCCGGCGTAGCGTGACAGCGGCAGCGTGTCAATGGGGGTGGGCCTCAGGTCAACGTCACGCCAAAGAACCTCAAAGATCGTCTCGTTGCCGCCGCTCGCCCCCTGGCGCTCATACTGGTCGAGCAGAACGCCGTCATTGTAGTAGCTTGCGGTAAGGACAGTGCCGATGTACTGGCTCCACGGACGGCCGCGGGGGGCGCTCGTGGCGAACGTGTCGCCGGCGCGGAGGCGCTGGCCGTCGGGGCGTGTGGCGTAAATCCAGTAATACGGCACGAATTGCTGCTCGGAGGTGTAGACGTTGGGCAAGCCGAGGCGGTCGAAGATCCAGAGGGGGTAGGTGTCCCAACTGTAGCGGTGGGGGCCGTAGGAGTCGCCCTGATGGTAGGCGTGGCCGGGATAGAACCAGTTGCGAACGGGGAGGTGCTCGCGGAAGAAGCGTGCCGCGGCCAGGCGGTACATCTCGGGGAAGTCGTCATAGATCGCGATGCCGGCCGACAGCATGTCGCGAATGATCATGGCTTCGGAGGCGTGGCCGGTGACCGAGCCCTGGCGTGTGGGCGGATAGCCGCACTCCTGGGTTTTAACCAGGCGGACGAGTTCCTCGATGAACGCCTGCTTTTGGTCGGGGCTGAGCAGGTCGTGGCACCAGTCATAGACGATCGCGCCCGTGACCATCATGCGGCCGGTCTCGCGGCAGGCGTCCTGTTTGTCGGCAAGTTCACATTTTTTCAGGAGCGGCAGGGCGGTGGAGATGGCGGCGCGGCCGAGCGCGGCGTCACGCGTAATCAGGTATTGGAGGGCATCCCATTCGGCCTTCATTTGCGGCGAGCGTTTTGCCTGTGTCTGCCAGCGTTCGACGGCGGCTTGGAGCGCGGGCGCTTTGATCCGCTGTGACAATTGCGCGACGTGTTCGGCGCGGAGATAGAGGCGCGGATGTTCGGCGGGCGGCACGGGAATGCGTGTGCCGTCTGTCTCCTGCCACATGGTTTGTGCCTGAGCAGGCGCACTCTTGATAACTGCCATAAAAGCGGCCGCAATGAAAACAATTGCGATAAACTTCTTTGTCATGTGTCGTTCCTTTTGATTACTCGTCGTCCGGGAGGCACCAGGCCATGCGCTGGGCGAAGTCCGCCTGGAAGGCCGGACGCCAGCGGCTGACAGTGTGTCGCGGGTCCGCAGCGTCGAACGGCAGGTCACGATACCAGCCGTCCGGCCCCTTTTGATATTGGCCGCCCCATCCGGGCTTCGAGGGGTCCTTCGGATCGTTGCCGCCCCGGGGAAGAAAGAAGAACCATGACGGCGTGTCGCCTTCCTTGAGGCAGGCGTGGGGATTGGGGGCGGTCCATGTCTTGAGAGGATACAGTGCGCCGAGCGGGCCTTTGCTTGTCACGTTGCGGTTGATCCAGTCGCTGCTGGTGAGGGATTCGTCGCCGCCGAGGTACATGCCGCGGAAGGTCGCAAGGCGCCGATCCTTGCCCGCGCCAGCTCTGCTGAGGATATAGAACATGCCGCCGAACTCGGCCTGCATCCATTCGGCGATGCCATCCTGATCGGCGATGTCATAGACGCGCAAACATTGAATGAACTCGGCCAGGCCGGAGGCCCCGCGATCCCGTTTAACTCGCCACAGCGCTTGTGCAAGATCCGTCTGGCCGCCCCAGATTGTGACATTGAGTGGGCGCTGGGGCGTGCCTGCGTCCACGCGCTCGATCAGCCATCGCGACGCGTCTGTGTCATGTCCGTCGCCAATGCCGGCCCGGCCGCGATTCGGATTACCCGACTTTATGCAGTCGAGCAGTGCGCCGGTTTCGGGCCACCCGTCCGCATGCCGCGCGAGGTTGGCCCGCACTTCGCCGTAGGCCAGCACGATCTGACGGATAAGGTCGGCACGCGTAAGTGCGGTCTTTAGTTCGCCCGGCGTGCCGGAGGCGGTCGCCAGAAGCCCCTCGATGATGAATTCATTGCTGTACGTCATGAGCCGGATCATGGATTGCTGATCGTCGGGATCGCCGCCGATATCGGTGAGGACCATCAACCGTGGACGCAGGTCACCTCGGGTTGGCTCTTCAGCGGCAGGAGTGCGGAGTTGGAATCTTCCGCGGACGGTGTTGAGCGAGTCGTTGTTTTTGCCGCTGCCGCCGCCGGTGAAGACAAGGGTGAAGTCGCGGCCGTCGGCACTGAACCACTTGGGGGCGAAGGAGAAAAAGAAGACGTTGTCGGCCCAGTCCAAGGCGATGCGGGGGCGGCTCTTGCCGAAGCGGTGGTCGGGGCTCCAGTACTTGACGGTTGTCCACGGGCCCCACGGCTCGGGCGCGTCGAAGAGGGCCATGACGCCGGCGTGGGAGGCGGTGTGTTCGGTGGCGAGCAGATAACGGCTGAGTCCGGGGTTGTAGACGGCGCTGACGCACCATCCTGTTCCGTCGGGGTTCTCGAACACCGGTTTCTTCGCGGACAAGGGGCCCCATGTCGGGTTGCCGTTGCTGAGCCCTGTGAACCATTCGTAAGCGTCGCGGTCGGCAAAGAGTTTTTCTTTATGGACCCGGGCGAGAAAGAGGGCCCCCGGCTTGTGCACGTTAAGACCGAATGAGGCGTGCGTGACGGTGGTGTTCTGCGGGCGGATGAAATACGAGTAGACGTAATCGTCGCGAGCGTACGCGTTGTTCTTGCCGCAGACAAGGAAGGTGGGAATGATCAGATCGTCCTCAAGACGCCATCGCCAGTCGGCTTTAGTCCAATGCGCGCCGTGGTCGGTGGATCGGGCCAGTTGGATGTAGCGGTAGTGGTCGCGCGGGCCGCCAGTGTCCGGCTCGTCGGGGATGACCCAGGAATAGAGAACGCCGTCGACGCAGAGGGTTGCCCAACTCTTGCCTGTGAACTGAGCCGGATTCTCGGGGTTCTTCCCGCCCCACACATTCGAACCTTAGTAGTTGTTCCAGTCGCCTTCGATCCGCCCGTATCCG
>JACZKQ010000077.1 GCA_014859965.1 Phycisphaerae bacterium
TGGGCGGCATGGGCGGCATGCTTGGCGGAGCGGGTGGAATGCTCGGCGGTCTTATGGGCATGTTCTTCGGGCAAGGTGCAGCGTTCAACCATGGCCGCGTGATACCGTTCGCAGCGGGCGACGTGATCAACGGACCGACGCTTTTCCCGATGGCGAACAGCACGGGGCTCATGGGAGAAGCCGGACCCGAAGCGATAATGCCACTGAGGCGAGGATCCGACGGCAAGCTCGGTGTCGCCGCCGAGGCCTCCGCCCCAGAGGCTCCAGAGGTCAACGTGCGAATCGTCAACTCCATCGACCCTAAAACGATGACCGATGCAATGGCGACATCCAACGGAGAACAGGTGATCATGAACGTGATCAAGCGGAACAAGAACAGCCTCAGAGGTATGATTTAATGCTCGACCTTTTCGCTGAGAAGATCGCCGCGGACGGCCCTGAGGTTGGCACTCGCGAGAACCTGCAAGACTGCCGGTACAACATCGAGCACTTCCTCCGCGAAATGGCGGAGGGGCTTGAGCTTGTCGAGAAAGCCGAACTCTTGGGACCGCGGACATACTTGGCTTTCCTCGTAAAGAAGGGCCGCGAGGCTATCGCTGAGATAGACCGGCGAATTGAAGAGGGCGAATACAAGTGGTGAGTAAACGGTTTGATATAATCTCCGTCGCCAATATTGGGGAGAAGGCAATTGCGAGATTTCGAGCGGGTAATACAAGACTTGCAGATTCTCAAGCTGCGGCAGGTGCACCGCGAGAGAGACCGGATTTTACGATCATTCGGCCTGGACCCTTGGAGGGTCAAGGCGGCTCTGGCAGATACGATTTTGGAAGCCGAAAAAATCAGATTGGAAAGGAAGCCAAATGCAAAAAAGACCTGACACGTGACGGCAGACGCCCCCGTGTCCGCACCGCAAAAAGCGGGCAAGATTGTAAGTACAGCAGATAAAAATACTTAGCAACATGAGACCTCCACAGTGATTATCAGGGGTTTCAAAAAAAACAAAGGGAGCACATAAATGGCTTGGCATGAAAGATTCACAAGGTTCGGGGGCACATTTGGTAGCGGAACTATCGAGGCAACAGACCCGAACTCCACAAAGTTTTTCGCACAAAAAGGACAGGAGCATCTCCGAAGCCTGGCAATCGGTCTACTGACGGACATAGAGGCGGTCGGGCACGATGCACGGCTCTCGCCCGTGGGCAAAAAAGAGCGGATTCAGGCCCTTGCAAAGACCTGCCTGGCGGCCATCGAGAAGGACCTCGACCGATTCACGGGACCGCTCCAGAAACGAATCAAGCAACTCGAGGGGATGCTTGTCGAGACCCACGACGTGGACCTTGCTGGGGCACTCGAATTGATCGGGCTTCGGCAGCTTCTTATGACGCTGGACCCGGCCCGCATCAATTCGATATTCCTCGATTCGGTCAAGAGCCGAGACGCTCAGACCTTTCGGGCCATCGTAGGCCTGCCCTCGTGGGCAAACCCGCTGTCTCCAAGGGCGATAGAGGAGGGCAAGCGACTCTGGGCTGAAGGCATAAACCCCAGTGCAGCGGCCGAGCTTCGCGACCTGAGCCATGCGAATGATGTCTTGGCAGGATCGCTAAGCGAATTACGGCAAGGCATCACCGAGCTTGCGGAACTGCAACCAGACACGCGAAGTCGGCTCACAGGGAACCAAAATTCAGCGGCATAACGTGTGCTTCCCGCACCGCCGGCCGCTGCGATGCCATGTGGCGGCCGGCAATTTTTTATCTGTTGCAGAAGGCGGTGAAATGTGGCAAGAGACAAGACTTTGACCCCAAAACAGTGGACGGCAATAGTCGCCTTACTCGAAAGCGATACACAGGCAGAGGCCGCACGGAAAGCCGGCGTCGATAGAACGACGCTTCACCGTTGGTTTGAGGATGATCTTTTCGCCCGCACTTATCAGGAGGGCATGCGAAGCCGTTTCAAGGAAAGCATGCTGACCTTGCAAAAGCTGTCTGCCAAAGCCGTTTCGTTCCTTGAAAGCGTTATGCTAAGCCAGGCGGTGGATGTAAAGGTGAAGCTGGCGGCGAGTCGGCACATTCTGACCCATGCACGGGCGGCCGTGGAAAGCGACGAACTGAGTAAACGCCTGGACCGCTTGGAGGATCTGATCAATGCAGTGGAAAAAACGACTTAAGAAGCTGGAATCTCTCGCCTTGACCATGGGCGAGCGGGCAACGTCTTTTTACGGGGCTTGCCGGGAGAGCGAATACGAGGCCCTACAAGCCTCTGGCAAGGCGGGGGCTGTCTTGCTATGCCCGGACCCCGTTTCGGCGGCTGACTGGCTTGCTGGATGCAATTCCTGTGCGGATTATCAGCAGGCACTTACCGACAAATGGGCAGAGGCACACCCGACGCAGGCGCCGCCCCCGATCCCAGCCGTTCCCGATCCGCCAATCGTGCGGCAGGAACAACCGGTGAAACCGTCCCATGTCTTCGGTACTGTATGGCGAGGGTGACCGTCATTCGCCTCTGTTTTGTGACCCGCTGATACTCGATGTGGGGGTTGCGTTCTGTTAAATCCATGAATGGCAGGCACTTACTTCAAAATCGCTGTTCACTGAGGCGGAAAAGAAGGCGTCCAGTGAGGCGGAAAGTGAGGCGGAAGCCACTGTGCGGAGAGCTTGACCGGTGAAAAAAAATCTGCTAAGCTTCCCTTGACAAAAATGCAGGCGAAGCGATAATGAGAAATGTGGAATCTTTAGAGACAACAAAATTGACTGACAGACGGAGACGCCCGTTTTGGGCGGTGTTGGGACGGAGTAATCCCCCCACGGCTTTCTAAAGAGCCGCACAGCGCCGCCCAAAGCGGGTTTCTTTTTGCACCTTGGGGGAGGTGCCTGAAAGGGACCAGTATCATGAGTAGCGAAATCCTCACAACAGTCACCCGGGAAGTTGAACAGCAAGAGCCCGTAGACCGGGCAGCGACAATGGCCCGTATCATGGCAGGGCTGAAGGCGGCAGATGATCGGGACTTCGCTTTTGCCGCAAAGATCACCGAGAGTTTCGTGGGATGCTTTAACAAACCCAATGTTGACCGGGAGGAGCGGACAGGTAACGCGGTTGACGTTTTTGTAGACGCCTACCGCGAGCAGGGCGAGAAGCTCGAAGAGCATCGCAAGAAGATCGAAGAGATGGAGGCGAGGAAGGCTACTCAAGACGCCTTCCTCAAGGCATACTTCGACAGCCGCCCCCTGGGCGAGAAGGTGACAGCCTTGTTGCTCGTAAAGGCTATGCAAATGGACTCTGAGCTTACCGACCCGTTCCTGCAATCATGGCAGGCTGAGGCACGCGACACTGCCGGCAAGCTGCTGACTCACCAAGTCGAGCTCGACGACGCCGACGAACCGGCCGCATTGATGATGCTGGCGGGTTTTCTTCCGACGGGTAGCAATTGAACGAACCGCCCCGCTTCGGCACGGGCCGGGGCGGGGCTTTTCCTGAAGGGGTGAATCATGCGGATATATCGACCGACACGAAAAGGGGCTGACGGCAAAAGCAGGCCGGTAAGGCGATGGTACATTGAAATCGCGGACCACAGGCGAATCGTTCGCCGCTTCGCCGCTTATGAAGCCAGGACGAAAGAGGACAAGCGGTTGACTGAAGAGCTTGCCGGGAACCTCGAAAGACTGATCAAGCATAAGGGCAGCGGGTCTACTCTGCCGGCGGAGCTCGACACGTGGGTTAAAACGTCGATACCGGAGGGACTGAAAAAACGCCTGATCGACATCGGCTTGCTGGATCCTGCCGCGGCCGAAGCATTCAGGGACCTTGCCGGGCACGTGGAGGCGTTCCGGCAGCAGTTAATTTTGGGCTTCAGGCCGAAATTGAAGAGCGGGCAGACAAGCAAGCCGTATGTTACGCAAACGGTTCGGCGGGTCGAGAGAATCATTCAGGGATGCAGGTTTCGACGATGGGCTGATGTCGATTTAGGACGCGTACGGAGCTACCTGGTGGGCCTTGGCTTGACAGATATAACTTTCAACGCGTACCGTCGAGACTTCGTGCAATTCGTGAAGTGGATGCAGGAAAGCCGCCGTATTGATTCGCCTCCTAAAGGCGTCAAGGTTCCGAAGGAAAAGGGCGGCGACGATACCAAGCAGTCCAAGAGAGCGTTCACTTTTGACGAACTCTCGCGAGTCATTACAACGGCCGTAGCGAAGGGCAAGACCATTCAGGGATGCACGGCACGGAACCGGGCGGCGATGTACGTTATCGCCGCCGAGACGGGTTTCAGGCGGGCCGAAATGAAGAGTCTGAAGGTGAACTCATTCGACCTGGACGACGGCACGGTTACGCTGGAAAAGGAGCACGCAAAGGACCGGCGAACAGCGACACTGCCCTTGAAGGCCAAACGTTTGCAGCAGCTACGGGACCACTTCAGCGGCCGAAGCTTGCGAGACCCCGCCTTTCCGATGAACAGTCACGCCAAAACAAGCCTGATGATCCGCCAGGACTTGCGGGATGCACGGGCGGGCTGGATACGAGAGGCACAGGACGGGGCCGAACGACGAACCCGGCGAAAGGGTGACTTCCTGAAGTACGTGGACGATGCCGGCATGAAGGGGTGTTTCCATAGCCTGCGAAATACCCTATGCACGAATCTCGACAAGACCGATGCGAGCCTTGCCGAACGCATGACGTTTGCACGGCACAGCATGAGAGGAAGCTTGACCTTGGGGACATACACCACTGTTCGCCCCTACTCTCTTCGGCGAATCGCAGACCAATTGCCCGACCTGCCGTGGCCGGGCGAAAGGTCCGAAAAACAAGCCTTGGCGGCAACCGGAACGGACGGGAAAAGCGGGGCGTGTAACGAGGCGTTTTTCGGCGATTCTCAGGAAGTCCCAAAACAATCCAGTACAAATCTACGCAGTGAAAACCGCGTTTTTAGTGGGCGATCCGGGACTCGAACCCAGGACCCGCTGATTAAGAGTCAGCTGCTCTACCAACTGAGCTAATCGCCCGCAGACATTTTCGACCGGTGCGGGGTCCCTAATAAGGCAAGCCCCTCACGATTTCCGTAGTCGAGCGATGGATTTAAATGCAAACGGGCGGATAATGCAAATGTTTTTCCGCTATTTTTCGGAAAAAGGGGCCATTAGCGACTTTCCGATTGATACGGGGTTGTGATTCGGGATAATTATGCCGATGGACAAGCGAGAAGGTAAGAACTGTCCCGCCGGCGGCGGGAGCCTGCGCCGGTGATGGATGCGATAGGCCGGGAATGACTAAATCAGGTGTTCTGGAACAGCCAGGCATGTCCAATGTCCATGTAAATACACGCGTACGGAGCGAAGTCGATACGTCGGGCAATCTGACATTCGGCTACTCGGGCCGCCTGGATGCCGCCACGGTGGGTACGTTATGGCGCCAAACAGCGGAGGTCCTGCGGTCGGCCGCGCCCAAGCGTGTTTCTGTACTGGCCGACGAAATTGCTTATTGTGACGGCTCGGGTGTCGGACTCCTGTTCTGGCTGCGTTTGCGAGGCCGCCGCGATGGCTTTTCGGTGGAGTTCAAGGGACTGCGCGAAGATTTGGCAGCCCGTCTGGAAATGTTCGACGTCGAGGCCTTCGCCGCCGCCGGTCAGGGCCGCAGAAATCATTTCAGCCTGCCTGATAAGGTCGGACACTATATCTGGGGTTTTCTCGAAGACGTTGGCGAGCACCTTGCCTTTGTCGGCGAGCTTTTCACTGCGACGGTCAAATGCCTGGTTCGCCCGGGCCAGCTTCGCTGGAAAGACGTTTTTCTTACGGCTGAGCGGGCTGGGGCCAATGCCGTTGGTATTGTGGCGCTGCTCGGTTTTTTATTCGGGCTGATCATGGCGTTCAGTTCGGCAATGCCGCTTCGGCGGTTCGGCGCCGATGTGTACGTCGCGGATCTGGCCGCCATAGCACTCGTTCGCGTGATCGGCCCGTTTATCACGGCGGTGATCCTTGCGGGGCGAAGCGGCTCGGCCTACGCAGCCGAATTAGGCACCATGAAAATAAACGATGAAATCGACGCATTGACGACGATGGGTCTGGAGCCGGTTCGATTTCTCGTCGTGCCGAAGGTGCTGGCAACGATGCTTGTAACGCCCCTGCTGACCGTAATTGCGAATTTGTTCGGCCTTATCGGCTCGGGCATTGTCATACTTTCTATCGGTTTTCCGCTGGTGACGTACATAAGCCATGTCAAATCGGCGGTGGACGTGGATGTACTGCTGATCGGCGTGGTGCTCAAAGGCATCGTGTTCGGCGGGCTCGTGGCCGGGGCAGGCTGCCTTCGCGGCCTGCAGACGCAGACGGGCGCCAGCGCAGTCGGCATTTCGACGACCCGGGCGGTTGTCAGCGGCATTATTCTGGTGGTGATGGCGGAAGGACTCTTTGCAGTGCTACTGCACTTTCTTGGCATATAGGCGTATATGAGCACACAGGCAGGACCGATCATTCAAGTGGAGCACGTGGCGGCCGGATACCATGAGACGGTTATCCTCGAAGATATCTCGTTTCAGGTCGCCAAGGGCGAGGTTCTGGTCATTGTCGGCTCGTCGGGGTGCGGCAAGAGTACGCTTCTCAAGCACATGATTGGGCTTATGGCGCCGCTGAAAGGCAAAGTGCTGATCGACGGAGACGATATTGTCGCCGCGGATGCAGAGGTGAAGCATCGCATTCTTCGGAAAATAGGTGTCATGTTTCAAACGGGGGCGTTGTTTGGGTCCATGACGCTCCTCGAAAACGTTCGGTTGGCGCTGGACGAATTTACGGATATGCCGCATGAAGCGGCGGATTTGATCGCCTTGATGAAGCTCGATCTTGTGGGACTCAACGGATATGGCGAATATATGCCCGCGGAATTGAGCGGCGGTATGCAGAAGCGCGCGGCGATAGCACGGGCGATGGTGCTGGATCCGCAGATTCTGTTTCTGGACGAGCCCTCGGCGGGTTTGGACCCGGTCACCTCGGCAGGCCTGGACGCGTTAATCCGGAGTCTGGCCGAGACATTGGGCATGACATTCGTGATTGTGACGCATGAATTGGCGAGCATCTTTGCGGTGGCCGATCGGGTGATCATGCTGGAAAAGGAGATTAAAACTATTGTTGCGACCGGAACGCCGCAGGAGATGCGTGACTGCACGGACAATCCCTGGGTTCAGCGTTTCTTTCATCGGCAGGCGGAAAGCCGCGTGACGCACTGATTATTGCACGCAAGCGGAAGGCTGTACCATGAGTATAAAGGCAAACTATTTTAAGATCGGGGCGTTTGTGATCGCCACGGTCACAATCCTCCTGGGCGGAATCATCGTTTTGAGCGCCGGCTTATTGACACGTGACACGCTGCTGCTGGAAACGTACATGGATGAGTCGGTCCAGGGTTTAAGCGTGGGATCGCCTGTTTTGTACCGCGGTGTGCAGATCGGGACGGTGAAACAGATCACTTTTCTGCCGCGTGGGTATCCGGAGCAAATGAAGTACGGCTCCGAAGCTTATCACAAGTACAGCCGCTACGTGCTTGTGATCATGGCGGTGGATCGGTCGAACTTTCCTCAGGATGCCGACGACGACACGATTCGTGCCATCATCAGAGGTTGGGTGCTGAGCGGCCTGAGATTGAAAATCGTCTTCCAGGGCATTACAGGAATCAGCTATATGGAAGCGGATTACATCGAGCCGCAGCGTCAGGCCGACAAGCCTGTTGAACTGGAATGGGAGCCGGTAAATATGTATATTCCAGCGGCGCCGAGTCTTTTCAAAAACCTGACGGATTCAATCGAATCGATCCTCAAGACGCTGGATACGATCGATTACGACGGCATCGCCGCATCGCTTATAACCACGCTGGACACGATCAAGACCGCGGTGGCCGAGGCGGAGGTGCCGAAAATGCGGACCGAGGTTGTGGGGCTGATGACGGACCTTCGCGAGACAAACCGGCTGATTATGGACATGCTGGACAAGTCGAAAAATCCTGACGGCGTGAACATCCCCGAAACCGTCGCGCAACTTGACAAGACACTGCAGCGGCTGGATAAGTTCGTCTCCGTTCAGCAGTCGGAAATCGACGATATCCTGAACAATGTCCGGCGCACGACCGAGAATATACGCGAATTCACGGACAGCCTTAAGAAATATCCCGGTTTGATTTTCGGGGGCCCCCCCTCTCCATCGGAGGTTTCCAAATGACGACACCTGGCAAAAAGTGCCTGTCTTGCATTGCCCTGTTCACTATGATGCTGTCATCCTGCGGGTATAAAAATACTGCTCAAGTTATGGATAGACAACAGCAGTTCGTACTGGATGCGCCGCGCCCGGCCGGTCCGCCGAAATACACCCCGGCAAAAGGCGTATTGAAGGTGCGTCGATTTGCGGCCGCCAGCCAGTATGATACCTACGAAATGGTCTACCGGCGCAGCGACCTGGTCTACGATTCCGATTTTTACAACCGCTTCTTCGCATCGCCGACATCCCTCGTGGCGGAAAAAGTACGTCAGTGGCTCTCGGACAGCGGTGTTTTCGCGCACGTCCTGGACCCATTCAGCGGAGCGGACTTCGCCTATATTCTGGAGGGGAATGTCTTGGCCCTTTACGGAGACTACCGGCAAAAAGGCCGTCCCCAGGCCGTCATGGCAATTCAATTCACCCTGATTGATGAACACCGCAGGCGTGATTCCGTCCTTTTCCAAAAGGATTACCATGCCGTGGCACCCATGGAAAAAGAGGCCGCTTCGCAACTTGTTCTGGGCTTCAATGCGTGCCTCGCGGACATTCTGCTTCAGTTGGAAAGCGATCTGGCGGGTATAGTGACCGACGGTCAGTGATCTGAACGGCAGCACATTCTGCTTGTCCTTGCAAAAGAACACCTCTCGTGTTATGGTACTTCGTACATCATACGTAGAGCATCTAATCTGTTCACGTTTGTGGGAACACGTGCATGCGATCACCGGCAAAAATCAAAGCGCATACGACAGTTGAGAAGATGTTTCAGTGGCTTCAGCACGCACCTGACGAATGGGCTTACAAACGCCGGCTGGCGGTCTGGCTGACGTACACGGGCAAATTGCACGCCCGGCAGGTCGCTGCCGTTCTTGGCGTCAGCACGCAGTCGGTCTGGTTGTGGATCGGACAATACAATCGCACCGGACCCGAAGGATTGCGGCGAAAAGGCCGCGGGGGCAGGCGATGGGGATATCTGAGTCAGGAGGACGAATTGGCGATTGTCCGGCCCTTTCTCGAAAAGACACGGAGCGGTCAGCAACCGCAGCCAGCTTCCCTGAAACTGCTTATAGAAGCAAAGATCGGCCGACCGGTATCATTGTCCTACGTCTACCGCCTCCTTGAACGACACGGGTGGTCCGACATTGTCGCCCAGTCCCGGATGCCGCCATTGTCGACTGCGATGGATGACTTCAAGAAACTTGCCATGCCGTGGCGGCGCAAGGCATAGCGCCTCGCGCCTCGCTTTTTTACTTTACGTTTGACGTGTAAAGCATCTTCGATCTTGACAGACCCATGGGTGTCGTCTATGTTTTTCCGTTTAGTAACGTTTTTCTTTCTTTTCTTTTCCGCTGCAATCGAGGCTCTCATGAATTCGGAACGTGTGCCGGTACAGATATTTGAAGACGACAAACAGGCTTGCCGAGCAGTGGCCGCAACCATCGCTCAGTTGGTCGAGGCGAATAACGCGATGGGTAAGTCCACGGTGCTCGGACTCGCCACCGGGCACACCCCGGTAAATGTTTACGCGGAGTTGATTCGGCGCCATCGCGACGAAGGGCTGGATATGTCGCGGGTGATCACGTTCAATCTGGACGAATACTACCCCATTGAGCCGTCCGTCCTCCAGTCTTACCATACGTGGATGCACGAGAACCTCTTCAAGCACGTCAATATTTTGCCTGAAAACATCCATATTCCGCGAGGGGACCTTCCCGAAGACGAGGTGCGGCCGTTCTGCGCCGATTATGAACGGCAAATCGCGGCAGCGGGCGGCATCGACCTGCAGATACTGGGCATCGGACGCAGCGGGCATATCGGCTTTAACGAGCCGGGCTCCTCGCGCGACAGCCGCACGCGGCTGGTGCACCTGGACAAGATCACGCGAAAGGACGCAGCGGGCGACTTCTTCGGTGAAGAGCATGTGCCGCACAGCGCAATCACCATGGGGATCGCCACGATCCTCAGTGCAAGACGCATCTGCCTGCTGGCATTCGGCGAGCAGAAGTCAGGCATTCTGCAACGGGCTCTGGAAGACGAACTGGATGAACACGTGGCGGCGAGCTTTCTTCAGGAGCATGGCAACAGCACGTATTTTATTGACGTTGCCGCAGCCGGCAGTTTGACGCGTGTTGCGACGCCGTGGCTGATCGGCCGCTGCCAGTGGGACGACGTCCTGCAGCGGCGGGCGGTCATCTGGCTGTCACGAAAACTCGCAAAGGCGATCAGCAAACTCACAACCGAGGACTATGTCGAGAACGGGTTAGCCGAGCTGTTGAAGGCCTGCGGCACCGCGGACGATTTGAACCGGACGATATTCCGGCGTTTGACGGGCACACTCACAAACCGGCCGGTGGGCAAGAGCGGGACCCGCAGGGTGGTTGTGTTGAGCCCGCACCCTGATGATGACGTGATCTGCATGGGCGGCACGCTTATTCGCATGGCCGAGCAGGGCCACGAAGTACACATCGCGTATATGGTCAGCGGCTATTTGAGCGTTTTCGACCATGACGTCAGCCGACACGCCGATTTCGTTCGCGGGTTCAACGCAATCTTCGACCTGGCCCCGGAAGAGTCGGCCCGCATCGAACAGCACATCGATACCTACTTGTACGGCAAGAAACCCGGCGACGTGGATTCGCCCGAGATACAGAACATCAAGGGGCTTATCCGGCGGGGCGAGGCGGTGGCGGCGGCCAAGGTCTGCGGAATACAGGAGGACCGCCTTCATTTCCTGGACATGCCGTTTTACAACACCGGCAGAGTCCAGAAGTTGTCCATTACGGATCAAGATGTCGACGTGATCACACGCCTTCTCCAATCGGTCCGCCCGGAGGTGGTTTTCGCGGCGGGCGACATGTCGGACCCCCATGGCACGCACCGGCTCTGTCTGGAAGCGGCAATGGCGGCGATCGATCGGTATGTGGAATCCGGCGGCGCCCGGCCTGAGGTGTGGCTCTATCGCGGGGCGTGGCAGGAATGGGAGCCGCAGCAGATCGATATGGCGATCCCCGTGTCGCTTAATGAGGCACGCCGAAAGCGCTACGCCATTTTCCGGCACGAAAGCCAGAAGGACAAGGCCATGTTCCCCGGGCCCTACGATGACCGGGAATTCTGGCAAAGAGCCGAGGAACGCAACCGCGCGACGGCACAGACCTACGATGCGCTCGGCCTGCCGGAATACCATGCACTGGAGGCTTTTGTGCGCTATCCGCTTGTATATTCCTTGAATTTCCGACGGCAACTCGTGGGGGCGGATGAGATGAAGGATCCCGGCGCGTGATCATCCTCGTAATCAACACCGGAAGTTCCTCTATCAAATACAGGCTCTACCGAATGCCTGAGAGCGTGATATTGGCGACGGGCATAGTTGAGCGTATCGCCGAAAACCGGTCGCGGCTGACCTGCACGTGCGGCGTCGCCAGCCATGAACAGGACGTCCAGGCGGCCAACCATGATGAAGCGATGGATCTGATCCTGCAAACTCTCATGCAGGCGGACGGTGCAATCATCGGCGGTATTGGCGAGATCGGCGCCGTGGGTCACCGGGTGGTGCACGGGGCGGAGGAGTTCACGGGCTCGGTCGTTGTCGATGAAAAGGTTACAGCGTCACTCGAACGGTACGCCGACCTTGCCCCCCTGCACAATCCGCCAAACCTGACGGGCATCCGCGCAGCGCAGCGCAGCCTGCCGGCGGCCGTACAGGTGGCGTGTTTCGACACGGCTTTCCACACAACCATTCCAGAGCCGGCCTGCATTTACAGTCTGCCCTACGAAATTTACGAGAAATACCGAGTCCGTCGGTATGGTTTTCATGGGACCTCGCATCGGCATGTAGCCCGGCGTGCGGCCGAGTTGATGGGCAGGGACAGGTATGGCGTCAACGTGATCACCTGCCACCTTGGCAACGGCTGCTCGATCACCGCCGTAAAGGCCGGCCGCAGTATCGACACCTCGATGGGGTTCACGCCGCTGGAAGGGCTTGTCATGGGGACGCGAAGCGGGGATTTCGACCCGGCCATCCTGTTTTTTCTGGCGGAGAAGGGCTACGACATGGCCTCGCTGAACGCGATGTGCAATAAGGAGAGCGGATTGCTGGGTATTTCGGGCGTCTCCAACGACATGCGGAATCTTACCGAACTGGCCGCGGGGGGCCATGCACGGGCGAAGCTCGCCGTGGACATCTTCTCCTACCGCGTCAGGAAATACATCGGGGCGTACACGGCCGTGCTCGATACGGTTGACGCCCTGGTCTTCACCGGCGGCATCGGCGAAAATGCCGCTGACGTGCGCGCCAGGATATGCAGAGGGCTCACCCAGATCGGGATTGAGATCGACCACGAAAAGAACATAGCTGTCGTCGGCACAGAAGGCGGGATCAGCACGGATGCCAGCCGGATCAAAGTGTTCGTCATACCTACCGACGAGGAAGGCGTTATTGCCAGGGATACGTTTGAGCTTGCAGCCAAAAGGTGACTTTATGACACACCAATCATACCGTAAACTCGGACCGCACGAAATTGAAACTCTGATGAGCCAGCAGTGCTTCTGTGACGACTGGGGCCAGGTGGAGGTGGCTGAGGGCTTTCACGCCGCACGCGTCCGCGAGAGCCGTTTGATCGGCAGGGTGCGCATCGGCAACACGAACGGCACGACCGAGGGACTCTATGGCGAGCTAAAGGACTGCGGGGTGTATGGTGCGGTCCTGATCAACTGCGTCGTCGGCGACCGCACGCGCATCGCCAATATCGGGGTGCATATTGCCAACTACGTGATTGGCAACGACGTCTGTATTGAAAATGTCGGAACCATGCAGACCCGTCCGGGGGCTGGGTTCGGCAACGGCGTCGAAATCGCCGTACTGAACGAAGGCGGCGGGCGCGAAGTGGTCCTGTTCAATGAGTTGTCCGCGCAGTTTGCGTATGTCCTGTGTCTGCACCGCTACCGGCCGGGGCTTGCCGAGAAGATGAAACAGATCGCCTTGGATCACGCCGCCGCAGTGCGGTCGGACCAGGGTTCCGTAGGCGACGGGGCGAAAATCTATTCGACCGCCGAGATCGTCGATGTGCATGTCGGGCCCTCTGCAACCATCAACGGGGCGGCGAGCCTCATTAACGGTACGATTCTGGCGGCCGCAGATGCGCCGACGGTTGTCGGAAGCAGCGTATCCGCGCGAGATTTTATCATTGCCGAAGGCTCACACGTCACCGGAGGGGCAATTCTCGAAAAGGTGTTCGTCGGCCAGGGCTGCCGCATCGGCAGGCAATTTTCCGCCGAGAACAGCCTGTTCTTCGCAAACTGCGAGGGTTTTCACGGCGAAGCGTCCTCAGTCTTCGCAGGCCCCTACACCGTGACACATCACAAATCAACGCTCTTGATTGCGGGGCTGTTCAGTTTCTACAATGCCGGCAGCGGAACGAACCAGTCCAACCACATGTACAAACTGGGTCCGGTGCACGAGGGCAAACTGGAGCGGGGTACGAAAACGGGATCGTTTTCATACATGATGTGGCCCTGCCGCACAGGGCCTTTCAGCGTCGTGCTGGGCAAGCACACCGGCACGTTCGACCTGAGCGATTTTCCGTTCAGCCATATTGAAGCCCGCGCCGACGGCAAGGCGATGATGGTGCCTGCCCTGCACCTGACGACTGTGGGCACCGTTCGCGATGGCGAAAAGTGGCCCAAACGGGACCGCCGAACCGGCAGCGTCAAACGGGACATGGTCAACTTCGAGGTGTTCAGTCCGTACACGGTGGGCAAGATGATCCGGGCCAGAGACGCCCTGAAGGCGCTTCAGGATGCGACGGATATCTCGGTCGAGGAGGTGAACCTGCACGGCGCAGTCATCCGCCGACCGATCCTGCGAACGGGCCAGAAGTATTATCGCACGGGCATTGAAATGTATCTTTTGGGCAAGGTGGTTGAGCGGCTTGAAACGGCATTGGCCCAGGGAGTGGACGCCGCCGAAGCGATGATTGTCGACCCGGGGGCCGTCTACTCTGAGGAATGGGTCGATAGCGGCGGCCAGTTGGCGGCGAAGAGACGAATTGAAGACCTGGAAACGGCCATCGAAAAAGGCGAAATTGCCTCGGCGGCGGATTTTGCCGCGGCGGTCAATCAGATAAACGATGCTTATGCGATGGATGAATGGGCCTGGGTGGTCAATGCGTACAGGAATGTATTTGAAAAGGACCTGCTGCATGCGTCAAAGGAATCGCTGTTGGACGCGGTACAGGCCTACCTGAAGGTGCGAGGCAAGTTTCTCACGCTCGTACTGGCCGACGCGCAGAAAGAATTTGACCCCCTGAGCCAAAGCGGCTTCGGGCAGGATGGCACGCGCAAGGACATCGCCGCGGACTTCGAGGCGGTGCGCGGAACACCCGAGCAAAACGCCTTTGTACGAGCTATGAAAGAAAGTATTGCCGCCCTTGGGCAGCGCATCGCCGGGCTGCAGGCGGTTTTGAAGACATCGTAATGAATCCGGCAATCGGAGCACGCACTCACTAAGAAAAGGAGCAGGACATGAGAGTTGTCATTCTGAAAGATTATGACGTGGTGAGCAAATGGGCCGCAGCGTACGTTGCCCGCAGCATCAATCGCTTCAAGCCGACCGCCAAGAAGCCCTTTGTGCTGGGCCTTCCGACAGGCTCTTCTCCTCTGGGAATGTACAGGGAGCTGATCAAGCTGAACAAGGCTGACCAGGTCAGCTTTGCCAACGTCGTGACCTTCAACATGGACGAATACGTGGGCATTCCACGCGAGCACCCGCAGAGCTATTACGCATTCATGTGGGATAATTTTTTCAGCCACATCAACATTCGTAAGGGCAACGTGAACATCCTTAACGGCAACGCGAAGGATCTCGAAGCCGAGTGCGCACGGTATGAAAAAAAGATCAAGAGCTATGGAGGCATTCAGTTGTTCGTCGGCGGTATCGGCCCGGACGGCCACATTGCCTTCAACGAGCCGGGCTCCTCGCTGTCCAGCCGCACGCGCGTCAAGACCCTCACCCAGGACACCATTATCGCAAACAGCCGGTTCTTTGACGGCGACATGCACAAAGTGCCGAAGACCGCCTTGACCGTCGGCGTGGCGACCGTCATGGACGCCCGGACGGTGCTGATTCTCGTAAGCGGGCACAACAAGGCCCGGGCCCTCCAGCAGGCCGTCGAATGCGGCGTCAACCATATGTGGACGGTCAGTTGCCTGCAACTGCACCCGCACGGCATTATTGTCGCCGACGAGGCCGCGACGGTCGAGATGAAGGTCGGCACAGCCAATTATTTTAAGGATATCGAGAAAAATAACCTCGACCCCCGCAAAACTTTGCAGGGATAATTCGCCACGAAAGCCGTCAATCAGAGGCTGCGTTGAAGCTTAAGCGTGCTCAAGTGCCTAATCGGGTTTGACTTTGACGCCGCTTGCCGTTATATTATATACGTTGAGTCCCGAGGAATCTGGAACCACGACATGCGATTTTGGAGGGCATAATGACCAGAACTCCGTCAAAAAAAGCGTTCACGCTTATCGAACTCCTCGTCGTCATCGCCATCATCGGTATGCTGCTGGCGATCCTGCTGCCGGCGCTCGGCAAGGCAAAGGAACTGGGGCGGGAGGTCATTTGCAAGAACAACATCAAGCAGTACGGCCTCGTCGGCACTCTGTACCTTGACGACAACGACACTAAATTCCCTTGGCCATGGCACATTATCTACTCTAAACCGCAGACGTTTTTCAACCAGTTCGGCACCTATAACTGTCATTGGCACGATGCAAATCATCACCCGGACGAGCAACCCGGCCAGTTGTGGCCTTATCTTCAGAATAAGAAAGTCAATCTCTGCCCGGTCTTTAATTCGCTTGCCCGTTCCGGACGGGCAGAAGGGCATGTTAACTGTCCCGTGCCTATGGAGCCCCAGTTCAGTTACAGCATGAACGCATTCCTCGGCGGCGACCAACCGGATGGTCCTGACTACTTGGGCGATGTCGCGAAATTGGCCCACCTTGAGCGCAATCCCTCACAAGTAGCCTTCTTCGGCGAGGAGAGCATTTGGCCCATCACGTTGCGCGACGGCACACCACTATCGGAAAGTGGGACCAGGTTCAATGACAACGTACTTCTCGTAAGAAGAAAAGTGGCCGGCGTACCGACCCCAGGCACTGATCCATGGCCTTATCCGGACTGCCTGGCTTCCTTCCACAAGACCAACGACAGGGGTCGCCTCTACGGCAAGAGCCACGTCGTTTATATCGATGGGCATGTGGAACTCGTAGAGCCCGTCAATTCGTTTCACGCGACGTGGGTAGGGAAGGGTTCCTGGACATCCGACAGGCGGTAGCTGGGCACTGCGTGTCGCAGTTCAGAGATACTTCATGGCAAACGCGCGGGCGGCGTTTTCGAGCAGTTGGCCCGCGTTCTCAATTGCGTAATCCAAACTCATTTCGTCGGACTTGCAGGCGAAGGCCTCAACGATGCCCTTCTCCATGTGCGCCCGTGGAGCGACCGTCACCTGACCGGCGATGACGACAGTCTTTGCACCGGCCCTTGCGGCAGCGGCGGCGACGCCTGAGATCACCTTTCCGCAGAGCGACTGCTCATCGAACCGCCCCTCGCCCGTGATCACCCAGTCGGCATCGGCGATCTCCTCCGCCAGGCCGGTCCGCGCGATGATGAAGTCGATACCCGAAACC
>JACZKQ010000078.1 GCA_014859965.1 Phycisphaerae bacterium
CCTGGGGGCCGTATCCCTGCGGCGTCGTTAATCACACCGCCGAGGATACAGCCCGGGACTTTGTCTTCATTCACGAAAACAAATTCTTAGCGGTTTTTCAATTACTGTGCCTTGACGTTGTAGCAGTAGAGCGTTTCCTGGTCGCGGATGTAAAGTTTGCCGTTGGCGATGACGGGGTGTGCCCAGGCGGGGAGCCTGGTGCGATCCGGCTGTTCGAAGCGGCCTCGCTCGGTGTATTGCTTCGGGTCCGGCTCAACCAGGATGACGGCGCCGTCCTCCGTGCGATAGTAGAGGCGGCCGTCGGCGAAGGCGAGGGCGCCTTTGGCGCGGCGCTGGCCTTGCTGGCGCAGGTCCCATGCGACTTTGCCGGTTTTGAAGTCGAGGCAGGCAAGTGCGCCGCCTTCGTTGCCGCCGCTGGCGCCGTAGAGGTAGCCGTCGACGAGGATCATGCCGCCGTGGTGGTTCTGCATTTCGGTGGTCGCGTAGACTTCTTCAGCCTTGATGGCGCCGTCGGCACCTTTGGTCAGCTTGACCAGGCCGGCACCCCCGCCATAGGCTGACGAGGCGAAGATCGTGCCGTCGTGGAAGATCGGGGTGGCGCAGTTGATTCCTCTGTTGTTGGCGGGTTTGTCGTATCGCCAGAGGAACTGGCCGTCGGAGGCCGCGACGCCGATGAGGGCCTTTGCGGTGAACTGGACGTACTGGCGCTGTCCGCCGAAGTCGATGGCGATGGGTGAGGCATAGGCCGCACCGCCTCCACCGCCGCCGCCGAAGCTGCCACGGCCGCCTCCGCCGCGTCGGGCGCCGAAACCGCCGCCATCGGCGGGCGCGTCGGGGAGTTTACTCTTCCAGATTGTTTCGCCGGTCAGCTTGTTCAGGGCGACGAGGGTCGCGTCCGGGCCGCCGGGGGTCACGATAAGCTTATCGCCGTCAACGAGCGGTGATTCGCGGTAGCTCCACATGGGAACGCTTCCGGCGAAATCCTGCGTCATGCTGCGCTGCCAGAGGATCTTGCCGTCTTTGACTTGCAGGCAGGCGACGTTGCCGGCGAGGCCCTCGACATAGAGGCGGTCGCCGTCGACGGTGGGCGTGCATCCGGGGCCTTCCCTTCCCTGCGCGGCCCGCTGCTGGAGGGCCGGGCCGAGGGGGGTCACCCAGATTTCGCTGCCGTCGGTTTCGGACAGGCACCAGACGACTTCTTCGTCGCCGCGATTGGCCATGAAGAAGATGCGTCCGGCGGCGATTGACGGGGCGCTGTCGCCGCCGCCGAGTTTGTCGATTTTCCAGGCTAACGGGGGGCCATTGTCCGGCCATTGCTGGAGGAGGCCCGTGTCGGCGGACTTGCCGTCGCGGTTCGGGCCTTGCCATTGCGGCCAGTCGGCGGCCTGGACCGCGGCGATACAGAGCAGTGCGAGCAGGGGGATGAATTTGACGGGGGACTTCATTGTTGTTGCTCCTTTTCATCACAAATGTCTGTATGCGGGCGGATGCAGACACTCCGTCCGCCGCCCGGTCTGCCATTTCCTTAGTGCGCAGGCATTGGGGGTGGTTACAAAATTTTTCTTGCTGCGGCGGTTTATCTGCCGTTGGCGGGCGAGGCATGCCTGGCCCCTACCTCTGTTTAGCGGCGGTGGTTGTCTTTTGGGAGTTGGGGGATCAGCCATGAGAGGAAAGCGTCCGCGGAGCGGGTTTGGATGAGGATTTTTCCGGGGCCGGTGAGGTCGCAGACGAGGCCTTCGCCGCTGAAGAGTGTGGATTTTAGGCCGCCGACGGTTCGGACGGCGTAGTGGACGCTTTCGTCGAAGGCGACCATGTGGCCGCTGTCGACGGTGTAGGTCTGGCCGGCGGCCAGCGAGATTTCGTGGATGGCGCCGTAGCTGGACAGCCAGACCGTACCGGTGCCGCTGATCTTCAGCAGAAAGAGGCCTTCGCGAGAGAAGAAGGTTTTGGCGCCGCCCCATTTGGTGTCGACGGCGATGCCTTCGGTGGCGGCGATGTAGGCGCCGGACTGGGCGAAGACGGTTTGGCTGGCGAGTTGGATGGCGCAGATGTCGCCGGGCAGCGTCGGGGCGAAGGTGACCTCGCCGGCGTCGCGGGCGGCGAAGGTGTTGATGAAGAAGCTTTCGCCGCCGAGCATGCTGCGCTTGAGTGCGCCGAAGAGGCCGCCTTTTGCGGCGGTCTGCATATCGATGGTGCTGGACATGCTGACCATCGCGCCGGCCTCGGCGCAGACGCTTTCGCCGCGGGCGAGGATGATCTTCAGGAGGGAGTATGCCGGGCCGTAGAGGACTTTGTGCTCCATAGGGTGATCTCCTTTTTTGTCTGAGCCGGAAAAGTGCCTGGTACCGTTTTAATACATGGACGTTCCTGCGATGGTGTTGTTGCAGGTTATTTGAGTATTTCGCCTATGAGGAGGATTGCGCCGGGGTACCAGGCGGTGTCGTTGTAGCGTTTTGGGTCGTCTATTTTTTCGTTTCGTTTTGCGAGGATTGCGGGTTTGTCGGGCTGTTCGGGGTGGATGGTGAGGGTTGCGGTGTGGGTGGTGTCGGGGAGGTTTTCGGCGACGGTGAGTGTGGCGAGGCGGTGGTAGGTGCAGTAGGCGTCGAAGCGGGGGACGACGGTTTCGGGGCGGTCGTCGAGCTTGACGGTTACCTGGCCGCAGTCGGGGCCGAGGAGGTCATAGATTCGCAGGGCCGTGCCTCTGAAGCGGATGGTGATCGACTCGCCGGGCTGGTTGGCCAAGTAGAGTGCGCCCGTGCGCTGTGTGACCCAGTTGACGAAACTGCGGTCGCCGGCGTCGAGCTTTCGCCAGCCGGGGGAGAGTTCGGCTTCGGTGAGGGGGACCAACTTGGCGGCCTGCCAGTGGTCGGGGACAAAGGGGGCCGAGAGAGTGTGCGGGCCGGGCTTGCCGGTATTGCGCATCATGTCCATGCCGCGGGCGACGGCTTTGAGATAGAGTTCGTGGCCGGTGTCGGGGTAGGGGTGGACGCCGTCGGGCGAGAAGATGATCTTGTCGGCGAGTTGGGCTTTTTCTTCATCGGTCTTCGGCATGGGGGCGGTGAAGGTCAGCTCGTTGCGGCCTTCCATCTTCGCGACTTCGAGGCCCATGTGGATGGAGGGGATGCCGTAGTGGTCGGCGACGGCTTCCATGGCGGAGGCGGCGTGTGGGAATTTGCCGTCGCGGAGGGTTTGTGTCCAGCCGGCCACGAGTGTGTAGACGAAGCAGATGTCGGTTTGAGGGTCGGCGGCGTATGTTTGGCGGACGATGCCTTCCATGGCCTGGTGGATGCGGTGGGCCGGGGCGCCGCCGTCGTTGACGGCGAACTCGACGAAGAGGAGGTCGGGTTTGTGTTGGAGCACGTCATGGCCGAGTCGGAAGACGCCGAGGTCCGAGCCGGTGCCGCCGATGGCGGCGTTGATTTCGGACACGGCGGCGTTGGGGAACTGGTTCTGAAACCGCCGGAGGGTCTTCGGGCGCCAGCCGGGCTGTGCGGTGATGCTGCCGCCGAGATAGGCGATGCGAACGTCCTGGCCGGCCTGGAGTTTGTTGAAGAAGTTCGGCAGGCCGGCACGGACGCGGACTTCCTGAGCATCGCGCAGGGGATCGTCCTGGGGCCGGGCCAGACTGGGGGCGGTTAGAACGAACAAACATAAGAGCACGTTTTTTGCGATTTGTTTCATATCGGGATCCTGTTTGAGATTACCATTCTGGTACTCCTTTAGCGTCGCCGTCAATGATACCAGCATTGGGGCCTTGACTTCAACAGGTATGGTTCACCCATATGAAGGGCAAACGCATTCTCCCAATAAGTCGCCGGCCTTACGTCGAAGATATGATCTTTTTCATGGATGTCATCGATGCGATCCATGAAAACACGGCGATATGAGCAGCGCCGGGATGACCTACGAGTAGTTGAAGAGGTCCGGGAGGGTGTAGGTTTTTTCCGTGGCGGCGTTCATGGCTCTTAGTATTTTGTATTGAACGTTTGGTGTCAAGCGTCTTCCTTTGCAGGCTCTGCTGATCATTTTGTGGGTGAGTTGTTCTGTGGAGGCGGCGACGAGGTCGTGGGGGGAGAGTCCCGCGGCGGTCATGAGGTCGGCGATGGGCTGGGGGCCGAGGTTTCGTTCCATTTCATCAGTCATGTGAAGCTCCGTTAGTGGTTTGCTCGCCGAGGAATTCCTGCTCGTAGACACGGTAATAGACCTGGTGGAGGCCGAGTTTTTCGTAGGTGCTCATGGCGACGTGGTTGCCTTTTTCGACGTAGAGGCGGAAGCCGCAGACGTCGGGAGCGGCGGCGGCCTTTGTTTTGAGGAAGTCGATCATTTCTCGCAGAACGCCGCGGCGGCGGTGTTCGGGGCGGACGTAGACGCTTTGAATCCACCAGAACAGGCCGCATCGCCAGTCGCTCCATTCGTAGGTGACCATCAGCGATCCGATGACATCGCCGCCGGATTCGGCGACGACGTAGAACCCGTGCTCGGGACGGGCAAAGAGCGTGCGTACGCCGCGGAGCACGGTGTCGGCATCGAGCCGCTTGTGCTCGGTGTCCCAGGCCATGGCGATGTTGAACGCGGCAATGGTTTCGGCGTCGACGATGCGGGCGTCTCTGGCGGTGAGTGGGGTGGACATTGTTGCTCCGGGGTTATTTGCCGGGGGCCAGTTTCAGCTCCCAGGTGATGGATTCCTGTCCGCGGCGCACGGCGACAGGGACGGCGTCGGCGGCGAGGTGTTCAAAAATCGCCCTCTCGAAATCCAGTTGATGCTGTATCGGCAGGCCGGCGACGTGTGTGATCACGTCGCCTTTTTGGATGGCGGCGGCTTCTGCGATACTGCCGGATTCGACGGCGGTCACGCACAGGCCGCTGTCGACCGGGAGGTCCTGGTTCAAAACAGCGGCACGGGTGACCGGCGCGAGGCCGAGGCCCGTTTGCGGAAAGTCGAAGTTTTCGGCGAGTTTTTCGATGTCGGTTCGCAGGGTGGCATTGGCCAGCTCGATCATCGCGGCGCCGTCGGCGAATTCGAGCGCGTCTTTGCCGATGACCATGTCGCGAATGGCCTGGCTGCCGTATCGGTGCTCGATGAGCAGGAATAATCCGAGGGCGGCATTGTAGTAGTCGCCGCTCTTGGACTCATCGCTGTACTGGTGCCATTTGAACAAGTCGTCGCCGACTTTGGCGAGTGCGGAGAAGGGGCGGCGGTGGAGCGAGGCGGTTCCGGGGGGATAGTCTATGTGAGGCGCGCTTGCTTTAAATGCGATGTAGCCGGCGTAGTTTGCGAGGCCGTCGCGAAACCATCGCGTGTAGTTTTTCACGACCAGGCCCAGCGGCACGAGGGACTGTACGGCCAGGTCGGGCGCGACGGGCTTGCCCTCTCGGGGCATGACCAGCGACGCCTCGGTGATTTCGTGGATGATGGCGTAGGGAAAAATGGTGCTATCGGCGAGAATCGTGCGCCAGTCTTCACGGCCGGCCTCAACGAAGAGCGGCAGAGGCATGCTGTTCGGGTCGACCTTGAGATTGATCTTCACGTTGTCGGGCGCTTCGTCGACGCGGAGCAGATAGGCGTGCGGTTGATGGGTAAACTCCAGGGCGATCTCGCCGCCGACGGTTTGAGTCACATATGCGAGGTGTTCGGCGATGTGTTGTGCCTGTTCGCCGAGGCGGTTCTGATATGAGACCTGCACACCCTGGAACTCGGCGGCGCCCTCGAAGGGGGTCTCGGCGAGGGATTCGTCGTCGAGCTTGTACGTGCGGCCGCCGACCCAGCCGAACCGGGCCTGCTTCTCCGGCAATGCCTCGTACGCTTTGTCGGTAATCGTTCTGTTGACCACCCGACAGCCGAAGAGGCAGTGGGCCGCAAGCAGCATTGTGATGGTTATCAGAGCGACTCTCATATACTTCATTTGCAGATCTCCGTGGAGCTATCATACCTTACACACGGATAGTCGGCAATTGTATGGGCAAGCATGGGGTGGTTTTTGCGTGCCCACGGCAGGGCATGCCCCGCCGTTACAGATTCGGACATCCCATTTGGGTGTGCGGCGGCTTTCTGGTGCATGGGGTAATTGGGGCAGGGCAAACGCATTCTCCTCATAACTCGCTGGGCAGCCGGCGGCGCCAGGGCCGAGCAAAACCGGTCGGGGCCCCAGAGGCCAAAATCCCCCCCCGGCGAACAGATGCTCCTGATTTTGGCCTCTGCCCAACCGGTTTTGCTCTCCATTGTCGCCGCAGGTTGGGTTTGGGATGCGGACGTCCGGAGAATGCGCCCGCCCTGGGTAATTGGAGGACGGTTGTTGCAAAAGGGGCGGTTCGGCCTTATTATGGCGGCCGATGATGGACGATTGGAACATTGTGAGAAGGTACTCTCTGGCCGAGGTGGTTCTTTTGCTAATCTTCGCCGCGGGGCTGCTGCTGAGCCTGCTGCTGGTGAATGCGCGGAGCCGGATTGATCTGTCGGAGCCGATTGCGCTGCCGCATTCCGGAGTGGCGGTGTCGGTGCCGGTGGGTCCTGGGTGGCAAGGACCGGGGCAGTGGGTTTATGAGGCGCCCAGCGAGTTTGTGCTGACGGCGGCCCTGCAGACGGGATCGCAGATTGCCGCCAGGGTGCATTATCAGTATCTTCTGGCGGCCGAAGGCATGGACCCGGCGGAATTTCTTAAACAGACGGCGACAGCCGCCAATCTTCGGGTCGCCCGCAGCGGACGCATTTCCGAGCACATCAAGATCGCCTGGGTGCAGCTTTATGCACCCGGCGGCACGGCCGATACCGTTATCGGGGCGGCGAGCCTGCCTCACGGCAGAGCATTGATCCTCCATGTTCGGGCGCAGGGCGATAGCCTGCTGGGGACGAAGCTTTTCAGGACGCTGGCGGGGTCGATTATTTTTGCGCCGGGCGGGCAGATCGCCCGCGGCTCGGAATTCGTCGGGCAGCTTAGGGCGTCGGGGCTGACGCGCAGCGTAGAGGCCGGCGGCGGGCTGGCGGGCGAAACGGTGTTTTTCATCAGCGATCCTCTCGATCAGCCTCGCGGCTTCCAGATCACCCAATTTCGCAAGAACGCCGATGGCGAGGCCTGGGGCGTGCTCAGGGGTGAACGGGTCGACTATACGGCAGGCACGCGGGGCAGTCTTAGCAGGAGCTATTTCGAATGCAATGATGCATTCGACCGGTATATCTGGCATACGCGGCGGGGCCGATTGCGCGGGGGAGGCGGCGGCGCTACCGAGATTGACCTGGCGGCCGACGGTACGCTTCGCATCAGCGGCGGATCGCTCACGCGCGACGTCACATGCCGGCCCGGTGCGGCGCTGCCGGAAATGCTGATCGAGCAGGCGGCGCGGGCGTACCTCGACGGGCTGCAAGGCGAAACGCTGGTGAATGTGATTTTCGACGAAGGCCTCATCGTGCCGGCGATGATCACGGCGGTCGATTGTTCCAGTGATGAGCGGAATGTGTGGGCGGCGGTACACTGTGTACAGTTCGCTTTTTTGCCGACGGGCAGTCAGATGGCGCTGTACTTCGATCGGGACAAGCGTTTGGTGGGGCGGGTGGACGACAATCGCCGGGTGCTGGTTTGGAACGTGTCGGACCGTCGCCGGCTGACCGAGGCATTCGGAGATCTCGGTCGGTTTCTGGGGGCTGAAAACCGCACGGAATAGCCTCCGCGGGGTCGGGCGGAGTTCTGTTCGCGGGCAAAGCAGGATAACTCAAAGGAAAGCACTATCAAGGAGAGATGAATGAGCCAGCAGGATTATGATTGCATTATCGTTGGGGCCGGGCCCGCGGGATTGGGCGCGGCGCTTTATTCGGCGCGGGACAGGTTCAAGACGCTTGTGCTGGAGAAGTTTTATCCTGGCGGACAGATCGCGACAACCGACCGGATCGAGAACTATCCCGGTTACGAACAAATCGGCGGGCCGGAGCTGATCGAGAAGATGGTGAACCAGGCGACCAGTTTTGAGGCGGAGATCAAGACCAGTGCGGAAGTGAGTTCGCTGGAGCGGCTGGAGGACGGACGCATTGGCGTGCACTGCGACGGTGCGTCTTATGCCGCCCGGGTGGTGATCCTGACGCCGGGCAGCAGCTACCGCAAACTCGGCGTGCCTCGCGAGGATGAGTTTCGCAATGCGGGGGCGGGCGTGAGCTACTGCGGAACGTGCGATGCACCGTTTTTCAAGGGCAGGAAAATCGTGGCCGTGGGCGGGGGCAACACGGCGGTTGAGGAGACGCTGCATCTGGCGAAGTTCGCCGCGGAGGTGACACTGATTCATCGGCGGCAGGAGTTTCGTGCGCAGCAGGTGCTTATCGAGGAACTGATGGGCAAGGTCAATGAAGCCAACTCGAACCTGAAGCTTCGGCTGGATTCGGTGGTTACGGAAATCGGGGGCGCCGGCAAAGTGGAGTCCGTCCGGATCAAGAACGTCAAGACGGGCCAAGAGGAAGACTTCGGCTGCGAGGGGGTGTTTATTTTCGTCGGGATGGTGCCTAATACCGGCTTTCTTGACGGGTTCGTGGAACTGACGGAGAACGGGTTCATACGGTGCGATTGCGGCTACCTGCGAACGGCGACGCCGGGCGTGTTCGTGGCGGGCGACTGCCGCGTGGGTGCGTCGATGCAGCTTATTACGGCGGTTGCCGACGGCGTGAATGCGGCGATGTGGATGAAGCAGTACCTGCGCAACCCGGGATGGTGGAACGCCCCCGTCAGCGATTGGCTGCAGCCGGGCGGGTGGTAATTCACTCGCGTGCAGATTAGAACGCATCCGCAGATGACGCAGATTGGCTTGGCGCAGATCGATCATTAATCTGCGGAGGGAGTTCAACGGCCACATGGGCGACGGCTTTTCCATTTTAAACTACTGTGTTCTGTTTGCCTACCTGGCGGGGATGGTGGGTATCGGGGCTTTATTCGCCGGGCGGCAGAAGACGACGGAGGAGTTTTTTCTGGCGGGGCGGCGGATGCCGTGGCTTATCGTGGGGATGAGCATGTTCGCCTCGCTGACGAGCGCTTCGACATACATCGGGGTGCCGGCGTTTGCGTATTCGCACAATACGGCGATCTTCTACGGCGTCTTGATCAGCCCGGTGGTGGCGCCGGTGCTGATACTGCTGTTCTATCCGTTCTATCGGCGGCTGAACGTCACCACGAGCTATGAGTATATCGAGGCCCGTTTCGGGCGAGAAACGCGGCTGATGGTGTCGGGGCTGTTTGTGCTGTCGCGCATCGCGTGGCTCGGCGTGGTGATTTACGGGCCGGCACTGGCGCTTTCGGTAGCAGCGGATATTCCGCTGACGACAGCAATCTTGCTGATGGGCGTACTGGCGACGGCATACGCGGCTCTGGGCGGGTTGGCGGCCGTGCTGTGGACGGACGCCGTTCAGTTTGTGATTCTGGTGGGCGGGGCCGTTTGGGTTGCGGCGGCGCTGGCGGGAGATGTCGGCGGCGGACTGGCGGAGATTGTCCGGGTGGGTCTGGCCGACGGCCATATTACGCGGCCGTCAATGAGGCTGAGTCTGTTTGAAATGACGGCGGTGGGGGCGACGCTTTCCTGGTTCTTTGTCTTTCTGCACGACTACGGGGCCGACCAGGTCACGGTTCAGCGGCTGATGGCGACGCCCGATTTGCGCAGCAGCGCCCGTGCGGTGGTGTTCAACGCGGTCAGCGACGTGGTGATCAACGGACTGCTGCTCTTCATCGGGGTGGCGCTTTATGTCTTCTACCGCGGCCGGCCGGGAGCACTGCCGGAAGGGATTAACGGCGACCGGATCATGCCGTTTTATATCATGCAGAACCTGCCCGACGGCGTTTCGGGGTTGATTATCACGGCGGTCTTTGCGGCGGCCATGAGCAGTATGGATTCGGGCGTCAATTCGGTGGCGACGGTCATCGTTAAGGATTTCGTGCAGCCGCTGCGGGGGCGGGCCGCGGCAGAGTCGGCGGACGTGGCGCTGGCCCGGGTGCTGACGCTGCTCCTGGGCGCAGCGGCGACAGGGGCTGCGTTCTATGCGGCGCGGATCGGTTCGATTATCGAGGCGTGGAGTTCGTTTATGTCGCTGTTTGCAGGGCCGATTCTGGCCGTCTTTCTGTTGGGCATGCTGTGGCGGAACATCAACATCCTGGGGTGGGTAATGGGGTGTTTCGTTTCGGTGGCGGGGACGTTCTATATTCAAACGCAAACGCAGGTGATCTGGTTCTATTATCTTCCGATTTCGTTTGGCTTGTGTTTCGCTGTGGGCCTTGCGGCGGGCAAGATTCTGCCTTCGCGGCCGGCGGCGGAGGGCACGACGGTTCAGTGGCCTTGGGGGTGAAAAAGGCCCTTTGCGGCCAACTGGATCGTTGCTAAAGGGTCGCGGGGGTGATAGACTGCCGTTTTGTATTGACGCACGCTGGAGGTCTTTAATGAGAACGCGAAAACTCGGAAAAACGGATTTGAATTTGACTACGGTGGGCCTTGGGACGTGGGCCATCGGCGGGCCGTGGGAGTACGGCTGGGGGCCGCAAAACGACGCCGACTCGGTCGCCGCGATTCGTACGGCGCTGGAAAGCGGGATCAACTGGATCGATACCGCGCCGGCGTACGGGTGCGGCCATGGCGAGGAGGTTGTGGGCAAGGTGCTGCGGGAGGTCGGCGAGATGCCGATTGTCGCGACGAAGTGCGGGATTCTGTGGAATGAAAAACGTGAGAAGATGACGTGTCTGAAGGCAAAGAGCGTTCGGGCGGAATGCGACGCGAGTTTGAGACGGCTCGGCGTGGATGTGATCGACCTTTACCAGATGCACTGGCCGGACCCCGACGCGGATGTCGAGGAGGGCTGGGAGGCGATGGTGCGGCTGCGCGAGGCGGGCAAGGTACGGCATATTGGGGCATCGAACTTCAGCCTTCGGCATCTTGAGCGCGTCGAGCGGATAGAGCGGCCTGTTTCGCTGCAGCCGCCGTACAGCATGATCAAACGCGACGCCGAAGCCGTGCTGCTACCCTACTGCCGCGAACATGAGATGGGTGTCGTCGCGTACAGTCCGATGCAGAAGGGGCTGCTGACCGGCAAATACACGCCGGAAAAGGTTGCCGAACTTGCGCCGGACGATCATCGGCGGCGCGATCCGGATTTTGTGGGCAGGCGTCTTGAGGCTAATATGGAACTGGCCAAAGGCATCGCCGATCTGGCGCGCGGGTACGGGCGAACGGCGGGACAGTTTGCAGTCGCGTGGGTGCTGCGAAATGACGAGGTGACGGCGGCCATTGTGGGGGCGAGAAACCGCCGGCAGATCGAGGAGACGGTGCAGGCGGGCGACTGGGCGCTGGACGAAGAGGCGCTGGCCCGCGCGGACGAATTGCTGGAGCGGCATAAAGGACAGATTGAAAACGCGTGATGCGCGGCAAATGCACGGGTAACCGCCCACGGGACCCGCGGCCAGGAAGCCGTGCCGCGAAGGAAGGATAGAGAGATGGCGAAGGATATGAATACGTACGTCAGTCCGCTGGTCGAGCGGAATGCCTCGAAGGAGATGACGCGGCTGTTTTCGCCGCAGAAGAAGTTTTCGACGTGGCGGCGGTTGTGGATGGAGCTTGCACGGGCGCAGCAGCGGTTGGGCCTGGATATTACGCAGGCGCAGATCGACGAAATGGCGGCGCACCTCGACGACATCGATTACCAAAAGGCGGCGGCGTTCGAAAAGACGTTTCGGCATGACGTGATGGCCCACGTGTACACGTTCGGAGAGGCGGCGCCGAATGCGGCGCCCATTATCCACCTGGGGGCGACGAGCTGCTACGTGGGCGACAACGCCGATTTGATGATTCTCCGTGAGGGGCTTGAGATCATTGCGGGCAAGGTCGCATGCGTAATCGATCTGTTAGGGCGATTCGCCGATACGCACCGGGCTCTGCCGACGCTGGGGTTTACGCACTATCAGCCGGCGCAATTGACGACCGTGGGCAAGCGGGCGGCGCTGTGGGCGTATGAGTTCGTGATGGATATCGCGGAGATCGAGCACCGCATTGCGACGATGCCGTTTCGCGGCGTCAAAGGGACAACGGGGACGCAGGCCTCGTTTCTGGCGCTGTTTGACGGCGACCACGAGAAGGTCAAGCGGCTGGATGAAATGGTGGCGGCGGCATGCGGCTTCGAGTCGCGGTGCGCCGTGACAGGCCAGACGTATCCGCGCAAGATCGATACCATGGCGGTGAATACGCTGGCGCTGGTTGCGCAGTCGGCTCACAAGATGTGCAACGATATCCGGCTGTTAGCCAATCTCAAGGAGGTGGAGGAGCCGTTCGAGCAATCGCAGATCGGTTCGTCGGCGATGGCGTACAAGCGCAACCCGATGCGGTGCGAGCGGACGACGGCGCTTTCGCGGCTGGTGCTGAGCCTGGCGTCGAGTCCGGCGATGACAGCGTCGGAGCAGTGGCTGGAACGGACCTTGGACGATTCGGCGAATCGACGGGTGGTGCTCGCAGAGGCATTTCTGGCGACGGACGGCATTCTGGAGATATTGATCAACGTGGCGGGCGGGCTGGTCGTGTATCCGATGGTGATTGCAGCGCACGTGGAGGCCGAGCTGCCATTCATGGCGACGGAAAACATTTTGATGGCGGCCGTGCAGGCGGGCGGCAACCGACAGGACCTGCACGAGAAGATCCGCGTACACTCGCACGCGGCGGCGGCACAGGTGAAGCTGCATGGCAAGCCGAACGACCTCATTGAGCGGCTGAACGCCGACGCGGTCTTTGCAAAGGTAGATATGGCGACAGTGCTCGACGCCAAAGCCTACATCGGGCGCGCGCCGCAACAGGTCGACGAATTCATCGCCGAACACGTCGCGCCCATACGAAAGCAATATTCGGCTCAATTAGACAAGAAGGTGGACTTGAAGGTTTGACGGCCCGGTCAGCGGAGTGCGACCCCGCTTTGGGTACTATTATGAGATTCGCGGCGGGATCGACCCGCCGTGCAAAGCTAAGGAAAAGAAATGACGAGAGACGAACTGATTCGGCGAATTAAGGAAACGGCGTACCTTGAAGGCGATTTTGTGCTTCGCAGCGGCAAGCGGAGCACGTACTATCTTGACAAATATCTGTTTGAAACGTGTCCGGATATCTTGCGGGCGCTGGGCGAAGCCTTTGCAGCGCACGTCAGCGATGATGTGACGCTGGTTGCCGGGGCGGAGCTGGGCGGCGTGGCGCTGGCGGCCGCGACGGCGATGGCCTCGGGCCGCAACTGGATCATCGTGCGTAACAGCAAGAAGGATTACGGCACGTCGAAGATGGTCGAAGGGGTGCTCAAGGGCGGCGACGTGGTGCTGCTGGTCGAGGACATCGCGACGACCGGCGGGCAGGTGCTGGAGGCGGCCAAGGTGATCACGGCCGCGGGCGCAAGGGTCAAGAAGATCGTCTCGGTCATCGACCGCAAGCAGGGCGCCGGCGAGAACATCACGGCGGCGGGTTACGCCTTCGAAAGCCTCCTGACCAAAGACGACCTGGGCATCAAGGATTAGCCGATGAGCAGCGTCTTTGAAGCGGCGATGCTGCTTTGTTTCGGGGCGGCGTGGCCTGTGAGCATTTACAAGTCATGGAAGTCGCGCACGACGGCGGGCAAAAGCCTGGTGTTTTTGATCATCATCGAACTGGGCTACCTGTCGGGCATCGCTTACAAGCTGACGGGTGCGTGCGATTACGTCATCGCGTTTTATGTACTCAACGCGGCGATGGTTCTGGTCGATATTGCCTTGTACGGACGAAACGCCGCGGTTCTGCGCGGCCAAGAGAACCCTTGAACGAACAATAACCATGGGCCATATTCAACTGCTGTGCGATATTGCTGAGCTGAACCACCTGTTTCACGACAGTATCAGTGTGGAAAGCTTCATGCAGGAGACCGTCGAGATGGCGGCCCGGCACCTGGACGCCGACGTGTGTTCGATCTATACGTATGACGACGCCGACCGGCTGCTGATGCTCCGCGCCACCCGAGGGCTTTCGATCCACGCGATCGGCGACGTGTGCATGCGTCTGGGCGAGGGGCTGACAGGCAAGGCGCTCGAGGCGCGGCGCTGTATGCGTGTGGAGCATGCCAGCGAACATCCTCAGTACAAGTACTTCGCGGGGATCAACGAAGAGCCTTTCGAGAGCTTCATGGCGGTTCCGATTGTGCGCGGCGTCACCCGTATCGGCGTGCTCGTGCTGCAGCGCAGGGCGCAGCGGCCGTTCACTGACGAAGATGAGCTGGCCTGCAAGGCGGTGGCGTCGCAGCTTGCCAACATTATTGAGAACGCCCGCTTCCTCATGACCCGCGACCTGACGCCGACGTGCAAACCGCCGGCGACCATCGGCCCGGAGTTGCGCTTCATCAAGGGCAAAACCGCCTCCGCAGGCTTCGCGCACGCCGCGGCCCGCGTCGTCGATACGCACCGGCGATTTGGCGATCTCCTGCAGACAGCGTTCGAGCCCGGCTTGTCGGTCATGGACCTGGACGCGGCGCTCGCGGCGACCGCCGAACAGCTCCAGCAGCTTCAGGAGCAGGTCGAAGAGAAACTGTCAGACGCGGCGTCCCTGATTTTCGCTTCACATCTGTTGATCCTGAAAGACAAAAAGTTCATCGGTCCGATGAAGCAGCTCATCGCCGAAGGCATCCCCGCGCCCCGGGCCGTGCTGAAGATCGCCAAGGAGTATATCGACGCCTTCGCCGCCACCGCGGACGAGTACTTCCGCGAGAAGGTGCAGGACGTCGAAGACCTGGCCGTGCGCATCGTCGGCAACCTGATCGGCCACGTCGAGGAACTCGCCGACTATCACGACTGCATTGTAGTGGCGCGCGAATTGTTTCCATCGGACCTGCTGCGCATGTCCAGCGAAAACGTGCGAGGCATCGTTCTCGTCAGCGGCGGCGTGACCAGTCACCTGTCCATACTGGCGCGGTCGCTGCAGATTCCGATGGTGATTACCAATCAACCCGCGCTGATGGACATGGGGGACAACGCCGAGATACTGATCGACGCCGACGCCGGAAACGTGTACGTCGATCCGACGCCGGAGATCGTGTCCCGCTTCGAAGAACGCAACCGTGCCCAGGCCGCCGTGCGAGCGAGCAAGGGAGGCGTCAAACCACGCACGCTCACTCGTGACGGAACGGAAATCCGGCTGATGGCCAACATCAACCTGCTCAGCGACATCGCCGTTGCGCAGGAAGCCAATTGCTCAGGCGTGGGGCTTTATCGTACGGAGTTTCCGTTTATCATCCGCAACGATTTTCCCTCGGAGCAGGAGCAATATGTCTCGTATCGGCGGCTGGTCGAAGGCATGGCCGGCAAGCCGGTTACTTTTCGCACGCTGGACATCGGCGGCGACAAGGTGCTGAGCTACTACCAGAACGCACGTGAACAAAACCCCGGCATGGGCATGCGGAGCATACGTTTCTCGCTCGAGAACAAAGATGTTTTCACCAAACAGATCCGGGCGATCCTTCGTGCGGGCGCAGGGGCCGATATCCGCATCATGTTTCCCATGATCTCGTCGGTCGAGGATTTCGGGCAGGCACGGGCGGTGGTTCACGAGTGCGCCGAGCGGCTCGCAGCGTGCGGCGTCGAGCACAATCCCGCACCGCAGATCGGGATGATGGTCGAACTGCCGTCGGTGGTCAGCCTGATAGACGCCTTTGCCACAGAGGTTGACTTTTTCTCGATCGGCACCAACGACTTCATCCAGTTCATGCTTGGGGTGGACCGCACGAACGAAAAGGTGGAGCGCTTTTATATTCCGCATCACCCGGCCGTGCTTCGCGGCATCGCCGGCATCGTGGCGGGGGCCGCCCGGCGGGACAAGGAGGTTTCCATTTGCGGCGACATGGCCCAGCAGCCCGCCTATGTTCCGTTCCTGATCGGTCTGGGGGTGCGAACGCTGAGCATGGAAGCGGCGAAGATCCCGCTGATTCAGCAGACGGTCGAGCAGATCGAACTGTCTCAGGCAGAAGCCCTTGCAGCCGACGTCGTGCAGCAAACCAGCGCCGAAACCATCGGCCGATTGCTGGGCGTTGACCGGCAGAAGGGCATCTGAGGCTGCACATTACGCGGGCCTGCTGCGTGCCAGTGCCTCGATTTGCGCCAGGAGCTTGCCGGCAATTTTCGTCTTTGCGGTGTGGGCGAGGGTCGTCCAGGGCCCGTCCGCGGGTTTAATGTGCACGGTTGAGACGTCGGCGCCCACAGCCCCAGGGGCGTTTGCGACGATGAGGTCGAGGTTCTTGTCCCGGAGCTTCTGTTCGGCATGCTCGCGAAGGGACTCGTCTTCCAGCGCAAAGCCGACGAGGATTTGCCCGTTCTTGTTCCGGCCGGCCCACTTGAGAATGTCCGTCGTGGGCTTCAGTTCTATCGTAAGCGGTGCGGCGGACTTCTTGATCTTGGTCTCGGACGTCCGCAGCGGGGTGTAGTCCGAGACGGCCGCGGCCATGATAAGGCAATCGCAGGCGTCGAAGTTGTCCTTGACCGCCTTGAACATGTCGGCGCTCGTAACGACATGTATCAAATGCACGCGGGAAGGCGGCTTTATCGCCGTGGGCCCGGTGACCAGTGTTACGACGTGCCCCCGCGCCGAGGCCTTCTGGGCCAAAGCATACCCCATTTTGCCGGTGCTCGCATTGGAGATGAAACGCACCGGATCGATGTATTCGCGTGTTCCCCCGGCTGTGATAAGTATGCGCATCTTCGTGTCCAATTCAGGATTGGCGGATTCTGCGCGCCGCCGCTTCGACGGCGGCCAGGATGTCGGCGGGTTCGGCCATACGGCCCACGCCTTCGGCGCCGCAGGCGAGCCGGCCTGTTTCGGGGCCGATCATCTCGAACTTCATGGCCCGCAGCGTTTCGACGTTGCGCTGAACGGCGGGATTGGCCCACATGCTGCAGTTCATCGCCGGTGCGATCAGCACCGGCTTGTTCCAGCATACGCACAACGTCGTGCTCAAGAGGTCGTCGCAGATGCCGCAGGCGGCTTTGGCAAGAATGTTGGCCGTTGCCGGGGCAACCACCACGATGTCGGCGGCTTCGGCGAGATTGATATGCGTGATCCTGTGCGCTTCAGGACTGGTCCACATCTTCGTGAAAACCGCCCGACCCGTCACAGCCTCAAAGGTCCTTGCCCGGATCAGTTTGCCGGCGCTTTTGGTCATGATGCAGTCGACAACGGCGCCGCGAGCAGTGAGTCTGCTTGCCAGATCGGCCGCTTTGTACGCGGCGATGCCCCCCGTCACGCCGAGCAGTACGTGGAGACCTTTGATTGAATCTGTCCGGTCGGCCATGACGTGTCCCTATATCAGCGGGGGCAAATGCTCCTGCGGCGCGGGCGTATCGTCGATGGCGATCTTGTCGCGTTTGATCTCTTCGATCACGATCTCCATCGTGGTCTTGCCCTCGGTGTCCTCGATCAGGGGCCGGCCGCCCTGCATCAGCTCAAGCATTCGCTTTTGAATCAAAGCCGAGAGCTTGAACCGCCCGCCGACCTTGTTGATAATGTCCATACTCTTGAGTTCTTCTATCATTTACTGTCTCCGGAATGCCCTTGGATAATATCGATTACCTCGCGGATGGCCTGTTCAAGGTCCGCGTTGATCACCATGTGCTTGTAGTACTGCCATGCCGCGGCGATTTCGCGGCTTGCTGTGTTCAGCCGCAGCGCCGCCGTTTTCTCGTCTTCACCGCGTCCGCGTCCGGTCATCCGATCGGAGAGATCCTTCGGGGTGGGCGGCAGGATAAAAATCATAATCACGTCGGGCCGGATCAGCTTGATTTTGCGTGCGCCCTGCACGTCGATTTCCAGGATGACGGTTTTTCCTTCCCTGAGGGGCGCATCGACCTCGCTGTGCGGCGTGCCGTAATAATTGCCGAACACTTCGGCGTATTCCAGGAAGGCGTCGTTGCGGATACCTTCTTCGAAGGCCTCGCGGCTGACGAAGTGATACTCGCGTCCGTCCTCCTCGCGGGGGCCCTTGGGCCGCGTGGTCGTCGAGACGCTCAAATGCGCGCCGGTACGCTCCACGACCGCCCGGCAGATCGTGCTCTTGCCGACACTCGACGGTCCGCTGATGACAACCAGTTTGCCCTGTGTACGTTCTATCATGCCTTGTTTACTCGACGTTCTGAACCTGTTCCTTGATCCGGTCAACGGCGCATTTGATATCAATGACCCACTGCGAAATGCGGGCGTCGGAGGCCTTGCTGCCGATGGTGTTCGCCTCGCGCAGCATTTCCTGACTGATAAAATCCAGCCTGCGACCCGCGTGGTCGGCCTCGCGACAGCATTTTACGAACTGCTCCAGGTGCGACCCTAAACGTATAAGTTCTTCGGAGATATCACACCGATCCGCGAACACGGCCATCTCGCGCGCCAGGGTTTCTTCGTCAATCTTCAGCTTGCCGTCCGAGAGAAGCTGCGCGACACGCCTCTTGAGCTTTTCGTGATATTCCTCGATGACGACGCCGCTTCGCTTGCGAATCTCCGTCAGCTTGTTTTCAATGACCTCGCAGTTGGCGATCAGATCGACCGCCAGAGCTTTACCCTCGACGGCGCGCATTTCCTTGAGGCGATCGATCGCCTGTCCGGTCAACTGCAGAATGACACGTTTCATTTTGTCGCTTTGTTCGCTGTCGGGGCTGACCGGCTGAACAATGCCCGGCAGCACCAGCAGCGACGCCAGATCGAGGCGGCAGTTCACGTGGTTGCTGCCGGCAAGCGAGCCCAACTTGTCCATGTAGGCCGCCAATGCGTTTTCGTCTATTTCAAAAAGCGCCCGACCCGAAACGTTTTTCATCCGGAGCGAAAAATTGACCGCCCCGCGATGTATCTTCTCGCGGTGCAGCATCTCAATATCCGCCTCCAGGTACGCGGCGATATCGGGCAGTCGAACATGCGGCTTGAAATAACGATTGTTGACGGCGCGGATCTCGACCGTATAGACGATCCCCTCCGCCTCCGCCGTTGCTTCGCCAAAACCGGTCATACTGCTGATCATGATCGCTTTCCCGCGTACTATTGGTCCGTCGGTTCGGCCGGTGCGCCTTCCCGCGGCGCTTCGGGCAGCGTCATTTGCGGCTCGGTAAACGCCGGCTTGGCGGGTTTATAGTACTTGACCATCACCACGCCCAAACCCAGGAACGCCACCACCAGTCCGATGGTCACCCACGTCAAAAAATCCCCTGTCTTGGTGCCCAGGAGCCCGCCGGCCCCAAGGCCGCCGAACGCACCGCTGAGGCCGCCGCCCTTGCCCTTCTGAATCAGAATGATGAAGATCAGGAGAAAGGCGGATAACACCCACACAATCGCAACCAGCTTCATTATAAACGGAACGCCCTGGGCCAGTGGCAAATGGATCATTGCTTTACCTCGTAAATCCTTCTTGATAGTTCATTGTCAAATTCTACGCGACGGTCTTGATCATCGCGGCAAAATCGTCCACCTTCAGGCCGGCGCCGCCCACCAGCAGGCCGTCCACGTCGGCATTGGCCATCAACTCGGCCGTGTTGGACGGCTTCGCCGAGCCGCCGTATTGGATACGCGTCTGGGCAGCCACCCTTTCGTTATACATCTCGCCCAGGAGCTCGCGGATCATCGCGTGCACCTCCTGTGCCTGCGCGGCGGTTGCGGTGCGGCCCGTGCCTATTGCCCAGACCGGCTCATAGGCAATCGTGACGGCGGCCATCTGCTCGGCGGTGATGCCGGCAAGGCCTTTCCTGATCTGCCCTGCGACCACCGACTCTGTTTTGCCGGCTTCGCGTTCTTCCAACAGTTCGCCTGCACACAAAATCGGCTGCAAACCCGAAGCAATCACGGCCGCGACCTTCTTATTGATCAGTGCGTCCGTTTCGCCGATGACGTGGCGACGCTCGGAATGCCCGACGATGACATAGGTGCAGCAGACATCCTTGAGCATCGCACAACTGATCTCGCCAGTAAAGGCGCCGTTATCTTCGAAATACACATCCTGGGCGCCCAGCCGAATCGTCGAGCCGGCCAGCGCCTCGGCCACCCTCTGCAGATACACAAACGGCGGACAGACCGCCACATCAACCGTGGTCACGCCCGCCAAGGCCTTGGCCAGTCCCGCAGCCAGCGCCGAAGCGCCAGCGGCGTCGGTGTTCATCTTCCAGTTACCCGCGATAAACGGTTTTCGCATCCTTATGCTCCCTCTCAGAAACCATTCCAATGATCGACCTATAATAGTGTTGTATTCCGCGGAAAACTGCCCAAAACTGAAAGCTGGAGGCAGTGCCGCCTGGCGATTTCAAGCGCCTTGCTGACGTTATCGTCGTTCTTGTGACCCAGGAAATCCACGAAAAAGAAGTATTCCCATTCGCGTTTGCGATTCGGGCGCGACCCGATATTAGTCATGTTGATGCCGTGGTCCTTGAATACGTTGAGCACGTCGACAAGGGCCCCGGTCTTATGGGCGGTGCTGAACAGGATAATCGTCTTGTCGTCGCCGGTGCGCTGCGCGTCTTCGCTGCTGATTACAAGGAACCTTGTCACGTTGTTGCCGACGTCCTCGATATCCGCACAGACAATTTTCAATCCGTAGATATCGGCGGCGATTGTCGAGGCAATGGCGGCGGCGTAAGGTTCCTGCGTGGCCACCTGAGCCGCTCTCGCCGTGGACGCCACCGGGATGGTCGGCTTATCCTTAAAGGTCGTGCTGAGCCAATTGCGGCACTGGGCGACGACCTCGGGCTGCGAATAGATTTTTTCGATCTCCTCAAGCCCGCAATTGGCGAGCAGGTTATGGTGGATCGCCATATGAATCTCGCCGCAGATCAGCACGTTTGTATCGATGAAGGCGTCCAGCGACTCACGAACCCCGCCGCCGGCGGAATTTTCGATCGGAACAATGCCCAGATCGCAGTGCCGCTTGCTGACTTCCTCGAAGATCGCGCGGATGTCCGGAACCGCCTCGTACTCGACGCTCTGGCCGAATTTCAGCATCGCGGCCGTGTGGCTGAAGCTCCCCTTGGGACCGAGGAACGCGATTCGAAGCGGGCGCTCCAGATGAAACGATCCGCTCATTAGCTCGCGCCAGATCGCCTGCAGCGTCTTGTCAGGCAAAGGGCCGGGGTTCGCACGCGAAATCCGCTCGAAAACCTGCTTCTCCCGATCGGGCGCGTACACCGGCTCGTCGGTCTTATTCTTAAGCTTGCCGACCTCAATGACAATATTGGCCCGCGCGTTGAGCAACTCAACAAGCTTCACATCGAGGCGATCAATTTCTTTTCTCAAGTCTTCAAGCGACATAGTTCACGCCGTTTGGGCCCTGTCAATCTATACAATGTATGGCTACACCGTCTCTATTCTAGTGAAACCCATCCATTTAACACAAAACACGGCCCCAGTCAATCAAAATGACGGCATATTTTTCATTTTCCGCCGGAACAAAATTGACGTAACCCCGTTTAAGAATTATATGTTACGGATAAGTCTCATGGCTGTTCTCCCTGACTGTAAGAGGAACATGGACCTTGGGCAAGATAAGCAAACACCACCGGCACGTTGTTTTCGAGACCTCATGGGGCTTCTGCGGCCTTGGCGGCGTCGGTGATTGCCTTAGATACAGCACTCTGCCCGTTTCCGGCACGGCCGAGGCACTGGAACTGATAGCGGCCCGCCAGAGCGATTCACGGTACGACGCAGCCCTTTTCGGCGACCTCCAGAAACAGGTAAGGGCCTATTTTGAAGGCACTTACGTAGATTTCTCGGATGTCCCTGCGGATTTATCGAATATGTCAACTTTTTCTCGACACGTGCTGGCGGCATGCAGAAGTATTCCCTATGGCCAAACCGCCTCGTATGCCCGGCTTGCCGCGATTGCCGGGTCGCCCCGGGCTATCAGAGCAGCAGGTTCGGTGATGGCGGCCAATCCCTTACCGCTGATTATCCCCTGCCATCGGATTATCCGCTCAGACGGACGCGTTGGCAGCTTTTCCGCCACCGGGGGGCCGCAACTGAAGGTAAGACTGCTTGCTGTCGAAGCCCAGGGGGCGTGCGGCGACATGAGGCGGCAAGCCTTGGTCGTGTGAGTGCCACCAACCGCCCCGCCACCCGGATTTCGATTGTATTTGGTGGGCGTTTTTGCTATCAGTGGGCCCAACTGGTATTCTCATCAGATTGTTTTGAAAGGCAGTCTTCATGGCGAAGGGCGCGGTTACGCAGGCGGCCGGGTTTTTGGCGGCGGGTATTGCATGTGGTCTCAAGCGGTCGGGCAAACGGGATCTCGCACTGATTCATTGTCCGGGCGGAGCGACCGCCGCCGCGATGTTCACGACCAACAAGATTGTCTCGGCGGCAGTGGATGTGGCGCGCCGGCATGCCCGAAACGCCAGGATTTACGCCGTTGTGATCAACTCGGGCAACGCCAACGCCTGCACGGGCCAAAAAGGCATCAAGGACGCAATCGCCATGTGCCAGACGACGGCGAAGCATGTAGGAGCGGAGCCGCATCACGTGCTCGTCGCCTCGACCGGAATCATCGGCCACCCCCTGCCCATCGCGAAGGTCAAGGCGGGCATAGCGTCCGCCGCGGCGGCATTGGCTTCGAGCACCGCGGCCGGACAGGATTTTGCGCGCGCCATCATGACCACAGACACGCGGTGTAAGGAGGCCGTCGGCGCCGTGCGGATTTCAGGCAAGGACGTGACCATTGGCGGCACAGCCAAGGGAGCGGGCATGATCGGGCCCAATATGGCGACGACGATCTCGGTCATCACGACCGATGCGGCGATCAGCAAGTCCATGCTGCAAAAGGCGATGGCCGCTGCAGTAGGCAGCTCGCTCAATAAACTCACCGTCGATGGCCACCAGAGCACCAACGACACCGCCGTCGTCCTGGCGTCGGGCGCGGCGGGCAATCCGCCCATCACCCGCCCGGATGCCCGATACCGAGCCTTTGCCGCCGCTTTGATGGGCGTCTGCGAGGACCTCACCCGTCAAATGGCCCTTGACGCCGAAGGCGCAACCCGGATGTTCAAGGTCATTGTTGCCGGGGCAGCGACCCAGGCCGAGGCCGCAAAGGCGGCCCGTGCCGTCGCCGATTACGACCTCGTCAAATGCGCCGTTCACGGGGGCGACCCGAACTGGGGCCGAATTATTTGTGCCGTCGGTTCCTGCGGGGTGCGGCTCGATGAAAAAAAATTGGCCTGCAAAATCGGCGATATCGGCGTGTTTGCAAAAGGTCGACCGATAAAATTCGACGCCGCAAAGGTGAGCGACGTCATCCGTAAGGAGTATCATACCATCACAATCCAGCTTGGCGCAGGCAACCACACGGATTTTTGCTATGGCTGCGACCTCAGCCGGGGTTATGTTACGATTAACGCGGATTATCACACCTGACCGATAATATTTTTGTACCGATAGTTTGCACGATTTCACTTTCCACCGGAAAACACTTGATAATTCATTGCAAACCGTTAAACTCTTCGGTCCCGAGATTGGGCATCTTCTTCTAAACGTATTGGATTCTGTGTAACTTGAAAGGGCAAGCTGTGAAAAGAGTCTCTACATCCACATGGGTCGCGGCGGCACTGGGCGTCTTCGCCTGCACGGCGACAGCGCTGGCCGGCGATGGGGCCGCGTCCGAAGGCAGTGTTATGGCGTCATGGGCGCCGTATGCAGCCATGACAACGGCAATCATCGCCTTGGGCTTCGCGATGTACTTCTACAAGAAGGTTATGGCCGCGCCGGAGGGCAACGCCACCATGATCGAGATCGCCACCCACGTGCGTGAAGGCGCCTATGCCTATCTCTTTCGCCAATACCGGGTGGTGACGATAGTGTTTGTTGTGCTGCTTATTATTTTCGCGGCGCTTGCCGCGATCGGCGTACAAAACCCCTTCGTGCCGTTAGCGTTTCTCACAGGCGGCTTCTTCAGCGGTTTGTGCGGCTTCCTGGGCATGAAGACGGCCACCAACGCCAGCTCACGAACGGCCCAGGGCGCCAGCGAGGGCCTCAACCGCGGTCTTCAGGTCGCCTTCCGCAGCGGAGCGGTCATGGGACTGGTCGTCGTGGGTTTCGGCCTGCTCGACATAACTCTGTGGTACATCATTCTTGACAAGGTTGTCTACACCGCTGACCACATGCGCGACGGCTGGTGGTTCTTAGTGCACGCCAACATGGACCCCGACCAGAAGCTGATTGAAATTACCACGACCATGATCACGTTCGGCATGGGTGCTTCGACGCAGGCCCTGTTTGCACGCGTTGGCGGCGGCATTTACACCAAGGCGGCCGACGTGGGCGCCGATCTGGTGGGTAAGGTCGAAGCGGGCATCCCCGAAGACGACCCCCGCAACCCGGCAACCATCGCCGACAACGTCGGTGACAACGTCGGCGACGTGGCGGGCATGGGCGCCGACCTTTACGAAAGCTACTGCGGTTCGATCCTGGCGACCGCCGCTCTGGGCGCGGCGCTTCCGCTGGCTGCATTGCAGGCAAGGGGAATCGATCCTGTTATGGCGGTGGTAGCCCCGATGATCGTCGCCGGTATCGGCATCATCCTGAGTATCGCGGGCATGTTCATGGTCAAGTGCAAGGAAGGCGCCAGCCAGAAGAACCTGCTGCACGCCTTGCTTTTCGGGACCTTGGGCAGTTCGGTGTTCATTCTGATCGCACTGGCGTTGATGGCGCAGGTGAACATGATTACCTGGGGCATCTTCGGTTCCGTCGTATCCGGTCTGGCGGCCGGCGTCATCATTGGACAGATCACCGAGTACTACACCTCCGATGAGTACAAGCCCACACGGGGCATTGCCGAGCAGGCGGTCATGGGACCGGCGACGGCCATCATCGACGGCTTCGCCAACGGCATGTACTCCACCGGCCTTTCGGTGGTTACGATCGCCATCGGCATCCTTTGCGCCTTCGGGTTTGCAGGCGGTTTCGAAAATATCGGAATGGGACTCTACGGCATCGGGTTTGCCGCGGTCGGCATGCTTTCCACTCTGGGTATTACACTGGCGACGGATGCTTACGGCCCCATCGCCGACAATGCCGGCGGCAACGCCGAGATGGCCGGCCTCGGCCCGGAAGTTCGCAAGCGAACCGACGCCCTCGATTCCCTTGGCAACACGACTGCCGCCACCGGCAAGGGTTTCGCCATAGGCTCGGCGGCACTGACGGCGATGGCGCTTCTGGCGGCCTACATCGAAGAGATCCGTATCTGGATTAAAAAAATGGCATTGGCCAGCGAAGACGGTATCTATTATGTTGGCGAGCGGGCCTTTACAGTCGCTGACGCCAAGGCCGCGACGGTGGTGGATTTCGTACAGGCGTATGACCTGACGATCATGAACCCCAAACTCATCTGCGGCCTGTTCATTGGCGGCATGATGGCCTTTGTGTTCTGCGCCATGACAATGAAGGCGGTCGGTCGCGCCGCCGGCGCCATGGTCAATGAGGTGCGCCGTCAGTTCCGGGAAATCGTCGGAATCATGGACGGCACGGGCAAGCCGGATTATGCACGGTGCGTGTCGATTTCTACGGCCGGCGCCCAGAAGGAAATGATGCTGCCGTCGCTTCTGGCAATCATCGTTCCGGTAGTAACGGGCCTTCTGCTCGGCGTACCGGGCGTCATGGGCCTGCTGGCAGGCGGGCTGACGACCGGCTTCGTACTGGCGATTACGCTCAATAACTCCGGCGGCGCCTGGGACAACGCCAAGAAGTATATCGAAAAAGGCGCCCTCGGCGGCAAGAAACTGCCCGACGGCACCAAGAACCCCGTGCACGCCGCAGCGGTTATCGGCGATACGGTCGGCGATCCCTTCAAGGACACGTCCGGACCGAGCCTGAACATCCTCATCAAGCTGATGACGATGGTCAGCGTCGTATTCTCGGGCGTCATTGTCAAGTTCGCCCCGATCATTGCGGAAAAATTGGGCATGGGCGGATGACGTTCTTTTGTTGACGAACCCGTCGGTTGTTTGTAAGGTATCAGGGGTGGCCCATGTGGTCACCCCTTTTTATTTACTAGCGATAATTGACGACTATATTAGATGTTAGGTGGCATTTCTTGGGAGATAAGCAGGGTACATTGGCGAAGAATAAGCAAGACGAAAGCACGCAGTTTGCCATGGAGGCGGCGCGGATAGCACTGGAGCTGAATTGTACTGATGTGACTGTTCTGGATCTGCGCGGACTCAGTCCGGCGGCCGATTATTTCGTGATCGCCACGGGCACAAGCGACCGGCAGCGCCGCTCGGTCATCGACGAAGTCCGCCAGTATGCAAAGACCGCAGGCTGGCAAAGGTTCGGACAGGCCGGCTACGAACAGGGCCGGTGGATACTGGTCGATTTTATAGACGTCGTGGTGCATGTTTTCGACGAGGAGTACAGGACTTACTACGATCTTGAAATGCTCTGGGGTGACGCCAAGCGCGTCCGCGTCGGGCAGTGACGGGAAACACGGATGAAACCAGTCATCGATGTCCTTGAGCAGCGAATCAGCCGCGTTCTGAGCAGCGTCACCGAACAGCCCGACGCCGCGGCCCTTGTGAAGACCGCCACCGATCCGAGGTTCGGCGACTACCAGGTTAACGGCGTCATGGCTGCGGCCAAACGGCTCAAGACCAACCCGCGGCAACTCGCCGAAAAGGTCATTGAAGAGCTCGACCTGTCGGACATCTGCCAAACACCCGAAATCGCCGGGCCGGGGTTCATTAATCTCCGCCTGAAGCCGGAATACCTTGCCGAGAAGCTGCTGGAAATCAACGCCGATACGACGCATGTCGGAATCGATAAGACCGGCGGCCCCAAACGCATGGTGGTCGATTTTTCATGCCCGAATATCGCCAAACAGATGCATGTGGGCCACCTGCGCAGCACCATTCTTGGCGACGCTCTCTGCCGTATTCTGCAATTCGAAGGCCATACGGTCATCCGCCAGAACCACATCGGTGACTGGGGAACCCAGTTCGGCATGCTGATCGCATATCTCAAGCAGACCAGCCCCGAAATCATCGAACGCCCTGATTCAGTGCATATCGCCGACCTTGAGCAGTTTTACAGGAACGCCAAGGCGCGGTGCGACGCGGACAGGGATTTCGCCGCATTGTCTCGGCAGGAAGTGGTGAATCTCCATGAGGGCAACCCCGAAACATTGAACATCTGGCGGCACATTGTGGATGAGTCGCGGGAGCATTATCAACCGGTTTATGATACGCTCGAAGTCAACCTGAACCAGGACAATGAGCGTGGGGAGAGCTTCTACGCGGATCGCCTGGCCGGCCTTGTCGAGGAATTGAAAGGAAAAGGCCTTGCAGTCGAGTCCGACGGAGCAATGTGTGTGTTTCCTGAAGGTTTCGTGAGCAAGGAGGGGCAGCCGCTGCCGTTTATTGTTCAGAAGTCGGACGGGGCGTTTCTGTACGCCACGACGGATCTGGCGGCGCTGAAGTTCCGGATTGACGAACTGAAGGCCGATCACATTGTCTACGTGACCGACGCACGCCAGAAGCTGCATTTCGAGATGCTGTTCGCCACTGCGCGGCTGGCGGGCTGGGTGCCCGAGCATGTCGCGCTGGCGCACGTCACGTTCGGCACGGTGCTCGGCGAGGACAATCGGCCGCTGAAGACGCGCTCCGGTGAAAATATCAAGCTGCGGGACCTGCTGAATGAGGCCGTCCAGAGAGCCCGGACCGTCGTGGAGGAGAAGAATCCTCAGCTGGACGAGGACCGAAAGACCGATATCGCCCGAGCCGTAGGGATCGGAGCGGTCAAATACGCCGATTACTGCAACAATCGCACGAGTGATTACGTGTTCAGCTTCGACAAAATGCTGGCCATGGACGGCAACACCGCTCCGTACATGCAGTACGCCTATGCCCGTGTCAAGTCCATCGAACGAAAGGCCGCCGGCAAAGACGTCGATATCCAAAGCGAGCTGTCCGGAATCGCAACCCTGAACCTTACGGAGCCGGCGGAACTGGACCTCGCCAGGCACCTGATTCGGTACGGCGAGGTGATCGCCAACGCCATGGCGGACTACCGCCCGAACTATTTGACGACGTTCCTCTACGAGCTGGCCCAGAAGTTCAGCGGGTTCTACAATGCGTGCCCGGTGCTCGACGCGAATGCACAGTCGCGTCCGACGCGGCTGCTGCTCTGCGACCTGACCGCACGCACGATCGCCCACGGCCTGGGCGAGCTGCTGGGCATTCGCGTCGTCGAGCAAATGTAGACCGGCCGGCGCAGCGCGCTCAGGCCGATTTTTTGAGGGAGGCGAACCATGAAGCACGTCATTGAGACACTCGCCGTTTCAACACGGCAGCGCTGCGAAATGATCGACATCACCGGGCGAATAGAGCAGGTCTTGGACCGCAGCGGCATTTCGTCGGGAACAGTCGTTGTATCCTGCCCCCACACCACCGCCGCGATAACGATCAACGAGAACGCCGACCCGGATGTCATGCACGACGTCCTGCTCACCCTTGAAGAGCTGGTCCCGGAGAATCGCCGCGGCTACCGGCACAGTGAAGGCAACAGCGACGCGCACGTCAAGAGTTCCATGTTCGGCTGCACTGAAACCGTCATAGTTGACGGCGGCCGCTTGGCGCTGGGCACGTGGCAGGGAGTTTACTTCTGCGAATTTGACGGTCCGCGAAGCAGAAAAGTCAGAGTTTATTGCAGCGGCGACTAACACAGTAGTCCGCTTGCCTTAGCATGCCCATAGAAACGGAATCGCACCGGCTGTTCAACAGGCATGCGGCGGGCTCTAAATGCGCGCAAAAAAATGGCGAGGTTGTGGGTCCGTCTGGGGGGAAAACGGGTTCCCACTTAGCCTCGCCGAGGTCTATCGTTAAGCTCAAATGAGCTTCACTTTCGTTATTAACTATATCGGACGAGTGACCCAAAGTCAATGAAAAAAAATCCCAGAATTCAAAAAAACTTCACAGAAAACAGCCCAAGATGCCCAAATTGCCAGAAAAACGCGGTTTTCTTCCTTTCCAGTGGCCGGCAAATGCGTAGGAAAAAACAAAATCGGACGTGCGGCGATAGCCCTTGCGGGCGAAGCGGTTGTGAAGTAAACTTCATGCGTTCAGAACGAACTGCGGTTTTCTCGGAGTAGTGATATATGTCCCAGACCAAACAGGCTCCCGTAGCCAAGCAGATTGCCGATAACGCTCAGGATGTTTACGACAAAATCCTGAAGAAGCAGAAGCCCACCATGAGCACGCCGGTGCGGTCGCTGGCAAACGTCAAGTACCAGCCCAAGAAGGGCTTTCTGGAGATGCGGGGCAAGATCAAGCAGCGCACGCTGACCGTCGGGACGGTCAAAACCTTCGCCCAGACGCTCAAGATGATGGCCCTTTCCAAGGAACTCATCGAAAAAGACGATATGGCGACCAAACGAGAGGCCTACTATATCTCCAAGAACTGGGGCAAGGCAGGCTTTTCCGAGCAGCCCGAATCCGACACGATCATGGACGACGTCGAGGCCATGTTCGGCGTCAACCGCGAACAGCTCAAGTTTATTCCTGAGGAAAAAGGAGGCGATATCGCCGGAAAGCTTATCGTTATCGACCGGGACGCCTCCGGCAAGAAGCTGCGCATCGACTGCACCAAATTCGGCTCCGGGGCCTACTCAATTCCCATCGATGTCGAGCACCTTCAATTCGAAAGCGACGCTAAATTCATCCTGGCCATCGAGACGGCCGGCATGTTCCAGCGGCTCGTAAAATACGATTACTGGCACAAGAACAGTTGCATCCTGATCAGTATGGGGGGCGTGCCCACGCGAGCCTGCCGTCGCTTCATCCGCCGCCTCAGCGACGGCCTCAAAATCCCCGTGTATGCCTTCGTCGACGGCGATCCCTATGGTTATTTCAACATCTACCGCACCCTCAAAGTCGGCAGCGGCAATGCCGCGCATCTGAATGAATACTTCTGCGTGCCAAAGGCGACATTCCTCGGCGTGACGCCTCAGGATGTCGTCGACTACGAACTGCCGACGCACCCCCTCAAGGAGGTCGATATAAAGCGGGCCAAGGACGCCCTCAAAAATGACCCCTTTGTCAAGCACCACAAGCGCTGGCAGGAGTCGATCAATCAGATGCTCAAGATGGGCATCCGCGTCGAACAGCAGGCATTCGCAAAGCACGGCCTCGACTTCGTCGTCAACAACTATCTCCCCGATAAACTGGCGAGCACGTCGAAGTTCCTGCCGTGACCTGCCGTTCCGGCAGCCGCCGAGCAGCAATCGATACAATCGCACCACCGGCCCGGTGGTCGGCGCTCAATCGGTCCGCCTCTCCGGCCGATTAACCTGAACACCGGCTGGCAGCGTCCGTAAACCTGGGCAAGCGACCGGTGCTGGTCGTACAAGAAACTACTCGCCGACAGGTCGGCAACGGGGGCCAGTACATGAGATGCATTCTAATCCTGCTTGTGGGCGTCGTGGCGATTTCCGGCTGCACGTCCTACACACCTCAACCGACTGCGTTGCACACAGCGCCGCCCGAAATAGAAAGAACCCCCCTGCCGCCCGGTGAACCGTTTCGCTTCACCGTAGTCGCGGATAATCGCCCAACAGGCTCAAAACGCCAAGCCTTCCAGTGGACACTGAACGAAATGAATCGCCTTGTCGGCGGCGAAGGGGCTTTTCTGGTCATGGCCGGCGATTTCGACCCGCCGGCGGTAACGGATCAGGACTTCCGGGCTGCGTTCGGCCCCGCGATGCTGTGGTATCCGGCGGTCGGTAACCACGAGGCAGAAACCCGCGAGGATATGGAGTGGGTGCGGCAGCGGTACAACCACCTGCCCTACATCGTCCGGCAGGGCCCGGCGGGCTCCGAAACCACCACGTACTCGTTTGATTATGGATCAGCCCATTTCGTGGTGCTGAATCAGTATTTTGACGGTCAGACCGACCATAAAGGCAAAGGCGACGTATGCGACGCTCTTTATGAATGGGTAAAAGCAGACCTGGAGGCGACGCGGCAGTCTGTGATCTTTGTGGTGGGCCATGAGCCCGCTTTCCCGCAGGGTCGGCACACTGGAACCAGCCTGGATCAGTACCGAGCCAACAGGGACCGGTTTTGGAAACTCCTAAATGAGCACGAGGTGGTTGCGTACTTCTGCGGGCACACCCATTCTTACGGGCGGCTGCAGAAAGGCGGCGCCGAGCAGCGTGCCGTAACCTGGCAGGTGGATGCAGGCAATTGCGGCCAAGGAAAGCCTCAGACGTTCATCGATGTCCGCGTAACGGATGCGGCCGTGAACTTCAACGTGTACAGCGGAACCCGCGGTCGGGAATTCACAAGAACCGACAGTTGGACACACGTTCTGGATCGGAAAGTCAATCAGGCAACGGGCGATCAGCAGCTTGACTACCAGTCGGTGGCAAGTTATTGACCAGGCACGGGCTTCTTCCCTGCACCGGAACGGGCCCGGCTACCGAGCCGTCTTGGCAATTTCCCGGTATTTCTGCATCGCCTTGGCGTATTCCTGCATGGCCGCGTCGGAGAGCACGCCTTCGTTGCGTTTGATTTCGGCCTCCACGCGGCTGACCAGGTAGGCCGCCTGCTCCTTTCGCGGACGCAGGGGCCGGTCCGGCACGTTCACTCGAAACAAGCCTGTATGGGCGAAACGCACCCGCCCGCTTTCCGACTCAAAGCAGCGGACCGCAATCCATGACGTGCCGTCTATCGCGATCTTCTCATCGATGCGGCTGATTCGTGCCCCTGCCTTGGTCTCTGTATTCTCCGGATCGATCGACTTGACTACCTCGCCATTGACCACGATTTCAATGCGCTGCAGCGGCCCAGACGCCAGCGCGGCGCCGCGCACGTGCACAGGCTCGCCCCCGGCCGCGCGCTCCAATACGCACCCGGCCTCCAAACCGTCGGCCGTAACCATCAGCATGGGACCCGTCGTCACGAAACTTCGGCCCCGGTTAAGACCTTCCACCCAGGCGTCATAGTTGAAACCTTTGTCCATCTTCACATACACCCGCCCAAACCCCAGCGGCACGGGGTGTACTCCGGACGCCGTACCCGCCGTAGGCCGCATCCAAAACCCGCAGTTGACGAGGGCGTAATAGGTTTCAAAGCCAAAATGGATCCATCCTTGCTCGGTGAACCCTTTGTCATCCGTCTGAACCTTCATGTACTCGGCCGGCGGCTCGCCGAACCGGGTGAACGCAAACTCCGTTCGCCACATGTGATTATTCGCCAGTTCAAAAAGGTCCACGCCCATCACCGCAGGCAGCATCATCGACCAGGGCCAGTTGTGTTTGTCGAGTTCGAGGAGGCCCCCTTGAAGGCGGGCCATTTCCGCCACGGGCCCAACGGGCGGCGCGCCGATCTCGAACGGGGTCTTGTGATTCAAAATGAACACCGCCCCCAGCGTGTGCTGCCGGTCGGCGACGCTGAATATCTCATACTCCGTATTGACCGGGTAGATCACATGCGTTGGATCGATCACGATAAGGTGCGGCTCCACCGTTTCTTCGGCGCTCTTGTCACCCGCCGCCGGTGCGGTGAACGCCTTTGTGACCCAGTACGTTAGCGGAAAGGAGACATTAAGATCTTCGGCCAACTGTACGTTCGGCAGCTCTTGCAGCGTGCGGTGCACGTGGGTATCGCCGCTGTACCAGCCCTGAGCCGCCATATCGATCCACCGCCTGAGCGACACGGCCATCGACAGCGGTTCGCCCTGCATGACCACGGTCTGCGTATGGCTGAAGTACTCTTTGCCCCGTTCAATCGTCAGCCTGTACGTGCCCGGAGGCAGGTCGACCACGAATGGATGGGCTGAAACCGTTGTGTGCATCTCCACGGCGTTTTTGATGGCCTGATTCTGTTTGCGGTAGGCGACCGCCGAACCTTCGGCTGAGGCGGACCGCGCAAAATGCCACGTGCCCTCTTCGCCCTGTACATATACGCGACACGGCAGCGCCGCCTGCGTGTCCGCATTAACGACCGTAACCGTCAGCGGCTGAAGCTCGTCGCCGGCCGCCGCACAACAAAGTCCAAGGACCAGAACCGCGCATGCCAGGAAATCCGTTTTGTGCATTTCGCCTCTCATTCTGTATTCGGTCGCGCTGTTTATCGACCGTCTCGGCGGCTTTCCTGCACGCTTTTATACAGCACATATCAGAGCGTTTTGGAACCCGGTACGTATCAGCAGTATGAGTGCGCAGCATATCGGACGCCAAGCGGCGTCAACTCTTTTAGTTCACGCCCGGAGCGTCCCATAACGTTTTCACGTCAGAATGGAGCACGGCGGTTGTGATGGTGACAGGGCAGGCAAGCCGCACGATCTGTTTGCCGCATCCCCGCAAAAGTGCGCCGGCGACAGAAAAACTTACTCTTTCTTCCTGCCTCCGAGGAGGCCGCCGATGCCCTCGATAAGGCCGGCGGGGTCCTTGATGACCTCTTTGACCTCGGCGGGCAGTTTGTCGCCGATTTTATTACCGAGCTTGCCATCGAGCTGCTTCTGGAGTTCCTGATTGAGGCGGTCCTTGCCGGCGTCTGCGAGGGCCTTCTGGAATTCACCGGTCAGGCCTTTGCTGTCAAAAACGATACGGGGATCGCTCGGCGGGCCAACGAGCCGCAGCGTGGTTTCGAGGTTCTTGAGGACGGCCAGCACCTCGGATGTGTTTTTGGCGTCGAGCCCGAGCATTCCTTTGCCGCCGCTGTCGGCCTTGAGCTCCTGGAGGTTAACGGCAATGTTCAGGTCCAGGGCCTCCGCCGTGGCGGTCCCTTTGAAACCGCCCGAGGCCGTCCCGCCCTTAAACACGACGGGATTCTTATCGCTCATCTGCGACTGGAATTTGCTCAGGTCGATCTTGTTGAAAACGCCATCCATCGCGGGAATCTTGTCGGCCGAATCAAAGTGGACGGTCAGGACGAACGCCTCGGGATTGTCCTCCGACTGAATCTCGATCTTCGCCGGCAGGCCCGCCGCCGCCGGGGCGTCCGAGACGTTGGTAATAATAATTTTGCACGTGCCGAAGGGCGTGTTGGGCAGTTCGACCTTATCCAGCACAATGCGTTTGGCGAGCACCCGCGGCGTGGGGCTGGTTACGGCACGCGCTTGCAGATATTCGAGCACCGTGTGGGGGACTTGCTCCGGCTCGGGTTTACCGCCGTCGCCGGGTTTGGGAAGATACTGGCGGAGCTTGTCAAGGAACTCTTTGGCCTTCTTGGCATTCTCGAAATACGTCTCCAGCTTGCTGAGATCGCCCACCGGCACCTTGTAGGCGTCCGGGTCGAACGGCTCGTCGGCGGATTTTTCACGGGGCAGGACCTTGCCCGGCGTCTGCCGCTCGGTGTCGAACCGCACCTCGGAAAGCAGCATCTCATTGATGACGACTTTTCCGCAGGACAGGTCGTACAGGCGGGCGTCGGCCGAGAGCGTTCCGACAGAAAGCTGATTAAACTGCGGATTCTCCGGATCGGTCACCTGAATATCTGCAGCGCCCATCTGGCCGCGGGCAAGCGACAGATCGATCCTCCCAACGTTGACTTCGGCCCGGTTGGCGCGTGTCAGCGCCGCCGTGGCCTGTCGAGTAACCACTTCGTCCTTCAGAACAATGGCGGCGCCTGCGCCGATAAGCACCACAACAACCGCCAATGCGACTCCTGCCTTGCGAATGATTGGGTTCTTGCCCTCCAGCGCCTGGCGGACGTCTTTTGCACGCTTGCCGATGATTATGCGGTCGGCCATCCGCACCCAGCCTTTATTGTTCCACTTCCGGAAGGCCTCAGAGCCTTCTTCCAGCCGAAGCCAGCTCCGGCGGAAGGCCATTACGAGTTGGACCATGATAAGCCCGAGGACAAGGCCTGCAATCGGGCCGACCACGAGACCGGCAGCGACCGCATAGCGGCTGAAATCTGTCAGACCCAGCACCGGAACGCGGCCAAGCAAACTCAGCAGTCCCGAAAGATGGGCTTGCACAAAGCCGCCCACATGGTAGAGCAGCGGCGCCGCCGCGTAGCACAGGCCTTTGGCCAGCGCGCCGGACAGAAAAAACAGCCCGAAATGGATATTTAGCAGGATAAACAAGAGCAGGATCAGGGCGTGAACGCCGTAGAAGCCGGGGATCAGGCCGAAGGTCAAGCCCAGCATAATCGAAAGAACAATAATCAGAGGCGACACGCCGCCGCGGAAGACGGCAATGAATTTGCGAATCGGTTTTGGCAAGAGCATCGTTAACTCCTTCTATCAAAAAGTTGGCTGAATTGATCTGCCGATTATGCCAGCGGCACGGGTTTTCCGCAAGCAAAAACATCGCAAAAACCGGACGCCAAAGGCCGATATCCATCTAAACGCCGACGGGGCCCGCATTGTCACCAACGCGGACCCCTTCGTACATTGTCTGTTGAGGCGCGGCCCCAAATCCTGTTAGTCGAGACAGCCGGGCACAGCGTAGCAATCCAGCCACTCGCTGACAAACATCGCAATGTCGCCGATGCCGACCTTGCAGTCGCCGTCGTAATCGTACTGCGGCCGCTGGCTCGCCGGACAGACGGCGCCGCTGCCGAACTCAGCATACAGTCGTGCGACAGCCACATCATCCAAAGCGTAGTTGTAGATTCGGACGTCGTCCAGGGCGCCCTTGTAAAGGTCGCCCCCGGCGTTTGCCGCACCCAGATAGATGTGTGCATCGCTCTTGCCGCCGAACTGATAGGCGTTCGGCCCGCCTGCCTGAGCGCCGTTGACATACATTACGGCATTCGCGCCGTCGAACGTGACGGCGACATGCGTCCATTCGCCTGTCGGCAGAATGTTGTCACCGAGGCCCGCCCACGTCGTACCATGCCAGCCCATGCGGCCGGCGTCCTGATCGTTACAACTGAGGATCCAGTAGAAGTTCTCCGTTTCCCAACTGTCGCGTTTGCTGATCACCGCCTGCCAGCTTCCGTTGGAGCCGCCCCAGTTGGCCCAGAATGCCACCGTAAGCTGACCTGTGCCCTCGGAAGGATTCCACGGCCCGCAGTCGACCCAACCGTTGGCGTCAAAAAGCAGGGATCCGCCGTTGATGCCCACGGCGCTGACGACTCCCTCGACCGCGACGCCGTGGTGTTCCAGACCCGAAGAATCCAACACGCTGGTCGTCTCCGGGCTGATAATGTCGTCCATTGCGTAATGCGCTACAAGCGATTTGACCGTCAAAGAAGCTGCATTGGAGGTCGCGCTGCCGTCGGCGTTGCTTGCCACGCAATAGAACGATCTGCCCAGATCGGCGATGCCTGCGTTGGAGATCGTCAGTTGACTGGTCGTCGCGCCCGACACGCCGGGGCCGTCGGTGACGAGCTGATTATTGCCATCGTACCAGGCGTAGGATACCGGCTGCAAGAGCGACAGGTCGTTTCGCAGCGCCGCGGCGAAGACCGCATCGCCGCCGGCTTCGACAAACACATTCTGCGGGTGCGTCTGGATGACGGGTTTGGTCCACTGCGTCGTGAAACTCCAGATGCTTCCATAGGCATTGTTGGGGTCCCGGGCCGCATCGCTCAGAAGCGTATCGACCCGCCAGTAATAGGTCGTATTCACCGCCAGATCGGCGTCCGAAAGGCTGAATTGGAGCGGCCCCGCGGCATTGACCGACCCTTTCAGGCGGCTCATGTTATTGGGATCCCGCAAAGGCTGAATATCCGTACTCACGTGCACATTGTATTTGACGATGGGCATCGGCGCCGCCACATCCGGTGCGTCCCACTCCAGCATCACCCCGGCGGCATCGACCTCCACGGCCCCATTGGCGGGCGACGGGTTGACCGGCTTCCACTGGTTGGCCAGCGGCGTGCCGTTGCCGTTGTTATACAGCAAGGCCACTTCGTCCGGCGTGAGCGGCCGATTCCAGATCGCGATCTCATCGAGCACACCGCTGAACGGATTGCCAATCCCGTCGGCGCCGTTGTAGCTGACGCAGCCGAAAACCACGTGCGCGTCGATTTGGTCGCCGAGTGCGAATTCACTGGTCGCCACAGGCACGTTGTCACGATAGAGAATGGCGGTCGTGCCGTCAAACGTTACGCACACGTGCTGCCACTGGTCCACGGGCAAACCGTCCGGATTGGAAGGTCCGGGTCCGGTCCACTGCTGAAAATAAAGGCTCGCCTCCGTGCATTCGAGGTGCCATCTCACCTGGCCGGCGGCCCAGTCATTTCGCTTGGCGACCAACCCCTGCCAGGTTGATCCGCCCGATCTCCACTTGGCCCAGCATGAGATGGACAATTGCCCGGTCCCCTCGGAAGGGTCCCACGTGCCGGTATCGGCGCCGGTGCTTCCGCTGCCGTCAAAGTCGGCGGCCAGACCGACGACACCCTCGACGAACGGAGCCGTACCTCCGAGCAGCACGGCGTCGTGACCGCCGGGCGAAGAGTCTTTGAAATTGCCGTCGAGCGGCCAGTAGCCCACAAGCCCGTCCATGAGACTCGCTTCGGCAGGGCCCGTCAACCCGAAACATAACGCCGCAACTATAATCAATACCTTTTTCATTTTTATGTCCTCCATTCTTATGTTAGTCGTCAACAAACCTCGTATCGCGATAAAGCCGTTTATTCACATGCCGTTTCGGGTATCAGGCCGCATTCCATCCAGTTGGAAGCGATGATCGCGAAATCCGCGAGATTCACTTCGCAGTCGCCGCTCAAATCGTACGCGAGCGGATACGGACAGCCGGTGTGGCCGGTCACCTCGGTATAGAGCTTTACCGCCGACACGGGGTCGAGGGCGTAATTAAAGATGCGGACATCATCCAGTGTGCCGTTGAACGGGTCGTAACCGGGGTTCTGGGCCGCACCGAGATAAATGTGGGCGTTCGTCCCTGAGCTGAACGCAAATGGCGAGGGGCCGCCCGCATGGAAGCCGTTGACGTACATGAGGGCGTTGACACCGTCGAACGTGAAAATAATGTGGGTCCACTCGCCGACGGCGTAGAAGTCGTCGCCGCCGAACCACGGGTAGGAAGCCGGCGATTCGAGCTGCACCCGGTTGCCGTTCTGCGCGTGGTTGGTAATCGCCCACATCATGGTGTTCTCGCCCCACTCGTCCCGCTTGGCCAATGCCGATTGCCAGCTTCCATGGGAGCCGTTCCAATTGGCCCAGAAGGCGATCGTCATCTGGCCGCCCGGGTCGGACTGATTAAACGTGCCGCAGTCGACCCAACCGGTGCTGAAATGTAACGCGCCGCCGATAAGGCCCGGCACGCTGGTCACGTTCCCCGAAGCGGTGCCGTGTCGAGCGAACTTCGTCGAGTCCAGGACCTGGTTATTGCCGGCGTCGATGACGTCATCCATGGTCCAGTGCGCCACCATCTGCTTGAGCATGATCTTGCAGGGGTCGGAAGTCACCGAACCCGCCGAATTGCTGACAACGGAGTAATAATTGCCTTCCTTGCTTTCATCGATTCCGGGGATTTCCAGCGGATTGCCTGTTCCTACGGAGCCGCCGCCTTCCTTGAACCACTCGCACGTACCCGTGGTGACCTCAATACTGAGGGCCGCGGTTTCGCCTTCATCCACAAGTGCGCCGGCCGGTTGGATCAGGATTTCCGGCAGCGTCCGGACGGTGTCGAAACTCCACGCGACACCGGCGACACGCGATCCGCCGTCGACCGTGTCCACGCGCCACCAGCACTTGCTGTTGTAGTCCATGTCGGCGGCCGAGATAACGAACGCCAGCGGTTGCCCCGCAGGCACCGTTCCCTTGTAGTAGGCGCTGGCATCACTGTTCGGGTCCGAAAGCACGTCGCGCGCTGCCGTACCCATGCCGAAATACACCGCGTAACCGGCGGTCTTCGGCGGATAAGGGCCGTACTGCCAGCTTAACGCCAGGTCAACCTCCGGATCGATAACGACCGTTCCATCGGGATTCGGCGCCACCGGCTGCCACCATGCCTCGCTCGGAAGCGCGGTCCCCGCCCCGCCGGCATACAGTTGCCGAACCTCGTCGGCGGTCAACGGCCGGTTCCAAATGCCGACTTCGTCGATCATGCCGCTCCAGGCGTTGCCGCCGTTTCCCTGTGTCGAACCGATCACCAGGGCCGCTTCGGTGTCCGAGCCAAAAGTGAAGCCCCCGCCAGTGCTGGTCGGCTCCCCGTTGATGTACATCCGGGCGATCGCGCCGTCAAAGCTGACCGCAACATGTACCGGCGTCTGATCATCCGGCATGACATAGGTCAGACCGGGATAGCTCTGTTCCTGCATGAACTGCATCTCGCCATAGACGGCCGGCTTGTTCGCTTCGAGAATCCACATCATCTGGTTGGCCGCCCAGGCGTCCCGTTTTCCGATCGGGCCCTGCCAGTCTCCGCCGCCGCCGTCCCATGTCAGCCACATCGCAAACGAAAGCTTGCCTGTGCTTTCGGACGGATTCCATCGATTTAGATTAATATAGGAACTGCCGTTGAATTTGATCGCCTGACCCACGATGCCGTTCACATACGGTGCGGACCCCACGAGAGTGCCGTGATGGTTGTTTCCGGATTTGTCGTCGGCGTTGCCGTCGAGGGGGTAATAGCCCCAGAGACCGCTTCGCAGGCCGCCGCCCGGCTCATACTTCAAAATCGATACGTACACCATGTCCGAAACCGTGGCGCCATAGCTGTTGCTGACGATACAGTAGTAACCGCCTGCCTTGGCGTCATTGACGCCGTAGATCGTCAGCGTGGGCTCCGTACCCACCAGGCCGCCGCCGTCCTTGTACCACGCGTACGTCGGGCCATCGGCCGGCGATGTGGCCGCAATGGTCAACGCAGCATCCCAGCCGCCGGGCCCCACGCCCACGTCCCGCGGCTGCGTGACAATCGTCGGCGTCATGACAACTGTATCGAAACTCCAGATCGGGCCGGCGGCCGTATTGGCATCCCCGGCCACCGCCACGACCTTCCAGTAGTATGTCTTGTTATTAAACAGTTCGCCAGTGGCCGCCTCCAGCACCGCAGCGGGATCGACCGACACCAGGAATGCCCCGGACGCCGTGCCGCCGTTCGGATCGGCCACTTCCTTCTTCTCCGTGCCCAGGTAGACGTCGTAACGGATGATAGGCAAAGGAGGCGCTTCGGCGGGCGCGTCCCACTCGAGCATAACGCCTGCCATGGGGATGTCCGACGCCTTGTTGGCCGGACTTACCGGCACCGGACGCCAGGTGTTGCCCGAAAGAGCGACGCCGTTGCCGCCGTTATACAGTTCGGCGATCTCCGCCGGCGACAGCGCCCGGTCCCAGATGGCCGCCTCATCGATAATGCCGTGGAAGTTATTGTTCGGACCGGCGTTGCACGCAGCCAGCCAGATCGTTGCATCCAGTTTGTCGCCAAGCGTGAAAGGACCGGTCGCAACGGCAACCCCGTCGCGCCACGTCGTCGCATTCACACCGTCCCACGACACCGCGACATGCGTCCATACGCCGATGGGCATGGTGCCCAGGCTGAGAGAATTGTCGGTCGACTGCCATGAAACCGTTCCGGCGCCGGCGGCAATTTCGGCGAACCAGCAATACTCCACCTGGCGACCGCTGTCCCGCCAGTTGTCGCGCTTGCCGATGATGCCCTGCCACGAGCCCGGCGCTCCGTTCCAGTTGGCCCAGATACTAACGGTCATCTTGCCGGTGGTCTCGGCCGGGTTCCATGTCCCGCAATTGACTCCATTGCCGCCATTGCCGTTGAATAACAGACCCTCGCCGAGAATCCCGGTTGTCGTTGTCGCTGAGCCGACCAGCACGCCGTCCCGGCCGTTGCCTGACATGTCGGGCACAGAATTGCCCACGATCTGACCGTCCAGCGGCCAGTAGGCCGCCAGCCCGTCGCGCAGATCCGCCGCTGCCGTGCCGAGCAGGCCCACGGACAATAACGCCAACACCATCATCGTCTTTTTCATTTTACTTTCCTCCTTACTATAAAACCGTATTCCAGTTAAGGCTGTGCTTTCTTGAAGCCTCCACCTGCGCAGAGACATCCCGTGCAAAAACAGAAGGGAACAAAGGCGCACACTTGGCGAGAGTCTGCCTGTTTATCAGAAGCTCTCCTTCCGTCCGGCCTCTGACGCGTCTTGCGGGTTGCCACATGTCATCACACTCCTCAAAGCGGCAATTCGGGCGCCGGAAAACAGCCGACGTCGCCTTAACAGAATAGAGATATCTCAGGACCGCGTCAAGCGAAAATAATCAGCCGCACAAATACGTGTGCGTTGTCCCATCGCATTCCGGAGCCTTAAGTCGATTCTAAGGTCGCACACAGCGATTCCGTCGGGCCCGAGGCGCAGTCGTAACCGAACTGCCGAACGCCGGATAGCTGATCATAGCCACAGCGCCGATAGACGGCGTTCGCGTCCCGTACCGGCTCCTCACTGTCGGCGATGATCCGGCCATCCCCGGCGGCGTTCATCGCCTCAGCCATCTCCTGGACCAACGCGTCGATGCCATTTGCTGAAGGCTGCTTTAACTCGGCCGCACTTAGGAGAATGCGAGCCCTGCGCAGCGTTACGGTTCTTCGAGGATCAGGACGTAATCGTTTGCGTGCTGTTCCGGGCCCGGAGGGTCGAATTCTTTGATGCCGGTGTTTTGGACGGGCGGCAGGGGTTCTGTTTGGGCGGTTCGGGGGTTGAACCATGCGGCGTTGAGGGTTGCGGTTTTGAGTTTTCCCATTTGAAGCTGGAAGGTCTTTCCGGTCGGGGTGTAGACCATGATGAATCGTTCGCCGCGGAGGGCCTGGATGTAGTCGTGCGGGGCGCTTTGTTCGGTGCGGATCAAGGACTGGTCGGGCGCTGCCGTGGTGAAGGGGCGGGACTCCATGAGTCGGCGGAGGTGACCCATCTGGACGGCGCTTGGGGCGTCGAGGGCGTCGTACCAGTATGGGCCGGGGTTGGCGATCGCGCGGCGGCGCGGGTCGTGCATCTGCCAGATGCTGTGGTGGCCGTAGGTGTGGCCGCAGGCGCCGGCGAAGACGGACCAGTAGGCGCCGCGGCGGGCGTGGTCGTCGGTGGCGATGGTGGGGGGCATGCCGTGGCGGAAGCCGGGGTAGGCGGTTTCGAGGTCGAGGACGGGCTTGACGGGCTGTAGGGAGTAACCTTGCTTAATGATCTGCCAGTTGAAGCTGTTTTGGCCGTGGCCGGATTGGGCGGCGCGGAGGTCCATCCAAGGCTCGTCGTTGAAGAACCACCAGCTTGCGCCGGGGCCGGAGGTGTGATAGGTCATGAGGGTTTTGGTGTAATCGAGTTTGCCGGCCGTGCCGACGGTGACGCCTTCGGCGAGGGCACGCCAGATGGCGCGGGAGGCGTCGGTTGGGGCGGCGCGGTCCCCGCCGATGATCCAGATGATGTTGTCGTGTTCGGCGAAGCGGCGGCCGACGAATTCGCCGTAGGTGCGGGCGTTTTTGGGGGTGAAGATGCCGTCGACGAGGCCGTTCTGCCAATTGGCGGTGACGTAGCGGCCCCAGGTGGGGAGCAGGCCGACGTACAGGCCGGCGGTGCGGGCGTGGCGGAGGACGAATTCGACGTCATCCCAGTAGTCGTTGTCGGGGCCGTCTTTGGTGACGGGTTTGGCGGGGTCGTTGTTCTGGAGCGGGAGGTGGCCGCGAGCGTTGGGCTTGTCGAGGCCGTTTAGTTCGGCGAGGACGACAGTTTGGACGACGGTGAAGCCTTTGGCGGCGCGGTCGGCCATGTAGGTCTGGATTTCGTCGCGGGTGAGGTCGTGGATGAGCTGCCAGGCGGTGTCGGCGAGATAGAAGAAGGGTGTGCCGTCGGCGTAGACGAGGAAGCGGTGGTTGTCGGAGGTTCGGAGGGGGCCGCGGGTGAAGTCGACGGGCCGGGCGGCGTTCAGGGCCGGGGCGGCTGTCGCGAAGGTTGGCGCGAGTAAGGCTATTATCATTAATGCAAGCGTTGCTGTACGCCGCGCGGAACCGTTAATAGCGTTCATTGCCGCCTCCTTTGAGCTGGATGTTTCATTTACGAGCACGTGACGGGTGATTCATGATGTAAGTCTATGCGAAGACGGCGGAGGTGTCAACGGCGGTTGGCGCTGAGGCGCGGCTACCACCGCGGGAACCATTAGATCGCTGCATGCGGGTACATGGGGAGGATGCCCATGCCACGGGTGTCAATCGGGCTTTTTGGGTTTCAGGTCACTCCATTCGGGGATTTTTACGCTGCATGTTGCTTCTTCGGGTTGGCCGCCGGTGATCTGGGGCTGGGTCCGGCTGGCGATGTTGGCGCCGCTGGTCATAAGTTGATAGGTGCGACCCTGTTTTAAGGTGCTGAAGCGGAAGTGACCGTGGTTGTCGGTCTTTTCCTCGGCATAGATGTGGTCGCTCTCTTTGGAAACGTTGTCGTAAAAGAAGGCTGAGACCTGGACGCCCGGCACGGGCCAGCCGGTTTCGCTGTCGATTATTCGGCCGGCGGCGACTGCGCCTTGTTCGAGTGTGACGGTCAGCGGCTTTTTAAAATCGTCAACTTCGACCCGCAGGGGGCGCCAGGTCTTATTGCTCTTGACCACGAAAGTGTAGGTGCCGTCGGCCTTTGGGTTTACGTTTTCGCATGTGAAGGCGCCTTCGGCGTCCGTGTAGCGGGGACCGCGGCCGAAGCTGCCGGCCTTGTTGGCTTTGAAGGAGAGGTCGTATTCCAGGCCGGCGGCGGGACTGCCGTCGGGGTGGAGGACTTTGCCGGTGAGGGTTACGCCTTTAGGGAACGTGAGGTCGAGTCGGCGGATGGGCTGCTCTTCGGTGAGGGTGATGGTGTCGGAGACGAGATACATATATCCCTGGTGAGGGATGACGCGGTACTTGCCGCCGAGGGGGAGCGGCTGGATGCTGAACTTCGTTTGGCGTTCGGCTTCGCTGGTGCTGTTCTTGCCTTCGACGCCGTCGAAATGAACGTCCTTCCCCAGCAGCGGCGATTTCTCGACGGTTGCGAAGCTGACTATCGTGTTGCCCACGGGGCTGCCGTCGTGGTCGAAGACTTCTCCGAAGATTGTGCCGGCGGGTACGGCGTCGACGGTGAGTACGTAGGGCTCGGGGTTGGAGTCGACCTTTATGCCGTGCTGCGATTTGAACCAGTAGCCTATGGTGTCGGCGAGTTCGTAACTGAAAGTGCCGGGGGCGACGATTTCGGTTTGTGCCCGGTTGTCGACTACGTCCACGAGTTTGCCGTAGCTGTAGCCTTTGTCGGGATCGAACGAGGCGATGCGGACGTTTCCTTGGACGGGCGGGGCGTCTTTGGGGACGTTGAAGTTGAGGACGACGGTGCGTTTGGTGTAAGGGGCGCCGTCGGGGGCGGTTTTTTCGCGGAGATCGAGGACGAGCAGCGGGGGGATTTCGTTTTTGTCGAAATCGAGGCTTTGTTTATATCGCGCGGGGCCTATGTTGATGCGGTTGCCCCAGACGTCGTCGATTTCGAAAAAGACGCCGTCATCGGTTTGGGTAATGGGGGCGTATTGTTCTTTGTCCCAGTGGCCGTGGTGGTCGTATTCGTGTCCGCAAGTATAGTTCACGGCGGTCTCGCCCTTGTGGACCCACAACTTTTCAAGCGGGCCGATGACCTGACCTTTGATGGTGAGTTGGTTTTGAAGCTGTACGTTGATGTCGGTGTCGCCGGGGCTTACGTCGGGGACGAATGCGTAGGCGAAGCCGTCGGCCTTGACGGCGAGGATGTACTTGCTCCCGGCATTCAGGCTGGTGATTGTGAATCGACCGTCGGCGTCGGTGGTTGCGAGGACGTCGCCCTGGTCGCGACCATAGCTCACGCCCTGCAAGTGGCGCTGGATTCGGATTTGGGCGCCGGGTACGGGTTGGCCGGTTGCGGCGGAGAGAACCGTGCCGGTGGCGGGCAGGGCCTTGCGCATCTTCAGTATGAGCGGCTCTGTGGGAGAAACGGTTATTTTTTCGAATTGGGTGTGCTCGTAGAGGTCGGCTTTAGCGCGGAGGGTTACCGGGACGTTTTCGACGAAGGCGATGCTTGCCTTGCCCTGGTCATCGGTTGCGGCGGTGATGGTATAATGCCAGCCGCCCGGGTGGAAGGCGTGGCCGCCGGTGAGTTGGACGCCTTGAATCGGTTGGCCGCTGTCGGCATCGACGAGTTGGATCTCGGCATGCCGAGCTTCCTGGAAGATGACTTCAATGTCGTGCTTTTCGTCGCCGGGTTCGAGTTCGAAGGGGCCGACGAAAAACGGCGAATAGCCTTCGGTATGGGCCGAGATGTATACGACGCCGTAACTGCCCCTGGTGGAGAACGAAGCGTGGCCGGGCTCTTTGCGGTCGATGCTGATTGCCGCGCTGATGCCGTGGCCAGGGCGTTGTGTGTGCACGGTCATGTAGGCCTTTTCGGGCAGGGGCAAACCGTCCCATGTGCGGACTATTCCGCTGAGGGTTACTTTTTCATCTTCGGTGAGGCTGCGGGAGGCTTCATGGTCGTAGGCGGGCTGGCCGTGGGTCTTTTGGATTTCGGCCATTTTTTCGATGCGTTCATGCGGCGTGAGGATTCTTCCGGCAAGTTCGATACCCGCCTGCGTCCCATGCCAAAGGCCAATGAGCAGGATGCCGACGGCGGCTATCATGGCGACGGTCATGGCTCCGGATATCCGCATTCTGGGACGATGGCCCTTGACCGCGATTCGCTGGACTCTGTCGAGCATGCCGCCGTTCTCGGCATTGTCTCCGAAGGAGACCATTGCCGCGGCAGCCGAGTCTTTGGATGCGTCTGAGAGTCTGACGGCCCAGGCATACAAGAGGCGGGCGTATCCAAGCTTTTGTCCGGTCATGAAAACGGAGGCGGCGTCGCAGCAGGCTTCCCGCTCGATTCGGATTTGTCTGGAGACCAGCCAGACGGCGGGGTTGAAGAAGAGCAGGGCTTCGACGATCATCTGGGCGAAGTTTACGAGGCAATCGAATCGCTTGATGTGGGCCAGTTCATGGGCGAGGATTGCGCTTATGTCTTCGGCGGGCATGCCGGTCATCATGGACAGCGGCAGGAGGATGGTCGGGCGAATGAAGCCTACTACGGCGGGCGAGGCAATGCGGTCGACGGCCGCGATGCCGACGTGTCTGGCGATGTGCATCTTTTGCCGCAGGTCGTCCAGAAGTGTCTCCAGGTGCGTGTCGCTCACCGGCGTGCAGCTTTGTTTAAGCCGCGATGCGCCGTAGACCATCCAGGCGGCCCGGCAGAGCATGAAGGCGACACCGGCAAGCCACAGGGAGATCATCGGCCTGTGCCAGTCGACCGTGGGTGCGGCGGCGGGGGCGGGGGTGTAGGCGTTCGAAATGGTCGCTTGGGTGAGGGTTGTTCGCTCCGGCGCGGGGATTGCGGGAGTAATGTCGGGGTCTGGGTTTGTGACGATGGCGGCCGGTGCGGGATGGGATTGGTGGTTGAGCACGCCGAATGTGAGCATCGGACAGATGACGATCAAGGCCAGTGCGGCGGCGGCGAGGTTGTAACGGAGGTCGGCGTTGCGTGTAACTACAGTTTTTAACAGCAGATAGAGTGCCGCGGCGACGGCAGGCGCCTGCCAGAGGGTGTGGAGCAGCGCTTTGGCGAGGTCAGCGGCGAGCGGGCCGGAAATGAGGTTGCGTGCGGCGTCGACAAACGCGTTCATGGCTTTTCTCCTTGTTCCCCCTGTTCGGATTTGGCCTGTTCGAGGACTTGCTGCATTTGGGCCAGTTCGTGTGCGCTTACGCCGGATTGGGCCCAATAGCTGACCAGGGCGGCCGGTGAACCGTCGAGGACCTTGTCGACGAACTGTCTTATCAGGCCGCCGAGGACTTTCTGCGGTTTTTCCGTGGCGTAGTAGCGGTAGACGCCGTCTTCCTTCTTTCTGGTCAGAAAATCCTTGGCATGGAGTCTCTGAATGACGGTGAGGATGGTGGTTCTGGCGCATTTTCGTGATTGGGAGAGGATTTCGGCGGCCCGCTGGACGGTGCAGCCGTCGTTTTGCCAGACGGTCTTGAGCACCGCAAGTTCAAGCTCACCAAGGGTTTGCAGGTTTTCGGTCATCTTGAAGCCTCCGCTTTGAATTGTCTTTAGACTACAACTGTAGTCATAATATACTACGGGCGTAGTCAAGGTCAAATGGAAAATGCAAAGTTTTTCTTGCGATGCGGTTCCGGCTCGGCGGCCGTGCAGTTTTCTTTGATCATTGCAAGGAGGCAGCACAGTAAGGCCGGGCGGTGAGTTTGGGCTTGACGGAGCGGGTTTTGCGCGGGATAAATGGGGGGTTTCTGCGGGGGATAAGCGGATTTTCAGTGGGAGCGACTATGAAGACGTTTTTGGCGATTGACCTGGGTGCGGAGAGCGGACGCGGGGTGCTGGTTCATTTGGCGGGGGGGAAGGTGGAAATGGAGGAGATTCACCGGTTTGCGAATCGGCCGGTGCGGTTGGGGGGGACGCTGTACTGGGATTTCCCGTTTCTGTTTGCGGAGATACTGGCGGCGCTGAAGATATGTGCGGAGCGTGCCGTTGCGCTGGAAGCGATCGGGATCGATACGTGGGGGGTGGACTTCGGGCTGCTTGGGGCCGATGACAAACTGTTGGGGCTGCCGGTGCATTACCGCGACGGGCGAACCCAGGGGATACATGACTATTCCGACCCGATCATGAGTCGGCAGGAGGTATTTACGTCGACGTCGTGTGAGCCGTGGGCGATCAGTTCGCTGTTTCAACTGCTTGCGATGCAGCGGGACAAGTCGCCCATCCTGGCGGCGGCAAAGACGTTCCTGAATATGCCTGATCTGATCAATTTCTTTTTGACGGGCGAAAAGGCCTCAGAGAAGACGATTGTCAGCGGCGCCAACCTCATGAGCACGCAGGGGCAGTGGGCGAAGGACGTGATCACGCGGTTCAAGCTGCCGGACATCTTCGGTGCGCTCAATGAGCCGGGCACAGTGCTGGGGCCGCTGAGCGAGGCGGTGCGCGAGCAGACGGGCCTTGGGGCGGTGCCGGTGGTGGCGACGTGCGGGCACGATACGAGCGCCGTCGCTGCGGCGGTGCCGGCGACAGGGGAGAACTGGGCGTTTTTGAGCTGCGGGACGTGGTCGATTCTTGGGCGGCTGCTGGATGCGCCGATTACGAGCGCCGAGGCGTTCAAGCTCGGCTTCTGCAACGAATATACGCTGGATGCGTGGTTTATCTGCCGGAATATTCTGGGCTTGTGGCTGGTTCAGGAGCTGCGGCGCAAGTGGGACCGGGGGGCCGATCCGTGGGATTATACGCGAATGACGGCGGAGGCGACGCAAGCGAAGTCGACGGGGATGTTCAACGTTGAGGACGGGACGCTGATGGCGCCGGCGGATATGGAGCAGGCGCAGTACGATCTGCTGGCGGCGCTGAAGCAGCCAAAGCCGGCGACGCGCGGGGAGTTAATCCGGTGCGTGCTGGAGAGTCTGGCGCTGGAGTACGCGTATCGGCTGCGGATGATCGACGGGCTGACCGGGCGAACGACGGAGACGCTTTACATGGTGGGCGGCGGGATCGCTAATACGCTGTTGTGCCAGCTTACGGCGGATGCCCTGCAGATTCCGGTGTACGCGGGGGCGGACCAGTGCACGGCGCTGGGCAATGCGCTGACGACCGCGGTGGGCATGGGCGTTCTGAAGGGGCCGGATGAGATTCGGGAGGTGATGCGGAACAGTTTTGAGCTGACGTTGTACGAGCCGCGCGACACGCGCCTCTGGACGGAGAAACTCGACCAGTACAGACAAATCAAGTCGCTTGACAGGAGATAGAAACATGGGACAGGCAAAGAAGCTGCCGTCGACGCGGAAGAATACCGCGCGGGTTGTGACGTTCGGGGTGTGTGCGACGGGTGATCCGCGGATCGACCAGGCTTCGCGGGACCGGGCGGCGGGTATTGTGGAGACGATTGCGGAGGTCATCGCCGAGCAGGTGAGGATGCCGGACGGTACGGCCGTGAACGTGGTGTGGAGTCCGCTGCTGATCGACGGTGAGAAGCAGGCGGACATCGTGGGGCGGCAGTTTGTCGAGGCGAACGTCGACGCCGTGGTGTGTGCGCCGGATACGTGGGCGTTTCCGCAGCTTACGCTGATGAGTCTGCTTGCGCATCTGCCGGTGCAGACGCCGGTGAATATCACGTGCGGCAACAGTGCGCCCAAGCCGGGTGTGGTGTTCGCGCATGCGGTCAACGGGGCGCTGGCGCAGTCGGGTCGGCTGACGCATTTGAACGTGGGGTCGTGGCCGGACACGGGGGCCAGCCCGCAGCCCTCGGAGGCGACCGTCAAGGCGCTGGTGGACTGGTGCTATGCGGCGCTGACGTTTGCGGGGCTCAAGGGGCGGCGGGTGCTCATCTTCGGGCACGATTCGATGGGGATGGAGACGGCGCTGTCGCATGTGATTCCAACGCGGCGGACGTTCGGCATCGAGATCACGCGGCTGGATATGAAGCTGCTGGCGGACATGCTCAACAAGGGAGCGTATGACGAGAAGGAACTGCTGATGCTGCGGGCGTGGATCGAGAAGAACTTGGGCAACCGGCTCGATCTGTCGCAGCCGCATGCGATCAACAAGCTCGATCAGTCGCTGGCGATGTATTTGATCATGCGCGACCTGATGGCGGAGATCGGGGCGGTGGGCGGCGGGTTTATGAACCAGCTCGAGTGGGGTTCGGATCTGCGCGGGATTCCGCTTCCGATTTGCGATCTGGCGGAGTCGCTGATGAACTCGACGTTCGATCATAACGGGGAGAAGGCGGCGATTCCGTTTGCGACCGAGGCGGATACACAGGGGCTGCTGACGATGCTGTTCATGAACTGGCTGTCCGGGGGCAATCCGCCGCTGTTTATGGATTTTCGGAAGGTGTGGGAGGCCGATGAGCTTGTGAAGCTTGCGGCGAAGCTGAAGGTGAACGTCGGCAAGAATGCCGTGTGGGCGCGCAAGGGGCTGGTGGACGGCGACAATTCGGGGTCGGCGAGCCTGAACTGGGCGGGCCGGCCGGGCGACAGCGTCAATGAAGTCCTCAAGAACATTTCGATGCCGGGTGCGGAATTGTATTACTTCCCGGGCGGGGGCAACAGCGTGACGTTCGTGACGCCGGGGGGGATCGAGGGCATCGCGGGGCGGCTGGCCTACAGCGACTTGTGCGGGATGTTCAGCATGGTGTGGGACGAGGCGTTTACGGTGGACCTGCCGAAGAAGCTTGCCGACGCAGTCGCCAGCAGCTCAAATGTGACTTGGCCGCACACGTGGGTCGTGCCGAAGCATGCATCGATGGCGGAGTACAAACAGTTTGCGCCGGCGAATCATTTTCATATGGTGTGGAACCTGGAGGCGGCGCGGCTTCAGTACTGGATGGATTTGGCGAATGTGATTTCCGCGGCGCCGTGGCAGGGACGGCCGAACTTTATCGAGGGCACGGACCGGCCGACGCCGCTGATGTACCTGATCAACGGCGGTGAGAATGAGACGAAGCGCCTTCGGGCTCGGGGAATGTGATGGCATGTTTTCAGGGAGGTTGTGCGATGAGAAGTCGGTTGGTTCTTTGCATCCTGTTGGTGTTGCTGCTGAATTCACTTGTGTTCGGGC
>JACZKQ010000079.1 GCA_014859965.1 Phycisphaerae bacterium
GGCCAGGGCCGCGGCGATCTGGGCGGGGCGCTGGGATTCAGCGAACTTCAGGTCGTGGCGGTGTGCGATGTGGTCGCCGAGCATTGCCGGCAGGCCAAGAGCATGGTCGACGGCCGGTACGGGAACTCGGACTGCAAAGAGTACGAGGATTTTCGCGATGTGGTGGCCCGCGACGATATCGACGCGGTGCTGATCGGGACGCCGGACCACTGGCACGCGATTATCGCTATCGAGGCGATGAAGCACGGCAAGGACGTCTACTGCGAAAAGCCCGAGACGCTGACAGTGCGGCAGGGTCAGGAAATGACCAAAGTCGCACGGCGGTACGGCCGGGTGTTCTCCGGCGGCAGCCAGCGGGTTTGGGACGACTATAACTGGTTTCATCGCATGGTCCGGGGCGGCATGATCGGTGAGCCGAAGGAGGCCTGGGTCGGCGTGGGCGGGCCGTCGGAGGAGTGTTATCTGCCGCCGGAGCCGGTGCCAGCGGGCGTGAACTGGGACCTGTGGTTAGGGCCGGCGCCGGAGCGGCCGTTTCATGGATCGCTGATCCGCGGCGGCTTTCGGCAATTCAGGGATTACTCGGGCGGCGGCATGACGGACTGGGGCTGTCACGGGTTTGGCGGCGCCCTCTACTGCCTGCAACTGCATGAGACCGGGCCGGTGGAGATTCTGCCGCCGGACGGCAAGGACGTCGAGCGGCTGACGTATGTGTTCGCCAATGGCGTCAAGATTTATCACGGCGGCGGGTGGGGCGGCATTTTGTCGTTTAAGGGCACCGAGGGCGAAATTCCTCACCGGACGACGGGCACGAACCAGAGCCCGCCGAACATTCACGTGCCGGGCTATAAGGGTCGCGGCGGGATATTCGGCGACTTTGTGCATTGCGTGCGGACGCGGCAACTGCCGTTCCGCGATATCGCCATTGCTCACCGCACCGCGAGCCTGTGCCATTTGGGCAACATCGCCTACTGGCTGAAGCGGCCGCTGAGGTGGGATCCGGTGAAGGAGGAGATTATCGGCGACCCGGTGGCGGCGCGATGGATGGACCGTCCGATGCGTCAACCGTGGGCCCTGTGAAAAGAACACGCAAGTAACCGGTGTGCGTTAAATGAGCAAGGGCGAACTGATTCTGGTCACGGGCGCAACAGGCTACGTCGGATCGCAACTGATCCCGCGCCTGCTGGAGGAGGGGTACGCAGTTCGCGCAATGGTCAGGAATCCGGAAAAACTCAACCGCACTGCCTGGCATGACAAGGTTCAGGCTGCCGAGGCGGATGCACTGGAACCGGCAACATTGGAGGGCGCACTTGAGGGGGTCGATGCGGCCTACTATTTAATCCACAGCATGACGGCGGGATCGGATTTTGCGAGAAAGGATATTGCGGCGGCTGAAAATTTCGGGCGGGCGGCCGCACGCGCTGGGGTAAAGAGAATCGTCTATCTGGGCGGTTTGGGCGGTGCCGAGGCCGAGTTGTCCGAGCATTTACGGTCACGGCACGCCACCGGCGAAGCGCTGCGTCAATCGGGCGTGCCTGTGACGGAGTTCCGCGCTGCAACCGTTATCGGCAGCGGCAGTTTGGCGTTCGAGATGATTCGATATCTGACGGAGCGTCTGCCGGCGATGATTTGTCCTCGCTGGCTCAAGACCAGAATCCAGCCGATCGCCGTAGATGACGTTGTGTCATACCTGGTGCAATCGCTTCGAACGGACGCAAGCGCCGGCAGGATTGTGGAAATCGGCGGCGCCGATGTTCTGACGTATGGCGATATGATGAAGGGGTATGCCCGTGCGCGGGGACTCAAACGGCTGCTTATCTACGTTCCGGTGCTGACGCCGCATCTTTCATCCTACTGGGTGCAGTGGCTTGCGCCCGTGTCGGCGGCATACGTTCGGCCGCTGGTCGAAGGCCTTCGCAACGAGGTTGTCGTCACGGATCGAAGCGCTTGCGAGTTGTTCGCGGACATCACGCCGTCGACTTATGCCGATGCTGTCTCGCGGGCGCTTTCGCAACTGGAGCCCGATTGTCATCCGATGCGGCCTGCGGCGGTCGATGAGCCCGGACGCGTCATATGCCGCAAGAAGGCCGAGAGGGGCATGATCGTGGAGATCGGACAAACGGCCGTGCAGGCAACGACCGAGTCCGTATACATGGCCTTCACGCAGTTGGGCGGGTCATACGGCTGGCCGTGCGATTTCCTGTGGCGCTTGCGCGGGATGCTGGACCGATGGCTCGGCGGAGTGGGGATGCGCAGAGGCAAGCCTGCAAAAAGCGCGCTGGAGCCCGGCGACACCATTGATTTCTTCAGGGTCGTCAAGACCGCTTCCGGCCGCATGATTCGTCTTGAGGCGGAAATGAAGCTCCCCGGTGCGGGCTGGCTGCAGTTCGAGACCGAGCCCGCTCGGGAGGATCTTGCGCGTCTTGTGCAGACCGTGTTCTTCGCACCAAGAGGCCTGTTTGGAGAGTTGTACTGGATTGTGCTGTATCCGTTGCATCAGATCATCTTTGCACGGATGATCCGGCGGGTAGCCGCCGAAGCGCGGCATATCAGCGATTGCGATCATGGAGGCCGATGCCGTACCGACGACGGAGACAAAAACATTTTGATGGAGGCATACCGGTGGAAGAACCGCCCTGTGTTGATCTTCGCACCGTCGCGTGAGCACCCTTCTTTTGTGCAGCAGCGGCAATGGTTGAGCGAGGTCGCGGCAGGGGTTGAGGACCGCGATATCGTGATAATCGAGGTCTGCGGACGAGATAGCTCGAACGCAGGGCGACGTGCTCCTGGCGAAAACGAGCAGACATCATTGAGAAAGAGATTCGACGCACCGACGGACGATTTCCTGTTTGTTCTCGTGGGAAAAGACGGCACGGTTAAATTGAAGTCGCACGAGCCGGTTGCGCCGGCCGAACTGTTCGACCTTATTGACGCCATGCCGATGCGGCAGGAGGAAATGAAAAAGATACGCCATGACTGATTAGAAACTTTGGGCGACATGTTTAGATAAAGACTTCTGAGTTGCAGATTCTGAAGGGGTAAAGGATGAAACGCACAGTTTTGTTTTGTATGACTTTGGCGGGCATATTGGCAGCCGGCGTGCGGGCCGCTCAGCCGGAAACGATTGGCCAACTGGACGAGGCGATTAAGGCCGCGGCCGGGTTTCAGCCGGGCGGCGACAGCGGGCCGCTGCGGCGGATGGAGACGATTGCGATGGCTTCGCTGGCTGACGCGGCGGTGCGGGAGGCGGTGGAGCAGCGGCTGATCGGAATGATCACGTCGGATGCGACGGCGGATGCGAAGATGTTAGCCTGCCGGATGCTCCAGACCGTCGGCACGGAGAAGTGCATCCCTGCCCTGGAGGCGCTGCTGGCGGACGCCAAGCTGTCGCATGGGGCGTGTTTTGCGCTGGGGCGGATGGAGTATGCGGCGGCGGGCGATGCGCTGCTGGGCGCGCTGGGCAAGACGCGCGGCGAATTGCGGGCGGGGATCATTAACACGTTAGCCGACCGCGGCGAGCGCAAGGCGATGGGCGCGTTTATTCGGCTGCTCAAATCCGACGATGCGGTGGTCGCTTGTGCCGCTGCGCGAGGGTTGGGGCGTTTGGGCGGCGATGATGCGGTTGCGGCCCTGAAGGCGGCTCGACCTCAGGCCGCGGGCGCGATTGAAAGTGAGATAGACGACGCCCTGCTGGTCTGTGCCGAGCGGTACCTGGCGGAAGGCAAACGGCGGCAGGCCCGTGCGGCATACGACCTTGTTCGCGAGAGCCGGCCCGTGGCGCGGCTTCGCGGGGTTGTGGCGGCGGGCGGGTCCGAAGCGGGGGCGTTTCTGGCAGGAGTCATTCGGGACAGCGAAGGTCCGCTGAAAAAGAGCGCGATCGGCCTGATTCCGCTGGTTAAGGGTGCGGCGGCGACGGAGGCGTTTGTCGCGGTGCTGCCTTCATTGTCGGCGGAGGGGCAGGAGCTGATGATTCGCGCGTTGGGCGAACGCGGGGACGCGACGGCAACGGCGGCGATTGCGGCCGCGACGAAGAGCGAGCACGAGCAGGTGCGCGTGGCGGCTGTTGATTCGCTGGGCAGCGTGGGCGATGCGTCGGCGGCGCCGGTATTAGCGGCGGCTGCCGCCAAGGCGGGGGGCAGCGAAAAGCTGATCGCGCGGGCGAGTCTTGTGCGATTGAGCGATGAAGGCGTGAACGCCGCGTTGATCAAGGCGACGGCGGACGCGGATGCGGGTGTTCGTGCCGAGTGCGTTCGGGCGCTGGCGGACCGCCGGGCGGTCGAGGCGAAGGGGCGTCTGTTCGAGGCGGCGAGGGATGAGGACGCGGCGGTGCGGCGCGAGGCGATTCGGGCCTTGGGCATGCTGGCCGAGCATGGTGATCTGCCGGCCATGATGACGCTGATGGTCGCACCGAAGGAGGCGGGGGATCGGGCGGCGATCGAGCAGGCTATCATCGCGGTCTTCGGCCGGATGGACGATAGGGGCATGCAGGCGGGCGAGGTGCTGAAGGCCCTGCGGACGGCGGCGGCTGAAGCGAGACCCGCCCTGCTGAGGCTGCTGCGCATGCCGGCGACGGCGGAGGCGCTGGCGGCGGTGCGTGCGGCGATGGACGACGCTGCAGAGAACGTGCGGGACGCGGCGGTTCGCACGCTGGCCGACTGGCCCGATGCGGCGCCGGCGGAGGATTTGCTGAAAACCGTCAGCGGCGGCGTCAGTCGCGTGCACAAGGTGCTGGCGCTTCGCGGATACGTGCGGATGGCGGGCATGTCGCAGAATCCGACGGCGATGTACGTGCGAGCGATGGAGTTGGCGCAGACGCCGGACGACCGCAAACTGGTGCTCGCCGGGCTGGGCAATGCCGACTCGGCGGAGGCGCTGACGCTGGTGGAGAAGTACCTCGACGACGAGGCGCTTAAGGCGGAGGCGGCACAGGCGGCCGTGCAGATTGCCGGGCGTCTGCGAACCACTGATGCGACTGCGGCAAAGGCGGCGCTGAAGCGGATAATTGCGGCGGCGGGCGACGCCGGACTGCGGCAGAAGGCCCAGGACATCATTAACGAGATGGAGCAGTATGAAGGGTACATCCTGGCGTGGCTAACCGACGGACCTTATATGATCAAGGGCAAGGACAGCCGGGCCGTCTTCGACACGCCCTTCGGACCGGAAAAGCCCGGCGAGGCCGTCAAGTGGCAGCGGCTGGACAAGGGCGTGGGCGCGTGGGACATCAATCTCGAAGCGATGTACGGCGGCAAGGATCACTGCGCCGCCTACGTGAAGACGCGCGTTTGGTCGCCAATGGCACAGAAGGCGCGGCTGGAGATGGGCAGCGACGATGCGATCAAGGTGTGGCTGAATGGTGAACTTGTTCATGAGATGTATCAACATCGCGGCCTAACGGCGCGACAGGACCAGGTGAACGTCGACCTCAAGCAGGGCTACAACGATCTCATGCTGAAGGTCGTCGATCACGAAGGCGGCTGGCAGTTCTGCTGCCGTATCCGCAAGCCCGACGGCAGCGCCATCGAAAACCTGACAATACATGCGGAGTAACCTGGGGAGTTTGACGGAGGACTCTGGAATGAGTGGACGGCTGACGACGCGGCGGGGTTTTATAAAGGCGGCCGGGGTTGGGGCGTTGGCTTTGGGGCTGCCGCCGGTGTACGGACAGGCGGGTCGCGATGTGATTTCGATTGATCCGGCTGTTCGGTTCGATTTGTCGCCGTATCTTTATATGCAGTTTATGGAGCCGCTGGGGACGACGGACGGGTCGGTTGCGGCGGCGTGGGATTTTGGGCGCGACCGCTGGCGCGGGGATGTTGTCGAGGTCACGAAGCAGCTGAAGCCTTCGCTGATGCGATGGGGCGGCTGTTTCAGTTCGTATTACCGGTGGCGCGAGGCGGTCGGGCCGCGGGATCGGCGGATGCCCATGCTGAACCTCCTCTGGGGCGGCGTTGACACGGGCCAAGTCGGTACGGCGGAGTTTGTGGACTTTTGCCGACAGACCGAGGCCGATCCGCTGCTGTGCGTGAATTTCGAATCGGACGGCCGTAAGCAGTGGATGCGCGATCCCAAAGGCAGCGTGCGGTCGGGCGATGCACAGGAGGCCGCCGACTGGGTGCGATACTGTAACGCGCGCGATTGCGCCGAGCGCAAGGCCCACGGCCACGACGAGCCGCACAACGTTCGCATGTGGCAGATCGGCAACGAGACTTCCTATGACCGCAACGGCTTCGACTGCGAAACGGCGGCCCGCAAAACGGTCGCCTTCGCCGAGGCCATGCGAAAAGCCGATCCGGAGATATCGCTGATCGGCTGGGGCGACAGCGGCTGGGCCCCTCGCATGCTCGACGTCGCAGGCGAGCATTTGCAGTACATCGCATTCCATCACATGTTTAACCCGGACGGCGGCGCCGCCGATTCGCCGTTGCGGGGCATTGAATACCGCAAGGACCCGGACCGCACGTGGGAGCATCTCATGGACGCCTGCAAACCGCATGAAGCGAAGATCAAGGCAATACGCGAGCAGACCGCCGGCTGCACGACGCCGCTGGCGATGACCGAATGCCACTTTGCACTGCCCGGCCGTAACCGCTGCGAGGTGCTCTCCACCTGGGCCGCGGGCGTCGCCAACGCGCGGCTGCTCAACGTCCACGAGCGGCACGGCGATCGGCTCAAAATCGCCACATTAGCCGATTTTTGCGGCACGCGATGGCAGGTCAACGCCGTCATGATTCCAGTGCCCGGCGGGCGGGCTTTTATGATGCCGGTTGCGCTGGTGATGAGTCTCTATCGGCATCACAGCGGCGCAAAGGCCGTGAGCGTTAATGCCGCCCCGGACGCGCTCGACATTACCGCAAGCCGCACCGACGGCCGCCTGTTCCTGCATGTTGTCAACACGCAGCGCACGCGCTCGGCTGCGGCACAACTGGCGGTCGACGGCATGAGGATTGTCGAGGGACGCGTATTCGAAATGGCCGCCGACCCGGAGTTCGAGGTGATGGAGGCAGGGGTGATCCGTACTGTGGAAAAGAAACTGCCTGCGACGGGAGAGTGGACGTTCCCCGCAGCCAGCGTCTCGGCGGTGGAGTTGGACGTTCAGCCGGCCTGAGCCCGTGCCCTACTTCTTGAGGTCTTTGGATGTGGCCAGTGCGATCACCCGGCCCTGGTCGCCTACGGCACAGTAGAAGTGGTACACGACGCCGTCGTGTTTGACGAGCCACGGCTTGTGGGCGTAGGTCTTGTCCCACGGCTCCGACGGCGCGACCAGGTCCGGCCCGTCCCATGTGCGCCAGTGGACGAGGTCATGCGAACATGCAAACGTGTCGAACGCGCCCGGGCGGTAGAACGCACCGAAATAGAACATCACCCACAGATCGCCCATCCGCACCACCTGGGGATCGCCGCTTATGCCGGAGCCGTTGTCGATGACGGGCTCGACGCCGAAACGCTTCCAGTCTTGCATGTCGTCGGAGACCGCGATACCGATCCGCTCGTAGCCGGAAGTGGTCTTTGCGTTGTAGAACATGACGAAGGGATGGCCTAACGTCCGCCGGCTGTCGTGCAGGATGTTGCTCTTGTAGAGCGTCAGCTTTTCCCAGTGGCGGCTGTCGGGGTCGGCGGGCGAAAGTACGGGGGCATTGAGGCGGTTCCATTCGGCGGCTTTGGTGTGATCGGCGGACCACGCCAGGCCAATGGCCAGCGGGTCGGTCTCGTAGCCCTTCAGCGCCCCGCCGATGTATGACAGCCAGTACCTGCCGTCGTGCCGCCCCAGCGCGTGCGTGCCGCCCCACGTCGTATCCTGAAGCGCGACATATCCCGCCTTCTGCTGGGCGTCCCACGTATTTGCGCCGAACGAGAGTATGCGGCCGAGTTTTTTCCACGTCAGCAGGTCCGCGCTTTCGGCAAGCCATGTTTCGTAGCCGCTGCCATCGAAGACGATGTACATCATGTACCACGTCTCGCCGGCACGGTAGACGCTTGGACAATCGACCTTGCCGCCCTGCTCGTGCAGCACGATCCCGTACTTGAAGGGCGTCTTGACTTCGTCATACACGCGCTGCATAGCGGCGTCATCGACGCGTTTGGCCGCGTGCGGGTCCGGTGCATCCGCCGCGCAGACGATGCCGCAGAACACCGCAATGAGGACACTGAAAGCCGGCCGCCTGGTGCAGGCCGGTACGCGCCTGGTGCAGGCCGCAGCGGGCCGGCCGGAATGATGCGAGATTGCGTGTTTCATGAGACCCTCCTTATAGAAAGAACACATTTGCTCCGTTATCATAGCACGCGTCTGGTCGAAGTCAACCCGGCGCTCAACGCCCCGGCAAGACGGGCATGGTCGTACTGCTGAACCCGAACCGGCGGTCTTGCGTTAGAATTCGACAGCCGGTCTCGGTTACCAGCACGTCATCCTCGATGCGCACGCCCAGCTTGCCGGGGATGTAGACGCCCGGCTCGACGGTTACCACATCGCCGGCGCGCAGCGTGCCTTTTGCGGCTTTGGACATGAATGGGGTTTCGTGGACCTGGAGCCCGAGGCCGTGGCCGGTGCCGTGCCCGTAGACCGGCAGGCCCCGCTCCTCCAAAACCGCACGAGCGCACTGATCGACATCGCACAGTTTGACCCCGGCGCGCATCTTGCGGATGGCCGCCTTCTGTGCCGCCAGCACGCCGTAATAAACCCGCTCGTAGAGCCGCCCGGCCTTGCCGAACGCAAAGCAGCGCGTCGTGTCGCTGCAGTATCCGCCGACCCGCGCGCCGAAGTCGATTAGAATAGTGTCGTTCTTCTTGAGTCTCCGCTCGCCCGGCTGATGGTGGTTTCGCGAGCCGTTCGGGCCGAACGCCATGATCGTTTCGAAGCTGGGGGCCGCCCGCAATTTGCGCATCTCAAATTCCAGAATCCCGGCGGCGTGCCGCTCCGTCATCCCGGCTTGCAGTTGCGGCAGCGCGGCGTTCAGCGCCTTCCACGCCGCGGCGGCGGCTTTGGTGATCGCCGCCACCTCATCGGGGTCCTTGCACCGCCGCACGGCCTCCACCACCTGGGCGACGGGCTTGAGCCGCACATCCACGCCCCGCCGCAATCGGCGATATGTCGCCACAGGGCAGGTATCTTCCACGCCTGCCAGCTTCACCGACCGGTTTCGCCCGAAGATTCCGCTCACCGCCTCGATGATCGGCCCCCGGCGCTCGATGATTCGGCAGCCGACACACTCGCTTTCGGCCTGCTCGGTGTAACGGCTGTCAGTGATCAGCCACGCGCGACGTCCGATAACAAGGACCCAACTGTCGTGGCCCATGAACCCCGTCAGGTAGGTTACGTTCTCGGCGCCCATGATCACCAGGGCATCCAGATTTTGGGCACGCATGCGCCGCCGCACCCCCGCGAGGCGACCGGCCGCCGTTTGCTCATCCATCGATGGCTCCTTTTGCTTGCAGTTCAAGGTCCGAGAAAATCATCCTGCTTTTCGTCAGACCCCACAAATAGCGTCTCCTGGTAGAAAAATAAAGAAATTTCCCCCCGGCCGGCTTGCCTGGGGCGGCTGCATTACTTATGTTTTTCTTGGCTGTTGCGGTAAATGTTATTTGAACGCTTTGCGAAACATGTCCTCTCCTGTCCTCTATGTGCAGGGATGCATTTAAAACGGGGCGATAACTCGAAACGAGTTGTCCGCCCCGTTTTTTATTATCGCTTGTCTGAGTTGCTCTTCGATATTAGAATAACAATGAGGTCGCAATCAGTCTCCCGGGCGCAAAATAGAGAAGTTGCGCTGGAAATAGACAGGGCCAACCAGTATAATGAGCATGGCGGCTGCGGTGCAGAAGGCGCCCAGCCTTAGATGAGGACCCCCGGAGGTGGGGAATCTCCGCACGGATGCGGCCTGTAAGGAGAGAATCGTTTCGAGATAACGATGGCAAAAGAGAGGCTTGAATGAGTATGTGGACGAAAACGACAAGACTGGCTTTAGCAACCCTGTGTTTTCTTGCCGTGGGCGCGTGGGCCCAGCGCACCAAACCCACCACGATTCAGTCATGTAATCAAACAGACTGTCATGATCAGTTCGAAATGAAGGAATACCTCCACGGGCCGATCGCCTTGGGCGAATGCACCGGCTGCCATAAGCCCGACAACCCTGCGGAGCATACCTTCAAGTTCGCCCGCGAAGGCAATGATCTGTGCGTCAACTGCCATCTTGAACAGACCGGCGGAAAACATGTTCACAAACCCCTGACCGAGGGGAAGTGTACCCAGTGCCACGATCCGCACAGCAGCGACACGAAAGGTCTGCTGGTCAAGGAAACCGTCGCCGAAACCTGTGCCCAGTGCCACAATGTAACGGATCACGAATTCCTGCACGGTCCTGCGGCCGTGGGCGAGTGCTCGATCTGTCATAATGCCCACAGCAGCGACGAAAAGAAACTGCTGACCATGAAGCCGACGGATCTGTGTCTGGCCTGTCACGAGGTGACCAAGAATGAGATAGCAAAGTTCGAGTTTGTACACGAACCCGCCAAGGGCGAGTGTGCCGCCTGTCACGATCCGCACGGGGCGAAAAACCGGCAGATGCTCAAGAGCGACGCCCCGGAAATGTGTATTACATGTCACGCGGACGTTCACAAGGTCGCTACTGAATCCAAGGTCAAGCATGACGCGGTTATGACGGCCGGCGGCTGTCTGCAGTGTCATACGCCGCACGCCTCCACTGTTCAGCACAACCTCAGGAAGGCGCCAATGGATCTGTGCGTGGACTGCCACAGCAAGCCCGTCGGAGGCGCGGATAACCCGGTTCCCTCGTTTACCGATCAGATCAAAGGCAAGAAATTTCCCCACGGACCCGTTCAGGACAAGGACTGCAGCGGGTGTCACCAGACCCATGGCAGTGATCACTTCCGCCTCCTGACGGCCGAGTACCCTGCGGTGTTCTATGCCGACTTTGCCGAACAAAATTACGCCCTTTGCTTTACCTGCCACCAGAAGACGCTGGTTTGGACGGAAAAAACGGAGGACCTCACCAACTTCCGTAACGGTGAGCGGAACCTGCATTATCTGCACGTCAATAAGGAAACACGCGGCCGCACCTGTCGTGCGTGCCACGAAACGCACGCTAGTAACCAGCCTAAACACATCCGTGAAAGCGTTCCCTACGGTATGTGGAATCTACCGCTCAATTTCAAGAAGGCCGAAACAGGCGGAAGCTGCAGCCCGGGCTGCCACATCGCCAAGGTGTACGACCGCGATAAGCCCGTCGATTATACGGCGCCTCGAGTGAAGGCTGCCACGGGCGCTGCACAAACACAATAACAGCGAGGCCGACTGAAGCCGTGTCCAAACATCAGGTGATTTTGACGAGTGTTCTACTGGCCCAGTGTCTTGCACTGGGCCGGTTTGCTATTGCCGCCGAACGGCGTATCGCCGTCGGCGCTGACATGCCGCAATTCTCTGCCGTGGACGGCGCCGGGGAGGTTTTTGCTTACAAACATGGTGACGGCAAACCGCTCATCGTGGTGTTTCTGTCCGCGGGTCAGGAGCGCGGCGAACGGGCCGCCGCCGATGTGAAGAAGCTCATTGCTCGCATGGCCGACCACGGTCAGGCGTTCAATGCCGTAGCGGTTCTTTCGCAGCCGCGCTCTGCAGCCGGTGATAAGCCGGCCCAGAACGGCGAGGGGACTCAGAAGCCCGCGCAGGATATCGCCGTTGAAGGGCTTGCCGTTCTGCTGGACGATGAGTATCACCTCTGGGGGAAGTTCGGGATCATCGCGACGCCCACAGTTGTCATTTCGGGCCGCGACGACAAGGTGCTCTGGGTTGAGGCAGGCTACGGATACGATTTTCTGCCCGTGATTGAGGCCCGGCTCCGGCAGGCTCTTGGTATTGAAGGCCATGCCTCCGCGGACCATGCCGGCGAGGTCCGGATCATGACCAACAATACGGCCGTATCCAAGGTGCAGCGGCACCTCCGCATGGCTCAACTTCTGAAAGGAAAAGGGCACGACGCCTCGGCGCTTCGCGAATTGGAAAAGGCCCGCCAGATCGACCCGAATTCTGTCGAGGTGGCCCTGGAGGTCGGCCGGATGTATTGCGAGTTCGGCAAGGGCGGCGAAGCGCTCAAGGCGGTTGCCGATCTGCAGGTCACCACAAAGTCTCAGAAATCCACCATCGCACTGATACGAGGATGGGCCAGCCGCCAGGCCGGAGATCTGGACACGGCGGAAAACCATCTGCTTGCGGCCATTGCAAATGATCCCCGATCGGAGAGGGCGAGGTTCCAACTGGGCAGGGTCTACCAGGCCAAGGGGGAATTCCAAAAAGCCGCGGACTGCTATTACAAGGCGTTGGCAGGGATCTACGGAGATAAATAGCATTCTGCCGTTTTTTTTGTGGGCACCTCACGATCTTGTCAGGCCTGCACGGTATTACCGCAGACGGACCGATAATTTCCTTGTGCCGGGGGTTGCCGCTTGCTAATAGGCGCATAACTGGCTGTGCCACCGCTATTTACGATTTTGCAGAACCGGATTGAACCGGGCAAAATCTGGTCAGGCGGGGGTGCAAAGGTCGATAGTCAAGGGCAGTATGGCTGCCGGGGCGTCAAGGTATTCGGCCCCGCCCGAAACAAAAAACGGAGTCGGGCCGTACGGTAGGTACTCGCGCGATCGCTTCAAAGTCGCATGGAAAAGTCTCATACTCACTGGAGCAGCAAATGAAGTCAATGACAGTCGTCAAATGGATGGTCGGGTTCGTCGTGATCGGCGGCGGCCTGACTTATTTCGTGGTCCAGGCGATGCAATCGTCCTATTCGTACTATTATACGGTCGACGAATTCGTTTCCGGGGGCGAGCAGTTTCAGAATGCCTCGCTTCGGCTGGCCGGCAAGGTCAAGCCCGGCACTGTCACACGGGACATTGAGAAACTTGCCCTTAACTTCATTCTCACCGGGGCCCAGGCCGAACTTCCCGTCGCCTACACCGGAACCGTGCCCGACAATTTCACCGAAGATATCGAAGTGGTGGTGCAGGGGCGGCTGGACGCATCCGGCACGTTCAAGGCTGAAAGCGTGATGACCCGTTGCGAGTCCAAATACAAGGCGAAAGTGGAATAAATGGTACCTACCGGACAATTTGCCCTCCTTCTGGCATTCTATCTCAGCGCGTATGCGATCTTAGCGGATATCGCCGGTTTGTGGCGAGGGGACTCGGGGCTCATCAAGAGCGGCCGTAATGCAACGGCGGCCGTACTGCTGTGCCTCACAGCGGCGACGGTCGCGCTTTGGGTGGTACTGGTCCGCAGCGATTTTTCCGTTATTTATGTCGCCGAGCACACGTCTCTTAATCTGCCGTTGATGTACAAGATCAGCGCGTTCTGGGCGGGAGTCGGCGGATCGCTATTATTCTGGCTGTGGGTGCAGGTGGCGTTCATTGTCGTCGTGTACTGCATGGGCGCCCGCAGTCGAGGGAGTTTCGCCGCCCGTGCACGAGCTATTATCAACCTGGTCACCGTGTTCTTTCTGCTGATCATGATCAATGACCGTAACCCGTTTGAGACTTATCCCGCGGCGGTTGCGGACGGCTTCGGACTCAACCCGCTCCTTCAGCACCCGGCGATGGCGCTGCACCCGCCCATACTTTTCGTGGGCTATGCGGCCTATATGGTGCCTTTTGGGTGGGCCTATGCGTGGCTCAAGACACCTGCCGGCGAGGACACGGCTCCCATGGTCAAGGCCGCGCGGAACTGGACCCTGGCCGGGTGGCTCTTCCTGACGGCCGGCATCGTGTTGGGGGCATGGTGGGCCTATGAGGAGTTGGGCTGGGGCGGCTACTGGGCGTGGGACCCCGTCGAGAATGCGTCGCTGCTGCCATGGCTGACGAGCACGGCGCTTCTGCACTGCTTCCGCATGTACAAGAGCCGCGGCCCGGTTGCTGTGTGGACGGTGGTCCTGAGCATTTTGACGTTCAGCTTGTGCGTGTTCGGCCGGTTTCTCACCAAATCCGGGCTCGTCTCCAGCGTGCATGCGTTCCCCGAACCCGGCCTGAGCCTTCTTTACATCGTGCTGCTGATTCATCTGTTTGTCATTGCGGGTGTAATGATCGGCTTGAAGTACGCCGGTCGTCGGGAGACTATTGCCGCCAGTCCGACCGCACACAAATATATTATTCTCAACAACTGGCTCTTGCTTGCTTTGACGTTAGTGATTCTGGTCGGCACGCTGTTTCCGTTCCTGACACAGGTCTTTATCCGCATCGCCAATGCCGTCAGGGCCGAACCGATTGCCTTCGCCCCCGTCACCCTGGAGCCGTCGTTTTTTACGAAGATCACCGCACCGGCGGGCCTGTTTCTGCTTTTTCTGATTGGGGCATGTCCCCATCTTGTGCGGCGCGGCTTTACATTCAGTTGGCGTATCGTGCTGGGCGTGCTCTGTGCGGCTGCCGCTGCCGTGGTATGGCTGGCGACCTGCTCACTGGATGTGCCCCGCCCCGAGGGCTTTTCGGCGGCGATGGGCTGGTGGGCCCAGCGGCTCCTGAGCGGTTCGCCCGCGGTTCCGGTTTTCATTCTATCCGGCTACGTGATCGTTGTCCTTGTTGCCGATTTTGTCGGACATAAGATCAATCGCGCTGGCGGTAAGGCGGCAGCGCCGCGAAGCCTGCGCTGGTACGGCGCGCGAATCGTTCACCTGGGCGTTGCGATCATGTTTGTGGGCATCGCAGGCTCCGGCGGCTTCGGTGAAGAGAAGGCTCTTGCCATGAGACCGGGCGATCGAACTACGATAAGAGACTTTGAGCTGACCTACGAAAAACTCGAAGGCGAGCACGGGCCGAATTTCAATGCGGCCAAAGCGGTGGTTTCGATCACCAAAGAGGGTAAACCGGTCGCACAACTTTCACCCGCCAAGGCCGTCTATTCGCCCGGCGGCAAAACTATCAGTGAAGTCGACATCCGCCGCACGCTCGGCGGCGACCTGTACCTGGCGATGACGGACGTCAACGTGTCGACGCGCATGATCAATCTGCGAATCATGGTCAAGCCGCTGATTAACTGGATATGGATCGGCTCCTGCATCATGGCCCTGGGCACGGTTATGGTTATGGTCGCGTTGTTGAAGCCGGCCGCAAAGGCCGCATCGGATAAATCGGAGGTTTTCCCATGATTGTTTCAAAGTGGATACTGCTGGCCGTCTGCCTGATGTTAGTCGTGTGGCCGCTGTTTGGCCGCGGCGGCAAGAATTTGGAGAAATAAACAGCGTGAAATATGCGATAGCGACGTTAATGATTGCTGTGTCGGCAGCCGTGTCGACGGGTCAGGACATGCGCCCGCCGCATGGCTTCGCCAGAGTGACGGTCCGCCTGGTCAACGGCACCGCCGACGGCGCCGATGTCGCCGGCGACAGCGTGAAACTAACCCTCTACGCGCAAGGCCAACCCGTTGCCGTGCGCGAGGGCAGGGCTGATGCCGAGGGCAAGGCGGTGTTCGAAAATATGGTCACCGGCAACGGCATTGCCGCCGCCGCCCAGGCGCGACATGGCGATATGTCATTCGGCGGCGCCGCGTTCAACCTGGAACCGGGCAAGGAAACGTTCGAAACAGTGGTCGACGTGTTTGAGGTCTCCAATGATAACACCCAGCTTTCGGTAGGCGCGCATCATTTCATCCTCCGTGCCCAGGGCAATTCCCTTATGGTCACCGAAGTCATGGAATTGACCAATCCCACCGACCGGGCGATCTCCTCGGCGACCAGAGATGCCCAGGGAAAGCCGGAGGTTGTTCGCATTCACCTGCCCGCCGGTTATCGCAATTTCGAAGTGGGCGAGCATTTCCAGGCCAATGCGCTGGTCCTGACAGCGGACGGCTTCTACGACACCATGGCCTTGCCGCCGGGTACTTTCCAGGCGGTGTTTACCTATGGCCTGCCCATCACCGGTGAGGCCGTCGAGATCAGCAAGACCATGTCGATGCCTGTGGCGGATTTCGCGGTGTTTTCCCAATTGCCGCGGGGCAGCATCGAGGGGCTGGGTCTGCCCGCGGGCCGCATTCCAGGCGGAGACGCCGAATACTTTGCCTCCGCCGCCTACGATGCCGGGCACACACTCACATTCAAGGTCGTTGGTTTTAAGGCCGAATATTCCGATGCCAGAGACATTGTCATCTTGTCGGGCATATTCGCGGTTGTTGTGCTGTTAGGCGTGTGGCGGCTGGTCAGAAAACCGCGGGCCTCCTGATGCGGCGCTCAACGCAGGAAACGCCGGGCCGTTGATCGCTCAAACGTATAATGATAAACCTTAAATCGATAAGCAAGGCCTTTGAGCACCGTTCCGTTCTAAAGAACGTCAACCTCGCCGTCGCCGCAGGCGAATCGGTGTTTGTGTGCGGTATCAACGGCGTCGGCAAGAGTACGCTGCTCCGCATTGCCGCCGGACTGCTGGCCCCGGATGCCGGCGCCGTCGAGATCTGCGGCCGCGACATGGCCAAAGACCCTGAAAAGGCCAAACCGCGGCTCGGGCTCATTTCACATAAGTCGATGGTTTACACCGACCTGACGGTTTTGGAGAATTTAATGTTTTTTGGCCGTCTCTACGGCCTTGCCGACCCCCGCCGCAGGGCGGAGCAGATGCTCGACGACCTGGGTCTCGGCGCCTATCGCTTTGACCGCGCCGCGATTCTGTCGCGCGGCATGATGCAGCGTCTGGCCATCGCGCGGGCCCTTATTCACAAACCCGCCGTGCTGCTGGCCGACGAACCGTTTACAGGCCTCGACAGTAAGGCGTCGGCACATCTGGCGGCCGTGCTGGAGGGGTTTGGCGATACCGACCACGCCGTCCTGATGACCACCCATGACGCCGCTGTGGGCGTGCGCTGCTGTCGCCGCGTCATTGTCCTCCACCAGGGCGGCATCGTTTTCGACGCGCCGACCGAAGGCATCGACGCAATCGCCTTTTCCACGGATTATGTCGCCTATTCGGGAGGCGCATCATGAGGTACTTCCTCACGAGCCTCCGGGCGGTCTTCATGAAGGACATCGTCACCGAGCTTCGCGCCCGGCAGGTGCTGCCCACAATGGTTGTGCTGGGCATGCTGATCGTCTGGGTGCTGCGGATCGCCTGCGAAACGGCCGCCGGAAGCACCGCAATCATCGGTCCGGTCGCCTTCTGGATCGCGTTTCTGTTCGCTGGCCTGCTCGCTCAGGAGCGGTCCTTCGCCACCGAAGAGCAGAACGACTGCATGGACGGCCTGCTCCTGGCTCCGATCGACGCGGGCACGATCTATCTTGCCAAACTGCTGGTCAACATCGTCATGCTCTGCATCTTCGAGATCATCATCGTACCCGTCGTGATCATCGCATTCGGCTTGCGGATCGGCGGCCATTGGCCGTCGCTCATCGGCGTGCTCTTGCTGGGCAACATCGCCATCTCCAGCGTGGGCACCCTTTTTTCGGCGATCGTCCAACTCTGCCGCACACGAGGGTCGCTCCTGAGCATCCTCGTGCTCGTCGTGCTCGCCCCGGTAATGGTGCCTGCCACCTTTGCCCTCCTGTTGAAATTCGGCGCTATACCCGCGGAACTGGCAGGTACGGGCGCACTGGCGTTCGTCGGCACGTTCAAAACGGCTGTGGGCTACATGGTCGTCTTCGACGCCGTGTTTGTCACCGCGTCCTGGCTGCTGTTCGGCTTTGCGATTAAGGAATGACTCATGCGAAGGATGTTGATCGTATTCACGTTTATCCTGTTGACGGCGGCGCTGTGGCTGGGCCTGACCAAAGGCAGCATCGAGGGCCCGCCCGCCAATCCCGATTCGCCTGTGCGGAACATCATCTACGCCCACGTGCCCAGCTCGATCTGTTCGCTCTTGTGCTTCGGCGTGCTCTTTGTCGCCGCTATCGGTGTGCTCTCCACCGGCCGCCAGGGTTGGGACCAGCTCGCCGCCGCAACAGCCGAAGTGGGCCTGGTCTTCGCCACCGTGCTCAACCTCACCGGGATGATCTGGTCCCGCGCTGAATGGAATACGTGGTGGACAGCTTCGCCAAGGCTCATCTCTGCGGCCATCCTCTGGTTCCTCTACGTCGTCTTGATCATCCTCCGCTCTTCACTGCCCGGCTCAACTCAGCGCCGCGCACGTGTCTGCGCCGTCTTCGCCATAATAGCCTTTCTCGACGTGCCCATGGTCATCATCAGCGCCCGTTTCCTGCCCGACATCCATCGCGCCAGCTTCGACTTCACCTCCCCCTGGCAGTACGCGGCCTTTTTCCTGAGCATGATCGCAACCGTGATGCTGGCCGGCGTGCTCATCGCCCTGCGCACCGACCTCATCAGAGTCAACACCCTGCTGGAACAAGAAGAGTATTGAATGGAGCAAACCCCATGTTGTATCTGACCCTGGCATTTACCGTCCTCTGGGCCGCCGCGTTCGTCTACCTCCTGACGCTCGACGCCAAAATCCGAGACGTCCGCCGCCGCCTGCACGCCCGCCAATCGGCGTAGGGCGGTTTATCCGCCGCAAAGGCAGCATTGTTCTGGAATGGATCTGCTGATAAGATTGGGCATCCTGCTTCGGTCCCCTATTGCGGCTCGGTACGGATGATGCCTGGGTTGGTGAGGTCCTCTGCTATGTGCTCTCCCGGCTTGACGACCAGGAAATCCTCCTCCGTCCACACCCCGTCCACCATCCGCTGCATCAGCGAAGCGCTGCCTTCGATCTCATCGTACTTCCAATTCAGGAATTCCGCACACTGTCGTGTATACTGCTTGTACTCTTCGCTTCCCGGCAGGCCCCAGTCGACATAGGTCGCCCAGGCGTACTCCTTCATCCATCCCTGCTCCATCTGCATCAGGTACTCGGCATTGTCCGGCCCATACTTCTGTCGGTACTCCGCCAGCAGCCGATCAAAGCGTTCCCGCCCCGGCTGCGTCTGGCTTTCGATCCAGCCCGGACTGTACCAGTACACCCCGCGATGCGAATCGAAATATGCCTGATACGCCTGTCTGGAGCCCAGGAGCAGGGTGATGCAGTCGTGCCCCCTGGCCGCCACAATCGGAATCGTCGCCGACAGGCCTAAGATGCCGTTACTGCAGAGACCGTAGCCGAGCAGTATTGCATCATACGGCCGGCCCTGTACGTCGCACGTCTGCCTCAGCGCCTCCTGTACGGTTGTGCGCAGCTTATCAGGCTCGTTGTGCAGCCCCTGCGGCATCAGCACCACGTCCACCACGTTGGTTGAGCGAGCCGCGCACAAATACGCTTCCCGCTGCAACACCTTGCAAACCACAAATTTCAAACGCATACCAGCATTCCTGTGTCTCTTAACGGCCGCTTTTCGTGACTATCGCAGTCTACCGAACCGAGCCCCGGGCCGCAAGCCTTGCCTTGTTTACGTCCGCCACGCCGGGTGGTTTGCAGCCGCCTCCGATGGTGCCCCTGCCAGAAACGGCCCAGAATACGTTTTTTCATCAAAGCACTTGCGTTTTAGCCGTCTCCATTGTAGAAAGAGTCTGCTTTTGGCTCGAATGGAAATGGAAACTTACTTTGTGAGGTAGAAGAAATGGCAGATCTGAAGGCACTCAGCGAGGCGGTCATCAGGGGCGACCAAAAAACCGCTGTCGAGATAACCCGGCAGGCAATCGACGAGGGCATGGCCCCCGGTACGATCCTCGCCGACGGACTCATTGCCGGCATGAACTTCATCGGCGTGCGTTTCAAGGCTAACGAAGTCTACATCCCCGAGGTGCTCATCGCCGCCCGCGCCATGAAGATGGCCATGGAACTCCTCGAACCCAAGCTCGTCGAGGCCGGCGTAAAGCCGATGGGTAAGGCCCTCATCGGAACCGTCCAAGGCGACCTGCACGATATCGGCAAGAACCTGGTCGTCATGATGCTCAAGGGCGCTGGCTTTGAAGTTGTCGATGGCGGCGTGGACATCAGTCCGGACGATTTTGTCGCCAAGGCCAAAGCGGCCAACGCCCAGGTCATCGGGCTCAGCGCACTGCTGACCACCACCATGCCCGCCATGGAAAAGACCATCAAGGCCTTCAAAGACGCCGGCGTCGACGCCAAGGTCATGATCGGCGGGGCGCCCGTCACGCAGGGCTACGCCGACAAGATCGGTGCCGATGGCTACGCCGCCGACGCCGCCAGCGCCGTCGACCTGGCAAAGTCGCTGCTGTAAGGTGCTCAAAATGAGGTTAATGTCCGGGGCGCGAGCCTTTGTGCCAACGGCCCCGGACGGCGATCTTTGCCCGGCAGCAAGTGCGCGTGACGGCTATTGACCGGCGACGTCCAGGCCTTTCTCGCGAAGGTACGCCTTGAGGTCGGGAATCGAGATCATGTTGAAGTGAAACACTGACGCCGCAAGCAGCACGGTCGCGCCGGCCTGGGCCGCCTCATAAAAATGCTCCAATGTGCCTGCCCCGCCGCTGGCCACGATCTCAGCCGAAGTCGCCTCCGCCATCATCCGGATAATCGGCAGATCATACCCTGTTTTCGCCCCGTCCCCCGCCTTGCTCGTCGGCAGGATCACCTGCACGCCATAGCCGTCCACCTGTTTTGCCCACTCCAGCGCATCGTGCCCCGTCGCCGTCCGCCCGCCGTCGATATACACCTCGTACCCCGACGGCAGCGCCGCATTCTGATCCACGTCGACAGCCACCGTCACCTTGTCCGGCCCGAACTCCCTGACCATCTCCGCGATCACCTCCGGCCTGCGAAACGCCGCACTGCTCGTGCTGATGTGGTCCGCCCCCGCTTCCAGCACGGCCGCCGCCCCTACCACGTCGGCAATGCCCCCGCCCACCGTAAACGGCACGGTCGCCGCCTCCGCCACTCGCCGAACCACCTCTAACATCGTCGGCCGGCTCTCCACCGTCGCCGTAATATCCAAAAGCGCCAACTCATCCGCCCCCGCCGCACAATACGCCCGCGCACACGCCACAGGGTCCCCTGCATCCTTGATATCCACAAAGTGCACGCCCTTCACCACGCGCCCGTTCCGCATATCCAGACAAGGCATAATCCGAACCTGCTTACTCATTTGCAGTCCTCACAAAATCACTGTTCTTATTCCAACGGCCGCGCCTCCTGCTCACGACGCACACCACACCCCCCGCACCGAGAATATCATAAGCAAAAAGCACCCCCGCTGCACGTACAAACACGCGCAAATCCGACATGTGCAAATGCCATACGGACGCCTTGCTGTTACGGCATCGCCAGCCACTCCTCTGCCAACCGCAGCAGGTCGCCTCCGTCGATCACCCCATCGGCCGGATCGCTGATGTCGTATGCCGCGTTCCATTTCGGACCGCCCGTCTGGGCATGCCACGCCTCCGCCAGCTGCACGAAGTCCTCAAAATCGACCATGAAGTCCTCGTTGAAATCAGCCGCGCTCGGCATCGGACCCGTATAAACGTACTGTGCGATGCGTTTCCTGTTGGCGTCCATATTCACCAAAAGCCCGGCGTTCTGCGACACCGCGTTGCCGCCGCCGTCGGTCCACTTGACGAATGCGTAATTGCCGCTCTGCAGCGGCGCCGTCACGCTCGCCGCCGTACCCGTGTTGTACGTTCTGTAGAACTCGCCCACTCCGTCCTGGCGGCCCCACCGATCCTTCCGGCTCACCTCAAAATACGGCACAAGATTCTGAGGCTGGGTGACAACCTGCAGCGTGCTGTATTGTACCGGTCGGATGATGCGGTCGTACCTGACAAGCAGCCGAATACTGTCGATCACCAGATCGCCGCTGTTCTCCTCGTGCGGTGTCTTCTTGATCACGATATCCGCCCAGGCCCCTGGCCGGGCATACAGCATAATGTCGCCGGTCCCTGCGTGGGCGCAGTTCTCCAGCAGACTGAACAGCATGGATCGGCTCGCATCGCTTCGGTCCACCGGCTGCCAAAAACCGTCGGCAAAATGCCGCTCGTTCCAGTTGATCGGGTTCGTCTCCTGCGCGAGGTCCTTGTAGTGCACAAACCCGAAAATCTCACCGTCCTTCTGCAGCCTGCACACCCCCGCGTGTTCGATCTCCAGATCGAAATAATCGAGCCAGTTATACGTCCCCTCGACATGGAACTCCAAGGTCTCCACTTCAATGTCGACGATCCGCGTGTTCTCCTCGTTGTACTGGAATCGCGCCGCGTCCTTGAGATTAATGGCTACCTCGTTTCCGGCGTTGAGCGCCGCAATCTGCGCAGCCGTGAGTTCCAGCCGCACCGGTGCCGTCGCCTCGTAGGACTTGTTGTCCTGGTAGTCACGATAGATCTGGTCGGTAAGGCTCCAGAGCTGCTCTTCGTAGACGGTCTTCAGCGCGTTGAAGGCGTTCTGATCGAGTGTTCCGTCCGCCGATACGATGTTCTGCATGGCCGTGAACATGCGGCCGATGTTCAGGTCCATCGGCGACGGCCTCAACAGCCGGTACTCATACGACTTCGCCAGGTAGTAATGATATTTCTGCAGCCGCTCCAGGGCCCTCCGCTCCATGTCCTTGACGTACATGGTCGCCCGCGGGTCGAGCACCCGGTTCTGGTGACTGGCGTCGCGGTTCATGCCGTCGATGGCTAACAGGTTATTCGTGATCCCGTTGGCCAACGTCGACACCTTCTGCATGGCCGCCGCAAGCTGACGATTGAAAACCTCCTTCTCAACGGCAAGCTGGGTCACCTGGTCCACGAGGCTGTTGAAGATCGGGTCCTGCGCTTTGATCTTCTTCAGTTCCGCCTCCACCTCTTCGTTGCTCAGCGACGTCGCCTTCAGCGTCTCCTTAATCTGGTGCATGCCGCCGGCCATGCTCGCCGCCTGCGACCGCAGCCCCTGCAAGTAAGTGTCTGCGCCGTTCTGCTCGATTGCGCTCAGAGTGTTGGGAATGGCGTCGAAGCCCTCCAGCCATTCGCCCGTTGCGGCCTCGAAATCGATCACGTAGAACTCCTTTTCCACTCCCTTCCGGTTGGTGATCGCCGGCCATGGATCCTGCTCCGTCAGCAGCTCATCGACCAGGACGTTCAGGGTGCCCTTGACGGCCCCTATGATCGCGCCCTTCTGGCCGCCCTCCGAAGCGCCTTCGATCGTCGAAGTCACTATCGTCCCCAGTCCCTTCAGCGCCTTCTTCCACCACGGAACCTCATGACGCTTCTGAACGATCCGGTCCGCACGCGCGATCAGCTCTTCCTCTTTCTGCTTCAACTGGCACAGCAGCCCCGAGCATCCTCCCCCGTCCGCCCGGCCGATCCGCGCCGCAATCCGTTCGGCATCGCTCTTGAGCTTCGGAATCAGCGCCTGAACCTGCGCGTACTGATCGGCGAAATCCTGCGTCTCGTCCCAAGCCGCCTCGCGCGAACGCGCCAGCGCACCCGCCTTGTCGGCAATCGTCGCCGCCTTGTTCTGCACCCAGTACGAAAGGTACAGCACGCGCACCGCCCGGCTTATCTCCTGTTCATAGAATGCCTTGCTCACTTCGAACGACAACATTGGCACCCACCCCGGCAAATTGCCGAAGTAATCCAGCCCGCTCTCCAGCCGGTGCAGCAGCGTCACCACCTCCCCATACATCTGCTCCAACTCCATCTGCCGCTGCGCATCCAATGCGCCCCACGTATCCAGACCCATGCAAGCTTCGAGCAGTTCACGGTACTCGGAAAGCAGCTCATCCGCTTCCGCCGTGTACCCGCAAAGATACGCATCCCTGGCGTGCGCCAAGACCATCTTCACCGCATACGGCGAAAGCCACGCCAGAGGATTAGTGTCGTCCAGTGACCGCATCACCTCGCCTGGCTCGCCCCACATACCCCCATTGTGCCCGGGCGTGCCGCTCACGCGAAAACGCCAGCCGCCAGCCGGCTCGACAGCACACGACGCGATATTCAGAATGATATCGCCGCCGGCCAGCCCGGCTGTAACCTGCCCCGGCGGGATCGTCCGTCCATCAACAGGCGTCGTGCACACGTGCGCATCCGCTCCCGCCAGTTCAAGCCGCCTCGCATAAATCGTCACACTCGTCTGCGGCAAACGCAGCGGACCGCCGATGATCAGCGTCTCCGCGTAAATGGTCATCTCCTTGATGTCCGCTACATAAGGCCCGCTGTACGTATCGTACAGGCCGTTGGCATGGCCCGCCTCAAGTGCCACCGTCTTGCCTGCGATCGTCACCGACCGCACCTTCTTCGCGACGCCGTTGAGCACCTCATCCGTTTCGCTCGCCATCTCATTGACAAACAAATAGTCCCGGCTCTCCGCATCCGGCATATCCTGCACCGGCCTGCTCACCAGCGAAAACTCCGCCGGCAGGTCCGCCACCGGCGACACTTCGACCACCTGCACATCAACCTCGCCCCCAACCGTCGCCGTAAACGTCACCTCAAACGGCAGCACATCCGCCGCAACGTCCGGCAGGTACACAAACAGCCCCGTCCCCGCATCGAACGTCACCGGCCCCGCCGGCGCCGGCTGCGCGCTCGCACTCAAAACCGCCCCCGCCCCCAGCGCCTCCGAATACACATAGAACGCTAACGTGCCTCCGTGCCGCACCGCGCCCGGCGGGATCTGTCCGATCGCATACATCCCCACGGGCCGGTACGTCGCCGTATGCCCCGCCGGCAGATCCCGCATCACACAAACCCGTATGCTCGCCGGCTCGAACCACGCGTCCAGTTCGCCGAACTCCGTCTCATAGTACCCTGGCGTCAAATCGCTCACCGTCTCACCCGACGCCCGCCAATCCGCTTCTCCCGCCAATCGCCATCCCGCCCCCGCATCCACCGCCTCCTGCGGCGCAATCATAACCTGAAGCGCCGTGCCAAGGCTCTCCGACACCGGCGCGACCTCATACGCCCCCATGTCCACCGTGGCAACACCGTCCCGGTTCCCGTCGATCACGCGCGCATTGCCGTCAAAATCCGTATTAATACCCGCCGCTGCCGCATTCGACCCCGCGTCAACACCCGGCGAATACCACCGCAGCCGAAAATCGCCCCCGTCCGCATCCACGAAAACAGGCTGCTCCGCGATGTTCCCCTCGCCCGGCCAACCGCCTTCGATGTCGCTGTACGTCACCGTGCTCACGCTTCCGTCCCGGTCGTAAAAACCGCTCGGCCCGTTGTCCCAGAAAATGCAGTTGCTTACGGTCGGCGTGCCGCCGAAGCGGTTGTACATACCCCCGCCCACACCGTGGGTTAAATTCCTGTTCCGGACAAACGTGCAGTTCAGAACCGTCGGGCTGCAGTAATAATTGTACATGCCGCCGTCCTGGCTGGAACTGAAGAGGCAATTGATGAAGGTCGGATTGCTGTGGTCGTTGAACGCCCGTCCGCCCGAAAATGTACACCCGGTCACCAGGCAAGTGCTGCCCTCTTTATTGCTGAGCCGGTCGCCCTCGAATGAACAACGCCTCACCTCGCCCGCACTCGCGGAGTTCTCGATGGCATACGGCTTGTTGCCGATGAACACACAGTCCGTGATTATCGGGCTGCTGTTGACGTTAATGATCCCTCCCCCGGTTTCCGCCCAACTGTTGCGCAAGACGCAGTTGGATATCGTCGCGCTGCTGTTTCTATTCGATATGCCGCTGGCCCAGGATGCGTCGCCGATGATGCAGTCGACGATGGTCGGGCTGCTGCCTTCGTTGTAGACACCGAAAATGTAATTCTGATTGCCGCTGTCGGATGACGTGACCGTAAAACCCTCCAGCACGGTCGCCGCACCTTCGCCGTTGGCACACTGGACCACATTGAAATAGGTCGAACAGGCTTCCACGACAACGTCATCGAAGTGCGTCCCCTGGTTGCCCCAGCAATACAGACCGATCGGACCGCCTCGGAACGTACTGTCATTGCGCTGAAGTATGTAGTTGTCGTCAACATACACGGTCACATACGAGGACGTCACCTGTATCTTGATGTTATACGTCTGCCCCGTTACGTACGGAACGCTGTCGCCGGCCAGTGTGGAGGCTACGCCGTTCTGCATTCTGACAAGGCGCCGATAGCTCCGCTGCCTGTCCCAGGAAAAGCGGTAGTAGTTGTTCGCGTTCTGATAGCAGAACATCACCCCCATCGCATCGTCGTCATCCGACTTCATCGTCAGGCTGATGCTGTACGCCTTCAGCGAAATGGGCTCCGGCGAAAGCGCATACGTCCCCCGGTACCGCTCATCCGACATGGGCTCTGTGTAGATGTTGGAACTCTGCACCATCGCGCCGCTCGCCGCCGACCACGCCGATGGACCTGTGTTGCCCTCGTCCACAATCTGCCAGTCGTCGCAAGTGCCGTCGTTGAAATCGTCTTGCAAGGCGATGAGCCGTCCGTCGATCACGGTTGCCTCCGCCCCCGCCGTCGAATAAAGCCGCACGGCCTTGCCCGCAAAATCCACCGTCCCCACGTACGTCCCGGGTCCCGCCGCAATCTCGTCCCCATCCGCCGCCGCATCAATGGCCGCCTGGATGGAGGGATACTCCCCCGACCCGTCCGGCGCGACGGATATCACCCGACCAAAACAACAGACACTGACAGACAGAAAAACTCCGGAAATGATCAAGACCTTGTGCATTGTATGTTCTCCCAACCCAAAATTGCCGCCGGCGGTAACCAGCCAGGCCCCGGCCAAGCCCTCCAACACGATGCGAGTCTACACAAGTCTGTCAGGAAAGTCAATCCGGATTCCTACTTTTCGCGTCACGCGCGACCCGCCGCCCAAGCCCTTCAGGTGTCCCCGGCCACCCTGTCACAAACTCAGCTTCTTGACGGCAGCAAGGGTCTTGTTCAACTGGGCCTCGGTATGGGCGGTTGAGAGGAAGTTCGCCTCAAACTGCGACGGCGGCAAATAAACCCCCGCCTCCAACATCTGCCGGAAGTAAGCCGCGTACCGTTGCGTGTCGCACTTCAGTGCGGAAGCATAATCCGTCACCGCCCCGGTGTTGAAAAACACCGTAAACATCGATCCGATGCGATTAATGGTGTGCGGCACGCCCTCGGCCTTAAAGATCTCGCCGATCTGTGTGCACAGGTGCAGGGTCATCGCCTCAAGGTGCGGATACGGATTGGTCTCCTTAAGTTCCCTCAGCGTTGCAATCCCGGCCGCCACGCAGACGGGATTGCCCGAAAGCGTTCCCGCCTGGTAAACGCTGCCCTCCGGCGACAGGTGCCTCATGATCGCCGCCTGGCCGCCGATGGCCCCGATGGGAAAGCCCCCGCCGATGATCTTGCCTAAGGTCGTCAGATCCGCCTTAACCCCCAACATCTTCTGGACGCCGCCATAGCCGGCCCGGAAACCCGTAATCACCTCGTCGAAGATCAGCAGGCTGCCGTGCTTGTCGCAAAGAGCCCGCAGACCCTTGAGAAACGCCTTTTTGGCACAGATAACGCCCATATTTCCAGCCACCGGTTCGAGAATCACCGCCGCGATAGTCGGCCCGTGAGCTTCAAACAACTTCTCCACCGCCCCCAGGTCGTTGTACGGCGCAAGCAGCGTATGCTTCGCGAAATCCGCCGGCACCCCCGGGCTTGAAGGAGCCCCCAGTGTCGTCAGCCCCGACCCTGCCTGCACTAAAAGATGATCTACGTGCCCATGATAGCACCCGGTGAACTTGACGACATTGTCGCGCCCCGTCGCCCCCCGGGCAAGCCGAATCGCAGTCATCACGGCCTCTGTGCCGCTGGAAACCAGCCGCACCTTCTCAATCGAATCCACCGCCTCGACGATCATCTCGGCCAACGTCGTCTCCAGCGCAGTCGGAATGCCGTAGCTTGTGCCGCGGGCCATCGCCTTCTTGACCTCGTCCAGCACCGCTTTATCAGCGTGGCCGAGGATCATCGGCCCCCACGACAGGCAATAATCGATGTACCGATTGCCGTCGGCGTCCGTCAGCACCGCCCCCTTGGCCTTGTCGATGAAAATCGGATCCGCCCCCACCGATTTGAACGCCCGCACGGGACTATTGACACCGCCGGGGATGACCTTGACGGCCTGCTCAAATAGCTGCCTGTTTCGTATATTCTTCATGGTCCAATCCTGTCTAAACGCGTATTGCGGGGCCGATGGGGTTGCTGATTCGGGCGACACTTGCAGATACGTCAAGATGCCCGGTCCGGCGCACCGAAGGCGCGATTATCAGGATATGCCACCTCAAAGTCAAGCCCCAGCACAAAGGGGACGGCGCTCCGGGCCGCTGCTGCCAGGCGCAGCGGCCCGGAGCGCCGAGGGCTACGAAACTTGTTTCTGTTCGGTGATCAGGCCCAGGATCAGTTTTTCTATCGCGGCTGCGGTCTTCGGAGGTATGCGGCGGCCATTTTGGTCCGCGTCCTCATAGCTGTTTCGCAGATGCTCGAGAGTTTCCGGCGTGATCCGGGCATGAATGCAGTCTATGCGATCCATAATCGCACAAAGGCTGTTGAGCACCAGGTCGACGGTGTCGTTAAAGTGGGGGTTGAAGGCAACCTGCCTCACCCGGTCAGCATCAGCGGCCCCTCTCGCCTCGCGGGCGACCGCGATAATGATGTCTCCAGTGCCGTTTTCAGTGCTGACAGAGCTGAAATCCCATGACAACGGGGCCTCACGACCATCGGCAAGCGTGATGAACGAACGCAGATCTTTAGCCGATTCCCCCGGGCTTAATAGCTGCATTTCGCAGTTTATCCTGAACCGTTCCTGCTGAGAAAAGCAGATTTCAAGGTAATCCGCCCCGATGGCCGCGGACCTCGGCAGGTTCCACAGTGCCTCGGCGCGGGCGTTGAATTCGAGGATGCGCCCTGCCGGTGAGATGCAGACGATGGCGTCCGGGGCATTGCGGATAATCGCCTCAAAGGTCTGGCATGCCCGCCGCAGCGACTCGTCGGCCCGGTGACGCACTATGGCCTCGCGAATTCGCCCCGCAAAGGTCTGCCACACGTCAGAAGCCCCCGTAAACACCGAATCGTCCACGCTGCCCGAGGCCAGGTGATGGTCATGCAGGCTGCCCCTCAATGCAATCACGGCCGACTCGGGTCGCAGCGACCGCAGGGCTTCTATCCAGTCGTGCCCCACGGCGTCATGCTGGGTGCAGTCCAGGCCGACTGCGTCGAAGTGTTCCTTTTCTATTAGATCCATCGCCTCGGTGCACGCCGGCAGACACTGAACATCAAATTTGATGCCGTTGTTATGTGAGGCCAGTGTCTCAGCGGCAAGACGGCGGCGATTTGGGTCGTTGTCGATAATTAGCACCTTTGCGCACTGTGTATCCATACAGGTCTCCTTACATGTCTCCACATGTCGCGTTTGGGACTCCGGCGTGTCGTTCAGGGCGTGTGACCCTCTTGCGGTTAATCAAGCCGTCCTTTTATCGGTACAAGCCAACTCAAAATTTAGCGAAAATTACGATTTTGCGGCGGGAGCGCGCCTTTTGGACCGCACTTTCGCCCATTTTGGCGACATTGGCGGCATTTTCGGCCGCGCGATGCTTAGAATGTGGTGACTGGAAAAATGTGCGTTTCAATGCTGAAAAACGCCCTTAGAGCCTCATTACGCGGGATTCCAAGGGCTATTACGGGCATATTTCAGGAGTCGGCGGGTCGTCAAAAGGGCTGACTGTGACTGCCAGGTCGTTTATTTGACATTTTTTTTGGGGGCTGCTATCAGCGGCTTGGAAAGGCGTTATCAATACTGAAAAAGGGGGTGTGGCCCTGAAATAGCGGCCGCTTGCAACAGCAAATAGCGTCTGCACGTGCTTAATTGGATGCGGAGGGGGCGATGCGCGGCATATTTTCGAGTCCTCGACCGGCGACGGTGAAGGGTCGGCCGCGACCGATGTTGTTGAGCAGCCCGATCGCCATCATATTGACCACCAGGGAAGAGCCGCCGTAGCTCAAAAACGGCAGTGTCAGTCCTGTTATCGGCATCAGACCGATGGTCATGGCGATATTGACGATCGCCGCTATTACGAACATCGCGATGATGCCGACGGTGATCAGCCGGGCAAACGGGTCGGTGTTAAGCCAGGCAATCTCCAGCCCGCACATCACGATCACTCCGTACATCGCCAGGATCGCCAGGCAGCCCAGAAAGCCCCACTGGTGGGCAATGATCGCAAAAATGAAGTCGTTATGCTTCTCGGGCAGCGACCAGGGGCTGTTACTGCCGTTCTGGGTGAGGTAGGGACCTTTTCTAAAGCCATAGCCCCGGAGACCTGCCGAGGCGATGGCGTATTTGGACTGTCGGAGGTGATAACCCTGGTCGCGCATCCATTTGTCCAGGTTGGTGGTGGAGCCGGCCAGGATATCGCCAAGCCTGGGGTACTCGTGGGCCTTTTCGAAGATCCACGCATTCTGGAGCAGCAGAGCGGAGATGCGCATTCGCTGGTATGGCCTCATGTGACCCCACAGAATCGGGCTGACGGCGACTCCCAGCAGTATTATAATAGCCAGATGCTTGACCTTGGCGCCGGCCACGAAAAGCATGGCAAACAGGATCGGCATGAACAGGATCACCGTGCCGAGGTCCGGCTCCATCAGAATCAGAGCCATGGCCAGCAGCGTCAGGGTGAACGGGCCGACGAGACCCCTGAAATGGCGGTAATTGCTCCTGAACCGGAGATACCACGCAAGGGCGAGGATGTAGGCGAGTTTGCAGAATTCCGACGGCTGAATCTTGATGTCGATGCTCGGGATGGGTTGGAGCCAGCGGCAGGTGCCGTTGATCCTCGGCACAAAGGGAATATCGAAGGGCTTGCCGAGAAGCAGGACCGCCAGAATCAGCAGTATGGCCGGATACATCCAGTAGCTTGCCGGACCCAGAACGCGATACGGAATGACGTTTATAGCGAAAAGCGCCAGGAGCCCCGCGAAGGCGTAAACCACCTGTTTCTTCCATGCACTGGCCGAAACGGAGGGGTCGCCGGTGGATTCGGCCGGGTCGGGATTACCGGCGGCGTAGATTGCGGCGATGCCCGTGCCGACAAGCGCGACCATGGTCGCTAACATTATCAGCCTTACAATGACGATCCGTCCTGTCAGAAGATTTGTCATAAGCGCGCATTATGATATATTGCAAACGATGGATTGGGAATAAAATTCTTCGCAACATGAAGCGCGGGGCGCCCAAAGATGTTAGGCGGATGGCGGCCCAGCGGCACGGCGG
>JACZKQ010000001.1 GCA_014859965.1 Phycisphaerae bacterium
TTTGGAAAGCTTGGGCTACAAGGTAACCGCGACACGCATGGAGTCCGCCGCGTGATTCTTTTCAGAGCAGAGGCCAAAATCCCCCCCCCGGCGAACAGATGCTCCTGATTTTGGCCTCTGCCCAACCGGTTTTGCTCTCCACAGTCGCCGCATGTTGGGTTTGGGATGCGAACATCCGGAGAATGCGCCTGCCCTGCCTTGGCGACCAGATGCTCCTGATTTTGGCCTCTGCCCAACCGGTTTTGCTCTCCATAGTCTCTGCAGGTTGGATTTGGGATGCGGACACCCGGAGAATGCGCCTGCCCTGTCACCCTACCCGATTCTCCGTTGCCGGTCCACATCGGTTGAGGCCTGTTTTGCCCGTTGTCAGGGCACGTCAGTGGGATTGAGCGGGGGCGGTTCGGATGGCTGCGAGGAGTTCGTCGAATTCTGCGCTTTTGGTGACGTATGTTGCGGCGCCGGCTTCGAGCATGGCGTTTGCTCTGTCGGCTTCTTCGTACATGGACAGTCCGATGATCCGGGTGTTCGGCAGTTCGTGGCAAATGCGCCGGGTGGCCTCGACGCCGTCCATGCGCGGCATGCTGTAATCCATGAGGATGACGTGCGGGCGCAGGAGATGGGCCTTTTCGGTTGCCTCGAAGCCGTCGCCCGCCTCGCCGGCGATCTCGATGTCGGGCTCGCGTCGGAGCCGTGCGGCCATGCTCTGGCGCAGGACCTTGTGGTCGTCGACGATGAGCACCCGCAGGACAGGCGTGCCTCCCGCCTCGATTGCAGCTTCCTCTTGCTCGGCGGCGATCCTTTTGCGTTGCATTTCGACCACCACCTCCTCGGAAGGGTAGAGGGCCGGCGCCGTGAGTACGAACCGCGAACCCCGGCCCGGCGCGCTTTCGATGTGCAGACTGCCTCCCAGCAGCTCGAGCCGCTCGCGAATGCTGAATAGTCCGAAGCCCCCCGTCATCCTTTCGCCTTCGGCGACGCGCTGAGGATCGAAACCGGCGCCTTCGTCGCTGACGGCGATTTCCAGGAGCGCATCGGCACGCGCCAGCGTCACCTTCGCGCGGTCGGTGGCGGCATGCTTGACCACGTTGAAGAGCAGTTCTCGCACCGACTCGAATAAAAGGATGCGCATGTCTTCCCGGTCGGTGGCGGCGTCCTTGCGGGTGTCTATCTGGACCGTGAGCCCGTGTTTCTGCTTCATCCATCGCGCGAGCCATTCGAGCCCGGCGGCGAGCCCGGCCTCGTGCAGGATGGTCGGCGAAAGCTCGACCGTCAGCGAGCGTGAAGCGGCGATGGATTCGTTTATCAAGTCCTGAATCTCCCGGAGTGTCTCATTTGTCTCGTTATCGATGCTGTCGGCGAGCCCTTCGAGGCCGAACCTGGCGGCGACGAGCAGCTGCTGCAGATGGTCGTGGAGCACTTTTGCGAGTCGGTGCCGCTCTCGCTGCTCGGCGAGCGTCAGCGCCGAGGCGAAATGGGACAACTGCTCGGCGCGCTGCTGGAGCTGGCGATTTTTGAGGCTCAGCTCGGCGGTTCGCTCGCGCACCCCCTGTTCGAGCGACTCATTGAGGCGCCGCAGGCTTTCCTCGCCCTGCTTGCGCTCGGTGATGTCCATGATGACGCCGACGAATCGCAGCGGACGTTGCGACGGCAGGTCGCCTTCGAAGAGTGTCTGGCCGGTCGCCCGCACCCAGCGGACCTGTCCGTCGGGCCAGAGGACGCGGTATTCGACGTCATAACGGCCGTCGTTTTTGCCGGCCATCGCGGCGGCGATGTCGCCCTCGGCCCCCGGGCGGTCGTCGGGGTGCATCCGAGAGACCGGTTCGGCCAGCGGCACGACGGGGCGATCCGGCATCGCAAACAGTGCGCGGCAGCGCTCATCCCAGTGCACCGTCTGCGTGGCAATGTCGACATCCCACGTGCCCATTTGCGCCGACTCGAGCGCCGCCCGCCGCTGCTGCTCTACGCTGCGGAGGTGCTGCTCGGTTTGTCGCTGCTCGGTGATATCGAATATCGACAGATAGATAAGGCGTTCGCCCGCGGCGGTCTCGACCATTGTGCCGGAATATAAGTTGATGCGCTCCCAGCCGTGTTCGGGCCGGCGAATGCGAAGTTCCAGGTTGTGAATGCTTTCGCCCGCGAGGATGCGCGCCATCGGCCACTCGTCGAGTGAGAGCATCCGGTTACCGTCGGGCGTCCACAACTGGAACGTGTCGGCAAAAGAGGCCAGCGGCCGGAGTATGTCTTCATCGTCAGAGAGGCCGTACATTGCGCGGGCGGCGGGGTTCCAATAGATCACCTCGCCCGCCTCGGTCGCGATGACAACGCCTTCACCAAGGTGATCCAGCGCGGCGTTGAGGCGTGATTCGGTCTTGCGCAGCGCCTCTTCGGCGTGCTTGAGGGCCTCGATGTTCATTATAACGCCGAACCATCGCACGATGTGTCCGGCGGCGTCGCGGATGGGTTGGCCTATGACCCTGAACCATTCATACTGACCGTCATGGCGGCGGACGCGGTATTCCAGATCGTAGGGGGCGACGTCCTCCACGGCGGCTTGCCATGCTGCGTAGGCCCGGGGGCGGTCGTCGGGATGCAGCAGTTTATTCCAGCCGTCTCCGAGCTGCTCGCTCATCGGCACACCGGTGTAATCGACCCACTGGCGGCTCTGGTAGTCGCAATAGCCGTCCGGGCGGGTTGTGAAGACCATCCCGGGAATCGACTCGAGCGTCTGACGGTAGAAAGAGGCGCTCTCTAGCAGCGCCTCTTCGGCCTGCCGCTGGCTGGTGATGTCGAGCATGGAGCCAATCATGCGGTAGGGCGTTTTGCTTTCGTCGCGGGCGATCAGTCCCCGGTCCAGGTAAATGCGCCAAGGGCCGTCGATCGGACCGAAGCGATACTCGTCACTCCAGGTTTTTTCGCCGCCGTCGATGGCGCGGTGGATGCCTGCCGTGACTCGGTCGCGATCCTCAGGGTGAATGTGCTCATACCAGCTTTGGATTGTCTCAGGCATCTGTTCGCGCGAGCGGCCGACAGCCGGCTCCACCGCCTCGCTCCAGTGCAGGCGGTTGTTGGTCAGGTCCCAGTCCCAGATGATGTCGTTGGTGGCCTGGTTGACCAGATTGTATCGCTCCTCGCTCCGGCGCAGCGCCCGCTCGGTGCGGGCCTGCTCGGTGACATTTCGAATGATGTGGGCTGCGCCGATGGGCCGGCCTTGCGGGTCGTTTATCGGGTTGAAACGCAGGTCGTAGACCTGCTGCGCGGCTTCGGAGGGACCGAATTCCGTCGTGATGCTGAACGACTCTCCTTTGATCGCCCGGCCCCATAGCTCTTTGGCCTTCTGCTGCTCCTGCGGATAACGGGCCATGGCGTCGACTATGTTGGCGCCGATTTCGATATCGACGTCCCAAAGGCGTTTGAATTCCCGCCGGTATGCATCGTTGAAAAAGAGAAAGCCGAAATCCTTGTCCAAGGCGGCGATCATGTCGTCCGTGCCCCGGGTTATGCCATCCAGAAGGGCGTGTGCACGCAAGACCTCCTCATGGTCGCACCGGATCATTTTGACTGCTGCCCTGGTTTTGCTGGTCTGCGGTTTACTCATTCACCCCAATTCCTGCCTAATGCTGGTTTTCTGATTGCGCCACGGTCGGTTGAAAACCCATAATTGTTACATACCTGTGTTCCTCTGGATCGGAAGATTCGCGCCGATTTGCACAGTTTTTTCTTTTGCCCGGCTCATGGCGGCCAAAGAGGCCTGTACGCCGCCACAAATTTGGAATGCCCGACTGTCGAAGGCTTCTTTGCCGGTCCATATTGATTGAGACCTGTTTGTCCGTTATCAGTTCACGTCAGTGCGATTGAGCGGCGGCGGTTCGGATGGCTTCGAGGAGTTCGTCGAATTCTGCGCTTTTGGTGACGTATGTGGCGGCGCCGGCTTCGAGCATGGCGTTTGCCCGGTCGGCTTCTTCGTACATGGACAGTCCGATGATTGTGATGTCGGGCAGTTCGGCGTGGAGGCGCTGGGTGGCCTCAACTCCGTCCATGTGGGGCATGCTGAAATCCATAAGGACGACGTCCGGCCGAAGCTGATGGGCCTTTTCAATCGCCTCCTGGCCGTCGCCGGCCTCGCCTACGACCTTGATGTCGGGTTCGCGGTTGAGCCGTGCGGCCATGCTCTGCCGCAGCACCTTGTGATCGTCCACGAGAAGCACCCGCATCGCCAATCGGTCGGGCGCCTCGAGCGCCGCTTCCTCGCGCTCGGCTTCGAGCTTCTTCTGCTCCATTCTAAGCACCGCCTCTCTGGCGGACCGCGCCGCGGGGGCCCTCAGGACGAATCGCGAGCCGCGCCCCGGGGCGCTTTCGATCTGCAGGCTGCCGCCCAGCAGTTCGAGCCGCTCACGGATGCTGAAAAGCCCGAGACCGCTGGCCATTTTGCCCTCCTGGCCCTCCGCCTGGTCAGGATCGAAGCCCGCCCCTTCGTCGCTGACCGTGATTTCCAGAAACTCAGCCGAGCGCACCAGGGTAACCTTTGCACTGTCCGTACCGCTGTGTTTGACTACGTTGAAAAGCAGTTCGCGCACCGACTCGAACAGGAGAATCCGAATGTCTTCCCGGTCGGTAGCCGCGTCCTTGCGGGTGTCTACCTGGACCGTGAGCCCGTGTTTGTGCTTCATCCACCGTGCGAGCCATTCGAGCCCGGCCGCCAGACCGGCTTCGTGCAGGATGGTCGGGGAAAGTTCGACCGTAAGGGATCTCGAAGCCACAATCGATTCGTCGAGCAACTGCCGGACCTCGCCGACAGCCTTTTTGATTTCCGCGTCGGAGGCCGCATAGCTCACCTCGTCGAGGCCAAATTTGGCCGCCACAAGCAGTTGCTGAAGATGATCGTGCAGCACCGTGGCCAGCCGATTGCGCTCCCGCTGCTCGGCCAGGGTCAGTTGCGACGCCAGGTGGGCCAACTGGTCGGCCCGCCGCCGGAGTTCGGCGTTCTTGAGGTTCAACTCGGCCGTTCGTTCGCGGACACGCTGCTCAAGCGATTCATTGAGTTGGCGGAGGGCGTCTTCGGCGCGCTTGCGGTCGGTGATGTCCTGGGCGACGGCAACCCCGCCGATAATGCGTCCTTCGCTGTCTTTCACCGGGCAGGCGCTGTTGAGAATGGTGCCGAAGGCGCCGTCAAATCGCTGGATGTTAATCACTTCGCCGGTGGAGACCTCCCCCTTGAGGACCGCACGGGCCAGGGCCCAGTCCTCGGGTGTCACGGGTTCGCCGGAGTCGGCCCACCAGCCCTTGTATTCTGCATACTGGGCAATATCGTATGGAAGTGGCCGCGTGCCCCAGACCCTGTCAACGGCCTGACTCGTCTTAACAACAGTCCCATTGCGGTCGGCAAACCAGACGGCGACGGGCAGTGAGTCAAGCACCGCCTGCAGCCTTGATCGCTCGGACTCGAGGGCCTCTTCGGCCTGCTTGCGTTCGGTGATATCCTCAATGGCGGCGATTTCGTAGTCGGGTCTGCCCTCGGCATCGCGCGCCAACGAGAGTGTCAGCCGTGCCCAGACGGGATGGCCCTGCTTGTGGATAAAGCGTTTTTCCACCGAATAGCGTTCGAGTTGACCCGCCGCCATTTCACGGAAGTGGATCAGGTCCAGGTCCACATCTTCCGGGTGTGTGATCTCGGGCCAGGGCATGTCCATGAGTTCCTCCTGGCTGTATCCGAGCATTCGGCAGAACGCATCGTTTACGTCGATCCAGCGGGCATCCTCAAAGGAAACCCGGCCCATCCCTATTGCCGCCTGCTCAAAGACCGCCCGGAACTTCGCCTCGCTCTTTCGCAGTGCCTCGCGCTGGTCCAATTGTATGGAGGCTTCGCGGAGTCCCAGGAGGAGGTCAATGCGGCCGAGGAAAAAGTCGACCGGCGCCGGCGTGTCGATGAGGGCGTCGATCAGCCCCCATAGGGTGTGGCCGAGGCGGCTGACCGTCCGATAGGGCGCTATGAGGAGGATGGGGAGGAAGCGGGGCGCCTCGGTGGTCTTGCGGGTCTGCAATGTCTCCCAGTTTTGGGCCAGGCCGCAGCCGTCCACAATGTGAAGATCAAACGGTTCGTTGGGCAGGCATGCGGACTGCGGGACCACGACATCGTAGCGCGAGGCCAGAAGTTCTTTCGCCTGTTGGCGGTCAAAGGGCTGACTGAGAAGCAGTACAATGCGTGCCATTTTCCTCACCTGTGTTGAACCAACACCACATACGCAGTCGGATGGATTTGGCTCACATTTTTTCCTCTTTGGCCCGCCCGACCCACTCCGGCTGGCCGCGCAAAATGCCGCGCAAGTCGTTCAAAGGCTGTCCGATCTCGATACCGCGTGCGGTAACGTTCAGTTCGCGCAGCGTTTTCTCAAAATCTCCCATGCGTTTCTTCAGCACGCCAATGGCTTTGCGCATTTGGCCGTGCATCTCCAGGTAGCGCAGGAAAATGATATTGTCGGCCGTGAAGCTGACGCCCATCTCTGTGACGCGAAAATCTCCTGTTATCATTTCGACGTCGTTAATGAGCAGCGTGGTGACATCATGATATTTCAGGTAGGCCAGCAGGTCGTAGAGGGAACGCACCAGATCCTGGTCACGGAGCGTCAGGCGATAGCCGCGTAGAGTGTCGAGCATGACGACCTGCGTATTTCGGTCCTCCACCTCCTGGCGCACCATGGCGGAAAACTCATCCGGCAGATAGCGGTTCGGCTGCACCGGTACGATATGCAGCAGGTCGGAGGCGATGAAATCGCCCAGCGGAATGCCCAGCGTTTCGGCCCGTTGTATCAGCGGCTCAGGCGGTTCTTCGTAGACGTAAATGACGGAGCGCTCGCCGCGACCGGCGGCGGCACGCACGAAATAAAGACCGAGCAGCGATTTGCCGCTGCCGCTGGGTCCCGCGATGAGCGTCACCAGCCCGCGCTCGATGCCGCCTCCGAGCAATGCGTCGAGTTCCGATATACCGGAGGCGATGAGCTCGCCCGTAAACTCCTGGCTAAAATCAGTCGAGAGCAGACGCGGGAACACGACCATGCCGGCATCTGTCAGCCGCATGGAGTGGCGGCCGGGCTGAAAGTCGGAACTGGCGTACTTTTCGACGGTGACGGTACGCAGGTCGGCCTGCGCGTCCAGGATGATTACGCCGTCAACCAGAAATTCCAGGCCGACTTCGGACTTATTGCTTACGCTTTCGGCCGACGCCAGCACCGTCGCGCCCTGGCCCATCAGGAAGCGGAGCAAGGAGAGCGTCAGCCGGTGGAAATCGAAGTCGTCGGTTGCGATGTACCGCAACTGGGTGAGGGCATCGACGAAGATGCGCGTGGGGTGGAGTTGTTCAATCTGCTCTACGATCTTCTTGGTCAGCGGGGCGCGTTCCATCTCGGCGGGCGCAAACAGGCGAGACGCCTGCATCTCGGTAAACACCTCCGCGGTGGGACTCAGATCGAGAAAGGTCATCTTTGTTGGATCAAAACCCCGGACCGCGGCATCCCGCTGCACGTCGCTGCCGCGCCTGAGCAGGCTGATAAACAGCACCGGTTCGCCGTTTGCGGCGCCGGCGGTGAGAAAGTGCAGCCCCAGCGTGGTTTTGCCGGTTCCCGGCCCGCCCCGCACGAGGTAGGCGCGCTCGGGCAGCAGGCCTTCATTTAAGATGTTGTCCAGACCCGCGACGCCGCTGGATAGACGGCTGTGTTGCTCGTTTGTCATTGGTACGCCCCCAAAACGCTCATCCCTGTTCATCTCTGTCCGTTTACCGCGCAGCAGCCGGTTACCTGTCTATCGGCATATTGGTTCGGCTGCCGTGAGGGCATGAATATGTTTTGCTCGCCCCGTTGGCTTGACGGCGCGCCAGTTCTGTGTGGGACGGCGAAGGCGGCCCCGCAGGGGGCGGGCGAATCAGTCGGCTGCGGCCGATTCGTCTGCCTGGCCCTCCATCGCGTCTTCGGTCATATCCTCGTCAAGCGGGTAATCGTGAGCGGGCAGGCCGCAGGATACGCAGTAGCCTTGTTCGATTTCGCCCAGGCAGATTTCACATCTCTGGCACACAATGAGTCCCCCAACTTAGAAGAATAATTCCTGTTCAAACACCCCCGCGAGCCCGCGTGCAATCATGTTTGCGCGGCCCGCGGCGTTCATTGTATCGACCGAATGGCGGTGTGCGCACAAAAAAAGGAGCGTGTTTCCGTCGTGGCGGTTTTGCTGACGCAGGTTACCGGTGCGCGGCGTTTGACGCCGGTTTGTGAAGGTCGCGGGGCGCGGGCAGGGCGACGAAGACATTCGAACCTTCGCCCTTTTCGGAAACGAGCCAGACTCGGCCGCCGTTGCGTTCGACCATGCGTTTAGCGATGGCCAGGCCGATTCCTTCGCCGGTGATGGTTTCTTCGTCGACGCGGAAAAAGATGTCGAAGACTTGCTGTTCGTGCTCCGGGTCCATGCCGATGCCGTTGTCGCTGATCCAGTAGAGCACGTGGTCGTCTTTGGCCGCTCCTTCGATACAAATGTGGCCGCGGCGGGTCGGGTGGCGGTACTTCAGGCTGTTGTCGATAAGATGCGTGAATACCTGTGCAATCTGCGCGCGGTCGGCAAGACAGGGGGGCAGGTCCTGGATGTGAATGGCGGCGTCGCGCAAACCATTGTTATTGGCGGCGACGATCTCTCTGATGAGGGCGGTCATGTCGATGACTTCGGGCTTAGGGACGACCAGTCGCGCACGGGCGACCTTGACGAGCGATCTGATGAGGGCATTCATCGCCTTTGCACTTATGTCGATGATTTCCAGCGCCTCAGGGACACTCTGTTCCAGGATATCGTCGAGCTTTTCGCGGGCATCGGCGGAGAGGGTCTCGGAGGCGAGCACCCGGCGGATCGTCTCGCATTCGTCCTTGAGAATCTCGCTAAACCCGCTGATGTTGACCAGCGGCGCCCGGAGGTCATGGGAGACGATGCTGATAACGGCTTCCAGTTCTTTCTTCAGGTTTTCAAAGCTGCTCTCGGCCTCCATTAAGTCCTCCTGTGTGCGCCTGGCGGTCTCGGTCGAGCGGGCCACGGCCCTGCCGCGAGGCGGGCTCCGATCCTGCTTATAGATGTCATAACTCATGTTTCACCTCCTATCGGCCACATTGCATCCGTTGTTCGATCCATAACATTTACCTTATAATTTATGCGTCCCTGCGCACGGGGTGTTCAAGGCAAAAACAATGGGTATTCGGGAACGTGCGTCGATGTGGTTCGCCTGGAAGGCAATGGAGGGTGCGGCGGAGGGCGGGGTAAGGGCGGCGTTTACGGGGCAAAGGCGGAGGGGCTGGGGTTGCATGTCCGATAGGGAAACTGCGCGTTTGTTCTTGCGGGACCTTCGTCCACGTACAGACCGATGATCAAAACGTGCGTTCTGGATCGTACGTTTGATGCCGATTTGCACGTTTTTTTGGTGTTTGCCCGGCTCATGACGGCCAAAAAGGCCTGTGGGCCGCCAAAAAATTTGGGATTTGCTCACATTTTCCTGTGGACAGGGCGGTTTGTGCGTACTATTATGTGCGGTTCACTGGGAACCGATATAGAAAGAACAGGCAGTAAGCAAAGGCGGCATGTTATGGCACATAAAAAGGGACAAGGTTCTTCGAGAAACGGTCGCGACAGTAATCCGCAGTATCTGGGCGTCAAGCTTTACGGCGGACAGGCGGCGCGTTCGGGGTCGATTATTGTTCGGCAGCGGGGCACGAAGTGGCACCCGGGTTTCAACGTGGGCATGGGTCGCGATTTTACTCTGTTTGCGCTGACTGACGGCGTGGTGGAGTTCAAAGGCAAAAAAGTCCACATCGTCATTTGACGCTTGGCATGAACTTTGATAAGGCCGCCGAGTCGGCCTTTTTTTATGCGCGGGGGCACCTCCGACTCGCTTTGCACTGGACGGGGTCAACGATATTGTCAAGCAAACGGCCGCAGGCGGCAGGGCAAACGCATTCTCCTCATAATTGCTGGGCAGCCCGCGGCGCCAGGCCCGAGCAAAACCGGTCGGGGCCCCAGTCAATCATGTCCCCCGCGGGGACACCCGGAAGAATGAAAAGGGCTTCGAGTTTGGATATACTGGTCTTCGGAGGGCCCGCGATGGACCGAGGCCGTACCTCTGTGGTGCCGCGAGCTCGCGCCCCAGT
>JACZKQ010000080.1 GCA_014859965.1 Phycisphaerae bacterium
GTTGGTGGAGGTGTGCCGGTTTTGCGGGTTCTGCAGTGTTTCACGTGAAACATGTATGGATGCCGATAAGGTGAGGGCCACGCCGGCTGGCCCGGGTCATTTCGGGAAAGTTGCGCGTTTCACGTGAAACACTTCTCACGGGTGTGGCGTGTTTTTTGTGGAAGGATCGGTCGCCTTGTGGTACAAAGGTATAAATGTTTTTCCGGCGCATTCTTCGCAGCCGGAGGCGGAGTGATGCGTTAAATCAGTTCAGGAGTAAACCATGACATCTGAGGACAAATCGAAACGTCGCCATCTGGGCAGGGGCCTTGAGGCCCTGCTTGGTCCGATGAGCGGGATGCCCAGTGAAATGCCTGCACCGGTGGCGACGCCTGCTGTGGGGGCCGCCGCTGCTGTGCCGCCTGCGGTCGCGCTTCCGCCCGATAATACCATGAAGGCGGCCATGCGGATGCTTCCGGTGGGGGAGATTCTTGCGAATCCGTACCAGCCCAGGCAGACGTGGAGCGACGCGGATCTGGCCGATCTTGCCACATCCATCAGAGTGAACGGCATCCTGCAGCCTGTTTTGGTGCGCAAGCAGGGGGGCGGCTATGAGCTGATTGCGGGGGAAAGGCGCTTGCGGGCGGCTCGGTTGGCGGGCTTGGAGGAGGTTCCGGCCGTGGTCCGGGAAGCCACTGACGAGGAGATGTTGGAGCTTGCCCTGGTGGAGAACATCCATCGGGCGGATCTGAATCCCATCGAAAGGGCGACTGCATATCAGAACTACATCCATACTTTTTCGCTAACGCAGACGGCGGCGGCGGAGCGACTGGGCGAGGATCGGTCGGTTGTGGCGAACTTCCTGCGGCTGCTCGATCTGCCGGGGGACGTGAAGGCGATGCTGGCCGAAGGGCAGCTTGCGATGGGTCATGCGCGGGCGATCCTGGCGCTGCCGACGGATGAGCTGCGGCGGAAGCTGGCGCACCGTGCACTGGCGGGGCGGCTGAGTGTGCGCGAGGTTGAGCGGCTTGTGAAGATGAGCCTGGAGGGGGCTCGCGAGACGAAGGTGAAGGAAAAACCGGCGAACATAGTGGATGTGGAGCGTCGGTTAAAAGCGGCACTGGGGACTAAGGTGAAGATATCGGCCCGCAAAGCCGGGAATAAGGGCCGGATTATTATTGAATACCATTCGTTGGACGAGTTTGACCGGCTTGCCGAGCGTATGGGCGTAAATTTTGTGGAGTAAGTGCGAAGGCGGGGGGCGTTGGGGGCAACGTTTTCGTGAGAAGGAGTTGATATGCGGCATGTGACGGTGTTGTTTTCGGCATGCGTGGTGCTTGGAGTGAGTGTTGGCTTGTGCGGTGGGGCGGAGGAGCAGGGGGGGCCGAGCGTGCTCGGTACGCTTCGTGAGGGGCATCCTCGGCTTATGCTGACGGACGAGCATCTTGCCGGTCTGAAGGCGGCGCATGCCGGGGACAAGGCGCTCCAGCGGTGTGTAGCGGATACGATTGCGCGGGCGGACGGGTACATGGGGCGGCCGGCGGTGGTGTACAAGGTGGTTGGGCCGCGGCTGCTGAGTGTGAGCAGGGAGCTAATGAATCGCGTGTATGCGTTGGGCCTGGCGTATCGGTGGACGGGCAATCGCAGCTATGCTGATAAGGCGGTTGAAAATATGCTGGCGGCCTGTGCGTTCAAGGACTGGAACCCTTCGCACTACCTTGATACGGCGGAAATGGCGCACGGGGTGGGGGTCGGGTATGACTGGCTGTACCATGTCATGGACGAGGCGACGCGGGAGAAGGTACGAGCGGGGCTGATCAAGCATGGGATGGAGCCGGGGCTGAAATGTTATGGTGAGAAGCCGCATTGGTTCGTTAAGAGCGAGCACAATTGGAACCAGGTGTGCAACGGCGGGATGATTGTTGGGGCGCTCGCCATTGCTGAGACGCACCCGAAGTACGCCGAGATGATCGTGCCCGCGGCGGTGCGTTCGCTGCCGCTTGCGCTGAAGAGTTATGCGCCGGACGGCGCTTGGGGTGAGGGGCCGGGGTACTGGAGCTATGCCACGCATTACACGGCATACGGCCTAACAGCATTGGAAACGGGGTTGGGGAAGGATTTCGGGCTGTCGAAGATCGAGGGTTTGTCGAAGGCGGGTTATGCAACGATCTATCTGGCGGGCCCGACCGGCTTGCAGTTGAACTACGCCGACGTGGGAGAGCGCAGCCGGCTGCGGCCGATGGCATGCATGTTCTGGCTGGCGCGGACGTATGACAATGCGGCCTATGCGGAAGCCGAGCATGCGCTGATCGCGCAGTACGGTGCGTCGCCGCAGCATCTGATATGGTACGTGCCGGCGCCCGCAAGTGCGCCCGCCAAGGATCTTGATCGTTGCTTCCGTGGGGACGTCGAGGTGGCGGTGTTTCGCAGCGCGTGGGATGACAGCGATGCGCTGTTTGTCGGCGTCAAAGCCGGTTACAACCAGGTGAATCATGGCCATTTGGATCTGGGCAATTTCGAGTTGGATGCGCTCGGCGAGCGGTGGGCGCGCGATCTCGGCAGCGACGATTACAACCTGCCGGGCTACTGGTCGGCGGGACGGGGCGGCAAGCGATGGTCGTATTACCGGCTGGGTTCGCTGAGCCACAATATCAGTCTCTTGGGCGGCAGTCACCAGGATGCGTTTGCGAAGTCGCGCTTTCTAAAGGTGCAGACGGACGCAGAGTCGCCGCTGGCGGTGGTGAACCTGACGGAGGCGTACAAGGATCATTCGGAGCGGTCGATGCGGGGTGTGACGATGGTCGAGGGTCGGCGGGCCGTGCTGGTGCAGGATGAGTTTAAGCTGGGCAAGACGTGCGACGTGACGTGGGGCATGACGACGGATGCGCGGATTACGACTGACGGCGGGCAGAGTGCTGTTCTTCAGATCGGCGACAAGAAGCTTATCGCCAGGATTCTTGCGCCGACCGACGCGGGCTTCAGCATTGGCTCGGCGGAGCAGGAGGCACCGGAGAAAAAGAACACGGGTGTGCGAAGACTGACCATTGAAATGCCGAAGATGTCGGGAGAGGTGCGGGTCGCAGTGCTGCTGTCCCCCGTTTGGAAGGATGGCGAGGTGAAGGCCGCGGCAGTTGAGCCGCTGGCGAAATGGTAGAGCGGGGAGCGTGCCCGCGAAATAGTACTGAAAAACAGTTCCGCAGACGGCACAGATGAACGCAGTTGAACATAGGTAATCTGTGCGAGTCGGGTGGCGCGCGGGCAGCAAAGTAAAGTTTCTATTGTGATTCAGGAAAGACGACGTGAATAAGAATTCTGAAGCGTTCTTGTGTGAGTTGTTGGAGGCGCCGAGTCCGTCGGGATTTGAAGGGCCGGCGGCGGGGGTTTTTCGCAAGCGTCTCGAAGGCCGGATGGATGAACTAATCGGTGACGTACACGGCAATACCATCGCGGTGCTGAATCCCAAGGCGAAGTTCAAGTTCATGATCTCGGGGCACATTGACGAGATCGGTTTGATGATTACACACATCGACGACAAAGGTTATATCTATACTGATCAGATCGGCGGGATGGATCCGGCGCTGCTGACCGGCCAGCGGGTCAAGGTGATGGGCGGCGATGGGCCGGTGTTTGGCGTGATCGGGCGCAAGGCGATTCATCAGATGAAGCCGGACGATCGCAAGAAAAACGTCGAGATGGAGAATATCTGGGTTGATATCGGGGTCGATTCGCGCAAGGAGGCTGAGAAGTACGTTGCGGTCGGCGATCCGATTGTGATCGATGTGGCCTGTCGGAGGCTCAGTGCCGACAAGATCGTGTCGCGGGCGATGGACGACAAAGCGGGGGCCTTCGTCGTTGCCGAGGTGATGCGCGCGCTTTCGCGGCGTCCGTTGAAGATCTCGGTGATCGGAGTGGCGACGGTTCAGGAAGAGATCGGTTTGCGCGGCGCGATCACGTCGGCGTACCGCGTTCATCCGGACGCGGGCATCGCCATCGATGTGGGTTTCGCCAGCGATCATCCGGAGACCGACCCCAAGAAGATGGGCGAGGTCAAATTGGGCGGCGGGCCGAATCTGCATCGTGGGGCGAATGTCAATCTGGTCCTCGAAAAGGAACTGGCGAAGACGGCCAAGCAGGTGGGCATTCCCGTTCAGGTGACGGCGAGTCCGCGCGGCACGGGAACAGACGCCAACGCGATTCAGCTTTCGCGCGGCGGGGCGGCGACGGCCCTGATCAGCATTCCCTTGCGGTATATGCATACGCCGGTGGAGGTGCTGTCGATGAAGGACCTGGATGCGTGCGTTAAGCTGCTGACGGAATTCCTGGCGGCGCACCCGGCGGGGCGGGACTATCGGCCGTGAGCGCAGGGGGTGTCAAGGGAATTGTGAAAGTGGGCAAGGCATGCCTTAATCGCTGCAATGCTCATCGCATGAGCAGGTAGACGGCGGTCGCAACGATCAGTACTGTCAGGAAGGAGGGCACGAGCAGGCGGGCGATGATTTTGGGCAGGGGGGTTTGGAAGTAGCCGGCCGACAGGGGCAGGCACAGGTGCACGGGGGTGAGGAGCAATCCGCATAACAGTCCTGAAAACGCCAATGTTTCCAGCGGCATCTTTGCATCGGGGCCGGTGCCGATGAAGGCGGCGAGGAACGGGAAGGTCATGGCGACTGTCGGCATGGTCACGCCGGAGAGGAATCCCACGATGAACGGCAGGAGGAATACAATCAACTGTGGCGGCATGTTAATGTGGTTAAAGTAGACGACGACTTCGCCAACTGCGCCGGCGGCCTGGAGGTTAAGCTTGAAAAACAGTGCTGAAAACACCAGCAGGACCATGTCCGGCTCATTGGCTGCTTTGAAGAGGTTGCGCCAGTGGCGGCGCGGGACGCGGTGCAGGAGGAGGAGGCCCAGTATTGAGACGATGATTCCGCCGGCGGGGGGGACATTGAGGGCGGCGTAGAGGAGGGCGGTGAGTGCGATGGGCCAGAAGGCGTGCGCGAGGTCTTGCAGGTTGTGTTGCAGTCGGCGCCTGGCCGGAGGCGGGTTTTCAGCCTTTGGAGGCATGCCGCCGAGCAACAGGAAGACGATGCCGGCGCCGATGCCGACAATGGAGATGATGAGGTTGTGGCTGATAACGGAGAATGCCGAGACGCCGAGTATGCCCTGGACGAGGGGTATGGCGGGGAACAATGGCCAGACGGGTTCCCACTGATGGCGGAAGTAGAAGTTGATCGCAGCCTGGCGGGAGCGTTCGATGCCGATGCTGTCGCCGAGATCGCGGACCATGGGAGCGGAGAGCATGATGCCGCCGGGGGTGGGCAGCATGCCCATCAGGAGGGGCAGCCCGGCAATGGCGGCGCGGCGACTCCGGAACAGGCCGTACATGGCGACAATGAGGCGCTGTGAAACGCCGGTATGCTGGATAATGGCGCCGAGCACGTTGACGCCGAGCAGCAGTACTGTTAACGATATGAAAAGATACGGCGTGGTCTGGGTGAGGCCGACGGAAGCATCGCGGAACTCTGAGACAAGGCTTTGGATCATGTCGCGTGGGGTGACTTTGAGCAACACAGCCAGGGCGATCGCCGACCAGAACATGGCTCGACCGACGCGCACCCTGCGGTAAAGCAGGGCGACCAGCAACCCGAGGGCCAACGCCATGGCAATCAGAGCACGCATGTCGAGACAGACACCTTCCTATTAATATAGATACAGGGCCCCGCGGGGACAGGTGAAGGATTGTAATCGGGTGTCGGGGCGCTTGTCAATTGACGGCAGGCCGCGTCACTCTTGCGCGGGATTGCCGGGAGGAGTTTGATTGATGTCGTCGTACTCATGAACGATGTCGATCAGTCGGCGGAGTTTTTGGCGTCCCTCGCCGCTAGTTTCTAGCCCGATAAACTCTACTCCTATGTAGAATTCTTTGCCGTCCGTCTTGGAGGCGAGGTGCTTGACCTGTGCTTCGAGGAGGAGCGGCTTTTGATGGGGCATGGGGGTGAATTGCAGGCCGACGAGTTGGCCGGGGCGGAAATTGACACCCTGATCGACGTCGACGGCGATCTGCATTCCGCCGGCGGACAGATCGAGAAGACGACCCTGCCAGTAGTTATCCAGCGGGGCTTCGGTGGTGTCATCGAGATAGCCCCTGTGCCAGAAGAGCACCTTGACCTTCAATTTGCCGGGCGCGCCGGTTCGTGCATACGCCCGGCGCTGCATGCGTTCGCTCTTATCGGGCAATTCCAAAACTACTTTTCCGCTGCACGTGCCGTGGAGCACGGATTCCAGACCGATGACGACGCTTTCGAAGATGTACTTGTTGAATTGGTGCTGGACAGAAATGCCGACTGGTTGGTTTATTTGGATATCTATCGGGATTCTTTTCTCGTTCTGCTGGACTTCGATCTGGATGGCACTGGGAGTTACGGCTTTGAAGAAGACGTCGCATACATGCCATTTTCCGGAGGTCAAGTGGGTCATTACCCCCGCGGCCTTCTGGTCGATAAGGTCGAGCACTACCTTTGTAAGCTCTTCTGCAGTAAGGACTTCCGGCTCATTCATGAATTGTGGACCTCTTTGGCCAACCTGCTGTTCCGTCGCAATTTGCGGCCGAGCGGCGGCTCTAAAACAGCCCGGCAAGCATTTAAATCGGCCGATATGAGGCAGGCCTTGAGATTATGGAAGAAGAATACGAAGCAATGTCTGAATTGCTTGTTTGCCGGACATCTCTATTCGGCGGGGCAACAGAGCATGTTCCGGTTTAACGACCGCACTCGTCCTGTTGACAAAAAGGGCGCGGGTGCTTATAAGAAGGAATAGGTTTGTCGCTGAGAAGCATCGGCAGGGCGAGAAAGGTGCGCGGGCCAGGTTGATACGAATGAAGTGAAAGGAGCCAGAGGATGAAACGAAATGCAATAGGCGTGACGTGTTGTGTTGCGGCGGGGCTGTTCCTGGGGGTCTGCGCTAAGGGCGCGTCTTTGTCGGAGTTGGCGCGGCCGATGGACGGGCGGAGCATGCGGGAGAGTTCGACGCACCGCCTTGGCGGCGACGGCAAGTTTGACCCCACCGGCGAACCGGACGCCAACAGCAATTGGGACAACAAGAATGTCGCGCCCGGCGAGACGAAGGTGCTGATGGACCGCCCGGGGCCGGGCGTGATTACTCATATCTGGCTGACCTTTCTGGGGCCCGAGCCGCAGGCCTGGGCGAAAGAAGGCTCGGCGAATCACCAGGAGATGCTGCTTCGGATCTTTTGGGACGGCAGCGAGCGGCCTGCGGTTGAGGCGCCGGTGGGGGACTTCTTCGCCAACAGCTTCGGCAAACGCAGCGAGGTGGTTTCGCTGCCGGTGGTTGTAGAGGACGCCGATTCGTATAACTGTTTCTGGCAGATGCCGTTTCGTCGTCATGCGAGGGTCGAGATCGTCAATCAGAGCGAAAAACCGATCAGCCTGCTGTACTACAATATCGACTGGATAAAGAAGGACTCCATTGCCGCGGATGTGCCTTATTTCCATGCACAGTACCGGCAGGAGTATCCCACGGCGGACGGACAGGATTATGTGGTGCTGGACACCAAAGGCAAGGGGCACTTCGTGGGCATGGTGTTGAGCGTGCGGACGCGGAGCCCGGCATGGTTCGGCGAGGGCGACGAAAAGATCTACATTGACGGCGAGGAAAAGGCGTCGATCTGGGGTACGGGGACGGAGGATTATTTTCTCTGCGCGTGGGGGTTGAAGACGACGAGCACGCCTTATTTTGGGGTGCCCTATTTTGATCAGTGGGGGATCGTCGGCGGGCATACGAGTGCGTACCGGTGGCACGTGAGCGATCCGATTGTATTCAATACGGCGATTCGGGTGACATTCGAGCATTTTGGCTGGATATCGCCGGATGAGAACCCGGACTATAAGAGCACCAGTTGGAATGAGCGTCAGGATGATTATTCGAGCGTGGCGTTCTGGTACCAGGCGGGCGAGGCGTCCTTTGCGGCGCGTGCGCCTCATGCGAAGGAGCGGCGGCTGCCGAATCTGGACAGGATCATCGCGGCGAAAGCGTTTACGGATGTGAAGTATCACGGGGCAGGCGTGGCCGCGGCTCAGAGTCTTTCTGTGTATCCCGATGGGCACCTGTTTTATCGTGCGGACGATGCATCGGATGCGTGGGTGGAGATACCGTTTGAGGTCGATAAGAAGGAGCCGAAGCGGCTGCTGCTGGTGCTGACACAGAGTTATGATTTCGGCAAATACCAGGCGTACCTGGACGGTGTGAAGGTGGGCGGCGTGATGGACCTTTACAGCGCGGACATCGCTACGCGCGAGTATCATCTGTTGGACTTCTGGCCAGAGAAGGGCAGGCATGTGCTGCGGCTGGAGTGTGTTGGGAAAAACCCGCTGTCGGGCGGGCATTATCTCGGAGTGGAGTCGGTGCGGCTGCGGGAGCGTCGGCCGCGCGTGGTGACTTACGGTCACGATAAGGACAAGGATTGGCGAAAACAGCCCGTTCTTTATAGATAGGAGAGTCAGTGGAGGAGCCTATGAGAAAAGCATGTTGCGCGGTGCTGTTGCTGGTATGCGGCTTGTGCGCGGCGGGCATCGCGCCGACAGATAACCCCGTGAAGCGGTATGGGTTGAATTGGACGGACGAGATCGCATGGGACAATGTCGTTCGTATAGAGGACGCGGCGGGCGTAACGACGGCTGAGAAACTGGCGGCGGCGCAGGCGGTGCTTGCGGCAAAAGGTGGCGGAGTGGTGTATTTTTCCGCGCGCACGTATACGTTCGAGGACTCGATTTTTGTCGCCGATGGCGTCGTATTGCGCGGGGCGGACCCTGCGGGCACTGTTGATGCGCGTCAAGAGGCCTACGCGCCGGCCACGCGGTTTGAGTTCCCGAAGTATCTGCCAAAGTTCGAAGGCGAGGGCACACCGATCGCTACGGCGTTCAAGGGTATCCATCTGATGCAGCCGGAGGCGGCATCAAATTGCGGAATTGTGAACATTGCGATCAATCGCGGGCACATCGCTTTCGAAGAGGCGGCAGAGCATGCGGCGGGACGCAACAGGATCGTGTACGGTTGCGTGCTGCGAAATGCCGCCGCAGCCGATACCCGCGTGCCGGATTTGAAGGCGGGTCAGCACGGGTGGCAGCGGTTTACAAACCGCCATCGCGCGGCGATAACGGTCAAGGCGGCGGAAAATATCCTCATCGCCAATAACCGCCTGCCCCGGAGCGGTGATGACAATTTCATAATGGACAATTTTGTCGTTCAGCGCGGCGTGCTGGACGGCGTGGTTTTTGATTACGACAATCGGCCGGGGATGTATGTCAATGATTACGGGATAGGCGGCGGGGGCGGGGCTGATCCTAAGGGCACGCCCGAGACGCACCCGTGGGGGTTTCGCAAAGGGATTGTGATACGCGAAAACTATCTTTACATGACGGGGCGGTGTGCGATTTCGTTTACGGGTGACGGAGTGGTGTGTGCCGACAATGTCGTTCGCTTTGCGGATAACGTGTGGCGGCCGACGACTACGGGCACGAACAGGACGACCGGCTCGGCTACGAACGACAACCGGGCGGTGCAGATGCGCGGCTGGCGGTGGAGCGTGACCGGCAACGACTTCATTGTGCATCGGAATTGGGCGGCCGACCGCAAGTACAGGATCAACGACGGCGAGGGGCTCATGCACGAGGGTCACGTCAACAGCACGATTAAAGACAGTCGTCTGGCGGGCAACCGGGGCAATGCGTACCTTTCGTTGTATAAGACGGCCGGCGTCGACGGCCTGGTAATCGAGAACAATGATATAAGAACCGGCGGCGGCATTGCGGCTATTTATGTCAACGCCAATCGCAACGCGGACACGCATCCGTGCCGCAATGTGCGCATCGTCAACAACACGACGGCAGGCAGCGGAATACTAATTGCGGGGGAACCGGGCGAAAAGAACGTGATTCAGGGCAACCGGCACATCGGCGGCGGCGGGACGATTGTTAATGAAGCGGCGGCCGAACTGGCGGACAATACCGGGTACATGGTGAAAGGTAAGGAATGAATGGAATGATGAAGACGCTGTGCGTGCTTGTTCTGGCTGCGACAGCCAACAATGCCTCGGCCGCGGAAACGGTGCATGTATTTGATTTGCGGTATACGTTGGCAATTGACACACAGGATGCGGAGCAGGTTGCGCGGGCGTGGGATGATTGTCATGCGGCGGCGGTCCTTCAGGGGCTGGTGAATCGCCAGGCCCCGCGGCTTTACATGCGGTTCGTGGATACGCGATATCATCCGCAGAATGTCGACGACTACTGGCTGGACAAAATGAAGGGCGAATGGCTGGCCGATGCGCAGGTGCAGCCCGTCTCTGATATCGAGCAACTGGTTCGGCAATTCCGCTCATTTTTCAACGGTGTGGTCGTTTACGATCCGGCGGTATGGGCGACGAGCAATGTGGCGTCGACGATTGCCGGCGTGGAGGGTCTGCTGCCGATCCGCTATGATACCACGCCGGGCAGTCTTTATCGGCGGCTGGTTTTGGAAGGCCCCAAACTGCCGGTGCAGCGGCGACTTGTGAACGATGACGGCAGTTCGATGTTCACGGGCCGCGGCAAGATTCCCGGAACGGATCGGGAGTCGACGGGCTCGGCGAAGTGCGATGCGTATCTGTGGATGAAGATTAATTACATGGATACGGGCCGATGCGACGGGGCCTGGGGGGCTTATTATCTCGATCAGTTCTGGATGCAGCGGCCGCGCAACGCCGTGCTGAATCATCACTGCCTTACGAATCACGATTTTTTTGTCAGCAAGCGGGCGTTCTTTTTCGACCTGCACGTGTGGGGCGACGAGGCGCCGGTCGACGATCCGGGCCAGAAGCCGGGGACAGACCTGGAGACGCTTAAGGAGTTGTTGCTGAGCGCCTACAAACATGGCGGGCGCGAGCGAATGGTTCATATCGGAGGCTTTGTGCCATGGGCGCACAAATACACCAGCCACGGCAATGCCGGAGGTCGGCACGATCCCGTGCCTTGCGAGTGGGAGTACGGCAAGGTGATCAGTGCGTATAACGGGTTCATGGACGCCGATGCGATCAGTTATGGGGCAATGGCCAACGCATCGTTCTACCAGCATTTTCCGCTGAAGGAGCAATACGGACAGGCGTGGGTGACGCGCGAGTCGCTCATCGAGCGAGGCTATCTCGACGCACAGGGGCGAGTTAAGTTCGACGGGCGCGAGTTCCTCATTTTCTACGTAGGCGATTACGACTGCGCGGCGTGGCTGTATCAGCGGGCGATGGACATCTGGGACGATCCGAACAGGGGCAAGATTCCGCTGATGTGGTGCATCAGTCCGGTTTTGGACCAGCGGGCGCCGATGGCGATGGATTACATGCGGCGGACGGCGACGCCGAACGATTATTTCGCGGCGGCCGACAACGGGGCAGGATATTGTGAACCAGGCATGCTGCAGGAACCGCGCGGCGTGTCCGGATTGCCGAGCGGGCTGGATGCTTGGGCGGCGCATTGCAAGCGGTCCTACGACCGATGGGGGCTTTCGATTACGGGTTTCATCATCTACGCACACGGCCCCGAGTTGAATGAGGCAGGGCTTGATTGTTACGCGTCATTCAGTCCGAACGGCATTGTGCCGTCGGGCGGGCCGGCCAACCTGCTGCACAAGGGTATGCCGGTGCTGCGGTTCGATCACGACATCAACGAAAGCAACCCGGCTCACGCGGCGGCGCACGTCGTGCGGCGGGTGGCCCAACGGCAGCGCGAGGGGCATCCGCCGTTTCACTGGTTCCGCAACATACTGAAGACGCCGACCTGGTATGTGAACGTCTATGAGCAGGTGCAGCAGGCTAATCCGAAGATCGAACTGCTCGACGCGCCGACGTTTTTTGAGCTTTACCGCATTCACCTGAAGGAAGGTCGCTAAGCAGGCAAGTTTTACGGGAGCAATAGCGTTATTTCTTCAGGGCGTCCAGGGTCTCGACGACCATGCCGAGGTGGGTGAAGGCCGGGCCGCCGGCCATCATGACCGCGACGCTGACGGCTTCCATGACCTGTTCAGGAGTGGCTCCGGCTTCCAGGCACTTCTTGACGTGCAGGCGAATGCAGGGTTCGCATTGAATGGCGGTGGCTATACCGATGGCGATCAGTTCCTTTTCGAGGACGCTCACCGTGCCGGCGGCCATGACCTTACCGAACAGGCCCGCAAAGCCGTTGATGGCATTCGGGGCGAGTTCCTTAACTCTGGGCATGAGTGCGTCATAATCTGAAAACCATTTCTTCACGTCTTCGCTCATCAGGGATTCCCTTCTTTGTACTGCGCAGCAAGTGTGTTTTGAAACGCCTGGGGCAGGGCGTCGATGATGTCGGTCGCAATGAGGCTGATTTGCCCCGTTCTGTCGGCAGCCAGGTCTCCGGCAAGGCCGTGGATGTACACGCCTGAGACAGCCGCGTCGAAATTGCTGAGGTGCTGGCCCGCGAGCGCGGCGATGATGCCGGTCAGGACGTCGCCGGTGCCGGCGGTGGCCATGCCGGGGTTGCCCGTGGTATTGATGTAGACGCGCGAAGCGTCGGTGACGACGGTGCCTGCGCCCTTGAGGACAACGGTGCAGCCGGTTTCCTTAGCCATTGCGGCGGCAGCGGCGGTCCGGTCTTCAGGCATCGGCTCGCGGAAGAGACCTTTCCAGAGGCGCTTCATTTCGCCTGGATGCGGCGTAAGAATGACGTCAGCTTTTCGTCTGGCGGGCCACAGCGGGGTCTTGGCGAGACTGTTAAGCCCGTCGGCGTCAATCACGAGCCGCAGGTCGGGTTCGGCAATGAGTGCCAAGAGGACTTCTCTTGCGCCCCGGCCGGTGCCGGCGCCCGGTCCGAAGGCGACGACATCGCTTTGCGCGGCCTGTTCGCACAGTGCGGCGGCGGCGCTGGAGGCAATGCCGCCTGCATCGTCCTGCGTCAACGGAACTGTTATATAGCATGGTTCAAATCCGGCGACGACGGGCAGAACAGCTTTCGGGACGGCGAGCCGCACGAGGCCTGCGCCCGCACGCAGGGCGGCCCGGCCGGCAAGGGCGCATGCGCCGCCCATACCGACACTGCCGCCGACGATGAGAATGCGGCCGAAGAGACTCTTGTGGGCATCGGCTGGGCGCGGGGTCAGCTTCGGGATGTCAGTGACGGTGTCCATGTCCTGCTGCCTTTTGATTGATCTTCTGGTTGATGAGGCTCGCAGTGAAACCGGCCCCGAAGCCGTTGTCGATGTTGACTACCGTAACGCCGGAGGCGCAGCTGTTGAGCATGGCCAGCAGTGCGGCGAGCCCCTCGAAGGAGCTTCCGTAGCCGACGCTGGTGGGCACGGCGATGACGGGGCAGTCGACGAGCCCGCCGACTACGCTGGCAAGCGCCCCTTCCATCCCCGCAACAACAACGATGACGTTGGCCTGCTGGATTTCCTCGACATGTCCCAGCAGTCGGTGCAGGCCGGCGACGCCGACGTCGCAATAAAGCTTGGTTCGCTGACCAACGACATGGGCAGTGACCTGGGCCTCCAGGGCGACGGACATGTCGGCGGTCCCTGCGGTGATGATGGCGATGAAGCCGTCCGTTTCGGCAGGCTCCTCCCGGCACTGCTGCAGGACGATCATGCGGGGCAGGGCCTCATAGCGAAGCTCGGGGAATGCGCCGGTTTCGGCGAGCGCGTTGTAGACGTCTTCGCCCGCGCGCGTCGCCAAAACATTGTGGCCGGTCTGGGCGAGCCGCTTGAAGATCTCGACGATATGGGGCGTTGCCTTGCCGGGGCAGTATATCACTTCAGGAAAGCCGCAGCGGATATGGCGGTGATGGTCGATTCGGGCGAAGCCGACATCTTCATAGGGCATGTGGCGCAGCTTCGTGATGGCGTCTTCAATATGAAGTTCGCCCGTCTTGACGTCCTGGAGCAATTGTCGTATCTGTTCGAGGTTCATCCGCCACTTGTCCTCTCTAACGGTTTTGCATCGCTGCCCTTCTTCGATTCGACCATTTTCCGCCAGGCCTGAATCGAGCGGGCCAGGTTTTGCTTCGGGTCGCCCTTGATGCCGTAGCCCTGCAGTGCAATGGGACCGGTATAACCAAGCTCCCGCAACGTTCGCAGAAGCCGGGCCACGTCGTAGGTTCCGCTGTCCAGCGGCTGGATGAGGCGGTCCCAGTTCATCGATCGCGTATCGCCGGAGTCCGCTCCGTTCACACTGACCTGGAAGAGATACGGCATGGCTTGCTGCAAGGTTCGCGTGGGGTCCGTATCGCCGTCGACCTTGAGCCAGTGGCACAGGTTGAAGGTGACGCCAACATTCCTGCGATTAACCTTCTCGGCGATCCGCAGTGCGTCGTCCAGATTCTCGACGTAAAAACCAGTATGCGGATAGAGTGCGATCTTGACATTTTGTTCGTGGGCCTCGTCGGCCAGTCGGCGGATGGCCTCCACGGCGGCGGCATCGCCCGCGTCGGAATCGGGTGCGTATTTGCGGCTCTGGACAAAGAGCCACAGCATGGCATTGCGGTCTTTGAATTTGCGGAACACGTCGGAGACTTTGTGATCGATCTTCGGATCGCCATCGAGGTCCAGGCCCACATAGGTGCTGAACAGGCCCAGGCCTTGCGCATCCAGCGCGGCGAGGTACGCGTCAATGTCCTGCGTGCCGCCGTGGCCGTATCCGTCGTAGCCGAGGCTCTTTAGCAGTTTGGCGACCTCTTCCGGCGTACGGCCCTGCCAGCTCCAGATGTTCGTGTCCATGGCGTAGAACGGACTGTCCGTCCGCGGCGCTTGGGCCGAAACGGTGCCCAGGCAAGAAGCACACATAAGAACACAGACCAGGCATGTTAACAGTTTCATCGTTCACCCCTGCCTTCATTGATTGTTATGAGTCCAGAACCATATGCATATTTACAGTCGCCACGGGCTGCGCATCGGGCGCGACAGCATGCGGTTGGCCTCGTCATCATTGGGAAAGATTTCTTTGTCCGGATCCCAACGGATCTTGCGCTGCAGCTTCAGGGCGATGTTGCCGAGGTGGCATACGGTGGCGACGCGATGGCCTTTGTCCACGGGAAAATACGGGTCCTTGCGGGTCTTGACGCAATCAAGAAAATCGCGATGCTCGCCGGCCGGGTTGGTGTAAAGGTGAACTTCTTCGGGGCCGATTTTCGAATCAAGGATCTTCGGGTCGCTGGCCTTGATCGCCGCAAGCCAACTGGGGCTTTCGATCCAGCCGTCGCTGCCTTCGAAGCGGATGCCCGAACCGCCGTGGTCGCAGAACATCTTGACGCCGTTGGCATATGTGTACTCGACATGGTACTCATTCGGCGTGTCGTACAGGCCGCCCTGCCACCATGTGCCCTTGGCGTCGATCTCCACCGGTCCGGACAACTCCGTGTCATTGGCCCACTGGGCGGTGTCGAACAGATGCGTACCCCAGTCGCACAGGATGCCGCCGGAGTAATCCCATATCCACCGGAAGTTAAAATGCACGCGATCCTTCGTATATGGCGCATACGGCGCCGGGCCGAGCCACATTTCGTAATCGAGTTCGGGCGGCACAGGCTGCGGCGTGGGGTCTCCGGGTCCGCCGGGCTGGTAAGGCAGTGTGACGCGGATGGTATGGAGCTTGCCGATGCGGCCGTTGCGGACAAGTTCGGCCATGCGGTGATAGATCCGCTCCGAGCGGTCCTCGGTGCTTGTCTGAAAGACGCGGCCGTAGCGGCGGATTGTCTTGACGAGTACCTTGCCCTCGTCGATCGTCAGCGTCGGCTTTTCGCACTGGACATCCTTGCCGGCTTTTGCAGCCATGACGCTCATAAGGGTGTGCCAGTGGTCCGGCGTAGAGATCATGACCGCATCAATATCGTCGCGCAGCAGGATGTCGCGGAAATCCTTCGTCGTCGCGCAATCGCTGTTTCCATACTTGGCGTCGACGGCCTGCTTGGCGCGCCTCAGGTTGTTGCTGTCGACGTCGCACACTGCCAGAACGCGTGCGTCGGCCTGGCCGAGATACATGTTGAGATTACGGGCGATGCCGTGGCCGCCGGTGCCGATGAAGCCGACGGTGATCTTCCCACTCGGTGCGACTGCGGCTTTGCCCAGCACCGCCGAGTTGACAACGTAAGGGGCCGCCGCCAGAACGGCGCCTGCCCGCACGAATGCACGACGTGAGACGTTACGTGATTTCATGTCAGTCCCTCCGAACTTTTTTAAAACGACAGCAGGCAATGCCAAATATAAATATAACCGAGCGCGTCGGTATCTTCCCACACCTTCTTAACGAGTTCGGCGTCGCCTTTGATCGGCGGCAGTTCTTTCAGTTTCTCTTCCCACGGAATGCAGACGCCGGGCTTGCGTACAATCTTATTTTCTGTCATGCTATAGTTCTCCGTCATAGGGTATGGGCACGATATCGGTGCCCGTTTATCGCGATCAATACACGCCGTATTCGCGGGTGAAGTCCGTCATCGCCTTAACGTTTTCAATTTTGGCGTCGTTCTGCACGATGGCGCTGGCGTCCATGATGTAGCCGCCGTCTTTGGCGACGCCGTCAATGATCTTCTTGCAGCAGGCGCGGACTTCATCGGGGGTGCCCACGCCGAGCAGGTAGTTCGGCACGCCGCCGCTGATAGCGAACTTGTGGTGAAGCTTCTTGTGCACCTGGAAGATGTCGTCCTGATCGCAATGATAAATGATGCTCTGGTCGGGCAGTTCGGCGAAGGCGTCGAGATGTGCGCCCCATTTGCCTTCGGCGTAGAAGAGTGTCTGGTGTCCGCGGGCCCAGATTTCCTCGATGATGGGTTTGAGGGTCGGCCAGAAAATCGTGTCGAAATGCTTCTGCATGACGAAAGGCACGCAGCCGCGGTGCATCCAGATGGCGATGGGGGCATTCTTTTGGGGATCGGCGCCGGACAGAGCAACGTGCAGGAGATGCGGCATGAGCGCCTCGCACGCGGCCAGGACTTTTTCGGGCTGCTCCATCAGGTCATCCACCAGTCCAAGATAGCCGCGCATTTTGTCGGCGATAATATCCAGCGGCGCCTTGAGGATCCCGGCAATGGCGCCGGGTGTGCCGCATTCGGTGCGGAGACGCTGCACCTGCGGGCCAAAAGCCGTAAAGTACTGCATCATAGCCATGCCGCCCTTGAGAAAGGACAGGTTGTTGCGGAAGGTCACGGGTTCGCCCGCGGGCACGACGTCATTGGATACCCGCGGCAGCCACACGTTGAAAAGAAAGCCCGTGGGATCCTCGATCAGTGCATCGTACTCGTCGGGCCGCATGAAGGCTTTTTCCTGCGACGGTTCGCGGTATTGAAAGCCCGTCCCCGCGGGCACGTGAATACCGGGGACGGCGTAGTAGTTGGTGCCGATGGCCTCGGTGAGCCCGGTCCAGACGTAGACCATGTTGGCGACGACGGCGTCCCAGTCGAAGTCGGCGGCGCACTTGCACGCCGCCTCAAACGCAAGATTGTAATCGTGCGCGACTTGCTGGCAATTGTAGCCGGCGTACTTGGCGGTGAATTCGGCGACGAACGGCCGGATGGGAACCTTGTCGGGTTTGCCGTTGCGAAGCGCGGTGACGTACCGCTTCAGCCGCTCGCCATACAGTCGTTCGGTATCCTTTGCCATCGTGCACAGCTCCTTTTTTTAACCGTTGCGTTCCAATGCTTACGATGTCGCCTTCGCTTCGAGGTCAAGATCGGCAAACTCGCCGGCCAGAAACTTGTGGTAAGCCAGCGACGCGACCATCGCCGCGTTATCCGTGCACAGCGGCCGCGGCGCGATCAGCAGCCGCCGTCCCGTCCTGTCGCACATCTCCTGCAGGGCGTTTCGCAGGGCCGTATTGGCGGCGACGCCTCCGCCCAGCAGAACGGTCTTGGCCTGGGTCTGCTCGGCAGCGCGTTTGGTCTTCTTGACGAGCACGTCGACGACCGCCGCCTGAAACGACGCGGCGATGTCGGCTATTTCCTGCGGCGTCATCGATGCGACCCTGTCGGCGCCTTTCATGTCCTGCCCGCGACAGTAATACAGCACCGCGGTCTTGATGCCGCTGAACGAAAAGTTCAGCGATTCGCGGTCGAGCATGGATCGCGGGAAATCGATGGCCTTCGGGTTACCGCTCTTTGCGGTCTTTTCAATGACGGGCCCGCCGGGGTAGCCTAATTGCAGAATGGTGGCGACCTTGTCAAAGGCCTCGCCCGCGGCATCGTCGACCGTCGACCCGATAAGCGTCAAATCCAGAGGTGATGTGCACCGGTAGAGATTCGTATGGCCGCCCGAGACGATGAGCGCCACGGCCGGCAGGTCGAGCGTTTCCTCTTCGAGCATAGCCGACTGCAAGTGCGCGTGCACGTGGTTGACGGCGATCAGCGGGACCTCCCAGGCGAAGGCCAGCGTCTTTGCGGCGGTCAGGCCGACGATCAGCGCGACCACAAGGCCGGGCTGATTGGCAATGGCGACCGCATCGATGTCGCCCTTCTGCACGCCGGCACGCGCCAAGGCCTCGGCAATGACCGGGTAGATGTTCTCGATGTGGGCGCGCGAAGCGATCTCAGGCACCACGCCGCCAAATTCGGCATGAAGCCGGATCTGCGAAGCCACGATAGACGATTTTATGTTTCGGCCGTCAGCGACAACCGCAGCCGCCGTTTCGTCGCAACTGGTTTCAATACCTAATATGTTGATTTCTTTTGCCAAGCGTCCTCGCTTCTGATTGCGCCTCTGCAGCCGAGCGCACGAAACGCCCGAGCAGGTGTGCATTATACCGGTTTAAATGGTCCGTTCAAGTACTGAAGATGTGATGGCAAGGGCGGCAAGTCCAAGGCATCTCCTGGGGCCTCTGCTTGAGAAGACGCAGTTGGAGCCGTTGGCCCGGCAAAAACCCGGAAATGAAAAAAAATAAAATTTTCTATTTGCTTACTTTACTTGTGTAGAGTAATATCTACACAGTTAAATTGAAGCGAGAAAACAATGGATGCACGGCGTGAGTTAACAGAGGGAGAGTGGGCCATTCTGGAAGTGGTCTGGGGCAAGCAACCTTGTGCCGCCGGAGACGTGCAGGAGGCACTGGAGAAAAGCACCGCCTGGACCTACAGCACCGTCAAGACCATGATGGACCGGATGGTGGTCAAGGGTCTACTGGAGACCGAACGTGTCCGCAATCTGATGCTATACCGCCCGGTCATTACCCGCCCCCAGGCTCAGGGGGGCGAACTCCTGCGAACCGCACAGCGGGCGTTCAACGGGGCTTTTTCACCTTTGGTGGAATTTCTGCTGGATCAGGATAAGTTGTCGAAGGAAGAACTGGAACATTTGGAGCGGCTCATCCGTCAAAAGCAGGATGGCAGTTAACTCGCCGCTTTGCGGACGGTAACGGGAGAAAGGGTTTGGGTGGCCGGCCATAGCAGCCGACCGGGGAGATCGTTGCGTGGAGAAGAGCATGTACGCGCTTATTGAATGGGTTAATGCATGGGGCGCATCATTTACGGCCTCGGCAGCGGCAATGCTGATGCAGTCAAGCATTCTGATCGCCTGCGTCCTGGTGCTGGACCTGGCGATCCGCAAACGGGTGCGGGCTGTGTTTCGCTATTGGATATGGGTGCTGGTGCTTTTTAAGCTGGTGCTGCCGCCGACGCTGTCGGCCCCTTACAGTGCGGGCTACTGGCTGGCCGGCAGCATGGCTCGCATCGAATCGCTATGGAGCAAGCCGCCGTCACAACCGCCAACGCAGATGAATAGTTTATTCACGGCCCCGCAAGCCACCCATGCGATACCGCCGCGGCAGGAAGCGACGATCACCTGTCGGCAGGCGGTCCAACAAATCGATAACACCGAAACGTCGCCTGCCCCCACCGGGCGGCACGCCTCCGCGGCGGTGCAGGATGCCGTCGCAGACCGGCCCGACTCATCTGCCGCAGTAACGGCCAGTGGCGTCGTGTTCGTATTCTGGTGCCTCGTGTGCGCGGCAATGGCTGCATTGGTCGTGCACCGCACACGTGCAATAAGGAAGATCGTTTGCCGGAGCACCCAGGCCGACGCCGCACTGGCCGATCTGTTGACGTCGTGCTGTGAACGCATGCGGATGCGGGCACATGTGAATATTCGCATAACGTCGGCGCTCTCAAGCCCTGCCGTGTACGGCATCGTTCGCCCCGTGGTTTTGATCCCCGCTGCGGTGCGTAATCGGATGAGCCTGGCCGACCTGGAGATTATCGTCTCTCACGAGCTCATACACGTCCGACGGGGCGATTTGTCCATCAAGCTGTTACAGACCATTCTGCAGGTGGTCTATTTCTACAATCCTCTGTTGTGGCCGGTCAACGCAATGATTCGGAGGATTCGTGAACAGGCCGTCGATGAGACGGTGCTGGCGACCCTGGGACCGCAGGCGATTACAACGTACGCCCGCGCACTCGTACAGGTCGCCGGCATGGCGTTCGGTCGGCCGGGATTGGAACTCCGGCTGATCGGGGTAGTGGAGTCCAAAAGTTTACTAACAGAAAGGATCAGAATCATGTTGCATAAATCAACACCCGTAAGTGCTAAACTCAACGTATTCGGCTTAACCGCATTGGCGATGCTGGCCGCTTTCCTGCTGCCCATGGCCCGGGCTGAAGAGAAACCGGTTGCGTCGTCCAGCTTCGTCGCACAGGAAGCCCATGCGCTGCCCGCTGTAGGCGGGAACCTCAAGTCGCTCGAAGGGCAAATTGCTGAACTGAAAAAGGAATTGCACGGTCGAATGGAAATGTTGCGACTGCTCGAAGGCAAACTGAAACTGGCGCACCTTGAGCACGTCACCCAGAGGAGCGTTGACATGCCAGCAGCGCCTTTCTCTTCCGCAGCACTCCAACCCGCATTGCCGCCAATGGCTGTTCCCGACCGGCCCGAGACGCCCGTTTTTTCAGAGACCGCAGAGGACGGAGGAACCCCGCCGCAGGCAGCGCAGTGCCCGGAACTGCCGATCTCCGTCGTCCCACCGCTGGCGCCTTGGAGGTCGGCGGCGCATTCCTGGGATGGTCAGCAGCACAACATGTCTTCGGAGGTGTCCGAGGCAGTCCGCGCGGCGCTGCCGGAGGCCCTTAAGGAAATGCTTCCCACCGTCATCGAGGACATTATTGCGAAGATACAGATGAAGTTTGCCGGCCGGCCGTAATCCGCCCGAGCCGGTGTCATTGTGAACAAAGCGATGCCAACCCCGCGAGATGGGTTGGCATCGCATTATTATCCCCCCGGATAAGACAACATTCTTGCATCGACCAGTTTCGGATCACCACCTGCCGCTGAGCCGCTCTTCGATGCAGAGCGAACAGTATCGGATTCTTTCTTCCAGCTGCGGCAGGAAATCCAGGATTTCCTTGTCCGGACAATCGCGGCACCGCGCCTTGTCCAGCCAGTCGATCATCCGCCGCAGTTCTGCGAGTTCCACCTGCATTTCACTATCGTCTATGGCCCATTCGTTGAGCATTTCTTCCAGTTCGATCACGTGCCCTGCGATTTCTTCAACTTCAAACCGGGTCATTGCTAATCTCCCTGACGCCGCACACTTTTCCTGGCTGCGGGCTACTCCTGTCCTGCAGCACCGTGGTTTATACGGACGTAACGGATTTACGGTTCGTGACGAATCCGCCGACGGACCGGCGTGATGACTCCTGAAAGAAGCGTGTTCGGAGAGGCGGCTCAATCAGAGCTTTTCGCGGAGAGCCGCCAAATGACGGTGCTCCTCGGCGATGATCTGATCGATGCGGTCGGCGGCGGCCTGCTCAGTGACGAAGTCTTTAAGGCCGGTGTAAAAAATGAGGGAGTCGCGCTCCATCTCTATCGCCGCCTCGATGACGGATTGGGTGCTCGTCAGGGCGGCCAAGTCGTGCGGCCGGATGGTGAATTCACTCAGGCAGGCCATGGCGCGGCATTTCTCGATGTCGAAGAGGGTGATTGCCGGGCTGCAGAGCTCGAAGTCCTGCCGCATTTGGGCAAAGGTTCGCTCGTGGACGAGTTCCCAGTCGGCAAGCCGGGTCAACAGCTCGCAGACATCTGGAATGCCCAACTTGCCGGCCGCCTTGCGATAGAACGCAGCACCGTCACGCTCGATCTGCTCGGCGATCCTGAAGACTTCTGAGATGTTGAACGTCTCTTGCATAAGAAGCCATTATACCCACAGACAAAATGCGATTCAAGGTCTTTGTGGGCAACTGTCCGTAGGCCTGGCGTTTGAGCAAGGTAATCTGCGGCATTGACGCTGCGGGGGCGATGTATTATGATGGTATCCGTCGCTGCCTCGACGGGTGGGCACACGGGCGGCGTGATATTGTTGCATTGGGAATGAGTTTGCACGACGATTTCGTATATATTGACACGGCATCTAAACCCGCCTCCCTGATCGAGCGCATGGCCACGGCGGATCGCATCGCCGTGGATGTCGAGGCCGACAGCTTTCATCACTACTACGAAAAGGTCTGCCTGATCCAGGTTGCGGTAAACGGCGGTGTCTACCTGGTCGATCCCCTGGCCGGCCTTGATCTCTCGCAGTTCGCGCAGGTCCTGGGCGGCAGAGTCCTGATTTTTCACGATGGGGGTTACGATCTGAGAATGCTGCGCCAATCCTTGGCCTTTGAGCCGCAGAGAGGGGTTTTTGACACCATGCTGGCGGCACAGCTTCTGGGCTATCGTGAATTCGGACTGTCGGCACTGCTCAAGCGATTTTTTGACGTGAATATGGTCAAGACCCACCAGAAAGCCAACTGGTCGCGGCGGCCGTTAGACAAGAACCTTCTGAGCTACGCCGGCGAGGACGTTCGGTATCTGCACAAACTTGCCGACATGCTCGAAGCGGAACTGAGGGCCTTGGGCAGGCTGGCATGGCATGAGGAAAGCTGCCGCGAGATGGTTCGGGCCGCGCAGGTCGACAAGGGCCCGCCGGACGAGGAACGGCAGTGGCGGATTAAGGGCACGCGACTGCTGAGCCGGCGGCAGCTCGCCTGTGTGCGCCGGCTGTGGTACTGGCGCGAGCGGGAAGCGCAGGAGGCGGACCTGCCGCCGTTCAAAATCATCGGCAACATCCAGCTCATCGAGCTTGCTCTGTGGGCCGAAAGGCATCCCGATACACCCCTCACGAGGGGGCCGCGTCTGCCGCGTCATTTCGTCAATTCCCGCCTGGAGCGGCTGGCGGCGGCGATTGCCGAAGCGGGGCGCCTTCCCGAATCGGCTTGGCCCAAACCCTTGCCCTGTTCGCCGAAGCCGCCGACGAGTGAGGCCTTTCGCCGAACGGTGGAGATCTTGAAGGACCAGTGCCGCCAGAAGGCTGAAGCACTCGGCATTGAGCCGTTCGTGCTGGCGCCGCGGGCGATGCTGACTTCTATCGTCCAGCATAAGCCCTGCGACGTCGGCGCATTGGTCGCCGCCTCCGGTGCAATGCACTGGCAGGCTGAGGTTATCTGGCCGATTGTCCAGCGCGTTGTGTGCAGTTGAACATGTCACACTGATCTTTTTGAAAGCAGGCATTTCGCACGAAAAGCAAATTGCTTTAGAACGCTTCTGCAAACGTGCGAAAAGGGAAAATTCAGCGGTGTCTGCTCAGCAAATTGAAAGTCAACGCACCGGCTGTCTGCATAATCGTCTCCGCGGATTTCGATACGCCCGATGTCCGAGCAGCCGAAGCCCGAATGGCGAGCGGTACGGAGGATGGGCAGTTGGTCCGGGGCGAGTCCGATGAGATCGCAGCAGACGATTTCGCACGCCACGGGGTCGGCACCCCCGATCAGAAAACCCAGCGGCCGGGCATTTCCGCTGATGGGGCCCTGGCCCTGCATCGCAACTACGCCGTCAATAATAGAATACACCGGCGCCACCACTTTATAGATCTCGATGAGCATCGTGCAGAAGGCGTCAAAGGAATGCCCGCGAGCCCAGTGCCAAAATGCTTTGCGCTTGCCGCAGACGCAGCCGAACATGTTCTTGATCGCGAAACTCGCCCCGAGCTGCTGATGCGACTTAAATTTAGGCAGATTGATGATCTTGTCGGCATCCATCGCCACGCGGCTGATGCTGATCAGGGTTCCATCGATGCGGCGCCGGCGGGGTCGATCGAGCGGCCGGACCGGTACGCCGAGCCTGCGAAGCGGTTCGTCCAGTTCGAGCGCCTTGGCGCACGCGGCGACACTGCCCCATGCCGGCGAATCGGCGACAAACGGCTTTGCCCCGAAATCCTTCAGCAGGGCGGCGGTGGCGACAATCACGGCAGGGTCGGTCTGGGCGGCAAACTGCCGCGGACGGGGAACGATAAAGTTGGGTTTGATCAGCACACTGTCGCCCCGGCTGACAAACGCACCCAGGCCGCCGGCGAGTGCGAACTGCTGCGCGACGGCATCAGCGACTTTGTCGGGGTGATAGTCTGTGAGCCGGTGCACCACAACCACTGCGTCGTGCTGTTTGTCCGCGACGGGCACGGTCAATCTTCGATCCTTGCGCACAGGACCATATACATGCGCACCGTATTGGGCCGGTCCGCCGAGTAGAAAAGCAGGCGATTTATTGTAAATGGCGCGATCGCCCGGCCGTCAAGACCCACCGGTTCACCCGCCGAGGCGACCAGCAGGTAGTCGCCGGGGCTCATCCGGAGTTTGAGCTCGCCGACAGAAAAAGGCGTGTCGTCCCGCATATGGGCCAGATTGGCAAAGAAACCTTGCGAACCGAGCCTGTAAGCGGGCATTATCTGCACCTGGGCGACGCCGCGAATGCTTTCCATGGGCTGAGCCTTGAGCATCCATGTGAAGCGGCCCACGGCAAATCTGTCCCGTTTGACCTTGCCGCCCGCATCAATCCATGCCACCTCCTCGGTTGAATTGAGCAGCGTGACTGCAATATCATCACCCGCCGCTTGATACACCACCAGATTGCGGGTGGCGGTCTTGCGGGCGGCCAGTTTGTCCAGTTCAGCCGAAAGCTTGGGCCAGTCCGCCTGGTTTCCGAATCCTGCAAGGAAGCCGTTGGCGTCGAATGCGTCGCGCTCGGCAAACTGAATCTGCCGTTTGCTCATGAGCTTGAATGCTTGCTGAAGGAGGTCGATCTGTTCGGTAGGCAGTTCGAAGGTAAAAACACGGAAATAAAGCTGAGGAGGTGTTTTTTCATCCGAGCCCGTGGCCAGATGGCCCAATTTAATGCCGCCGATTGGCGCACCATCGTCCTTGCGCGCGGCCAGATCGCAACCACCGACAACAATAGCGCTGAAAAGAAGGATAATAAAGCAGATACGGTTCATGAGATACATGATAACCGCGCACTGCCTCAAAGTCAATCCCGGCGATGGCCGCGGACTGTGCGCAATATTCGCTGACCCCCCGCAAAGCCGCGTCAAACCCGCAGTTTTGGCGACTGGCAGAACTCCAGAGCGACCCGCCGCGTTGGCGGCGAAAAACGCCGAACGTTCTCGGCCTCCAGGTCCGCTCTGATGACCCGTGCGTACGTGTCGAATCGGCCTCCGAACTCGAGCAACCCTTCCGTCGGCGGAACCGACATTTCGATGCTGACGAGTTCGCCTTCGTTCAGGCGAGCGCTGTTGATTTCCAGCAACATGCCGCTCGGGCTAACGTTGACCGTGTTACCGGTGCACATACCGGTCCCTTGGCCGACTCTCTGGCACACCACATCGAGTCTGAGTGGCAAACGGGGGTGGGTGCGTCTGTTCTTTTCGTCGATCATAAGCATCCCTGCCCATCCAAAAAACGGCAAAAACATTCTCCAACCACGCACTGCGAAGGAGAGCAAAGTCTATACCAGCGGGGCCTCGGCACACGCAGCCCATTTTACCAGTCCGTAACTGTTCCTGCCAGAAGAGCTTATAGTCGGCCCGTCTGCGTAGTAGTTTTTCCGCTGTTAAATCTTCGGCTTAGGAGCCCGAAAACGTTTAAAAATGGCAACATTTTGGTCCGCAGGACTGCCGGCAAGCCTGGTTCCGATAACAAATGCATTTTTGTCCACAGTGAGGCGTTGATGTTATTCTGTTTCACAATAGAATGTTACATGGGGTTTCGGGAGCGCATTCCACATTTACAAAGCTCAACGCCGGCGTTTCGTTTTTGCAACATGCACCTTGACTTTCGGTCCGGAATCTGGTCTAATGGGGTCGATGGCGAGAGAAGTAGAACAACAGGGCGATTCTCGGGTCCGAAATTTCGATCTCAGCAAGCAGCATCTCAGATGTTCAGGTTTTTCAGGGCTCGCCGAGTCGATATTATCATCCCTTTCTGTTGGCGTTGTGGCTTATGACCTTGATTTGAAGGTTCGCGGCGCCAATGCCGAAGCGGGAAAGGTGATCGTTCTGTGCGAATCCATCGATTCGTCGCTGGCGGCCGGGACTGATGAGCGGGTCTGGGGTAACTGGCGCATGTTCCTTCAGGCCGCAATTGTCGATGGCAAGCGGGGAGAGTTTGAGCGGGTGAAATACCAGTCGCCGGGTCAGCAGCGCCTGCTCCACATCGTGTGCATGCCCGTGCGGGACAATGACTCCGGCCCAATCGTCGGCGGGATGGTCGTTATCCAGGATGTGACGGAGAAAGCCGACACGGAGCATCAGTTGGCACAGGCCGAACGGCTGGCCGCTATCGGCAAGGTCGCCGGGCGAGTTGCGCACGAATTGAATAATCCCATGGACGGTATACTCCGGTATATCAATCTCGCCTCACGCATCATCGACCAGGGCGACGCCGACAAGGCCAAGGAGTATCTTGGGCACAGCCGCAACGGACTGCTGCGCATGGTGCAGATTCTCGGCGAGCTGCTGGAGTTTTCTCGCAGTACGTATTCGGCGTTCGATTATGCAACGGTTGACAAGATCGCAGCCGACGCGGTCAGGGCGCTGGAATCGCGGAGCGAAGGAGTAGAAATCAAAATCGTCCATGAATGCCCGCACGCCATAGGCCCGGTGCGGGTCATGAGCCTGTTTCAGGTTTTCTGTAACCTGATCAAGAACGCGATCGACGCGATGCAAGGCCGCGGCACGCTGACTATCCGCATCTGGTGCGCCGACGAGGTGCTCTTCGTCTCGTTTGGCGATACCGGGCGCGGCTTTGCCGCCGACGATGCGGCGCGGATCTTCGAGCCGTTCTATACAACCAAGGGTCCGGGCAAGGGCACGGGCCTGGGGCTGTCCATCTGCAAGGACATTATAGAGAAATACGGCGGCCGGATCACCGCCGAAAACGCTGCCGGCGGCGGCGGTGTTTTTACGGTGCAATTGCCGCTGACCGAGGCGGTGCTGAAGCGACAGGAACAGGGGCGGCAACAGTGAGCAAGGCGAACATACTGGTAGTGGATGACGATCGGATCATACTGGATTCGCTGTGCGAGTTCCTCAGGCTCGAAGGCTATACGGCAACGGCGGCCGGCACGATCACTCAGGCGATGACGGAGCTGCAGCGTCAGGCGTTTTCACTCGTCGTAACCGACGTGAACATGCCCGATGGAGACGGCTTCGAACTGCTCGCCAGGATTCGCAAGAACCATCCCCAAACTGTGACCATCGTGATCACCGGCTACGGCACCATCGAGAGCGCCGTCGAAGCGATTAAGATGGGGGCGTACGATTACCTGACCAAGCCGATCATCGATGACGACCTGCGGCTCGGCGTCGAGCGGGCGCTCCGCCAGCAGTCGCTCATCCGCGAGAACGCCTCTCTCCGCGGCCAGTTGCGCGACAAGTACAGCCTGGAGAACATCATCAGCCACGACTACAAGATGTCGCGGATATTCGACCTTGTCGAGGCGGTTGCCGACAGCAAAACGACAATCCTCATGACGGGTCCATCGGGTACCGGCAAAAGCATGCTGGCCCGCGCCGTCCACTTCCGGTCATGGCGGCGCGACGAGCCGTTCGTCGAGGTCAGTTGCGGAGCCCTTCCCGAAACGCTGCTGGAAAGCGAGCTGTTCGGCCATGTCAAGGGCGCCTTCACCGGCGCGGTGCGCGACAAGGAGGGCAAGTTCCTCGCCGCCGACAAAGGCACGATTTTTCTCGATGAGATCGCCAGCGCCTCGCCGGCGATGCAGGTCAAGCTGCTTCGCGTGCTGCAGGACCGGCAATTCGAAGCCGTCGGCTCGAATCGCACGATCACCGTGGACACGCGGGTAATCCTCGCCTCGAACAGCGACCTCGCCGAGGAGGTCCGCGCCGGACGCTTCCGTGAGGACCTGTACTATCGCGTCAACGTAGTGACGATCGGTATTCCAGCGCTGGCCGACCGGGTGAGCGACGTGCCGCTGCTGTCGGAACACTTTCTCAAGCACTTCTGCGCCGCGCACGGCCGCCATAAGACCGGCGTCGCGCCCGAGGCGATGACGTATTTGCAGCGATACCCCTGGCCCGGCAACGTCCGCGAACTGGAAAACGTCATGGAACGGGCGGTGCTCCTGAGCAAGGGCCCGCAAATCGGCATCGAGGATCTGCCCCCCGTCGTCATTACCCATCAAGCCGCCCCGCGCCCGCACGGCTACGCGGGCACCACACTCAAGGACGCCCTCGCCGAGCCGGAACGAAATATTCTCCGCGCCGCACTCGAAGAGAATAACTGGAACCGTCAGGATACCGCCAAAGCGCTCAACATCAACCGAACCACGCTCTACAAGAAAATGAAACGGCACGGCCTGGAAGCGGAAGCCCTTCGCCTGGGATTTTAGCGGCACCACCCGTTTGCTGCTGCCGCTCGATTGTTTCCTGCTTATCGAACTGTTTCGGCCGCGAGGGCCGGGGCTTCACGTTCCTGCTTAAGCAATGCCTGGATGAGGTCGTAATTCTGGCTCATGAAAATGCTGCTGGTGTCGTAATTCGGGTCGAACCACGTGTCGTGCTTCGCCCGGTCCGTCAGCGGCACGGTCAGGAGCGTCTTGCAGTTCTTGCAGAGCACGTCCTTGCCGGCGAACCCATCGGCCACCTGATAGTTTCGATCGCACTTGTCGCATTCAAACGTAATCATGGCACGCTCCCTTCGTTTCTGGGCCCACAGGCCGGGTGCGTCAAAGCCGCCGCGAGCCGTTTCCCCCTTTGTCATCTGTAATATCAGACGTATGGAAAAGGCATTTATTACACCAAAGCCGGATATTTGCGGAATTTTTACTTGCCCATATTAACAGTCGCCGGTTCCCGGCCATGCCCGCCTGGTCTATCTAATTAGTGCGTCTGCGGCCGGGCCGGTTACACGCCCTTGATGCCATGGCTCTTCAGGTAATGCTCTATCGACTTCTTAGCCCGTGAAAACGTGGTCCTTGCGGCCAGGTCGCTGCATCCTACGTGGGTGCCGATCTGCTCGTAGGACATGTTCTCATAGCACCGCATGGCGAGCACGCGACGGGGTTTCTCCTTCAGCGTGGAGATGGCGTTGCGGACCATGGCCCGCATTTCGCAACGAAAAACGCCCGTTTCCGGGCGCAAGGACTCGTCCCGAAGGCAATCGTCCAGGTTCTGCGGCTCAATCGCGGAAAAACGCGTGGTAACGTTCCTGCCGTTTCGCCGGTAGTGGTCGTTGAGCAGATTGCCGGCTATGCGAAACAGCCACGGCCAGAAGCTCTCGGCATTCTGCAGCCGACCGAGCCCGCGGAGCATCCTGAGCAAGGTTTCCTGCGTAAAATCGGCCGCCAGATCGACATCCAGGGTCATGCGCAGGAAATGCGCCCGCAGTTTCGGCTCCACCAGGCTGACCAGGCGATCCAGGCTGGCTCGGTCGCCTGTCTGGGCTCCTTCCACAAGGATGCCAAAGTCGGTTTTGCTCTCGCACGGGACCATTTCTTCTCTCCTTTCGTGGCGGCGTCGGCAGCCGCGTCCACAGCTTCACCCAACGGATTGACCCGGACTGCAAATCCGGGTATTCTGTCGGGCGGTTATATTGCCCATGAACTCCGTATATAATAAACACCGAAAGAGGGCTGGTATTTACATAATTGCCGGATTTTGATTACAAGCAGAGCCGTAAAAGGGAGGCGTAAATTATGGAAGAGGAGCATATTCTCGCGCAGGAAATTCTGAAAAGGCACAACGTCTCCGTTTCACAGTTGGCCGACAAGGTGGGCATGGCCGATTCGACCCTTTACGAGTACACCGGCGGCCGCAAAAAGAGCATCCCCATCTGTGTCTGGCGGGCCCTTTACTCCCTCACGCAGGATGTACGCATTCCGGAGCTCATCATCGGGGATGTGGAAAGCTTTATTGTGCCTATGCCCAAGCGGGGCGTCGAGGACGGCACGGAGGGCACCCTGAAACGGCTGATCGATAAACGCCGCAAGGATCTTGAATGCGAGATTGCGATCCTCGACATCCTCGCCGACGGCCGGATCGACGAAGACGACTGGAAGGCCATCGAACAGTATCGCGACGCTCACCCTGAGGCGGTAATGTTGGACGCCCAAATATACCACACGATCAACGGGCAATACGAAGACTCCCTGAAAAAGAAGGCCGGCCGATGACCACGACGCTCCCAGTCTTCGGCGGCGATGAGATTGACGGCGTCAGCGCGGCTGATATAATGGTACAGGTGCTTGCCTGTTTTATCATATAACCGAGGAGAACATTACATGTTGAAGCGATTCAATCGTCGTGATTTTCTAAAGCGAACTGCCGGAGCAGGTGCGGGCGCCTGGCTGGCGGCTGCAGTTTCGGCTGAAGCTGCCGAGCAAAAAAAGGCCGGGCTGAGCACGCCGACGGCGCAAAAGCTGGGCTGGGAGATCGGTTGCCAGCTTTATACGTTCCGCGACCGCTCCTTCTACGAAGCCTTGGATGTCATCTCGGAACTGGGCATCCGCCACGTGGAGCCGTGCTTCTTTCTGCCTTTGAGTAAGGATCGGCCCGACCTGAAAACCAGCGAAATGCTCTCGGCCGATCAGCGTCGCGAGTTGAAGAAACGCCTGGCCGACCGCGGCGTGCGGATGACCAACTATTATGCACCGATCGAAGGCGACACGGGCACGTTTCGCAAGATATTCGACTTCGCCAAAGAAATGGGTGTCAGGAACCTCGTTGCCGAACCGCCCGCCGAGGTGTTCGATTCGCTGGAAAAGCTCTGCGACGAGTACAAGATCAACCTGACGATCCACAACCATCCCAAGGGTGACAACTCGCGTTACTGGCGGCCGGAGAGCGTCCTGGCGGTATGCGAGGGCCGAACCAAGCGGATCGGCAGTTGCTCCGACACCGGCCACTGGGTGCGCTCGGGTCTCGATCCTGTGGCGTGCCTTCAGCAGATGAAGGGACGGATCATCGGCATGCACCTCAAGGATGTCGCCGAGTGGGGCAAGCCCGAAGCACGCGACGTGCCGCTGGGCACCGGCAAGGCCAATTATACCACCGTGCTCAAGGAGCTTCACTCACAGAAGTTCCGCGGCTTAATGACCGTGGAGTATGAGCACCTGTCCGGACAACTCGCTCAGGACGTCGCCCAATGCGTCAAGTTCGTGGAAGACTTTGCCAAGTCCGCGAAACGTTGAGTATTTCGACCGGGCCAAACTTCTTTATTGCCGGTCACGATCCTTAGCTGCGATTGCCTTGAGTGTCTTGATCATCTCGGCCACGCGGTCGGTCTGCCCGGCCGCGCGGTCGTTTTCTTCCAGCGGGTCATTGGCCAGGTCGAACAGCATCGGCTTAGCAAATTGCCTGTTTGTGATCAGCTTCCACTCGCCCACTCGCACCGCATACGCCCCCGGGGTCTTCCAATAGAGCGTCCGCGGTTGGCGCGATTGGCCTGCTGCAATCGCCCCCCACACGTCCTTGCCGTCCCAGTCCAAGTCCTCCGTGGGCTGCACCCCCGCAACCCTGCACAATGTGGGCATCCAGTCGACGATATGCATCGGCCCGTCGCACTGGCCCGGCTTCAGCCGTCCGCGCCAGTTCAAAAGCCCGGGCACGCGGATCCCGCCCTCGAACACGTCGCCCTTCCACCCCCGCAGCGGCCGGTTATCGCCCAGCACCGTGTGCGGCCGATCCGAATAATCCCCGCCGTACTCGGTCGCACTCTGCCAACTCTTCTGCCCGCCGTTGTCGCTGACAAAGACAATCAGCGTATTCTCCCGCAGCCCCGCATCGTCGATCGCCTTGACAATCCGCCCGATCTGCGCATCCATATGCGTCACGCTTGCTGCATACCACCGCCGCGATTCGTCCGCGATATCCGCATACATGTCCACCCATCGGCGCGGCTCGTCCAGCGGGTAGTGCGGCACGCTGTACGCCGCATACAAGAACAACGGCGCCTCACCTTTCGTGCGAATCAGGCGTATCGCCTCGTCCGTGATCAAGTCCGTCGCGTGCCCCTCCTCTTCGATGAACACATCGTCGCGGTGCCACGATTTGGCGCCCGTTTTGTACAGATGCGTATAAGGGTCGATTTGCCCGTCCATATAACCGTACGAGGACTCGAAGCCGAACTTGGTCGGCACACACTCCGGCGGCGACCCCATGTGCCACTTGCCGCTGATCGCCGTACGGTATCCGCCACGCCGCAGCGCCTCGGCCAACGTGATCGTGCCCTCGTCGAATATCCTGCCGTAGGCGGGCGAGAGCACCCCGTAGCGGCTTGGGTACCGGCCCGTCATCAGCCCCACGCGCGTCGGCGTGCAGGTGGGCATCACATAATGCTGATTCAGCCGCACCCCTTCCGCCGCCAGCCGGTCGATGTTCGGCGTGCGTATCCGTGAGCCGTTGTAGCCGACATCCGCCCAGCCCAGATCGTCGGCAATAATGAAAACGATGTTGGGACGCTGCGCCGCATTCGGCCTGACCTGCTGCGAGGGGCTGCACGCTCCCAAGGGCGACAAGCCGGCCCCCACGCTCAACGCGATCCCCTTCATGAACGTCCGTCGACTCAGCCTGCGGCATTCGGCCATCATACAATCTCCCGTAATTCAAATAAAACCCGGCAAGCCGGTAATCATATGTGTATTATACCCCCGCCCAGTGAAAAAGTCCAAGCGGGCCCAAATCCGGACCCGTCTCTGTGAGTAAGGCGACAGATTTGTGTTTTATTTTGCAGCGCATCTTGTTGTAATAGAATGCAGCGTTATTGCAGCCGGAAAACGAAAGGCCCGGCTATTCTGCAAGCGTCAATGGAGTATAACCATGGCAATAGTGAACGCAATGTGCTTTTGTTTAATGATGCAAGCCGCGCTTCCGGCTGACGCGATGCGGGCCGATGAGGGCCATGTCTGCATCGAAAGGCTTTCCGAACGGGTGCTGCTGGCGTATTGGCGGGGCACCGGCCGGTGTAACCTTACGGCCATTCAGTCCGAGAAGGGCCTGGTGATCATCGATACGGAGATGTCGCCCCGCATCATGGCGCCTATCAAGAAACGGATTGAACAGGAGTTCGGCCGCAGCGACTGGGCGTACGTGATCAACACGCACGGCCACATGCATCATGCGGGCGGCAACGTGCTGTTCAAGCCCGCCGTCGTCGTCGGCCACGAGAACCTGCCCGAAGATATGGAGTGGCTCATAAAACACCAGACCGACGCGGCCGCCAAGCGACAGGTCCTCGCCAACGCCTCGCGCACCATACGCAACCTGCGGGCTGTCCTGAACCAGGTCGCCAACAGCCCCCAGGACGCCCAACGGCTTCGCTCCGAGATCGCATTCTGGCAGTTGTACGGGCAGGACATGCGAGAGGGGTTTGAAGTCGTCAGGCCGTCGCTCATGTTCGCGGACCGGCACACGCTGGACCTTGGCGACCTGCGCCTGGAACTGGTCTTCTTCGGCAAGGGACACAGCCTCTCCGACATCCTTATTTACGTGCCCCAGGAAAGGCTGCTGGTCACGGGTCCAATCGTTTACCAGCGCAACCACCTGCCCGAAATCGGCGAAGCGTCCACAATGAAAGACGTGCACCGCTACATGGCAGTGCTGGACGCCTTTCTCGCGGACAATGTGCGGATCGATCACGTCGTCCCGTCGCACAGTCCGCCGCTGCTCAAGAGCGATCTTACCTGCGTCCGCGAATACTACCACCGCCTGCTCGCGGGCCTGCGTGCGGCCCGCCGCGAGGGACGCACCCTGGAGCAGGCGACCGAGCTGCTGTCGCTGAGCAGGGCCTTTCCTACTTATCTGGTGCCGCAGCCGGGCCAGTGGAATTACGGCATGCAGGAACGGAACATTAAGAATCTCTGGCGCATCCTGGACGAAGAATCTCCGCAGACAAACTGACAACGCCACCCGTCATTCCTGACCTTTTCCGCTGAGAAGACGCCGATGCGCCCGATTTGCAATCGCAGGCGTCTTATGGTACAATAACCGCTCTTTTGTCGAACCGAATTGATGTTCTTCGTGGCAAGGGGTGCTATGAGCAGCACACGCATGCAATGGGCGTTTGGGCGGATTCTGTTTGTTCTGGCGATACTGACGGTTACGGCGGCGGGCGCCCTCGGCGCCGCGGCCAGGAATATCGTTCTGCTGATTGTCGATGGGGCAGGCTATAATGCCTATCACTGCTCTTCGTATTATGAATATGGAGAAACCGGCAAACAGCCCTACGATTCTTTTCCGGTGCGTTTGGCCTGCACGACCGGTGCGTACGATGCCCCGGTGTACGATCCGGAGAAAAGCTGGTCGGACTTCAAATCATTGCGGTCCAAAGCGACCGACTCGGCCGCGGCGGCAACGGCGCTGTATACCGGCGTCAAGACGGCGAGCTACCACATTGCGACCGATCCCGACAATCGCCCGCTGACCACAATCGCCGAAATCGCCCATGCGATGGGCAAGAGCACAGGCGCTGTGAGCAGTGTGCCTTTCTCGCACGCGACGCCGGCGGCGGTATTCGCCCACAACAAGGACCGCAAAAACACGGGCGAAATCGCCAACGAGATTGTCTACCGCAGCGGTCTTACCGTTGTGTTCGGGGCCGGCCACCCGCGGTATGATGATAACGGCAGGCGGCGGCCGCGCGGGCAATCAAAGGACGATTACTGCCCGGATGCGGTGTACCAGGCTTTGGCTGACGGCACGACGGGCAAGGGATGGGCGTTTCTCGAAAGCAGCGATGCAATGGAAGCACTGGCCGCCGAGGCCCGGCCTGAACTGCGCCGCGTCTTTGGTTTGGCGCCGTGCACGTCCAGTCTTCAGTACAGGCGTGACGGAAAAGGGCCGGGCGGGCTCAACGGCAACATGCCCACCTTGGAAACGATGAGTCTGGCGGCGCTGAATGTTTTGAGCCGGGATGAGGACGGGTTCTTCCTGATGATCGAGGGGGGCGCCGTGGACTGGGCTAACCACGACAAGAACCTGGCGCGAATGCTTGAGGAGTACGCGGACTTCAACAGGACCGTTGCGGCAGTGATGCGCCGGCTGCAGGAAGGCGGCATTCTGGAGGACACGCTGGTGATCGTTGTATCGGACCATGAGTGCGGGCAGATATGGGGGCCCAGCGCGGGCGAAGAGAGCGACACGCCGTTTGATCTGCCTGTCAACCGCGGCAAGGGCAATCTGCCCGCAGCCAAATATTTCTCCGGCGGCCATACCAACGGGCTCGTGCCGCTTTTTGCCACCGGACCCGGCAGCGAATTCTTCCATGCCCGCGTCCGTGGGGTGGACCGGCACGCCGCCAAAGCCTGGTGCATCTCGGGCCAGTACGTGGATAACACCGACGTCTTCACAGTCATGAAGGCCGCGATTACAGACTGACGGCGGCGACGCATTCCACTGTTCGGTGCCTTGTCTCAGGGCGGTTCGGGCGTTCCGTCAGGGTATTCCCAGATATTCGCTTTTCTGCAGGTACTTCTGGATGTACTCTGTGACGGCGGCTTCGAGGGGGGTGGTTGGTTTTCTGTAGCCTGTCTTTCTGAGTTTTGAAATGTCGGCCTGGGTGAAGTACTGGTATTTGTCCCTTATTTCGTCGGGCATGTCGACGTACTCGATCTTGGGCTGCCTGCCCATAGCCGTGAAAATGGCATTGGCGAGGTCGTTCCAGCTTTTTGCCTGTCCGGCCCCAACGTTATAGAGGCCGGCCAGTTCGGGATTGTCGAAGAAGAACAGGGTCATATCGACGGCGTCCTTGATGTAGATGAAGTCGCGGAGCTGCTGGCCATCGGTGTAACCGGAATGGTGCGACTTAAAAAGCCGCACGCCGCCGGTGGCGCTGATCTGCTCGAACGCCTTGACGACGAAGCTTCGCATGTTGCCTTTGTGGTATTCGTTGGGGCCAAAGACGTTGAAGTATTTCAGGCCCACAATCCGCCGCAGCAGGCCGGTGCGGCGTGCCCACAGATCAAACATCTGCTTGGAATAGCCATACATGTTGAGCGGCACCAGCGTGTCGATCCGGTCTTCGTCGTCGCTGAAGCCCTGCGTGCCGTCGCCGTAGGTCGCCGCGCTGGAGGCGTAGATGAACCGGGCGTCGATGTCCATGGCCCACTCGGCAAGCTCTTTCGAAAAGTCATAGTTGTTGGTGGCCAGGTAACTGCAGTCGATCTCAGTGGTGTCGGAGCAGGCGCCCATGTGGAAAATGGCCTCAACGGGCCACTCAAGGTGCTCGGCTTCCAGAATGTCCCAGAAGTCCTCCACCTCCATGTAATCGGCATAGCTGAGCCGGCGAAGGTTTTTCCATTTCTCGTCCTTGCCCAGGATGTCCACGATGAGGATATTTTCGATGCCGCGCGCGTTTAGACCGGCGACAATCGCCGAGCCGATGAAGCCTGCTCCGCCTGTAACGATAATCATGAACTTCTCCTGTTTATCCGAATCCCAAACCACAAAGTGGTCGCCAGCGTATGTATTTTCGCCCGCCGTGTCAATGTGAATCATCGACGCGGCAAGCGGCGGTCTTAATTTAAGAGGACTGCCCGGCAGGACGATATAACGACGACATGCCCGGCCATGGCGCCGGGCGGCGTGCACCGGAGCAATGTATGGAGACTGCATGACGCAAAAAAGGCAACTGGGACTGATCCACGTTTTCAGCATCGCATGTGCGGCTATGATCAGTTCGGGCATCTTTGTCCTGCCGGGGATGGCCCACGCCATGGCCGGCCCTGCGGTAGTGGTCTCTTATCTTCTCGCAGGCATCTTGGCCACCGTCGGGCTCTTGAGCATCGTGGAACTGACCACGGCAATGCCCATGGTCGGGGGGGACTATTTCTACATTTCACGCGGGCTTGGTCCGGCGGCGGGCACGCTTGCGGGGTTGCTGAGCTGGTTCAGCCTGGCGCTCAAGAGCGCCTTTGCACTGATCGGGCTTGCGGTGCTGGGTGCAGAGTTTGTGCCGGTGAATTGGCACATTCTTGCGGCGGCGGCCTGCCTGATAGCCGTGCTGGTGAACCTGTACGGCACTCGGGAGGCGGCGAGTTTGCAGGTGGTCCTGGTGGCGGCGCTCATCGGGCTGATGCTTTCGTTTGTGGTCAAGGGCATGGGGCACGTTTCCGTCGCCAATTTCACGCCGCCGGCGCCTCACGGCATCCGGCCGGTGATTTCCACCGCGGGATTTGTGTTTGTCTCCTATGGCGGATTGATCCAGGTGGCCAGTGTCGCAGGCGAGATCAAGCGCCCCGGCCGCACCATTCCCAGGGGAATGATCCTTGCGGCCGCGGTGACCATGGTGCTCTATGCGCTGATGATCATCGTCGCCAGCGGCGTCCTCGGCGCGGCGCGACTGGATGGCTCCCTGACGCCGATCTCGGACGCCGCCGAGGCTTTCTGGGGCCGTACCGGATTCATCATCGTCAGTATCGCCGCGGCTTTGGCGTTTATCACGACAGCCAACGCCGGCATCATGACCGCAAGCCGTTATCTCTTGGCCGCCAGCAGCGACGAGTTGCTCCCTGAACCGCTCAGCAGAATAGGCAGCCGGCGACAGACACCGTACATGGCCATTCTTGCCACAGGCGTTCTGATATTGGGCTCTGTGTTCTTCAGCCTCGAAGCTCTGGTCAAGGCCGCCTCGACCGTGTTCGTGCTGGGGTATATCCTCGCCAGCGTATCGGTAATCGTCTTGCGGGAAAGCGGCGTGCAGAATTACAGGCCCAACTTCCGAGCCCCCCTGTATCCGTGGCTGCAAGTCGCCACCATAGTCGGGTTTGCATTCGTGCTGGTCGGGATGGGCGAAGGGGCATTTGTTGTTACGGGGGCTCTGATAGCCGCCGGATTCTGCATTTACTGGCTTTACGGCAGGCGGCGCGTGGAGAAGGAATCGGCGCTGCTGCACCTTATTGAAAAGGTCACCGCCCGCGAACTGGTCACCGGCACGCTGGAGCACGAACTCAAGGAGATCATCCGGGAACGCGACGAGATCGTCCAGGACCGCTTCGACCGGCTGGTGGAAAAAGCGGTCGTGCTGGATGTCGCCGGGCCCATGGAGGTCGAACCGTTTTTCGAGCAGATCGCCGAGCGCATGGCCGGTGAACTGGGGATTGAGGCCCAGCCTCTCAAAGAAATGCTGATCGCGCGGGAGCGGGCAGGCAGCACGGTCCTGAGCGCCGATCTGGCCATACCGCACGTGGTGATCGAAGGGCACGGAGTCTTTGAAATTGCAATCGCCCGGTGCCGCGACGGGGTCCGGTTTTCCGACAAAAACCCGCACGTGACAACGGTCTTTGTGCTGGTCGGGACCGCCAACTTGAGGAATGTGCACCTCCGGGCACTTTCGGCTATCGCGCAGATCGTCCAGACGCCCGGATTTGAGGACCGCTGGATGGCCGCCCGCAACGAGCAGGCCCTGAAGGACCTGGTGCTGCTGGGCAAGCGCAAGCGCCTCCATTAGTCACACCCGCCGTGCCGCATCTGCCGGGCGGAGCTTTCACAGCTTGCGGTGCTTTCCTTTAATTCCCCTGGTGGGACACGCCCTGCCTGTCTGCACCCGTATTTGACTTGCCTTTTTGCCGAAATTCGGGTATTCTGGCAGTGACATTGGGGGCGATGCCGCGTCCGGGTTCGGTCGCGGCCGGGAATTGACAGGACTGGAGAGTGTGATGAAGAAGTTGCTGATTCTGGTGGTGGTTGCGTTTTTTTTTGCGGCTGCACGGGCCGAACAGGACCAAGCCGGAGCCGCCGGCGGTGAGCAGGCGGAAAAGGTGAGCGACGCCGCCCGTCAGGAGCTGAAGCTTGACGATCTGCTGCCGGAGAAGAGCATTTTCGGGCCATCCGCGTCGGGGCTGGCGTTTTCGCATGACGGCAAATATGGAGCATACCTCTACCGGCCGTACAATGAGCGGAGGCACGGCAACGACCTGTTCATCTATGACGTCGAAAAGGGCGTCGCTACGCGTGCAACGTGGCCGTCCGTGATGGCGCAGTTCCAGAAGAGCACCCGCAAGGTGGTAGCCGACCGCATTGAAAAGGCAAAGAAGGAAAAGCCCACGCCAGAGGACAAGAAAAAGGAAACGGCGGCCCAGGAGAAGGACACTGAGCACTGCGGTAGCGATGAAAAAAAGGACGACGAGGAGGACGTGCAAGAGGAAACCTCGGGCGACAAAGAGCAGGAGGACTGTAAAAAGGACGAGGAAGACGGTGCAGAAGTTGACGGCAAGGTTGACGAGCAGACGCTGAAGGATCGAGGCGACTGGGTCAACGATAAAGATGCCGACGACGAAAAAGCCCCCAAATACAGCGGCATCGGCGAGTTCAAATGGTCGCCGAGCGCCGATGATATCCTGTTTCAGTCGGAGGGGGATTTGTACAGGTACAGCATCGCCGATGGAGCGATCGTTCGCCTCACGGAGACGCAGGACAGCGTGGATCTTTCGCAATGGCTGCCGGACGGCAGCGGCTGTGTGTTTCGGCGGCAGCAGGCCCTTTACGGGCTGACGTTCGGCCGCGACGTGGTGCGGCAGCTCGATCCGAAATTTCCTCAGGGTGAGACGTTCGATCGTTACAGCCTCAGCGAAGATGGGCGATATGTGGCGTTCCTCACGAGCAAAGAGGTCAAGCCGGCAAGCACCAGCAAGGTCGAGATCGCCAGTTACAAGGACCGCCTCATGAAGGCCAAAGAGGTCCAGCGGCACGTTTCGGACGATCCGCTGCCCGTTCGCCAACGGCGGGTCTACGTATACCGACTCAGTGAAGCCGGCGATGAGCGGGACTTGCTGACGGAGGTGTTCAAGTTTGAAACACACATGCCGAATGACGCGGTCGGTGCGCCGGTCTGGTCGCCGGATTCCAAACGGGTGGCGTTCTTCACGTTCGAGCAGGACCCGGCCCTGGTTACGATCTACGAAGCGGCGGTCGTGGAGGAAAAGCCAGAGGAGAAGAAGGCTGACGTCAAGGAGAAAGCCGCAGACGGCAAGAAGGAGGACACCGGCGGCAAAGACGAAAAGGAGGGCGATACAGGGGTTAAGAAGGACGGCGAGGAAAAAGCGGCTCAACCGGCAAAGGAGCTCTATCGGTTCCTGCACTACGGCGGGCCGAACACCCCGCGGATGATGACGCTGTATTACCTTGCGGACAGTCGGCGGATTGCATACCTGAGCGAGCAGACCGGCTTTCGGCATCTGCACGTGCTGAATCCTGCATATGAGAGCACTAAGTCTCTGACGAACGGCTCATTCGAGGTCTATCCGATTGCCGTCTCAAAAGACCGCAAGTGGATATTTGTTCACGCGACGAAAGAGCACCCGTCGCAGACAGACGTCTACAGGGTCTCGACAGCCAACGGCAAAATGGTGCGGCTGACGAGCCAAAAGGGCACGCACACCGAAACGGCAGTGAGCGACGACGGCACGAAGGTGCTGACCAACCTGGCCAGCTACGAGCAGTTGAAGGAGCTGGTTTTCATCGACGGCAAGGCGGACGTGCACAAGCTCTTAACGGATTCACACCCCGAGAAGGCGCACACGTTCGCCGAGCCGAAGCCGGAGTTCTTCGATTACACCAATCGCCACGGCCAGCGGCTCTACGGCATGATGTTCAAGCCGGACGACTGGGCTAAAACCGACAAGCGGCCGGTGCTGATCTATTTCTACGGCGGGCCGCTGGGAACGCGAAAGATGGTCGTCGACGGCAGCCACGCCCCATACAACTACGCGTTCCCTTACTACATGGCCAAGAAGCACGGCTGGGTTGCCTGTACCATTGATACGCGCGGCAACAGCGGTTATGCGGGCGTCTTTGAGAAGGCCAATTTCGGGCAGGTCGGCCGTCCGCAGGTGGAGGACCTCGTCGACGGCGTCAAGTTCCTCGTCGATCGCCGCGGCGTCGATGCTGAAAAGGTTGCGATCCACGGCTGGAGCTTCGGCGGCTTCCAGACGCAGATGTGCATGTATACCGAGCCCGATGTGTTCAAGGTGGGTATCGCCGGGGCGGGCCCGACGGAATGGGAAAACTATAACTCGTGGTACACGCGGCACGCGATCGGTAGAAGCGAGCCTGGCGCCGCAACGCTGAAGGAGTTCTCCTTGCTGCCGCTGGCGAAGAACCTCAAGGGCCATCTCCTGCTAGTGCACGGCATGGAGGACGACAACGTGCTCTATCAGGACACGGTGCGGGTCTATCGCGAACTGCTCAAGGCGGGCAAGGAGACGCAGGTCGAGCTCTTCCTCGACCCCACCGGCGGCCACGGCTTGGGCGGCGACGTCAAGGCGCTATCACGCTATCGCAAGTACGAGCAGTTCCTCCTCCAAACCATCGGGGCGTATAAACCTGAGGCGGTGGAAGAATCTGCCAAGACCGCCTCCGCGGAAAAAAATCAGAAGAAAAAATGATCGTGTGACCGCATTGGCTTATGGAGTCAGGGGTTACGCTTGAAAATTCGGAGTTGCATTCCGAATTTCAGGGAAGACTGCTGTTTGGGCTATCTGGTCGACTCAATTCGGGCAGCGGCCGGGCGTTGATTTTCAGGCTTTTGAGCTGAACGGCCGCATTGTAGGCGCCGGGGATTTCCCAGCCTAAGTTCATGTTTACCACGGCGAAGTCTTCTGGGTTGGAAGATTTCAGGTAGCTGCGTTTGGCGGCGGTGGTGAGGGCCTGGCGGATGTGAGGGAGGAGGTCTGTTTGGATACGGGTCCACGTTCCTTCTTTCATGGGGGTTTGGTTCACTTGTCGGCCGTCGATGGTGTAGATGAATTTGCCGGTGGCGTCTTTTTTGCCCGCGTCGGGGGCCATGTAGGCCGGGGGGATGTCGTGGCGGCTGTCGAAGAACGGGACGCCGAACCAGATGTAGTTGTTGTGGCCGGGGCTGTCGGGGTTGATGTTTCGGACGATGAAGAAGAGCTGGAACTGGGCGGCGTGCAGGCCGGGATCAAAGCGCCCGGCGGGCAGGTGGTCCTCGAATGACAACAGCCGCAGATCGATCGCCAGGTCGACTGAGGCGAGATCGCTCAGGCGGTGGATGCGCGTCGCGTCCTGCTCAATCAGCAGGTGCGGCCACGATTCGCCCGCCTGCCGGACGTGCTCGCCATATTCGGCTTTGCCGCGAATGTCGAGGACGAGGTCGCCTCCCACACCCACGACGACCTTCTTACCCGCGTTTTCCCATGTAATGTCGCCGTTAAGCGATCTTGTACAAGGGACATCGGCCAGCGAATACTGCGTCGCCCACTGACAAAGGCGCCAAACGGGCTCGGCCTCAGACGGACTGCTTTTCAGGACGGCCTCCACCTTGCGACCCATCGCGGGATCAGCATAGCCCAACAGGAATCCCCCGCGAAACTGCATATCCGCAAACAGCGAAACGACCGGTTCATCAGCCTGGCATGGCGGAATACAGGCGCCGACGAAGGCCAGGATCTGGACCGCTGCAATGCGAAGAACGCGCTTCATTGTCATACAAACCTGCCCCTATGAGTTGTCAGTAAAGGGTGAGTTGTTTGGACATTCGGAAGTGTTCGATACAACCATAGAGAGTGTGTGCCTTGGCGACGATTTCATAGCCATAGGCTTCATAGAAGTCGACTGCCGTCTCGCGGGCGTTTAGAATGATCCTTCGGGCGTTCTGGCTGCGGAGGCGTCGTTCGAGTTCGCACAGCAGCGCCCCGCCGACGCCCTTGCCGCGACATGCCTCTTCAACCGCCATGTAGCGGATCATGCCTTCGCCCGGCGCGGAAAAGTGGCCGCGGCCCACGCCGATGACGGCGTCGCCATGCAGCGCGACGAGGTGTACGCTTCGCTCTTCGTGCAGGTCCTTTTCGCTGCCGATGGGCCGGCCCCACGGCTCGCGCAGGATCCGCCATCGCAGCGTGTAATAGCGCGCCAACTCATCCGGCGTCTGCGGCGGACGTATTTCGATCATGGTTGTCGTTGTCCTTTTACTTCGGGCGTCTTTTTCCAGGCCCGCACATACTCGATACTGTAGACCGAGGGCAGGTCCTCGTCTTTCGGCAGGCCGAACCACTCAGGCATCGTCTCGCTGTCGAAGTTCAGCGTCAGCGGCTGGTGCCAGTGCGTGTTCTCGACCCAGCGGATGGGCACGCCGTCGAAATACCACGTGATCCGTTCCTTGTTCCACTCCAGGCCGTATACATGATAATCGTCCGCCAGGTTCGCCGCCGCCTCCCAAAGGCTGTGCTTCGACCAGTGCCGGACCTCCTCCGGCGCCTTGAACACGTGGACGTTCATGTTGTACTTCTTTTCGTAGCCCGGCGATTTGCCGCCGATCTCGAATACGTCGATCTCAGTCCACAGATCCTTTTCACTGTAATAGAACCAGAACGAACTCGATCCGGCTGATTTCATGGCCCTGGCTTTGACCTCGAAATATCCGTAAAGCACCCGGCCCTTGCTCTGCACGGCCGCCGACGTCCAGGTATGATACCCCTTGTCCTTCGGCATCCCGGCGGGCTCTTCCTTCTTCATGTGCAGGTGAAGCTTGCCGTCTCCGACGGTTACGTTCTTCTCATTAAACCAGCCCGGCTTGCGGCCGAGCCACGTCGGATTCCTCGGCCACCATTTTGTGCTGTCGAGCGTTGTGCCGTCGAATTCGTCGCTCATGGGCTCGTATCCTGTCCATCCGCCGCCATTGCTTTGGTCCGACAGCGGATAGTCCGACGTAACGTGTTTCGGGGCCCGCGGCAGGGGGCCCTTGAGCGTCCAGTCGCCGGAGGTTTTACTAGGCGTCTGTTGCGTTTGGGCGCAGCAGAGGTGCGCGGCGGCGATTACTGCGATCACTGTAAAGGCGATGTGCTTATGTTTCATTTCAGGGTCCTTCGTTTCCTTTGCCGGTCTTCGCCTCAAGAAACTTTACCAGATCGTACAGGCAGATGTTAGTGGGAACCTCGACATTGTAGCGGCCGGCCAGCTCGATCACCGCCCCGCTGAGCGCATCGATCTCGGTGGCCTTGCCGGCGAGAATATCCTGCAGGGTCGAGGACTTGTGCTCGGCGGTGCTCGGCACGAGTCGGCCGTAGAAGACCTCCATAAACTCGTCCGCCGTCGGCCAGTGGGTTGAAAACCCCGCCGCGTCCAACACCCGGTAGATCTCCGCGACCACGGCGTCCATGATGCGGCGGGTCGAGGCGTGTTCGGCAAGCACGCCGTAGGGCACGTCGAGCACCGCGCCCAGCGGATTCAGTGCGCAGTTGTACAGCATCTTCGCCCACAGGTCCTTCTCGATATGCGGCGTGGTCTCGCACGGAATGCCGCCTCGGGTGATCGCCTCGGCGAGCCGGGCCAGAACGCTCACGTCGCCTCCGAACAGGCTGCCCAGGTGAATCGCGTCGGCATGGACGGTGATCACGACCTCGTTCGGGGCCGGTCGGGCAAAGCCGGTGATGACGCGCCCGTTGAAAATGCGGGCCTTGGGAAACAGTTCGGCAAAGATTTCCGCGTTGCCCCACCCATTCTGACACAGGACAATCCGCCCGCCCTCGCCCAGCAGGGCCCCATGCCGCGCAAGGTCCTCCGCCGCCGCACGAGAATCCGGCGACTTCACACAGACCAGGATGAAATCATAAGCCTTAGCCGGCAAAGCATCCAAATCGCCATAAGAACCAAAT
>JACZKQ010000081.1 GCA_014859965.1 Phycisphaerae bacterium
CTCCTACGGCCTCTCCACCGCCCCAACCCTCGCCGGTCCCTGGCACAACATCTACTGGCAAAACTACACCCCCCCAAAAAACGCCCGCCACGGCGCCATCATCCAAATCACAAAAACACAATACAGCAGCCTCCTCGCCGCCTACCCAATCAAGCAAGTGCCAGAGTGAAAAGGCTCATATGAGAAAGTTGGCTCAACAATTCATGAAGCAAAGGTGGTTCCGCTGGCTGTTGCGCATATTGATTCCCGCTTCCATTCTTGGGGTGTTGAAAACTGTCGGAATTCCTTTTGGGTTATCTTTGCTTCTGCTTTTCATGTGCGGTGTATTATTATTTACTGTGCCGCCATTCAATATACTGCTTGCACCGTTATGGGCGCGCATTTTCGAATTATACGGCGTGCGTGATTCGTTGCCGGATGGTTCATCTGCGCGTCCCTGGGTCAAATGGATGATACAAGTCTTTCTCGTTTCCCTTATCGTCGCACTTGTAATCGCCGGCTTTTCAAAACCAACATTGACCAGGCTCATAGGCGCCCTTATGGGCGCCACGATACTTGCCTGCTATTTAGTGGTTTGGGAAATACTGTGGGAGAAACCGCACCAATACAAACAATCGCCGATCGATTCACACCCGGCATCCCCGGCCTTGTGCGAACTTGTCGGCACTGAAGCCATGACTATTACCCCCTTGCGCCCCGTGGGCCGCATCGACCTGAATGGAACCATCTACGATGCAGTAACCGAAGCCGAATTTGTCGACGAAGGAAATAGGGTGAGGATCGTCGGCTGTTCCGTTGGCCAATTGAAGGTGCGTCTCACCAAGGATAAGCCTGGACAATCTGGAGATATGCAATGAAGCGTACGCTCAATTCATGGCACCATGCAACTTGGCTGATCGGGCTGGTTGTGGCCGCAGGCACAGCGGCGTCAGCGGCTGGTTCGGTCCTGGAGCCGGACGCCTTTCGGCACTATGTCGAACAGTTCAATCGCGATGACGAGCCGCTCTACACCCAGCACATCCCCAACGAGCAGGCATGGGCGTTTCTGCAAGACAACATCCCGCTGTTCGAGTGCCCCGACAAGGACCTCGAACGAACGTACTACTTCCGCTGGTGGACCTTCCGCAAGCATATCAAGCAGACACCCGACGGATTCGTCATCACCGAATTTCTGCCGCCGGTCGAGTGGGCGGGCAAACACAACACGATCAACTGCCCCGCCGGTCACCACTTCTACGAGGGTCGCTGGCTCCGCGACTCCGTGTACCTGGACGATTACGCCCGCTTCTGGTTCCGCAAAGGCGGCGCCCCGCGCAGCTACAGTTTCTGGGCCGCCGACGCCTTCTGGGCCGGTTATCTCGTCACCGGCGACAAGGCCCTCGTGCTCGACCTGCTCGACGATCTCGTCGAGAACTACGCCCAGTGGGAGAAGAGCCGCCTCGAACCCGATGGCCTCTTCTGGCAGATCGACGACCGCGACGGCATGGAAGTCTCCATCGGCGGCAGCGGCAAGCGCCCCACCATTAATGCTTACATGTACGGCGACGCAGTCGCCATCGCACGAATCGCCGCACTCGCCGGCCGCAACGATGTGGCAGCGGCATTTCAGCAAAAGGCCCGGCACATCAAGTCGCTCGTACATGAAAAGCTTTGGGACTCGCAAGCAAAGTTCTTTAAGACGCTCCCGCGAAACGCCGCCGCACTCGTGGACGTCCGCGAACTGCACGGCTACACGCCCTGGTACTTTAATCTCCCGGATCGCGGATATGAGCAGGCGTGGAAGCAGATTATGGACCCCGACGGCTTTCACGCGGAGCACGGACTCACAAGCGCCGAACAACGACACCCCGGTTTTCGCCTCTCCTACGAAGGCCACGAATGCCAATGGAATGGTCCGAGTTGGCCCTTTGCCACGTCGATCACGCTCACCGCAATGGCTAACCTCCTTAACAATTATGACCAAGGCGTCGTGTCGGCGGCCGACTATTTCAGCCTGCTTAAGACCTACACCGCCGCCCACCGACTCCGCCGAGATGACGGCCGAGTCGTTCCCTGGATCGACGAAAACCTCAACCCTCGCACCGGCGACTGGATCTCCCGCACGCGGCTAAGGACGTGGCGAAACGGCACATGGGACCCCGGCAAGGGCGGCAAAGAGCGCGGCAAAGACTACAACCACTCGACATATTGCGACCTGGTCATCACCGGCCTCATCGGCCTGCGCCCCCGCCCGGACGACCAACTCGAAGTGAACCCCCTCCTCCCGCCGGATGTGTGGGACTGGTTCTGCCTGGACAACGTCCCCTACCACGGCCGTACCGTCACCATCCTCTGGGACCGCACCGGCGAAAAGTACCACCGCGGCCCCGGCCTTCGCATCTTCGCCAACGGCCAACAAATCGCCCGCGCCGAAACCCTCACCCGCCTCATCGCCACCCTGCCGCCACCCGAAGCACCCAATAAACCGTGAGATTGGCCGAATTTGCCTTCTTGAATACCGTCACGAAGTGGAAGCCGCGGCGTTAAACCGCTCGATCAACCGGGGCAACTCGGAGAGCTTTTCAATCCTTTCCACCCCCGCCGGCGCCCGCTTTCTCGCGTTCGTATACGCCAGCTTCAGCACCGGAACCATCCCCGCGTTGAGTGCCCCCCGGACGTCCGTATCGAGTCGATCCCCCACAAACATCACATGGCCCGGCAGCACCCCCAATTCCTCGGTTGCCTTCCGGAAAAGCCGCCGGTCCGGCTTGCGAAATCGGTAACTGCACGAGTAGATCCGCACCTCGAAAAAACCCAGCACCCCCAACTGCTCCAGGTGCCGCTCCAGCGCATCGCCATTGACCCATGTGTTGGATACGATCCCCAGGCGCAGCCCCGCATCCCGCAGTCTCGCCAGAGTCTCGGCCAGGTCCGGCTCCGCCTTCGCCCGCCGCCCTAACGGCTCATACCACCGCCAGTTCAACTCCCGCAACTGCTCCTCAGTAAGATCATAGCCGCCCCGTTCGCCGATGCGTCGGAGCAGCGCCAGAGAATCCCAGTCCCGCCCCGTCCAGTCCGAAACCAGCAGCTTGAGCCGAATCAGCAAAAAGCTCGCCCACTTATAGCCCCCCAGGCCCCGCACAGGCTGCCCCTGCTCCTGCAGATAGGCGTACGAACTATTCGCGGCCTCCTGAAACATGCGCCATACGTCGACCCGCCCGAACTCCAGCAGGGTCTCCCCAAGGTCAAACAGCACAGCTTTTATCCGTCGGTCCGTCAAATTATGACTCATCGCAGCGGCGGCAGATTCCCACCAAAAGCATCCGCAATCCATGCATTCATTTCGTCATCCGAGATCGCCGACGCGCGCTCGGCCGCATACTCCAGATCGATCTTGTCTTTGATCGCAACCACCCGCGGGTCGTGCTTCATAATCTCAATCTGGTACTTTTCCTCAATGTAGTGCTTGATGCCCGCGGCGCCGCTCTTGTCCGTAATCGCCACGCCCACCGGCCGCTTCAGCAGTTTCAGCGTATCGAAGCAGTTGTAAATCTCCTCGTTCTTCAACAAGCCGTCTGCATGAATTCCAGCACGCGTCACGTTGAAGTCTCTGCCCACAAGCGGGTAATTCGCCGGCAGTTCGAATCCCAAATCCTTCTCCGCATAACGGGCCAACTCCGTAATCGCCGCATAGTTCACTTTCGGGTTGGTCCCCCGCAACTGCGCATGCTCGATCACCATCGCCTCCAGCGGCGGGTTGCCCGTGCGCTCGCCCACGCCAAAGATCGATGTATTCGCCGCACAGCACCCGTAAAGCCACGCCGCCGTCGCGTTCACCTGCACCTTGTGAAGGTCATTGTGTCCGTGCCATTCGAGCCATTCACCCGGCACCCCCGCCGCCCGAAAGGCCGCCACCATCTTCGGAACACCTCGCGGCAGCGAACTGTTCGCAAACGGTAAGCCGAAGCCTAACGTATCGCAAAGCCGTATCTTCACGGGTGAATTGTACTGCTTTGAAAGCTTCATCAACTCCTGCGCAAACGGCAAAACCAAACCATCAATATCCGCCCGCGTCACGTCCTCAAGGTGGCACCGAGGCACAATCCCACTATCCAGCGCCGCCTTGGCGACATCCAGATACGACTGCACCGCTTGCCCCCGTGTCTTGGCAAGTTTCAGGAACACATGATAATCGCTCGCCGAAGTGAGAATTCCCGTCTCGGCCAGTCCCATTTCTTTGACTAACTTAAAATCGGCCGCCACCGCCCGGATCCACCCCGTGATCTGCGGAAAGGCATAGCCCCGCTCTTTGCAAAGATCGACCGCCTTACGATCCCTGTTGGAATACAGAAAGAACTCGCACTGGCGGATCAACCCTGTGCCGCCATCGATTTCGTGCAGAAAATCGTAGATCCGGGCCACCTGCTCCGGCGTATACGGCGGCCGGGCCTGCTGACCGTCACGAAATGTGGTATCCGTAATCCAGATATCCTCCGCGTCGAATACCTCCACACCCGTCGCATCGAATGTCATCTTCGGAAATTCTGTATACGGAAACACCTCACGATAGAGGTTAGGCCTCGTCACGTCGTCCAGTTTGTACTCCCTGTCTGTCATCCAAAAATCTCCTTCCCTCGGCAGGACGACCGGACCGCCGGCCTTCACTCCGAGTCAAAAACAAGCCAAAACACACCACCCCCTTACACCGACCGCCAATAGCCGAGGTGGGATTCGAACCCACACATCCTTTCGGACAGGGGATTTTAAGTCCCCAGCGTCTGCCATTCCGCCACTCGGCCGCAAAAACGACCGTTCCAAGCTATACTCGGCAATCCTATCGGGCGTTCAATATTTTCCCCCGCCGCTGCCGACGGGCATTCGGGGCACCCGATCCCCAACGCATACCCCATCCGGACCGCCTATTATACGCACCCCCGCCATTCCTGCAAGGCCCTTCTTAACTATTGAGCCAGGGCGGGCGCATTCTCCGGATGTCCTTATCCCAAACCCAACCTGCGGCGACAATGGAGAGCAAAACCGGTAGGGCAGAGGCCAAAATCAGGAGCATCTGTTCGCCGGGGGGGGATTTTGGCCTCTGGGGCCCCGACCGGTTTTGCTCGGCCCTGGAATGCGTTTGCCCTGACTATTGAGCGACCGAGCGACGCACGCCCTTCTGCCCGTCCACTCACCGAGCAAACGAGCAAACCCTCAAGAATGAGAAAATAACAGGGAGGAAAACCAAGGAAGGAGACCTGAATAATAGAGAATCAAGGCGCAAAAAAACGCCCATGACTTTCGCCCTGTAGCCATGGGCACTCCCCGTCACTCCAGTCAACTATTTTACACGAAGCCTTTGGATACATCTATCCGGCAAAGTACCCATTCCGAAAAGTATTTCCCCCGAAGCAGAACGATGTTCTTGCTCTGTCTGTAAAGGGAAAATGTATGCAGCAAACACCCGCGGGCACGATGCGTGCCCGGTGAACATCTGTTACGCCCCGACCCCGAACGACTTCTTCTGCAGCCGCCCCTGGCACCGGTCGCACTCGCACACCCCCACTAACCGCAGACACGAACTGCCTAACAGCGTCTTCGTCTCCGCCAGTTTCGCCCCCTTCGCCTCCATCTGCCGGAATGCGATCTCCGCCGCCCCGCGATCATGAGACCCCACCGCATCGACAAGCACCGTCACCGGCTTGCGCCGAATGAGAAGACCCAGTACCGTATGCTTGACAGCATCCTCCGCCGGCGCACCGATAACCACAAACTCATTCACCTGGATCTCGCCGAGCACACGATCCGCACGCGGCTCATCGAACGGATTAACGCAACGCTTGTGAAGAATAACCTGGTCGTACGTCTTAAGGATATCACGCGGAAGGTCCGTGCACCCGTCCGCCACAAATGTCACCCGGTTCTGGCGAACCGTGTAAGGAACCTTCCGGCAGCCTTCAGTCCCCAAAACGCAATACGAATGCCCGTTGCCCGCATCGTATATTTGTTTGGTGGATATCACGCGCACATTCTTCATCCGCGCCCACGCCATCACCCGGCGCACATTCTGGAGAACACGCCGATGGTTGCGAACGCACGCATTGCCGCTGGCAAGCAGAAAGTCCTTTTGCGTGTCGACGTCTATAATGATCCGCCGACGTCTCAATGTTACAACGGGTCTGATCACTTGCGTCTTCCCTTTTTTAACGGCTATGCTACCGCCTTGTTTTACGCCTGACGCGGACGAACAGTTCTATCAAACCTATCGAACATCCTTGTACTTGACTTGACATCGATCTGCGGGCAAAATGTCCCCCAGTCGTCCGTCAACCCCAATCCCGGGTGGATGTGCAACCGGAAATGTGCTGGGCCCTCCTGGCGCGAGTATATTACCACTGGACCATGGCAAAAAGAAAGCTAAAAGAATATAAAAATATTGCCCTGCTTCCCAAAGAGCCGCCCCAAATGGCCGATTTTGCCCAGATATACGGCAGAAACGCCCCTCTACACGTCGAAATCGGCTCGGGAAAAGGCGCCTTTTTGCTCAGCGAGGCGCGGGCTCGCCCCGAATGCAACTTCCTCGGCATCGAATGGGCCAGTAAATACTATCTTCACACGGTCGACCGAATAGGCCGCTGGGGCCTCACCAACGTCCGCATAATAAGAACCGATGTCGCCGCCTTCCTGCCCGAATGCGTCCCCGACGCGTCCGTCGCAGCCTTTCACATCTACTTCCCCGACCCCTGGCCCAAAAAACGCCACCACAAACGGCGCTTCGTGTGCCCCGAAAACACCGACCAGATGATCCGCTGCCTCCAGCCCGGAGGCCTTATCAATATCGCCACCGACCACGCAGGCTATTTCGACCAGATCCGCAGCACCCTCGACGCCGCTATCGCCGCCGGCCGACTCCAACCCGCCGAGTTCGTCCGAGCCGCCGCCGCCGAGCCCGGCGAATACGTCGCTACAAACTACGAGCGGAAGTATCTCAAAACGGGAAAACCCATCTTCACGGCCGCTGCCCGCAAGCCGCAGCACCCCGACTGAATGAGTCGTGATCGCTGATCCGAACCGCAATTTAACAAACCCCCTTCTCGCCGCCCGCGTATTAACAGATGTCAATTTATACCGGACCTGGGTGTTCGTGAACGATACGATCACCAGGCAAATAAAGGAGTCACAATGCCTGTTAACGACATATTTAGTTTCCTGAACAACCATCCGATCTTCTTCCTGGCGACCTGTATCGACAACCAGCCGCGCGTCCGAGCCATGAGACTCTACAGCGCCGACAAGAACGGCATTATCTTCAACACCAGCCATGCCAAGAGCCTTCACCGCCAGCTCCAGAATAACCCCGCCGTCGAGCTCTGTTTCTACGATGATGAAGACGGCGTCCAGATCCGCATCCGCGGTACCGCCGTCCTTGTCGAAGACCCGCGGATCCGAAACGGCATGGCCGACGCCGCCCCTGCGCTCGCCACCGTCATACAGGACGAAGGCGCCCGCGGCCTGGCCATCTACCGCATCTCGCAAGGCACTGCAAGGGTCTGGAAGACCGACGAAGACTACATACCCAAGCTCATGACCAATGTCGAACTCTCGAGCATCTGGATGGCAATGTACGACGGCGCGCCCGGCAGCCTGTAAGCACCGGTGCACTTGGCGATAGACCGCCCGGGGCGCTCCCCCTCAGCCGAAAGAGCGCCCAGAGGGCCCAAACGTGCGCCGAGCCGATCCAAGCGGTCCAGCACCAGGGACGACGCGCCGTCCCGCCAAACCGTTTATGTTGTAATAAAACCCCGCCCTGCGCGTCTATCTCTCTGAAAAGGCGGGACAGTAAGCGGCCAGGCACAAAAACAGACAACAGAAAGCGAAGATATAAAATGGCACAGAACAGTCTCACAAGCGGAAAATTTGCCGAAGAACTCTACTTCCTCCTCATGGCCTCCCCCCTGCGGAATCGTATCCAGACCCTCGGTGCAAAGTACGGCCTGACTGCCGCCGCCCTCCGAAGCGAAGTCATCGCATTCGGCGACACCATGGGCCACCGGGCCGACTTCTCCATGCAGGAGACAGTCTACTCACCCCGCCAAACCGCCGGCTGACCGCCTGCCGCAATCGCCAGGCAAAGCAAAACGAAGAGAGGGTGCCTTTTGTGGGGCACCCTCTCGCTTTGCTAACACTCTATGAACACCGGGCTCGCTTACCTTCAGCGCGCCTGCTTCTTCGCCTCCGCCAGCAGGTCCCCGGCGCGCTTCGCCAGGTCCGCATTATTCGCGCGGCCGGCTTTCTCCAACGGCGCGATCAGCCCGGCCGCCTGCTTGGCAGCATCGGGCCCCTTCAACAGCGCTTCAGCAATGGTCACCACCGCAAGGCTCGCCTCGTTCCGAGTCCCCGCATCGTCAAGATAAGGCGCCGCTATCGCCAGCGACTCGGCCGTAGCAACCTGACCGAGCGCCCCCAGCAACAGCCGCTTTTCCTCGACCCGCTGCACCCGCGGCGCGATCGCCGCAAACCCGGCCAGCTTTTTCGCGTCCGAGGCAGCCTGCAGCGGAATCAATCGAATCGCCCCGCGCACCGCAAGGATCTGCGTCTTCGTATCCGTCGCCTCGGCCAGTTTGAGCACCTCGCCCAATGCCTCCGCCGTCGGCCAGCCGCAAAGCAAGGAAACCGCCTCGTCCGCAACCGTCCGATCGGCATCCTTCGTGGCCGCCACAACGGCCGCAAGACCGCGAGGCGAGCCCGTCGTCCGCAATACCCGCAAGAGCGCCGCCTTCTGTTCGCCCGATGCCTTCGCCGCCGCCGCACACAATTGATCAATGAACGCCGCCGGAACCACCGACGCGGCCAAGGTCGCAGTGTCGTTCTCGCGGACGGTCACACTCTGTCTGACGCCCTCGACCGAGTACTCTATCTGCAATTGCTTGACGACGCCCTGCGCCGGATCGCCGAAGCCGGCGTTAGAAGCCGTGATGGACGCAGAACCGCTTTCCACCATCTGCGCCACCTGTTTCGTCACGTTCGCCCGACCGCCCTCGCCGACGGCTCCGTACACCGCCTTATGAATGACAATATTGCCGCCCCCGAGCCGCGCCTCGCGCGTGCACGTCGAAGAAATCGCCCGCTCAGCCGCACGAATCTCCGAACGGCCCGACGCCTTCAGCAGCAGGTCGACCAGCATCGGAAACTGACCCGCCTCAGCCATGTCGCCCAACAGGGCGATGCTCGCACTGCGAACCGCTTCGTCGTTGTCCCGGCTCGCCTTGAGCAGCGCGTCTGTCATTCCGCTCATCCGCCGTCGCCCCATCAAATCGAGCGCCCTCAACTGCCGCGCCGTTTCAGAAGACCCCAGCATATCGAGCACTACCGCATCGGCCTGCGGACCGCTCATCGCCGCAAAACTATCTTGCGCCGCCTTGGCAATCTCGCCGTCTGCGTCGAACATCAAATCCACCAGCACCGGCCCCGTCGCCTGCGCGATGTCCGGAAGCGCCTTGATCGCCGCAAGCCGAACCGCCTTCTGGCCCGATTTCGCCAGGCCGTATACCGCCTCCAGCGCCGCCGCGTCGTTCCGTTCCGCCATCGCCTGCAAGATCAGCAACTGATGGTCCACCGGCGCATCCGCCAGTGCCGCGGCAAGCGCCGCAGTCACCCGCGGCCCGGCCAGTTCCTGCGTCGTCTGCACGGCCGCCGCAAAAACGATATAGTCATTGCTCCGCAGATACTCGCCCAGGAGCTGTCCGCGCTCGCGCCCCTGACGCGCCAGAAGCGCCCCGCGCACACCGCCGGCTCGCACATGGTGCGGCTTATCGGATGCCCTGAGCACGTCGTATATCGCCGCCGCCGCCGCGGGCTGCCCCGCCGTCAGTTTCTCGCCGCATCGCAGCATGCCCTCGTAAAACGCCCACTGACGCGCTGCCGGCGCCGTCGCCAGGCCCGCCTGCAGCACATTGCCCGCATCCGCCGTGCCGATGCTGCCCAGCGATCGCGCCGCCGCTTCCACAATGTCCGCGTCGGTCGCCGTCAACAGCTTGCCCAATGGCGCGATCGCCCGCACATCGCCGCGCACGCCGATGCTGGTAATCACGCCCACCAGCGGCTTGCCCTTGACCTGGCCCAATGCCGCCAGAAACGCATCGTCGACCGCTCCGTACGGCATCGGCTCAAGTCCGTACCGCGCCATGTGCGAAAGCTTCTCGTCGCCTAACAGCGCCGCTAACGGCGCCACGGCCCTCTCCGACCCGATGAAACTCAACTGCCGGCATGCCGTCACCTTGGCCTCATACGTCGCATCCGACTTCAATACGCCGATCAGCCTGCCCATCTCCGACGCCGCCGGAACCGTTTGGGCCCTGCACGGCAAAACCAGCGACGCCATCACCACCGCCGCCAACAAAACCATCACTTTATTTTTTGACATGACTGTATTCCTCATTTCGAATCTGCTCCACATCTTTAGCCTGTTTGCGTTTTGCAGTCCCGTGTTTTATCACTTGTTTCAAGATTCTCTTTAAATCGTCCACGGTTCCCGCATCGCCCGCGAACAGAAACGATTGGCCTCTGCGTCGTTGACAAACTCCTCCTTCGCCGGGTCGAACTTCAGATCCCGCTTCAGCCACATGCAAACGTTGGCCGCATGAACTGTCGTCATCGTCCGGTGCATCAGCACCTCATCGGCCACCGCCGGACGCCGCGACTTGATGCAGTCCAGCCAGTTCCGCATGTGGCTCGGCGCCCGGCCCGTCCGCGCCAGGTAATCCGACACGATCTTGCGGAAGTCCGCAAGCATCGCCGGCGACGAAACATCCGGCTGCGAATAGCCGTCGGCCGCCGCAACCCATCCCTCGTCGCCTTCATAGCGCACACCGCACGAGCCGCGCCACCATTTATTACCCCGCTCCAGGGTCATGATCACGCCGTTGGAGAACCGCGTCTTCATCCCGTCGCCGCTCTCATTGGCCACGTAGCCGTACTCCACCGCCGAACTCCGCTCCTGGCCGATCGCCTCTTGACACTGGGCGAACGTATGCGCCCCCCACTCGCCGATGCAGGACGTGTGAAAATCGTAATGCCCGCGCCAGCCTCCGCTGCAATACGCCGCATTATACGGCCGCCACGGACACGGTCCTAACCAGGCATCCCAGTCCACCTGGTCCTTCGGCGGAAGCGGCTGCTCCGGAAGCCAGTCGTGCCGCATCTCCGCCGCGTCCCACGGTGCGATATGCGCACGCACCGTATGCACCTTGCCCAGCCGGCCTAACTTCACCATTTCGTTGCAGAAGATAAAATTCCCCTCGCTGAGCCGCTGCACGCCCGTCTGGTAAATCCGCCCGTAGCGGCGTGCCGTTTCCACGACCCCCTGCCCCTCCGCAAGCGTCATCGCCGATGGCTTCTCCGAGAACACGTCCTTGCCCGCACGCATCGCCATGATCGAAGCCAGCGCATGCCACCGGTCCCCCGTCGTGACGAGCACCGCGTCGATATCCGTGCGCTCGGCAAGGAACTGCCGCGTGTCCGAATAGACTTTGCAGTCCGTGTTGCCATAGTTCGTGTCGACCAGCTTCTTAACCGCCTCGCGCCGCGCCTTCTGCGGGTCGCACGTCGCCACAAACTGCACGTCCGCCTCCGGCAGCATCCACCGAAGATCGTGCGACCCCCGATTTCCAATCCCGATGCCGCCGACGATAATCCGCTCGCTGGCCGGCACTCTGCCGTCCCGCCCTAAAGCGGACGCCGACACAATCATAGGTGCTGCAACTGCCGCCGCCGTCCCGCGTAGGAACGTGCGCCGAGTAAGCCCCGATCTCTTCTTCTGCATACTGACCTCCGATTTATTAAGTGTTTATCCCTCGTCCAGAAGACCGCCTGTGCACGAACAAAGCCAAGATCACCAACCCGCTTGTTCGCCAATCCCGGTTCCGTCCGGATTGTCCTCCCATTCTACCCATTCGGCGCCTCCCCGTCAAACCTTTCCCCCTCCTCCACAATGCCCCCTCAAATCCCCAACTAACGACTTTCACCCTCAAACTCCGCCCGGAAAAGACGATGTAAACCTGTAATAGAGCGCAGGCTCACGGCATTGCGGGGGCAACGGTTTTGACTGGAAAGGCCAATCATGCATCAGGAAAATGAGATATTCATGCTCATTCTGGGGCTTGGCATCCTCATGTTCCTCCTCTTTCGACGCCGGGACGTGAAACATATACCCGCTGGGCGCATCCTTTTCGCCGCATTCACCATCCTCGTCGCCGCCTATGTATTCACCGTCCTGGAAAGCTATTACCTGCCCTGGCACCTCAACATGCTCGAACACCTCTGTTACGCCATCACGTCCCTGCTGGTCGCCTGGTATGCCTTCAGGACCTTCGTCCAGCGAAAGGGCCGCCGATGAACCTCATCGCTCTAATTGACACCGTGGCGCTTCTGGCGACGCTGGCTACCGCCGGTTTCATCATCTGGGGCCGCAAAAACGCCCTCGCCCGCGATGCAACCATCCTCCTTGCTCTCATTGTCGCCATTTCCCTGTTCCGCAATGCCAGCAACATATGCGAATCGACCAACATAACCGACGCCCTGGATCCATTCGAAGACAATGTGGAGGTCTTCCTGCCCCTGCTCTGGGCGTTCTTCTTCCACACGCTCACCCAGAACATCGCCGCAGCCGAAAGAGCGGACCTGAACCGCTCACTTGCCGCCAAAAATGAAGAACTCCAAAGAATCGTCTACATCGCCTCCCACGATCTTCGCTCACCGCTCGTCAATATCCGCGGATTCAGTCACGAACTCGCCTCAAATTGTGTCCGCCTCCAGGAACTGCTCGACAAACCCGGCCCCGACGAACAAACCCGCCGCCAAATCAAAGCCGTGCTCGCCGAAGGCATCTGCGAATCGGTCAATTTCATCAGCGCCGGCGCCGAAAACATGGAGCGGGTCATCGACGGCCTCCTCAAGCTCTCACGCGCCGGCGTCGAGGAACTCCACCTCCAGCCCCTGGACATGAACCACCTCATCCTCTCCATCCGCCAGGCAGTCACGTTCCAGATCGAACAGAAAAACGCAGCCCTCACCATCGGCGACCTCCCCCCGTGCCTTGGCGACGAAAACAAAATCACCCAGGTCTTCTCCAACCTCATCGACAATGCACTGAAATACCTCGACGAAAGCCGCCCCGGCCAGATTACCGTCACAGGCCGCCAGGAACAGGACCGCGCCGTCTACTGCGTCAAGGACAACGGCATCGGCATCGCACCCGAGGACCAAAAAAAGGTCTTCGCCGCCTTCTGCCGCCTCCAGCACGCCAAATCCTCGCCCGGCGAAGGCCTCGGCCTCAACATCGTCGCCCGCATAGTCGAACGCCACCACGGCAGCGTCTGCATGGAATCCGAGCCCGGCCGCGGCAGCGCCTTCTACGTCAGCCTCCCAAAACCTTAGCCCCATTGCGGGCGCACGCCTCGCCGCCGTCCTCCGCACCGCCGCCATCCGCGCCGCCCACCCGTTCTCCAACCGCTTTGCTGATCTGCCGATAATGGTGCCCGTTAATGCTCAGCGTGATCGCCGTATCCAGATACCGCGGCCGCCGCATCGCCCACAGCATCACCTTCCAATAATGCCGCCGCCCCGGGCTCAAAATGCCCAGATGCCACACCGACCGCCACAACGCACGCATCTCGGCCCAACGAAGCTGAAGCCGCCGCCGCCTCGGCACCCGATAATTCCTGAAGAAAGTCAAAATGCGCTCGCAGTAGTTCTCCTCCGAATAGATCGCCGCGACCACCCTGTGATACCCCGCCAGCAGCCGCCCCGCCCCCATCTTCGGCGAAAAATTAATCGTCCCGTCCATGTTGTCCCCGCTCGGCGTCGGCAGCAGCC
>JACZKQ010000082.1 GCA_014859965.1 Phycisphaerae bacterium
CATCGCCCTGATGCTCAGGTTGCTCTCCAGCAGAGCCCTATCCTTCAGAGCGATCTGGACAGAGTAACCCAAGCGAGCTATAATGGCAACAGTGAAGTGAAATCGTTAAGACCGTTTACACAGTTATGTGAACACACCCGCGACAATTCGGTGGTGAGCTGCATGTGGGTAACCTCCCCGCCGAATGCACGTGCTATGCTCTGTTCAAGGTGTACGGGGGGACTTCCTCGTCGGCGGTATGCAGGCTTCCTGGCGGGTACCACGGAGCAGTAGGATCATTACGCGGTGGCAATGATGTTGTCCTCAATCTGTGCAAAACTCCGCCCGGCCCGATCCTGGAGTCAGACACGCTGGACATCGACATTGGCGTTGCGCAGGGGGAGTGGATTGCTGCCGGTGAGGTTGAAAACAAGCCGGACTCCGCCGGGACCGTGCTCAAACTGGACGGTAGGGACACGGTTGTCTTGGACGGTGTATCGGGTATGCGATACGTGTTCGACAACGGCTACACGACAGTCTTAGCCGGTACACCGAGCAGCGTCGACTATGAATTCAAGGCGGAGTTCGTGACGCACGACGGTCGTGTCCTGCAGAACTGGAACGGCACCCCGAAGCACTGCCGTAGGGAAACCCCAGAGCGATTCACGTTAATCCCGGTGGTCCAGGCGCCTGAGCGCTTGCGGCCAGAGGATATCGCCAGCTACCGCCTGTTCTATCGCAGGTACGAGTTTGCACGCTTCGCACACGTTGCACTGCGTCCGCGGGTGGGAGCCGCGGGTTCTGGTCGAGGCGGCCCGGAAGAAGGCGAAGCGGAAGGGGTGATTTGGCCGGTCCTTTCGGGGCTGGGGCGGCCGTGAAAAGGCATCAGGCAAGGGCTTCGAGCTGCTGGATCAAGATTGGGATATCTTGCGCGACGACTTTCCAGACACGTTCTTGTTTGATTTCACCGTATTCGTGAATAAGGACGTTGCGCTGGCCGATAATCTGTCGCCAGGGGATTTGCGGGTGTGCCTCACGGAATGGGACGGATACTTTGCCAGCCGCTTCGCCGATAATCTCCAGGAGCCTTTCTGAAGCAAGCTGTGTCTTTCGATCCGCTGCGTATTTACTCCAGTCGAGGTCGGCACAGATTTGCCGCAGGGTCCGAGCGGCGTCGAGCATGTCCCACAGATACGCGGCGTCCCTTTGGTCAGGCTGCATAGATCACCTCGTGGGCGGCGAGTATTGCCTGCTTTCGAAACGGGTTTCGCATGGCCTCTTTTTCGACCAGATCGACCTTGCGGCCGAAAATGGCTTCGAGTTCGTCACTCATGTCGACGAACTCGAACAAGCCCCATTCGGCATCATTTTGGAAGCTTACCAGGACGTCGATGTCGCTGTCGGGGCGGAAATTGTCAGACAGTACGGAGCCGAACAGGGCCATCTCCGAGACCTTCCACTTCAGGCAGAAATCTTTAATTTGCCTGTGAGGCAATGCAACTCTCATCCGGTTCATCTTAGCCTCGGTCTTTTGGCGATTCTTTAGTTCAGAATTAACCTATAGGGTCGGCGCTATAAATGTTGTCGACTATGTTGCGGCTGTCAATGAAATGTATCTTCCACAACTGTCCGGGTCTCGGTCTTCATGGCGGTCCATCCGGCGACGGGCCGGGTATCCAAATGGGATATTCTACGTTGAACAATAATCGGTTCGTGAG
>JACZKQ010000083.1 GCA_014859965.1 Phycisphaerae bacterium
GAAGAAGGATTTTCCGTACATCCAGCCTGGGCCGGCGGATGTTTGGGCGGGGGGCAAGCGGCATTCGGTGACGATCCTGTTTGCGGTGAAGGGTCGGCCGGCGGCAGGAACTGGTGAGCTCATTGTGGATTTTGTGGATACGCACAGTGGCCAGCCGCCGAGGCTGGAGATCAAGCTTAACGAGGCCGCGTCTGTGCACCAGACGCCCAGGGGCGCCGGGGACGCGTCGGCGCATGGAGAGGTCGATAAGGGACGGGAGTACCTGATGCGGATTCCGTTCGACGCCGAGGTGCTGAGGGCGGGGAATAATACGCTGACGATTACGTCGTTAGAGGGTAGTTGGGTCCTTTTTGACTACCTGCGGCTGACTGTGCCTGATGGAATTGAGGCGGCGGCAATCGAGAAAATGACGACCGTGCAGGATGTCTTTACCCGGCCGTACCTTGTGCGGAGGGAGGGTAAGCTGTACCAGCCGGTGCTGGCTTCGGTGGTGCACGTGGGCGATTCAGTGGAGGCGATGGTTGCGGTGGAGGGGGGCTTATCGCAGACGCATCGGCTGGTGTCGGGAACGCAGGTGATCGAGGGGCTCGCACCGGCGGTGGAGAAGGCGGGAGAGGTTTCGGCGGCGGTGAAGGTTGGGGGCAAGACGCTGTTCGAGAAGAGGGTGGCGCTTGAGCCCGTTCGCAAGTGGGAAATTTACCTTCTGCACCAGACGCACCTGGACATCGGCTATACGCATGTGCAGACCGAAGTGGAAGAGATGCAGTGGCAGTTTTTGGATGAAGCCATTGAGTTGGGGGAGAAGACGAAGGACTATCCGGCGGAGGCACGGTTCAAGTGGCTGCCGGAAGGACTTTGGGCGGTGGACAGCTATTTGAAGAATGCGTCGCCGGAGAAGGAGGCGCGGTTTATCGATGCAGTAAAGAAGGGGTACATTGGGCTGGATGCTTTGTACGGCAATGAGCTGACGGCACTGTGCCGGCCGGAGGAATTGCTGGAACTGACGGGGTATGCGCGCAGGCTCGCGAAGAAGCACGGGCTGACGATTGACTCGGCGATGATCACGGATGTGCCGGGGTATACGTGGGGGATCGTGCCGGTTTTGGCGCAGAGCGGGGTGAAGTATTTCTCGATAGGGCCGAATTTCGGGCACCGGATCGGGTATACGCTTTCGGAGTGGGGGGATAAGCCTTTCTACTGGGAGTCACCGTCGGGCAAAGAGCGGATTTTGTGCTGGATGGCGGGGATGGGATATTCGTGGTTTCATACGGGGCTGAACTATACGGAGATTACGCGGAAGCTGGAAGAGGGCCGGATTTTCGATTATCTCAAGCGGCTGGAGAACAGTGAGTTTGCGTTTGATATCGTGCAGGTGCGGTACAACATCGGGTCGGACAACGGGCCGCCGGACCCGCAGTTGCCGGATATGGTGAAGGCATGGAACGAAAAGTATGCCTATCCGCGGATGATGATTGCGTCGCCGTCGGAGATGTTTGCGGAGTTCGAGAAGCGCTACGCCGACAAGCTGCCGACGGTGCGGGGGGACTTTACGCCGTACTGGGAGGACGGGGCGGCCTCTTCGGCGCGGGAGACGGCGCTGACGCGGGCGGCGGCCGAACGCCTGGTGCAGGCGCAGACAATGTTTGCGATGACCGGGGCGGAGTATCCGGCCGAAGCTTTTCATGCGGCGTGGCGCGAGGTGCTGCTCTATGACGAGCATACGTGGGGGTCGTGGAACAGCATTTCGGAGCCGGAGTGCGACTTCACAAAGCAGCAGTGGGCGATCAAACAAGCTTTTGCACTGGAGGCGGACCAGCAGTCGGGGGCGCTCCTGGCAAAGGCGGTTGAGCCTATTGCCGACAATAGCATGCCCGTTCAAGCCGTGCAGGTATTCAATACGTGTTCATGGCCGCGGAAGGACCTGGTTGTCTTGCCGAAGGAGATGGCGACAGCGGGCGATCAGGTGCGGGTGGACGACAAAGTCGTGCCTTCGCAGCGTTTGACAAGCGGGGAGTTGGCATTCGTGGCGCAGGACGTCAGTGCATTCGGTTCGGCTTCGTTTGCCATTAATGAGGGCAAGGCATTGACGCGCGGGGCTGCGAAGGTCAGCGGCAACACGCTGTCCAACGGGATCATCACGCTGACGATTGACAAAGAGACGGGGGCGATTGCCAGCCTGCGGCGTAACGGGATTGATGGCGAACTGGTCGATGCGAAGGGCGGTGGGCTGAACAGCTACCTGTACGTTGAGGGACGCGATCCGAAGGACCCTAAGCCGAACGAAGCGGTGACGATTCGCGCTGTGGATAAGGGGCCGTTGGTGGCGTCGTTAGAGGTGACGTGCGATGCGCCGGGGTGCAACAAGCTTGTTCGGACATATCGTGTGGTGGATGGGCTTGACCATGTTGAAGTGATTGACCTTATCGACAAGAAGGATGTGTATGCTCAGGAGGGGGTACATTTAGGCTTTGCGTTCAATGTGCCGGGCGGTGTCCTGCGGATGGAGACGCCGTGGGCGGTGGTTCGGCCCGAAGCGGACCAGTTGGCCGGGGCGTGCAAGAACTACTTTACCGTGCAGCGGTGGGTGGATATTTCCAATGACGATTATGGCGTGACATGGGCCACGTTGGATGCGCCGCTGATCGAGATCGGGCGGATCACAAACGATCCTCGGTCGCCGGTCGGATGGATCAAAGAGCTTGAGCCGTCGATGACGTTCTATTCCTACGTGATGAACAACTACTGGGAAACGAATTACAAGGCATCGCAGTCGGGGGAGCACGTGTTCCGGTATGCCGTTCGGCCGCACGGCGGGCACGATTCGGCGGCGGCGACGCGGTTTGGGATGGAGCGGAGTTGTCCGTTACTTGCGGTTCCAGCAAAGTCGAGTGCCAGAACACCGGGAAAATGGGCAGTGCGGGGCGACGGCGTGGTATGCACGGCGCTCAAGCCTTCGGATGACGGCAAAGCGATGATCATGCGGTTGTACAATGTGTCGGGGCGGACGCAGACGGCAAACGTGGGTACGTGGCTTCGAGGGATGCGGGTGTGGAAGAGTAATCTTGATGAGGAACAGTTGAAGGAGGTGGGCGGCGTGGAGATGGCGCCGTGGGAGATAGTCACGTTTAGGATATTAGCGCCGTAACAGGAGGTCTGCATGAATTCCAGAGAGCGGGTGCTGACGGCTCTAAACCGTAAACAGCCCGACAAGGTTGCTGTCGATTTTTCGGGGCATCGGTCGTCGGGCATTGCGGCGATTGCCTATGCGCGGCTGCGGAGGCATTTGGGTCTGCTTGAGCGGCCGATTCGGGTTTATGACATGGTGCAGCAGTTGGCGATCGTGGATGAGGACGTGCTGGACCTGTTCGGCGTAGACGTGGTTGAGATGGGTCGGGGGTTTCTGACAGAGGACAGGCAGTGGAAGGACTGGGTGCTGCCGGACGGGACGCCGTGTCAGGTGCCGTATTACATCAATTTGGAAAAACGCGGCGAGGACTGGTACCTGCTGACGGACAGCGGGTTCGAGTTGGGGGTGCAGAAGAAGGGGGTGCTGTACTTCGAGCAGACGGCCTGGCCGCTGGCGGAGCGGGGGATTGCCGACGATGATTTCAGCGATTTGGAAGAGGTGTTAGGGCGGACGATCTGGTCGGGGACGCCGCATCCGGGGGCGCATATTTCGCCGGACGATCCGGAGGGAGAGTTGGCCCTTGGGGCGCGGCGGCTTCGCGACCGGACAGACCGGGCGATTGTAGGGCTCTTTGGCGGCAACCTGTTCGAACTGCCGCAGTGGCTGTATCGCATGGACAACTATTTAATGTACATGGGGCTGTATCCGAAGCAGGTGATTCGGCTGAGCGAGGCTTTATGTGCGATTTACATGAAGAACATGGAGAAATGGTTAGCCGCGGTGGGGCCGTACATCGATGTGATTCTCTTCGGGGACGACCTCGGCGGCCAGAACGGGCCGCTGATGAGCCCCGAGATGTACCGGCGGTATTACAAGCCGTATCATCAGCGGATGTGGATGCGGGCGAAGGAACTGGCGGATGTGAAGGTGCAGCTGCATTGCTGCGGCGGAGTGCGCCAGTTGCTGCCGGATTTGATCGATGCGGGGCTGGATGCGATTAACCCGGTGCAGATTACGTGCAAGGGAATGGATGCCGCGGGGCTCAAGCGGGATTTCGGCGAGCAGATGACGTTCTGGGGCGGCGGGTGCGATACGCGAGAGGTGCTGGGTAACGGAACGCCGGCCCAGGTGCGCGAGCATGTAAAGCGGCAGGTCGAGATACTGGCGCCGGGCGGCGGGTTTGTTTTTCAGCAGGTGCATAATATCCTCGCCAACGTGCCGCCGGAAAATATTGTCGCGATGTTCAACGCGGCCACAGAAGCCTGATCAGGATAGGAAACCGCATGGAAGTCATTGATTACGCTATCATTGGGATGTACTTCGTTGTTGTGATTGCACTGGGTTTCTGGTACCAGCGGCGGGCGGCACGGAGCCTGGATGCGTATTTCCTCGGCGGCAAGCAAATCCACTGGCTGGCCCTGGCGATGAGCGGGTCGGTTTCGAACTTCGACATCACGGGCACCATGTGGATCGTGTCGATTCTGTTTGTTCTGGGCTTCAAATCGATGTGGCACCACTGGATGTGGGGCTTCCTCATGGGGGCTTTTTTCCTGGCCTACATGGGCAAGTGGGTGCGACGATCCAACGTGATGACGGCCGCGGAATGGATGCTGACGCGGTTTGGACGCGGACCGGCGGGCATTTTTGCCAGGACCACGTACGCGCTCATGGCGGTCATTACGCTGACCAGCTTTATCGGGTATGCCTTTCAGGGCATTGGCAAGTTCGCTTCCGTGTACATTCCATTAGAGCGTGCGGCCGAGTACACCTCTGTCGAGTGGCTGCAGGTGCTATGCACGCGGCACGAGGGGCATGTTCTGGCGGCGGCGATTATGGCTGTGACGACGCTGTACGTTCTTGTCGGCGGGTTGTACAGCGTGGTCGTTACAGATGTTGTGCAAACGGTGATTTTGACGGCGAGCAGCGTTCTCATTGCGTTCATCGCGTGGTCGAAGATGACGCCGGAGGCGTTGGCCGCCCTGCCGTCGGACTGGACCTCGCTGGCGGTTCCGTGGCACATTAAGGAATTCGCCGGCACTGACAATGCGGCTTTTGAACTGTTCGGGGCGATGGTGATCGTCTGGGTGCTCAAGGGGCTGCTGCTCAATGCCGGCGGGCCTGCGCAAATGTATGACTTTCAACGGTTTCTGGCCGCCCGCAACGCGCGCGACGCGGCCAAGGTGGGGGCGGCCTGGAGCCTTTTTCTGGTGGTCCGCTGGGCCATGGCGGTCGGGATCGTGCTGTTAGCCTTGACGGATGTCGCCGGCGTCAGCGATACGGAGAAGGTGATGCCCATGGTGCTGCGGGATTACCTGCCGGTGGGGGTTCGCGGGCTGGTGCTGGCGGGGCTGCTGGCGGCCTTTATGTCCACGTTTTCGTCGACGGTTAACAGTGCGGCTTCGTTTATCGTGCGGGATATCTGGCAGCCGCTTGAACGACACAAAGCGGACGAACGAGAGGCGGTGCACTTCAGCTATTTCGCCACAGTCTTTGTGGTGTTGTTAGGAGTCATCATCGGTTTTCAAGCCGAGTCCATCGCGAAAATCTGGAACTGGATTATGATGTCGCTGGGGGCGGCGGTGCTTGTGCCCAATGTGTTGCGGTGGTACTGGTGGCGGATGAACGGCTGGGGGTATTCGGCAGGCACGCTGGCCGGGATGCTGCTTTCGCTGGTCGTGCTGTTTCGGCCCGAAGTGCCGGCGTGGTACAGTTTCGGACTGATCTGTGCGGCGTCGCTGGGCATGTCGGTGGCTGGGTCGCTGCTTACCGCGCCGGTCGAGCAAGAGGTGCTTATGGCGTTCTACCGGTCGGTTCGGCCGTTCGGTTTCTGGCGGCCGGTGCAGGTTAAGGCGGGGCTTGGAACGGAGCAGGCACGCGACAGATCAGAAAGTGCTTCCCTGGCGGTATTTAACGTCGTGTTAGGCATGCTCGCGATTGCCTGTGTTTATCTTGCACCCATGTACCTCGTGGGCCACTGGTATGGGCGGGCAGGTGCGTGCAGCGCGGCTGCGGCGATTTCGGTGGGTGTTATGTACTTCACATGGTATAGAAACCTGCCGCCGGATTAGCGGCTGTTGCGCCCTGTGTGCTTTCACCGGTAGGCGAATGGACTTTTAGCCGGTTACTGTCGTCGCGCACTCGACGGACTTGGGGCGGGTGTGCGATCTCCTCGTATGGTCGGTAAATCATTCCTCGGAAAAGACTTATGTGTTCGTCGGCATGCCTTGTACGCAGCGGGAGGTACGCAAAATTGTTCAAACGACCTTTTGGGTTGTCAATGCGGCATTACTATAAGTTCGTCTAATTGTATTCGCAGTTTTATAGATCAATGTCCGTTTTGAGATGTTTGGTTCCAACAAAAGCTAAATTGTTGTAAGTGCATGTTTTTGAAGATTTTAGGCGTTCGCATGGAGCCTTGCGTGAGCAGGTGCCTACGGTTTATCGGATTGTGCTTGACTCTAACCGGTCTTTTGTGGTACATTATCGGCCTATGGCTACAACAAAACGTAAGACTAAGAAACGCCCCGCGGCCGGGACGAGGGTGAAATCCGCATCGGTTGAAAGAGTCCGTTGCAAGACGGCTTTACGGACGTACGATCAGGGTTTGAAATACCTGTTTGAACGGACCGATTACGAGCGGCAGAATCGGCTGCGCTACAACGTGACGACATTCAACCTTGACCGGATGCACGCGCTTCTGAAGGGGCTTGCGAATCCTCATAAGAAACTGCAGACGATTCACATCGCCGGGACCAAGGGCAAAGGCTCCACCGCGACGATGCTTGCGCGGATGCTGGAGGCAAATGGTTATAAGACAGGGCTTTACACGTCGCCGCACGTGATGACACTTCACGAGCGGATCGCGATCAACGGGCTGCTGATTACCGAGCGGCAGATCTTGCGGCTGATCAATCGGGTGCACGCGGTCGTCGAGAAACTCGCAACGAATGGTGATGCGCCTACCTTTTTTGAGATCATGACCGCAATGGCATTTATGCATTTCGCCGATCAAAAAGTGGATTTTGCGGTGATTGAGACCGGTTTGGGCGGGCGACTGGACAGTACGAACGTGATCGAGCCGGCGGTGGTGGGGATTACCTCAATCAGTATCGACCATCAGAATCTATTAGGCAATACGATCGATTGTATCGCCAAAGAAAAAGCTGGGGTGATCAAGACGGGCATTCCCGTGGTGACGGTGCAGCAAGATCCTAAGGCGATGCGCGTTATCAGGAAAGAAGCCTTGGCAATTAAGGCGCCGTTGAGCGTGACAGGGCGTGATATCGACTTTTCGTATCGCTTCGAGTCGTCGCGAGAGCACGGCCCGCATACGCGGGTTTGCGTGACGACGCCGACAAGTCGATTTGAGCATCTCAGGGTGCCGCTGCCGGGTGAACACCAGGCGATCAACTGCGGACTGGCTCTGGCGATTCTGGATAAGCTGAAGGGGCAGGGCTACGCAATCGACGATGACAAGGCGATGATGGGTTTGAGCGGAACGACAATGATCGGGCGGATGGAGGTGATTTGCAGCGATCCGCGCATTATCGTGGATGCGGCCCACAACGCGGCGAGCATCAAAGCGCTGATTCAGGCGATCGGCCAGCACGTGCCTTACGATTCGATGATCATCATTTTTGGGTGCAACGGCGACAAGGATGTGCGTGGCATGCTGATGCAGCTTCAGTACGGGGCGGACAAAGTAATTTTCACGCGAAGCAATTCGCCGAAAGCGGTGTTGCCTCAGGATTTGGCGGAAATGTACACGGAAATCTGCGGCAAGATGTGTCAGACGGCTTTGACTATCCGCGACGCCGTGCGAACCGCCAAGAGCGCTATTTCGCGGGAGGACTTGATCTGCATAACAGGGAGTTTTTATCTTGTGGGTCAGGCAAAAGAGCAGCTTGATAATTTCTAACAGGGTGCTGCTTTCTGTAACCGTCTGCCCGTGCGCAAGTTAGGCCGCATAAAAAGGCGCGTCATTTTCTAAATTGCGGTCTAATGGCCCGTAGGACCGCAAATAATGCATTTCTCGCACGATTACTTTTTTCACAAAAACCTGTAAATCGCAATTTTTTCGTTTGCGTTGCGGGCGCGGGGCGATAGAATTTTTTTTGATGGTTGAGAGGGAAGCAGTTCAAACAAAAACAGGGTGCCGTGTGTTCGGCAGCCTTTTGCGTTGTGCATGGAAAGCAAAGTCAAGGGAAGTGAACGAAGGTTTAAGGAGACGACAATGAAAAAGGGAATGATTTTTACGACAGTGGTGATGGTTCTGGCCGTCTGTGGTGTAGGCCGGGCGCAAGGCGATCTGGGGGTTACGATTGATGGAACGTGGGTCAGCAAGTACATTTGGAGGGGCTTCGATCGGTTAGACGATAAGGCTGCGTTTCAGCCGAGCGTTATGCTGGATTTGTTCAACACCGGCTTCAACGTTGGCGTGTGGGGTTCATGGGCGGGCGCCAGCGGCAGCCGCATCAGTACGGTCGATGCCACTGAGTTGAATTACATCGCAGGTTACAACGGCTCTCTCTGCGGCGGCGATGCAATGCAGGTCGATTACGCCCTCACATATATCTACTACGACTTTATCGATCAGCCGAGCAGGAATGCCGACACGCACGAGATCAGCCTGTCCATCGCACTGCCGCAGATCACCGGCATTGGCCTTGTGCCCCGCTACACCGCGGCGTACCTGTGGGATGCCAGGAGTGGCGGACCGGCCCGCGACGTAACAGGATGGATTCATGAGTTCGGGCTGGACTACAACCTGATAGTCGGCGAGATCATCCCCAACAATCCGGAACAGATTTTCACGTTCAGTTGGGACATTACGTACAACGACGGAGCGGGCGCCATAAACACGGCTCCGGGACGCGGCAGAGTCGATCACGACTGGTCCCACATGACCTGGGGCGTTAAGACAGAGATTTGTCTGCCATGGGGCACGTTTACTCCTGGCCTCTACTATCAGACATCCATGGAAGACACGGTCAACACACAAGATGAGTTCTGGACGGGTCTGTCTTACACATTGAAGTTCTAAGTCATCGACATAAAACTTTTTTTGGAAAGGCCGGTGTAACAGCCGGCCTTTTTTTTGCGCGCGGCAAGTGCGGACAAGTGGGCGAGGCGCGGTCTATGCGTGCAAGCAGTGATGCACTGCACCTGATGCTTAAGCGCAGCGTTCGGCGATGGAGTCGGCGATTGCGGCGAGGGGTGCGGTGGTGCGGGGTGTTTCGAGGCCGGCCAGGATGTTTGTGGCCTCATGACAGAACCGCCGGGCGACGGACTGCGTGTATGTGATGGAATCCGCCTGCCGGAGCATGCCGGCGAATGTTTCGGGGTCGACGCCGCGGGGGGCTGAAAGGCGGGCGATAAAAGCCTGGCGCTGCGCCGCGTCGGCCGTGGCGAGCAGGTGAATGAGCGGCAGGGTCATTTTCCTGCCGGCCAGGTCGGTGCCGAGGGTCTTTCCCACGCGAGCCTCATCCCCGACGATATCCAGCAGGTCGTCGGTAATTTGAAAAGCCATTCCGATCTTGAGCCCGAAATTACGGAAGCTTTCGTGACGGGCTTCGGGTCCGCCGGTAATCAAGGAACCCAGATAGCATGCCGCAGCGAACAGGGCCGCGGTCTTATCACCTACGATATCATAGTAGGCAGCTTCGCTCAACTCCCAGTTGTTCGATTCGACGTTCTGCCGCAGCTCACCGCGGCAGACGTCCACGGCCGTCTGTGACAGCAACTGGCCGACCAGGCGTGAATCAAGGGTTGTGCTCATATAAAACACCTTGCTGAGCACAAAATCGCCGAGCAGTACGGCCGAGGCGTTTCCCCAGAGTTTGTTGGCGGTGGGGGCATTGCGGCGGCTTTGGGCTTCGTCAATGACGTCATCGTGAAGCAGGGTTGCGACGTGGAGCAATTCGACAATTGCTGCGGCGCGGACGTGTGTCTCGGTGAGGTCTGCGCAACTTTGTCCGACGAGCAGGAGCATCGCCGGGCGAAGCATTTTTCCGGTGCGCGCGCCGACATAAGCCAGCATGTCGTCGATGGCGGCGTCGCATGTGATCAATTGCTCCGAGATGCACCGCCGCATAGCCGCGAGTTCACCGGCAATGCTTGCGGCAAAGTTGCCGACCGCCTCATGGGGCGGCTGTCTCGTCAGCTTCTGTCGGTCAGGCGCGGGCATATTCAAAGAACTTCTTCCTGAGCTGGGTGGTAATGGGGCCTGGTTTTCCTTCGCCGACGCGACGGCCGTCAATTTCGACGACGGCGATCACCTCGGCCGCGGTGCCGGTGAGGAAGAATTCGTCACAGACATAAAGATCGAATCGCGTGAGATTCCTTTCCACGACCTGGAGGTTGTCCTGTCTGGCCAGCCGGATGACGACGCCGCGTGTGATGCCCTCAAGCGAACCCGCCTGAGCGGGCGGAACCATGACCACACCGTCCCGGACGATGAACACATTATCGCCGCTGGCCTCGGCAACGTATCCCTCGTGATTGTACATCACGACCTCACTGACGCCGCTGTCGACCGCTTCAATTTTGGCAAAGATATTGTTGAGATAATTAAGACTTTTAACCTGCGGCGGCAAGGACAGAGGATGGTTGCGAATGACCGAGGAACTGACGACCTTAAGACCCTGTTCGTACAACTCCCGGGGGTATAGCTGAATGGAGGCGGCGATAATGATCACGCAGGCCCGCTTGCACAGAAACGGATTGAGGCCGAGATCGCCCGTGCCGCGGGTGACAAGGAGACGAATGTAGCCGTCGGCTATGTCGTTGGCGGCGACCGTCTGGTGGACCGCATCGGCAAGGGCGCCCGAGTCCATGGGGATAACCAGCCGCATTACCTTGGCGGACTCGTACAGGCGTTTGAGATGCGCCTCGAATTCGAATATCCTGCCGTCGTAGACGCGTATGCCTTCAAAAACACCATCACCGTAGAGGAGGCCGTGGTCGAAGACGGAGACCTTTGCGTCTTCCTTGTCCACCAGTCTGTCGTCAAGCCAGATTTTCATCGCCATTGCTGCATCTCCACTTTGTTGTCAGTTGTTCCATGCCATGCCTTCCGAGGGCACCCGCCAGAGGCGCCCCTGGATCACGGCGCCGGCTTGTCAGACGATCCGGCCGTCGACCAGACGGATGAGCCGATTCGTTCGGGCGCCCATGCGTTCGTCATGGGTGACCATCACGAGGGTCTGGCCGCCGCGGTTCAATGTTTCCAAAACCTCCAAGATACCATTTCCCGTCTTTGAGTCAAGGTTTCCTGTCGGCTCGTCGGCCAAAAGCAGTTCCGGATCATTCATGAGCGCCCGGGCGATGGCCACCCGCTGGCGTTCTCCGCCCGAAAGCTGGTACGGTTTGTGCCGGGTCCGTTCAGCCAGGCCGACCTGCTCGAGCAGATTGGCGGCCCGCCTTCGGGCGGATCGCCGCTTCGCCAGCCAGCCCAGGCTCCCGGTGCCGGCCATGGCGGGCAGCATCACGTTGTCCAATACGTTTAATTCGTCCAAAAGGTGATAAAACTGAAAAACAAAACCGACCTTTTTGTTTCGGAAACGATTGAGCCGGCCCGCACCAAATCGGTCGATGCGCTCGCCGTCAAATTCAACGTACCCTGCGTCTGGTTTGTCGAGCCCCCCGAGAATATGCAGTAAGGTGCTCTTGCCGCTCCCCGAGGCGCCCACCACCGCGATAAACTCGCCCCGGGCGACGGTCAGATCAAGTCCTTTGAGGACGGTAAGTCGTGCCTGACCCATTTTATACAATTTGTGCAGGTTGCTGGCTTTGAGAATGTCGGTCATATTGTGTTTCTCCGGATCGGCGTATCCTTACAACTGATTGACCTGCAGTATTTCCACTGGACGTTTTCGGGCGGCCTGCACGGACGGCAGAAGGGCGCCGACAATGGAGGCGGCTATTGCCGACAATATAATGATAGTGACGACACGGGGCTCAATTCTGCTGGGAATGTCGCCGATGGCGTACACGCTTCGGTCCCATACCTGGTAACCGTACTTTACGAAGAGCCAGTCCTCTATGGCGTTGATCTTCAGGAGCAGGGCCCAGGCGGCGGTGCCTCCTGTGGCAGCGCCGATGACGCCTACGAGGCCGGAGAAATAGACGAAGACCTGCACGACGCCCCATCTCGAAACGCCGATGCTGCGGAGAATGCCTATGTCCTTGCTCTTGTGGCTGATGACCATGTAGAAAACGACAAAGATGACGAACACGGTAATGAGGCCGAGCATCAAGAACAGCAGGATCAGCATGGTTTGTTCTTTTTCCATGGGAGCGATATGGCTTCGGCGGTTTACGATCCAGCTTTCTACCCGAACGCCGTCGAGGAGGTTGGCATAGGGGGCGTCCTTCTTCTGTTCGGCAAAGCGGTCCCAAAGCGACCTTACCTTTCCGGTGTTCTGCTGCAATGCGTTTGCGTTCTTGAACCGCACATACATGGCGCTGGCGCGGGAGGGCGAGCCGTTCATACCGCACATCTGCTGCGCCGTTTCGAAGGGAATGTACACCATGTTGCCGTCGACCTTGACCAGACCGCTGTGGCTGTCGTCGCTGTAGAAGAAACTCAGCGTGTTGACCATGCCCATGTCGGCCCGCTCCATCGCCCCTTTGGCGGTGAGGGGAAAACAGCTTATCACGAGTTCGATTTCCTGAGGCCGGGGGCTGTGATAATACCCGCCCGACTGGCTTCGGCTCCGCGGCATCATGTCGATGCCGACGACACAACCCGGCGCGTCGGGGTTATACGCGGGCTTGAAGGCAGTCTCGGGCGTGTCGCGATGGTAATGAAGCGTCTGCCCGAAACCGGTGGCCCGGATGTGGTCGGCGGGATCGATGCCCATGACCTCGATGCCCATGTTCCAGTCGGCGCCGCGCTGGGTGAGCAGGCCATAACTGTGGATCACCGTGGAGACGGCTTCGACGTTCTCCTGGGCTCTCAGCTCGGCCGCGAACTCCTCATAATAAGGGAAGCCTACCAGCGAATCGGTGCTGACAACGCAGTCGCCCACAAAGGCGTGGTTTTTGTTGCGGAACTCCCTGACGAGGCCGTTCATGATCGTCATGACGACCAGCACGATGAACACGCACAGGGCGACGGCGGTGACGGCCAAAATACTGATACGCCGCCCCAGAAGATAACGAATTGCCAGGTTCAGTTTATACATCACATCACTCGTATCGCAGAATTCGCACGGGTCGGACCCTCGCGGCGGCCACAGCGGGTATGAGCGCGCCGACCCCGGCGGCCAGGATAGCTGCCGCGGCGACCCATGCTACGGAAGGCCAGTCGACCTGGTTAGGTATTCGAGAGAACATATACGTGCTGCTCTTCCAGAGCTTAAGACCGAAGGCGACGCTGATCCAGTGCTCGATGACGTTGATGTTTCGGGTGAATATCCACCCGAGAGCGACGCCGAGTCCGCTGCCGGCGAGGCCGACCCCAAGGCCGAACGTCAGGAACATGGTAGCGACGGCGCTGCTGGAGAGGCCGCAGCTCTTGACGATGGCGATATCCTTTCGCCGTGTCATCACGATAAGATAGAAAATGCAGAAGATCAGCAGCACTACGCCGAAACTCACCACGCCGAAGATGAGCATGAGCATACCCATCTGCTTGCGATATTCGGCGATGAGCTGGGCCTGCATTTGGCGGGCCGATTCGATCTGGGCGTACCGGGCCCATGAAAAACGTCCTTCGGCAAAGTCATTCCAAATCGTTTGAACGCGCTCCATCTGCGCGTTGGCGTCGACGCCTTTCCGCAGGCGGATCTGGACGATGTCGGCGATCTTGCCCTGACCGGGATAGAGTTCTTCGGCAATCATGGCAATGGGAAGGTAGACGAAATTCTTGTCGAATTCGTGCATGCCGCTGAAGACAATGTTGGCGATTTTGAACCGGATGGTGCGCCGCTTGAAACGCTGGGCAGTCGAGCCGGAGCTCTCGGCGGCGTCCTCGAGGTTCTGGTTGCGGCCGGCATCGCTGATTGCGCCGGTGGTCAGCAGGACCCTTTTTCCGATGTACGCGCTGCGTACGGCGTCAAGGTTGTATTCGTCGGTAACTTCGTCAGGCTCGCCGAGGACGCCAATGCCCACGAAGCCGCCGAGTTCTTCGCTGTCTTCTTCGAGAGCGAACGTAGGCGGTGCGCCCTTCGGCATGGCTTTGACGAGAAACTCATCGACAGGCGTCACTTTGGTTCGCTCGGGCAGTTCTATGCCCCATATCTTAACGGCCCGAACATCGCCCTGGCTGAGCAGGAGCAGGCCCTGGCTGGTGAGGACGGCGGTGCCGCCGACGATGGCGTCCTCCTTCTCAAGTTCTTTGATGAGGACGTCGTAATCAGGAATCCGCAGACCGGACGGAGGCAGTATCATGATGTCGCCCATGTGCTCGCCGGCGCCGTTTTCGACGGCGTTGATGAATCCGGTGAAGAGGCTTGCGACGGTGATCAGCAGCGCGCAGGACATGGCGACGGCGGCGACGCTGAGGAGTACAATCTTCCGCTTACGAAGATATTTCAGACACAGGAAAACACTTAGATATCGCATAGCAGTCTCATTTTCGGCGTTTCATCACTGAAACACCCCCAGCGTGCATACGGCCCGGCATCAGGTCGGGTTCGGCGACCTACAGGTTCTTCAGCAAGGGAAAGAGGATTACATCCCGGATGCTGGTCGCGCCGGTCAGGAGCATGACGAGTCTGTCGATACCGATACCGAGTCCGCCGGCGGGCGGCATGCCGTACTTGAGGGCCGTGATGAAATCTTCGTCCATGGTCGCCATGGTTTCGTCCTGGCCGCGAAGCTGAAGACGGAAGTTCTCTTCCTGCACGGCCGGATCATTCAGTTCGGTATAGGCGTTGGCCAGTTCCATGGTCCCCACGAACAGCTCGAAGCGCTCGGCATAGCGCGGATCGGTCTTGCTCTTTCTGGTGAGCGGACACAGGGCGGCCGGATAGTCGATGACGAAGGTGGGATTGACGAGACGATCCTCCACGGTTGCCTCAAAGACTTCGTTTACGACGACGACGTCATCCATATTGGCCTGGTTGAGGCCCAACTGGGCGGCCTTTGCGCGGACCGAAGCGATGTCGTCGATGTTGCAGCCGCCATATTCGGCGAGCAGGTCGGCATAGGTGCTGCGCCGCCACGGGCGCTTGTAATCGACGGTCATGCTGCCGAACACGACCTGGGTGCTGTCGCAGTAGGTCTCGACCAGCGAGGCGATCAGTTCTTCAGTGATGTCCATCATCACATTGTAATCGGCGTAGGCCTGGTACAGTTCGAGCATCGTGAACTCGGGATTATGTCGGGTGCTTAACCCCTCGTTCCGGAAGTTGCGGTTGATCTCGAAGACCTTTTCCATACCGCCGACGAGGAGGCGTTTGAGGAACAGTTCAGGGGCGATCCGCAGAAAGAGATCCATGTCCAGCGTGTTGTGATGGGTGATGAACGGGCGCGCGGCGGCGCCGCCGGCGATGGTCTGCATCATAGGCGTCTCGACCTCGCAGAACCCGCGGTCCTGAAGGAAGCGGCGAACAGCGCCGATGATCGCACTGCGCTTCTGGAAGCACACCATCACGTCGGGGTTGGCCCAGAGGTCGACGTAGCGCTGGCGATAGCGCAGGTCGACATCCGCGAGACCGTGAAATTTTTCGGGCGGCGGCAGCAGCGCTTTGCCGAGCAGCGAAACTTTTGCGGTCCAGATGGTGATCTCACCGGTTTTGGTTCTGCCCAACTCACCTTCGGCGGCGATCAGGTCGCCGAGGTCGAGCAGTTTGAGCATGTCCCACTGGTCACCGAGCAGTTTCTTGCTGAAACCGAGCTGGATCGTGCCGGAGGAGTCGCGCAGGGTGACGAACATCAGCTTGCCGATGTCCCGGAAAAGTACGATGCGTCCGCCACAGAAGGCCCTCTGGCCCTGCCGGTCATCGACGTAATGTGCCCTCACCTCGGCGGCGGGTTCCACGCCGTCGAGACGCTGACCATAGGGGTCAACTCCCATTTCGCGCAGGCGCGCAAGCTTTTCCACTCTCTGCTGCTGGAGTTTTGCGATACCGCTTTCTTCCGTCAATCGTCTTTCCTTCCGACCGCCCTGTCGCTCTTCTAATTTGTCGCGGCTGCAGTTTTCACAACGTCGGTGTTCCGAGTGTTGTTGAATTTGACTACTTTTCCGGATTGAATCATCTTGCTCTTGATTACGAGAATGGCCGTCGCCAACTGCTTGTCCGCATCGAGGGTCTCCTGGAGCGAGTGCCGCTTGATCGGCTTGGTGGCGTCGTGATCGGCTTTGGCGAGGACTTCGTTGGCCCGCTGAACGTCGATCATCTTTCGCATCTCGTTCATTCCGAGTTCGACCTCGACGTCGGGCTGAATGCCCCAGTTTTTGAGGCCCTGCCTTTCCATCTCGTAGCGATTCATGACCCGCTGACCGCTGGGCAGGTGATAATAGGCCATGGTGTATTTCAGTTGTGAATCGCCGCCTGTATAAGGAGTGACAACCTGAACACTGCCCTTGCCGTAAGTGCGTGTGCCGACGAGGGTAGCGCGCTGGAACTTGGGATCCTGGAGCGCACCGGCGACGATTTCCGAGGCACTGGCCGACTGTCCGTTGATCAGGACGACCAGGGGATAATTGGGATGTGTGCCTTCCTTGCGTGCGTTTTCGCGCGTGGCGAAGCCGAATTTGGGCTGGCTCTTGACGATCATGCCCTGCTCGACAAACATGTCGACGACGGCGGCGGCGGTGACGAGATAGCCGCCGCTGTTGAACCGCAAATCCAGGATGAGGCCCTTGAGACCTTCCTTTTCCAGTTGCAGGAGCACCGCCTCCATATCGGGGGCGGTCGTCTCGGTGAACCCGGTTAGGCGAATGTAGCCGATGCCGTTGTCCCGATCTATCATGTACTGCCAGTGTCCATCTTCAGCCCGCTGCCATCCCCGGAGCGGGGGCACGACAATGCGGTCGCGGACGATCATAATGTCCTCGACTTTGTCGCTGCCCGCATGACGGATCGACAGCTTGACCTTGGTGCCTCTGGGGCCGGTGATCTTGCTGACGGCGCACACGATGGTCATTTCCTCAGTGGACTCGCCGTCGACGGCGACAATCTCGTCGTCCGCGTCGAGTCCCGATGTATAGGCGGGCGTGTCGGGCAGAAGACTGACGACCTTCAGCTTGCCGGTGACCTTGCTGATTTCCACCCCTATGCCGATGAACTGCTGGGTCATGTTCTTCTGGAAATCCTTGACCTGCCAGGGCCACACAAGGGTGGTATAGGGGTCCAGGCTGGCAAAGGACGCCTCGGCGAACTGGGCGATCACCACCTCTTCGGGGATGTCGATAGTGACGCTGTTGAGGGCGAGGATTTCTCCGAAAATCAAGCGATACTTCTCGCTGGTCAGCGAACGGGGAGATTGCTTGAGTTCCTGTTCGATGGCGGCGATGCCGGCGAGCCACTTGTCGGCGGCTCGGGGGGTCACCTTGTATTCCAGTTTTTTGTTCGTGCGGGACAGGACGTCTCCGAGCAATCTGCACCGGCTGACGCCCTTTGCGGCCATGTCGCTGTAATCGACCGTGCTGACGTAGTTTGCCTCCAGCGCGTGGACGGCGCGGAGCACCATCTCTGCCTGGATGCCTTCGTGCCGTTGCGCGCTGGTCTGGCCGCAACTGTCGTCCTTCAAGGCCATCTCGATGAGGGCCTTCTCGCTCAGTTCGTCGGCGTACGCCTTGTATTGGCTGTTGTCCTCGTCGAGGCTCACCAGCCAGTACAGGCAATAGGCATAGGCGTCGATCCACTCGCCGCGGGAGTCCAGTTCCTTGCCTTTCTCAATGGCGGTGGCAATAACCTTCCTGACGAACGGCTCCTCGAGAATGGCGTCCTTGTGCTCTGGGCCGGCGGCCTCGCGGGCCCGGATAACAACAGACATGATTTCGCCGATTTCATTGGCGTCCACCACGTAATCGGGCTCGTGCTTCTGGCGGAGTTCCTCCAGTTTATTCATGTGTTCGGTAAGGGATTCGCGGCGGGCGACAAGATTGGTGATCTCGATGCGCCGGTAGTCGTCAATGACTCTCTGGAGCTGAGCCAGTCGAGCGTCCCCGGCGGCGTTCGTTGCGCCAATTACCGCGGCGGCGCCTTCAAAGTCGCCGCGAAGTATGCGCCGACAGACAAGGTCCACATGCGCCGCCTGGTTTGCATCCTGCCGAACGGCGACGGTCTGGGCGGCTTCTGCGCCGGAGGTCTTACGGTTCTTTTCCTCCGGCTCGCAGCCGACGGTCAGAAAAACCGTGACAAACAGCCAGACCGTCGCTGTTGCGATCAGTTTCTTACGCCCAACTATACTCAAGATAACCTCGCCTTCAACAATACGCGGGGCGGAGCCGACGACTCGGGCCGACCCTCGCTCCTTACCAGCAAACCGGCTCTCCGCCGGCCGCATTCGTCCGGGCGCCTACAGGCACTCGGCGGCCCTGCCCGCGCAACGCAGCACCTGGAGTTTGTGCTTCACCATCAGCCGGATTGCCTCGCGGCCGGGTCCCAGGTATTTACGCGGGTCGAACTCACTTGGTTTTTCGGCAAAAACCTGCCGTATCTTTGCCGTTAAAGCCATACGCAGGTCGGTATCAATGTTTACCTTGCAAATGGCCATCTGAGCGGCTTCGGTAATCGCATCTTCGGGCACGCCCATCGCGTCGGGCATGGCGCCGCCGTACTTGTTGATCAAATCCTTGAATTCCCGGAGCACGCTGCTGGAACCGTGCATTACGAGCGGGAATCCGGGCAGGCGAGCGCCGATTTTTTCGATGACGTCGATGGCGAGTTTCGGGGCCGTCTTGAATTTGTAGGCGCCGTGGCTGGTTCCGATAGCCACCGCCAGCGAATCGACTTTGGTGCGTTCGATAAACTCAATCGCCTGATCCGGGTCGGTCAGATGGGCGCTGACGTCTTCTACGCCGATGACGTCTTCTTCGATGCCGCCGAGCTGGCCGAGTTCGGCTTCGACGACAACGCCGTGATCATGCGCGTAATCGACGACCTCTTTGGTGATCTTGATGTTGCCTTCGAACGAGTGATGCGAGCCGTCGATCATGACCGACGTGAACCCGTCGTCGACACACTGTTTGCAGCATTCGAATGTATCGCCGTGATCCAGGTGCATGGCAATCGGAATGTCCGGATTCTCATTAACGGCGACGTCAATGATCGCCCGCAGGTAGCTCATGCTGGCGTATTCGCGGGCCCCGCGGCTGATCTGCAGGATCAAAGGCGCCTTTTCTTCGGCGATCGCTTCGATAATGCCCTGGGTAATTTCCATGTTGTTTACGTTGAAGGCCCCTACTGCATAACCATTGTTGTAGGCCATCTTAAACATCTTTTTTGTGTCGACTAAAGCCATGCTGTGGGGTCCCTTTCCCATAAGGATTAAACAGAAACACACCGGGCTTGAAGCGTCCCTTAACACTTCCTTTTTGCAGTTCCACCCGCGATTTCGGCGGTATTGTACCGTTCTTACGCAGGCCTTGTCAAATTGTTTGTCGGCGAAATTATGGTTAACGCCGGTTCCCAAAGCTGGGCGCAGCGTGTTGGCGGCGATGGATATCGGCCTGCAAATCATTTCGATGTATGCGCGTATGCGGCGCCAGTGCAGGTCACCGGCCCAGGCAGCGGATCGCACACGCTTGTGAACCGGAACGGGCGCAAAATCTTCAAACATCAGACAGTATTGCCGCTGTTTTACCGATGCAGTTTGCAGGGTTTCAACATGGGAGGACTCAGCGGTAAAGAATAAGGAGCAGCGATATGCCTCCAAAGGCAACGTGGAAAGGCAACCTGAAGATTTCGCTGATCAGCTTTCCGGTACGGATCTATTCGGCGATCAGTTCCACCAACAAGATCAGCTTCCATCAACTGCACAAGGGCTGCGGCAAACGGATCAACTACAAGAAGAGCTGTCCGACGCATGGGGAACTGGACAAGTCGGAGATCGCCCGTGGCTACGAGTTCGAGAAGGGCAGATACATCATTTTGGAGGAATCCGACTTCGATAAGGTCAAGCTTGAGACGACCAAGACGATCGAAATCCGTCAGTTCATTCCCGCCGACACGCTCAACTGCATATATACCGATAGTGCCTATTATGTGGCTCCGGATGGTCCCGTTGCCGAGGAAGCCTTTCGGGTGATCCGGGAGGCGATGCGGGATACCCATAAGACAGGGGTCGGGCAGGTCGCGATGCGGGACAGGGAGTATCTGCTGGCCCTGCAAGTCTACCAGAAGGGCTTTTTACTGACCACTCTGCACTACGCCGATGAGGTCCGCAATGCCGCCCCATACTTTGAGGACATCGAAGACGCCCCGGTGCCGGAGGATCAACTGCAGCTGGCCGAGCACTTGGTTGAGAACAAGAGCGGCACATTTGATCCTTCGCAGTTCAAGGACAAGTACAACGACGCGCTTCTGGCGGTCATCAAGGCGAAGATCAGCGGAGAAGAGCCGCCGGTGGTGCAGGAGCAGGAGGCCAGAGAAGTGGGCGGGCTGATGGATGCCCTCAAGCAGAGCATCTCCGAGACCGAGGCGGAGAGGGGCAAGACAAAACCTCCCGCCCGGAGCGTCAAAAAGAAGAAGACCGCCAAAAAGAAGGCCTGATCGGTTATGTCCGGCAAAGGTCCACCGGTTGTGTCGCTTCCCCGCCGCGTCAGCCCCATGTTGGCATGGTCGGCCGAAGAGCCGTTCGATTCTGCTCATCATGTTTTCGAGATCAAGTGGGACGGCAGCCGCTGCCTGGCCTTCGTCGAGCCGAATCGGTTCTGCCTCCAGAACCGACGATTTATGGAGATGCGGCAGCGGTATCCTGAACTGGCGGTGCTCAGGAATCTGCCGGCCGGGACACTGGTGGATGGAGAAATTGTGGTGCTCCAGGGCGGCAAACCTTCATTCGAGAGGCTCCAGCAGCGAGAGCACGTCCAGGAACCGGTCAAAATCGCCATCCTGAGCCAGCGGCTTCCGGCGACCCTGATGGCGTTTGATCTGCTCTATGACCATGGCGAAAAAATCACCGGCCAGCCGCTGATGGAGCGGCGGCGGCGATTAGTTGAGCTGATCCGAGGTCTCCAAAGTCCTCATGTGCTTCACTCCGACACCATTGCCGAGCACGGGATCGCCCTGTTCACGGAGGTCGTCAAAATGGGCATGGAGGGAATCATGGCAAAGCGGATTGACAGCCCCTACCTTGTCGGCAAACGCAGCGACCACTGGCTCAAGATCAAGGTCGCCGACATAAGCATACTCGAGGTCATCGGCTATGTGCCTATTGCCGGGCGCCACGAGGTCGGAGCGCTGGCTCTCGCCCGGCGGGACCAGGGAACGCTTGTTTACGTTGCCAAGGTCGGAAGCGGCTTCACGGAGGCCCAGCGCAAAAGTCTTTATGAGCAGATGCAGCAAACAAGGGATCTGGAATCCAGACCCGCGGGAATGCCAGAAGCCGCGGTGGGCAAGGCGTTTGGCAAAAATTGCCGGGTGCGGCACTTCGGTTTGACAACCGGCGGACAGCCCCGGGCGCCGGTTTTTGTCGGCTGGGCTTGATTTTTCGGCCGCCGGAAGGTATCCTGCGGCAATGAAAACCCTATCCAAAAAGTTTGAGCCTTCGAGCCCCTCTAAGAGCACGCATGTGCAGAGGCAGTATACCCCCCAGGAGGTCTGCGGAGCTCTCGGCATCGAAGAAAACACCCTTGAGCGGTGGATACGGCTCGGACTGGTCCGCCCTCAGAACGGCCGCTATGATTTCCATGACCTCATCGCCATGCAGACGATTCAACGACTCATGCAGTCCGGTGTGGCGGTTGAGACGGTAGCCGCGAGCGTGCGCAAACTGGCGCGTGTGCTGCCGGACGTCGAACGCCCCCTCAGCAAGTACGTTTTTATTGCCGAATCAAAAGAGCGGATTCTGGTGGACATAGGGCATGCAAAACTGACCCCGGACGGACAATTCGTATTTGATTTGGACCGGGCCGCAGGGTGCGTCGCCACGATTCGCCTGAGCGAACAGATAAGCCGGACCTCGGACGAATGGTTTCATTGCGGACAAGCGGCGGAGGATGAGGAGCAGTTTGTGCAGGCCTTGCACGCGTATCGGCAGGCGGTTCGGCTCTGTCCGCAATTTGCGGAGGCGCACTTCCACATCGCCAATGTGCTCTGCGGCATGGGCAGAATACAGGCTGCCGAGGAGCGGTACCGTGCCGCGGTCGAGCACGACCCGGATATGGCCGAGGCCTGGTACAATCTGGCGCACGTGCAGGAGCAGCAGGGAGATCTGGCTGCCGCCGTGCAAAGCCTGGAGGAGGCGGTGAGCGTTGCGCCCGAATATGCGGATGCGCATTTTAACCTGGCCCTGCTGCTGGAGAGGAGCGGCCGGAAGATTGAAGCTGTTGCGCACTGGAAACTTTATCTGCGGCTTGACTCGGCCAGCGATTGGGCAAAGCTCGCCCGTTCTTACCTTGCAGGATAGTAACGACATCCAAGGGGCATGCCCCACAAGGGGCTCAGCTCTGCCATTCACTGGCTTTGCCTGCCGGGCTTCGATGTGTATCAATCGTCAATAATCGGACCGGCGAGAGCCGTGTACTTGCGGCGGCCGAGCGCCAACTCATCCACGCCTTGCGGGAACAAACTGAACACCAGCGATTGCCGGTCCAGCGACTCGTCGGCGGCAAATGTCAAACCGTAGTACAGCCGATGGTATCGCCGCAAAAGAGTGACTTCGCTGCGAACGCTCTTGCCGTAATCAAAGTTGTACTCCTGCGAGAACGAGACGGTGTATCGCGGGGTCAAGGCATAGGTCAGGGCCGCGACAACAGAATTGGAGCCTTTCTCGAGAACATTGCCGTCCGGATCGGTGATAATCACGGGACGGAGATAGCGATTGCCCAGGTAAAAGCTGATATCAGGGTAAATGTACCTCGCCACGCCGACGTTAAACTGCTGGACAACGCCGGAGCGGATATCGTAGTTCAGATCGCTCAGGATCGAGGTGGTATCGCTGATGCGCCACGCGTAGTCGGCATTGATGGAATCGCGAACCAGTCCAAAGAAACGTGAATCACGGCGGATGCCGACAGGAATTTGGGGGTTGTTCCAGATATACTCGGCGGGCCCGTAAGTGTTGGCCGGCCCCTGCGAACTGGGCGCGTTCTCCTTAACCCATGTGGCGTTCACATCCAGCCGCATCCAGTTAAAGCTGCGGAGGTTCTGGGGCGTGCCGCGCCGCGATTGCCACCGCTGCGACAAGCCCAGATTGTATGTGTCCCGCATGTCAAAACTGTTGTCAGTGGCGTTATACAGGGCGGCCTCAAAGTGCGGCTTGATGATGTGCCGCATGCCGTTGAGGTCCCAGAATTCAGACTTGTAGAACGGGTCTTCTTTCCAGAGCATCGTCGCCATGCGCACGCCGACTTCACCCAGGCCCACGCTGTCGTCGCCGGGGTGGATGGCTCGACCGTCCAGAGTTCTGGTAAAGCCGGCCTGATCCTCGAAGGCGTAGGTTCCCGCCACGTAGGGCACGACCTTGACGGCGTTGAGCAGCAGAGGCAGGTCCACCTCGTTTCGGGTAAACGCAAAGGTGTAGAAATCCTGGCTCATGCTGCTTGAGGCCCCCGAACCCTGCCGGTCACGCTGACGGCCGATCTGGGTGTCGCTGTAGAAGGTCAGCTTATGGTCCCACAGGGACTGACCTTTCAAGTGATATTCGAGCGTCGGCAGTTCCTCAGTGACGGTTTCAAAGTCATTGATGCGCGGCTTGGCAAGAAATGAGAACGCCCAGTTATCTTTGAGACGCTTCAGATAGACCAGGGTTTCCTGAGGCTTTCCGTTATTGAACTCGGAGCGATAGAAGGATTCCAAAAAGTTCTCGTCGGACAAGTAGCTGACTTCGGTCGTCAGCTGCCAGTCATAGGGGAGGTACTGGCGGTGGCGGAAGCCAAAACGTCCGCGGGTCTCGTCCGGGGGTTCGAGGTTTCTGCGGGAGCTGATGCGGCCGAGCCTGTCTTCGCCGCTGTCATGAATGATATAGCCTAACATCTCTCCGTAATAATCGTCCCTGACATATTCGACGGATGCGCCGACGCCGGGACCGCGCTCGCTGAAATAGTCCAGCGCCAGCGTGCTGTCAACGCCCGCCGGTTCCTCGCGCCCGAGCAGACGGGCCAGATACCACTCGGTCTGAATCAACGCGCCATTATTGGAATCGTGACCGGCGGTGATTCGCTTAATGGGCAGGTCCGGCCGTTCGAAATTGGTTCGGAGCTTCGGCCACTTGAAGAGGGTCGTGCCGTCATATTTGATCGCCACGCCGCGGAGGGTTGCGTCATAGCTGCCTTCGTCGAGTCTCTTGCCCGTGCGTGCGTCGATGCTGGTGGTGTCCGTGAGGACCATTTGCGAGGCATGCAGCGACACCTGGGGCATATAGAACTCGCTGGTGGTGAGGGTAATGTCCTCAGCCTGAAATACCTCCTCGGAAACCGCGCGGAGTTTGGCGGCCCTGATGTAGATGGGAATGCCGCGGACGGGATCGAAGTTGCGCATTTCCGCGTTGACGGCTAAGGCGCTGCGGGTCTGAAAATTGTAGAAAAGCTCGTCGGCCCGAAGAGTCCGCGGGCCTTCGGTCATGACGATGTTGCCTTTGAAGTAGATCGACTGCACGGCGCCGGCAGGTATGGATGTTTCGGCGGTTGCGCCTTCGGCCAGCGCGACGTCGTTTCCGCCATAGTAGATTACGGCGCTGTCGGCCATGAACTCAATGAGATTGCCCTGGTCGTCGCGTTTCTGCCAAAGATAGAAGCGGCCGGTCACAGTGGCGACGCTCAGCCCATCCTGCGCAGTGGTCTTCTCGAGAACCGGGGCCGGTTCCCAGAGTGCGGCGATATTCACGGGGTATTCCAATTTGGGCTGCTCTTGCACGAGTTCAATGGTTTTGGGGGCGGCAGCTTTTTCACGGGCGATTTCGGGGGCGAACTCGCGGACGACTTCTACGACGTCCGGCACCTCCGCGCTGCGTGCAATGGCGGGACGGGTCTTAACCGGAGCCATTACCGCCAGGGCGTTCTGGTACAGAGGCACATTGGAAAGGTCGCCGGGCGCTCCCATGCGGTGGTCTTCGGCTGTGGCGAAGACCTGCCCAGTCACCTGGAAACGCGCCACAAGGGCTTCTCCACGGTCGATGACGACCTGGCTGAGATCGGTGGTGCGGGCGGCCTTGCCCGCGGCGATGGATACATTGTGTTCAAGATACACCCGCGCATCATGCTGGATATGCGAGACCTGCCGAAATTCGGTCGCAAGCGTGCGAAGAAAAACGACCGCCCTGTCGCTCGAAAGGCGATGATCGCCGATTGTCATGGAAAAACCGTTGTCGAACACGAGCACATGCGTGTCTTTGAGTTCCGGGCCTTTGTAGATGGAAAGCGTCTGACCCTGAATGTGCAGGTCCTGCCCCGCGAAATATTCGCCCGGCTTGACCGGGTCGTCGACGGCCCATGTCGCCGCTGAAAGGGCCAGCACCGTAAATATTGCAGTCAAAAGGCTCTTATGCATTACTCGTCGCCCCATACAACCAAGCGTCTCCATACTCGGCCCGAATTCCTTAACGGGTCGCGGGTGCGATTATAACCGGTTGCGGCGGTAAATCCAGCCAAAAGCCGAAGAATAATAAGATCGTGGGGGCTTTCTGCCGGGGCGAAAAAGCGAGCCGGTGGCGATCCTGCGCGCAGAAAAAAGCCGCCGCGACACCCATAGGGATCGGCCGGCGGCGCTGTTTCAGTGCTGGCATCACAGGTTTTCGTAGCGGATGACGGCTCGGTACATGCCGCTGATTCGATCGCCCTCGATGATAGTGGGTGCGTAATTCTGGTTTCTGGGCTGAAGACGCAGGCGGCCGTCGGCCTCGAAGAATACCCGCTTGAAAGTGGTTTCGTGCGGGTGGCTGAAGCGAATAAAACAGTCGTCGCCGTTCCGCACGTCCGTGGAGGGCGAGAAGATGACAATTTCACCTTCGCGGAATTTAGGCTCCATGGAATCCCCGACGACGCGAACGGCGAAGGCGTTGGGATCATGAATACCGGGGCAGCGGACGTAATCGTCGGCGTAACCCACGGGGTAACCCAGGTCGTCAAAGTCGACAGGGTAGCCGGCCGCGACCCTATTAATGACGGGGACGAGCATGCCCGCCTTCACTTCGTGCTCGACGGGCTGAGTATTTAAGTCCTCTTCCGACAGGATGTTAGAGAGTTGGGAAACATCGGTGTTCTTCTGGATAACGTCCTGGAGGATTTGCCGCAGCCTGCGGTTCTGGGCATCAGCTTTTTCATAGTTTTCGCGGATGTCGGCGGGCATGCGTTCGAGATGGCCTATGTTCAGCAGCAGCCCGGTCTCAAAACCCAGAGCCGTTTCCAGACGGCGGAGCAGGATGTCGCTCGGAGGATTTCTGACTCTGCCCGTTTCTATGGTGGACAGGTAAGGTTTCGAAAAACCCGTCTTGGCGGCGACTTCGTCCAGGGTGTAGTGGAGTTCTTCACGTCGTTTCCTAAGGATCTGGCCTAAGGACATGGCAATACTCCTAAAGAAATATTTTCGGTAATCGAGCCGTGCTCTTTTAGTAAATTATAACACGATCCACTATAAAAGCAAGGTTTTTGATAAATAAAAAACAATCATATTGCATGTCACAGCCTCTGAGATAGCGAAATTTGCGTCTACAGCACAAAAGCTTGGTTTTTATCGGCCATACCAATCAAGCCAATGTCGGCAGAAACTGAAGAAATACTTTAGCAATCCAAACCATTGTCAATTGTGTGTGACTGGTTGACGAGCGGCCTTTTTGTGGAGTTCACTTCAGTCGGGTTATCCTTTAACGAAGGTTTCCCCTTCGAATCGAGCGATAACTGCCGCCCCGCAGGCGTCGCCCCAGACGTTGACGGCGGTTCGGAACATGTCCAGGATGCGGTCGACGGCGAAGATGACCGCGATGCCCTCGGCGGGCAGTCGCACGGCATGGAGGACGATGACCATGGTGACCAGGCCCGCCGACGGAATAGCGGCCGCTCCGATGGAAGCCAGGGTCGCGGTGAGCATGATGATGAGCTGGTGGCCGACAGTCATCTCCGCGGCGTAGGCCTGGGCGATGAACATCGCGGCGACGGCTTCATAGAGTGCGGTGCCGTCCATGTTGACGGTTGCCCCGAGCGGGATAACAAAGCTGGTAACTCTGTTGGAAACGCCCGCGTTGACTTCCAGACAGTCCATGGTCACAGGCAAAGTGGCGGCCGAACTGGCCGTACTGAAAGCGGTGGCGACGGCGGTGAACATGTGTCGAAAGAACCGCAGCGGCGAATAGCGGGCAAAGACGAGCAGCAGCAGCGGCAGTATGACACAGGCATGGAGGGTCAGGCCGAGCAGAACGGTCGCCATGTACCGGCCAAGGTGGACGATGACCCCCCAGCCAAGCGTGCCGACAACATAGGCCATGAGGGCGAAGACACCGATGGGGGCCAGGCACATGATCCAGCCCGTGATCTTGAGCATGACGGCGTTGAGGGCGTTGAAGAAGTCGGCCAGCGGCCTGGCCTTTTCGCCTGTGAGACTGATGGCGACGCCGAGTACGAGCGAAAAGAAGATGATGGACAGGAACTTCGAGCCGGCCGCGGCGTTGACGATGTTGTCGGGTACAATGTCATTGAGGATCGAGGTGACGGTGGGCGGTTCATGCTCGGCGATCGACCGGACGGCCTCATCGGCGGCGGGCATTTGAAAGCCGTCGCCGGGACGCAGCGCATTGACAAGAACAAGGCCGATCGTGACGGCGATCAGCGTCGTGGCAAGATAGTACGCGAACGTTCGCAGGCCGATGCGGCCCAGCGCACGCACGTTTCCAATACTGATAACGCCGGAAACCATCGACGCCGTGATCAGCGGAATGATAATCATCTTCAGCAGGCGAATGAACATATCGCCGACAATCTTGACGTGGACGGCGCGTTCCTGAAGAACGAGACCTGCGGCGACTCCGGCGACCAGGGCGATCAGTATTTGAGTATGAATCTTAATCTTCAGTTTCAATCGTCGGGTCCGTCACTATGGTGCAAACGGTTTATTTTGGATAGATGGCGCTGCTCACGTGTTGAATACTCTGCCAAACATTCCGCCCCTTTCTTCGCCCGCGGCGAATTCTATAAAAAGCCCCCGTCCGGACACCGCCAATAAACTACCATCAATATCCACGGGCCGCAAGAAGAAAATGACGATGGCGGGCCTCGTATCCCTTAAGGCGGCGCGGGCAGCGGGCAGCCCGTTTTGGGCCATAACAAGAGTGGCTGGGTACTTTTAGAGAGAAAAAAGAACTTGCAAGATAATCCTGCCGATGTATAATGATTGATTGCGGCGCGAGGTACATTGTCCGCGCCTGTGGCGATGGAAAAAGCCTTCTGTTCTCCGGACCTAAACTGTCAGATTTGTAAGTATTAGGAAGATCGTCATGGCTGGAATGTATTACAGTTTGCAGGACGTTATGAAGAAGCTCGGCAAGAGCGAAGCCGTGATCAGGGAGATGGTCAAGGGGGGTAAGCTGCACGAGTATCGAGATGGCGCGAAGGTCGTGTTCAAGATGGATGAAATCGACACGATTGCTGCGCAGCATGCTGAAATGGACATTTCAGGGTCGGAGATCGAACTGGTTCTGGATGAGACAGGCGAAATCTCGCTGGACAGCGGCGCGGGCACGCCGCCCCAGAAGGGGGCGGACATGAGCGCCGGCTTCGGGCTCAGCGGCATGGGCGATTTGACCAATGCCGACACAAACGTGGGCAGCGCGGGGATCAATGTTCTGGGAGAAACAGACGACGAATACAAGTTGACCGAAGACACCAAGGCTGAGACGCAGGCCCTCGGCGGCTTTGACGAGGATGAACTGGGTGACCTCGGCGATCTCGGCGATCTGGACGCCGACAGCAATCTGGAAAGCGTCGGCAGCGGTTCGGGTCTTTTGGACCTGTCGCTGCAGGCCGACGACACCTCTCTGGGTGCGGTGTTGGATGACATTCTGCCGGCCGCGGTGGATGGGGCTCCTGAAGGAATGGATCTCCAGGACGACGTTGCGGAGGAAGCCGATAAGATCTTCGAAGAGAGCCAAAGCTCTGTGGACGGTGTGGCGCCGGTGGCGGCCGAACCCCTGCCGCAGGCACCCGTGGTTTCGGCGCAGGCGTACCAGGCAACCGTCGCGACGGACGATGGCGCTGGCGCTTACGGCGCAGCGATGTTCCTGCCGTTGATAACGGTGATTTATGCCGCGATCGTTGTGTTTGCGGGATCGCGAAACGTGGTCCCCGGCATTTTAAAGGGAGTCGCGGCCAAAGAGTTTTACGGCATTGGACTGATCTGGTACATCGTTATTGTGCTGTCGGTGCTGACGCTGCTGGTGGTCGCCGTGTCGGGCATGTCGGGCGGCAAGAAGGCAAAAAAGAAGTGAGTCCGGCGCAACGGCGTCGGCTATTTATTTACGTGAAAAACGAGCAATAGCCGACATTATCCGAGAGAGCGAAAAACCCGGTGGAGTTCGCTCTCTGGCAGGGAATGTCATACATGGAAAGGAATGGCAATGAAGTACGCACGCATTTCACTCATCGCGTTATTATCGGTCGTGATCATGGCAGGCTCGGGCTGCGTGTCTCAGGAGCAGTTTGAGGATCTGAAGGCTCAGAATCGATTCCAGCAGAAAACGATTTCCGACTTGCAGGCCGAGTTGAACGCCGCGCAGGTTTCTCTGGATCAGTGTACAAAACAACTGACGACGCTGAAGAGCCAAAGCAATGTGAACATCGGCTCCAAGGCCGAGGAGATCGCGGCGCTTGAGGCGATGATTGCCGAGAAGAATGCACTCGTTGCGAAGCTTCAGGGTCAACTGCTTAAAACCGGCGTGAAGCTGCCGATGGAGCTGAGCGTGATGCTCCAGGACTTCGCAAAGGACAGCCCTCTGGTCACATTCGATGAAGAGACGGGAATGCTCAAATTCAAGAGCGACCTGCTGTTTGAATTGGGCAGCGACAAGGTGGCCGCGGGCGCCGTCTCGTCGATCCAGGCGCTGGCCAATATTATGAAGAGCACGCAGGCAAAAGAGTTCGATGCGATCATCGCGGGGCATACCGATGACGTGCCGATCGGCAAACCGGAGACGCGGGCCGCGCATCCGACGAACTGGCATCTGTCGGTTCACCGGGCGATTTCGGTTCTGAACCTGATGTCGCAAAATGGCGTGGAGTCGACGCGGGTCAGCGTGCGGGGTTTTGGAGAATACCGGCCGGTGGCGCCGAATGCGGCGAACAACAAGGGCAATGCGGCCAATCGCCGCGTCGAGATTTTCATTGTGCCCAAGGGCGCATAGTCAGTTATAAACGAAAACTGTGCCGGACATGAGACGCGCTCTCATGTCCGGCATTTTTTACAGGCAAACAGGCGCATATGCGAGGGAGCCGATGGCGGAACGCACATTGATCATTATAAAGCCGGACGGCGTGCAAAGGCACATGATGGGCGAGATTATCTCGCGGTTCGAGCGCAAGGGCTTCAAGCTGGCGGCCGCGAAGTTTCTGCAGGTCAGCGAAGCGACGGCCCGCCGGCACTACGCAGTGCATGAGGGCAAGCCGTTTTTCGAGGGAGTAGTAAAATACCTGGCCTCTTCGCCGGTTCTGGCGATGGTATGGGAGGCCGACGGCGTGATCGACATGGCCCGAAAGATGATGGGGGCGACGTTCGGCTACAACGCAGAGCCGGGCACCATTCGCGGGGACTTCAGTTGTTCGCGGGGATACAATTTGATCCACGGGTCGGATTCGCCGGAATCGGCGGCCTATGAAATACCGCTGTACTTTGCCGACGAGGAGCTTGTGAATTACGGGCTCGTCGATGCCGATTGGCTGTACGGCAAAAACGATTGAAGCGGCGCTGCGGTGGTGCGCTGCACCCGCCACCGGGACTTGTCAGCCTGGGTCGGAAGCTGTCTTTACAGAGCGGTTGAGCTGCCGACCGAGGTCTTTGATTTGGTTTGACCTTTCGAAGCCGAGGAAGGCGGTGGGGAAGGCGGTCTTGTTGTGGTTGAGCGGCTCGTCGAGGTCGACCCAGCGGCGGCAGGCTTCGCCGTCAGGCGTGCCGGGGATGGGAGAAAAGTCCGAGAGAGCAATACAAATCCCCAGTTTATTGACATAGTGCATGGACTCGACGAGTTGGTCGAGGTCCGAGCGGGGGTGTCCGAGAATGAGATAAGCGGTTATGCCGCGGCGGTGGGCCCCGGCATCCAGCAGCGAGCGCACGGCGGATTCGAGTTGTCGGCTGACGACCTTTGCGCCGGTCTTCTTGTGGAAATCCTCCGAGGTGCTTTCAAAACCAATGTAGAAGGTTTTAAAGCCCGCGGCGACCATGAGACCAGCTATCTCGGGGGTTATGTAGCGCGCATGGAGGGCATTGGGCGTGTGGAAATTGACACGCAGGCCGCTGTCGATGACGTGGCGGAGGAAGGGGACAAACACCTCGTCCGGCCGGCACAACAGCGCATCGTCATAGAAGGCGATGTCGCGGACGCCTCGGGCCAGCAGCAGGTCGAGATCGGCAATGCAGTGTTCCAGCGGCCGGGCAACAAAAGGCGGGCCGTGTTGGCCGGCCCAGCAATAGGTGCATTTCAGCGGACAGCCCACTGTCAGTTTCATCGCCGCCGTCTCCAGTCGGTCATAGGCCGACCAGAGAGGCGGGTGGTAGACCGTCTGATCGGGGTAAATCCGCAGCGTGTCATACAGCGGGGCCGGATCGGGGGCGGACACCACCAGATCGGCGCCCAGAGAGCCGGCATGCTCGGGGCACGCCTGGGCATAGAAACCGCCAAGAACAATTTGCGTGTTCGGGTTGCGGCGGCGGAGGTCTTCGATGACTTCCGCGACGCCGGGATACCAATAGGTCATCACCGTCTGGATAAGGGCGACGTCGAAAGGTGGGTTGGCCCGGAGAAAATCCTCAAACATCGGCCGAGGCAGACCGAATCTGCGCCAGATGCGGGGAATGTGGGCGAACTGTGGAGGCCTGGGCATTTTCTGCGAAAGAAAGTGGCCTCTGCCCCAACGGTCCGCGGACGGTTTAACGGTTGCAGCCGCGGGATGGAGCCGGTCGAGGTAGTCAAACAGGGTCACGTCGGCATGGGGCGACAGCGGCCCGGCAACGCCAAGCAGCCCGAGTGGCTTCAGCCAGAAATCGTATGCCGAGAAGTCGTAAATCGGCGGGTTTACCAGTAGAATGCGTGGTCTCATGCAGAGATTATAGCCTGCCGAGGTGCGCCCTTCAACGGCCAGTCAGCGGGGCCTGCGAAATGGTGCATGCGGGAGGATCAATCCGCCCGTCCGGAAGATCGTCGGCTAATCCTCGATGAGCCCCTTATCAATGAGCTGCATTCGAAGGTCTGCAGGGCCTTTGAAGACGATGGACTGCATGCCGGCGGCGGCGGCGCCCGCAGCGTTTGCGGGCAGGTCGTCAATATAAAGGCAAGCCTCGGGCAGCGTGTCCGCGTTGCGGGCGGCGGCTCGAAAGATCGCCGGATCGGGTTTGGTAAGGCCGATTTGGAAACTGAGGGTGGGGCGTTTGAACGCCTCCAGGATGGGGTTGTTCTTTCGCAGATAATTCCAGTGAAGCGGATCGGTATCGGACAGCAGGCCCAGATTGAAGCGGCCCTGGAGCCGGCGGATGAGTTCGGGCATTCCGGAAATCGGCGAGAAGATGCCGCACCAAAGGGTGGCGAACTCGTCGAATGTGAGAGTGAGATCGAAGCGCCGGATGATGCCGCGGTGGAATTCCTCGGGGCCGACTTTGCCCGTGTTGAATTGCAGCATCAGTTCGTCACCGAGGACGTCCATGATGACCTGATCAATGTCGGCCTGAGACGGAGTCGCAGAGACGAAGGACGCGAGCTTGCCGACGTCGACATCGACGATGACGCGTCCGAGGTCGAAAATCACCGCCTTGATTTCATGCGTATTCGCCATCAGCACACCATCCCATCATAGTCATTGTGCCGCGCCCGGCAGGGCCCATGGAAAACTGTTGTCTTTAGTCCGCCGACGCCAAAACGCTTTATACCACACGGTGCAGAAACTTTCAATCAAATCACCCGAAGCCAGGTTAAAGGATACATGTGTGCGTCGCCGACGTATAGGTGAAGCGGAAGGAACTTATATGGACAACGAACAGAACATTGAAAGCCGCACGGATAAGGGCCAGGCGCGGGCGCGAGGCGTCACCCAAAGCCTGCTGGCACACGTCGAGGCCATTGCCGGGTCATGCCAGGCTGCGGCGATCTTCGTTTACGCCGATGCGATCGATGCGGCGGGACTGCCGGTCGGACCCGAGTTCGAATCGAAGGTGCACTATATCACCAAGACGGCGGAAGAAGACGAGGCGCAGAATGCGATGGGTCGCCGGGTGCTTCACGTTCCTAATGTGCCGCTGACGCGCATGGGCCAGGTCAAGGTCGCGCTGTTTCTGGCGTTGTCGCGGGGAATCGTCGACCGCGGGGACACCGTGGTCTTTCTTTCGGGCATCGCGGCCAGCAAGAGCCTCGATACGCTTATTGTCACCGAGATCGGCCGGGAGCACGAGATGTACATGAGCGGCAATACCGAGCCGGAACTGCCGGCGGAAATTCGCGCCGAAGTCGTCGAACGCCTGGTTGAGATCGCTTCGGAACTTGGGCAGGAGGGCCGCGAGGGACGGCACGTGGGCGCGCTTTTTGTCGTTGGCGATACCGAACGCGTGCGGCCCTTGACACGCCAACTGATTCTCAATCCTTTTCGCGGCTATTCCGACGAAGAACGGAACATCCTCGATCCCCAGCTCGAGGAGACCGTCAAGGAAATGTCGACGCTGGACGGCGCATTCATTATCTCCGGCAAAGGCGTGATCGAAACATGCGGGGCCTACCTGAAGACGGCGAGTCAGCAGGAATACGATTTGCCTCGCGGTTTGGGGGCCCGACATCATGCGGCGGCGGCGATCACAGCGGTGACCGATTCGATCGCCATTACCGTCAGCGCATCGACTGGGACAGTGACGGTTTTCCGCCACGGCGGAATTGTTACGGAAATCGAAAAACCGGGGGCGGTGGATCTGCGGCCGCGTACCGGGTCACGGCCGAGCAGAGCGGACGCATGAGGCTGACATTGCTATAGACACCGCGGGTCCAGTACGTCGCCGCAAAGGAGCCATTCGCTCGCCAGCAGCGCCAGATCTCGAAGGTCGACATAACAGTCGCCGTTCAGGTCGAAGTTCAGCAGGCAGCGGAAAATACGGAATGGGGCGTCACTGATATCGAACACCTGCGGATGGATAAGGTTGCTTGCCCGGACGAGGCAGTCCAGCGAATTGGCGTCGGGGATCTCCCATCCGTAATGTCCGCCGATGTTGGGGACAGTAGCGATTTGGGCCCACTGGGCGCCGCCATCGAGCGAATACTCCAGCTTAACCTGGACTACTGTTCCGGTGGTTTGCCACTGAATATCGAAGATGTTGCCGGTCATAAGATTTTCGCCGCCGTTCGGCCACAGCAAAGCGATAGAACCGGGGATCGGGGCGCCGGTCAATTCCACGTTATCGATCTTGAAATCACCTCCCGACTCGTCGCCAGCCGAAAGATCACTCAACCGGAACTGTACGAAAGGATTGTTTTCGATCTGGTTAAGCAATACAGTGTTCGTATATGCAAAGCTGTGCCAAAGGCCGTCCCGTATGAACGGCTCATTGTTAAGCAGTCTGACCCAAGTGCCTGTCGGCCCAATTCTATAGTGCAGGTCAAAGCTGGCCGGGCCGAGGTCGCCAATAGTATTTTCAGAGGAGTAATCCCATCGCAGAATCATGTCGCGCCACCCGGAGGTATTGACGGTGATAATCAGTTCGGATTCCGAGTTGACGTTGTCCCATGCCGCGGCCTTGCCCGCGAGATGACTGCCGCCGTCGGCGTCGATGTAGGAAACGCCGTTCTTTCCGTCGAAGTCTTTCACGCCTCCCTGGAGGAGGATCGTGGCCCCGCCGGTGTGATCGATAAGGGGCTCTTCGGTGTACACGGTTTCAGAGCCGAAATCCCAGAACGCCATGACTGCCGCAGCGGCCCTGTTTGTTGAGGCAAGCGTGAACGCCACCGACAAAAGAACATATGAAGCACATGGTCTGATTTTCATCCTGCCGTCTCCTGAAACCGGTAGCGTTTTGGAAACACATATTGTACCCTTGAGGGTCTCGAATTTCAAGAGAAAAGCCGTTGTTGCCAGGGCGCCTGCATTCTCCTGATGTCCGCTTCCTAAAACCCAACCTGCGGCGACAATGGAGAGCAAAACCGGTTGGGCAGAAGCTAAAATCGGGAGCATCTTTTTCGCCGGGGGGGGATTTTGGCATCTGAGGCCCCGACCGGTTTTGCTCGGTCCTGGCGGCGCCGCCTGCCCAGCGAGTTATGAGGAGAATGCGTTTGCCCTGCCGCGGACAATCCGCTCCTTGCCTTTTGCAGGCAAGTGCAGTATTTTCTTGGAGAACACCGTCCAGACTGTAGTTATACTATCCTTTTTCAGGTGCAGTCACGACAGCACTTTCGGGAGGCAAATATGATGAACTTGCAGGCATTGGCGATCCTCCTGACGGCCTTTTGTGCGAGTGCCGCCGGACAGGGGCATTTTTTCAAGGAGTACTGGGCCGACTTCGACAAGGCGGTCAGCAATCACACCGACGGCCGGTGGCGAGTGAACGACCCCGAACTGAGCCTGCACCCGACTTTCGGCAAGCGGCCCGAGGCGCGCGCCAACGGCCTCATGCTCATTCACGTCGACGATGACTTGTTTTCCATCACCGAGGCCTGCCTGTACCTCGAAATGTGGGGCGGACATCCCCACACGACGAACAAGCAATTCTTCCTCAACGGCAGAGGTCCGTACCCGGTGAATGCCTTCGGCACCGACCAGAACCACTGCACCTATTCCTACCCGGCCGTCGATCTGAAAATCTCGCATCTCGTCCGGGGCGTCAACGCCTTTCAATTCGCCTGCGACCGGGGCGAGAGCTTCTGGGGTCACTTCATCATCGACAACGCCGCCGTACGGTGCCGACTGGCGCCGGAACACCCTCAAATCGCCGCCCGCAACCTCGGCACATTTGCACCCGCGGTCAGATTATCGTCAGCCCCCGGCGCCATCGCCGATCAAACAGCACTGTCCCTGGAGGGCATACCAAAACCCGCCGCCGGCGTCGTCCGCGTCGACTACATCGCTCGCTATGAAGGGTTCGACGACGATGGCGACCTCATCGAGAACGACTGGCACGGCTTTACCTTCGACAGACAGCCCGTCAACCATGTCGGCACGGCCGTTACGCCGCCGTACCGGGTCACGTGGGATACAAGCATGATTCCCTCGCAAACAATCCCCATGGCGGTCAAGGCCATAGTGACGCTGCAAGACGGATTGCACTATGAGACCGCAACCGTCGACGGCCTGACATTTCCGTCGAGCCGCCCGCTCGTGAAAATGTTCAAGTGTGACCCCCTGCCCGCCCCCTTCTGGTCGCGGGCGTCCCAGCAGAAAACCGCCGTCATCAAACTGCCCGCCGACATCTCCAATGTAGCCAGCGCCCGACTGCAGGTGAAGGTCTGGGACGGCGGCGCGGGCAAGGTTTCCCGGCCGTTCCAAATCAACGGCCATCCCTGCAGCATCCTCTCCGGGCGGAGCATTCACGACGTGGTATATACGGACATTCAAATCGCCCCCGCCACCCTGCAGGGTAGCAACAACGTGCTTACCGTCCTCTCGGATACCGAGCATCACGGCATCGAGATCCTCCTGCCGGGACCCTGCCTGACGCTCAGGTTCAAGTAGGCCGAACGGTCGGCCGAAACACGAGGGGCACGCGTTGCCGCCCGGTCGCCGCTGGAATAAACTTGCCAGACCGGTCCAAACGCGTATAATTCATTGTTTTGGAAGGAAGCATGTGAATGCAGAGGCAGAGCAATCCGGCCCGATGAAGTTTGCGGACCTGAATCTCAAACCCGAATTGTTAGCCGGTCTAAAGGAGATCGGGTATACGGAATTGACCCCGATCCAGCAGCAGACGTTCGCTTACATCCTGAGCGGGCGCGACATGATCGCCATGGCGGAAACCGGCTCCGGCAAAACGGCCGCGTGCGGCGTGCCGCTCGTTCAAAACGTCGATCCGGCGCTCAGGGAGATACAGGTGCTCGTGCTGGTGCCGACGCGGGAGCTTGCCCTCCAGTACGTCCGCGAAATAGCAAGTATCGCCCGCAAGACGGAGATCGCCGCGTTTGCCGTCTACGGCGGCTACTCCATGGACATCCAGAAGAGCAAGCTGGCGCACGGCGTCCACATCCTCGTGGCCACGCCCGGCCGGCTCATCGACATGCTGTACAATACCCCCCTGCGGCTTTCGGAGGTGCGCACGTTCGTCCTCGACGAAGCCGACGAGATGCTCAACATGGGATTCATCGACGACGTGGAATTCGTCATCTCGTGTCTGGTGCACGAGCACCAGACGCTGCTGTTCTCGGCGACGATGCCGCCCGAGATCAAGAGGCTGGCCGCCAGGCACCTCAAGGACCCCGTCACGATCGAACTCAACCTCAGCCAGGTCGCCCCGCAGAGCCTGGAACATCAGTTCCAGTTGGTCAAGGGGCATCAGCGATTCGAAGCGCTCGTCGACTACCTGCGGGAAGATGAAGTCAAGCAGGCGATCATCTTCTGCAACTCGCGGCGCAATGTCGAAAAGCTAAACGACCAGTTGCGCAAGGAGTTCAAATCGGTCGAGAGTATTCACGGCGGCCTCGAACAATCGCGCCGCACCAGCCTGTTCAACCGCTTCCGCAAAATGGACATTCGGCTCATGGTCGCAACCGACGTCGCCAGCCGCGGCCTCGATTTCAGCCATGTCACCCACGTAATCAATTACGATTTTCCCACGCACGCCGAGGCCTATACCCACCGCACGGGCCGCACCGCCCGCATGGGCCGCAAAGGATTTGCGATGACGTTTCTCACGTCCGGCAACCTCCGCGAACTCAAGCACATTCTGAAAGTCAACCACGTGGAGCCGGTCTGGCGCGGCCAGCCTCCGGACTTCGACCGAAGCTCCGGCAGATCCGCGCCGCAGCAAGGCCGATCTGCGAGAAAGGGCCCGCCCAGACGCCGCCGGCGCGGCCCCTCAAGAGCGACATAAGACCCCGGGCAAAACAGGAAAACGCCGACATGCGGGAAAGAATAGAAAAGATCATATCCGTCCATCAGCGCCTTGTCTCGGAGTTCAACGAACATGGCATCCAGACCGTGATAGACGCCGCCCGACTGATCGGCGAGTGTTTTAAAAGCGGGGCATGCGTGTTTCTCTGCGGCAACGGCGGTTCCGCGGCCGACGCCCAGCACCTCGCCGGCGAGTTCGTCGGCCGCTTCCGAAAAAACCGTCGGCCCCTGCCCGCTGTCGCCCTTACCGCCGACACCAGCGTGCTGACGTGCATCGGCAATGATTTCACGTTCGAGGAGGTGTTCGCAAGGCAGGTCGAGGCGCTCGCCGGGTCCGGCGATCTCCTGTGGGCGTTTTCCACGAGCGGCACGTCGAAGAACGTCCTTGCCGCCGCACGTGCCGCCAGGCGCAAGGGCGCCAGGGTGCTGGCCTTCACGGGACGTGCAGGTACACCGCTGGAGGAAATGGCGGATGTGTGCCTCGCCGTGGACGCCCCCACGACGGCCGCGGCCCAGGAGATACACGTCCTGGCCTATCACATCATCTGCGAACTGATTGACGAGTCGCTGTAAGGCGCCCCCTGCCGCGCCGCACGAGGGCCGCCCTGTTCACAAATTTCGCCGAATCACCGCCGCCGAGGAGACCGTCTGCGCATGATTGCCAACGGTAACCGTCATGGATACCCGCACGTTCCGGGCCTTGCCCGTCGCGGGCACGCGAGTAAACGTCAGCGCCGTGACATTACGGCACAGCACGTGGGATTCGGCTGCACCGTCGGGATCAATAATCAAATTCAGCGTGTTGGTCGCATCGTCCAGTTGATAGGCGATATCCCAGCCGGCAACGGCCTCATCATCATCGGGATCGCCGTCCAGATCGATGGTGCACCGCCCCGCGGGGTCGGACGACAAGGTAGCCGAACAGGTCCGCAGGTCCGTCGTTATCCGCATCAGGGCCTGCCGCCCCGTGCTGATCGCTTTGAACATCTCGTCATTTTCGCGAAAGTTCATCATCGAGGCATGCACCGCCGCCCCGACGGCCGCCATCAGTATAGCCAGCAGGACCATCGCAATCATGATCTCGACCAGTGTAAAGCCGCTGCATTTGCATCGTATGCCACGCATTTTTATCCCTCCCTGGGCGCTCAGTACCGCGCCCGGATCCAGCTTGCTGAACTGATCGCCGTATTGTTCTGAAGGATCGTCACCGTGATCCGCACGAAGTCGCTGCCGTGATCGGCCACCACCGTGTCCAGACTGGCGGCACTGACGTTTTCCACCCTGACCTGCTGCGTAAACGAAGCAAACTCCGTCAGCGGTGTGCGCGACACGTCCACCGGCGGACAGATCGCCGCATTGTCGAAGTCGTCCAGATCGTCCCAGGCGGCCAGCGTCGTTTCCCCCGACTCCGGCCCAAACGTGGTCTTACCGGTCTGCGGATCGACCACAGGCAGCATGGCGGTCATTTCCCGGAACTGTTCGATCAGAAACTCCGCCGTCGACAGATCGATGCCCGCACCGTTGACCTGCGTGAAGGCCCCGTTGGCCGCCAGCAGCGAGGTGATCGCGATGCCCACAATCACCACCGCCACAAGCACCTCAATCAGGCTGAAACCCGCCCGGCCGCCGTCCTGTTTTCCGCATTGCATTATCATAGGATCCCCCACAGGTTACGACGTGACGAGCGAAGACATTCTGAAGATGGGCAGAATCACGCTCATGGCGATGAAACCGACCATGATACCCATCAGAACAATCATAATAGGCTCGATCATCGACGTCACCATCTTGATCACCGTCTTCAATTCCCGTTCATAAAACGCGCTGATGTCGCGCAGCACCTCGCTCAGCGTGCCCGATTCCTCGCCGCTCTGAATCATCTGCACGGCGCTGCCGGGCATCAGGTCGTAGGAATACAGGCTGGAGGCGATCTTCTTGCCCTGCCGCACCGCTTCGTGCACGCCCTTCCACATGTTCTCGAACAGCACGTTGCCGCTGATCTGCGAGGTAATCATGATCGTGTCCAGGATCGGCACGCCCGCATTGGTCAACACGCCCATCGTATGCATGCTGCGGGTGATATACAGACTGCGGCAAAGCGTGCTCAGCAGCGGAATCCGCAGTTTGGTCTTGTGCCACCAAAGCTGCCCGGCGCCGCTGCGCGTAAGAAACCAGGCCAGCCACGCCAGCCCCACGACCGCCGGCAGCAGGATGAACCAGTAGCCGCGCATAAACGCACTGAGCGCCATAATCATCTTGGTGGGACCCGGCAGCAGGTGTTCCTTGCCGGCAAAGATCGCCAGAAAACGGGGCAGCACGAAGACCAGCAGAAACAAGGTCGTCGTCACCGCCATGAGCATAATGATCGCCGGGTACACCATCGCACCGACCACCTGAGAACGCGTCTCGGCCTCCTGGTCCAGGTAGCCGGCCAACTGGTTCAGCATGCCGCTCAGCGAACCGGAAATCTCCGCCGCCGCCACCATGTTGATATACAGATTGCTGAATATGTCGCGGTGCTCGCCGAGCGCCTGCGAAAAACTCTCACCCGCTTCGATCCGCGTCTTGAGGTCGAGAATGATCGTGCGGAATTTCTCCTTCTTCACGTTCATCGCGATCGATTCAAGCGAATCCTGAAGGCTGATGCCCGCCTTGATCATGACCGCAAGCTGATTGGTGAAGTGCAGAATGTCCTTACGGCTCGGGCCGGCCTCGAAACGCAGATTCAATACGCTTTGCGCCTGACCCTGGCCCGCTTCTACCCCCGTGGACGACCTGAATCGCGAGGCGCCGCCGGCGCGATCCGTTGCTTGTTCGAACATTTTTGCCATCATTACCTCGGATTTAACTGACCAATGACGCCTGCGGTTTGGCTTTCACTTTCGCCTTGTTCTCAGGCGTGAGCATCTTGTCCATCTTTGCCGGATTGCTGGACCGCATGATCGCCTCGTCGCGCTCGATGAACCCCTGGAAGTACATGTCGGCGATGCTGTGGTCCATGCTCTGCATGCCCATCCGACGCGAGGTCTCGATCACGTTAGGAATCTCGTACACCCGGTTTTCACGAATGCAGTTTCGCACCGCCGACGTACACAGCAGGATCTCCGTGCAAGGCACCATGCCCGGCTTGTCCACCCGGCGAAACAGCGTCTGCGAGATCACCGCCTGCAGCGTGTTCGACAGCATGGCGCGGATCTGATTCTGCTGCGTCGCGGGATAAATATCGATGATACGCTCGACCGTCTGGGATGCATTGACCGTGTGCAGGGTCGACAGCACCAGGTGACCGGTCTCGGCCGCGGTGATCGTCGAACTGGTCGTTTCCAGATCGCGCATTTCACCCACCAGGATAATATCCGGGTCCTGACGCAGCACGTGTTTGAGGCCCGACGCGAAATTACTGCAGTCGGCCCCGATCTCCCGCTGTTCGATCATGCACATATTGTTTTCCAGCGCATACTCGACGGGATCTTCCAGCGTAATGATACGCTTTTTATATGTCTGATTGATCGCCCCGATCATCGACGCCAGGGTCGTGCTCTTGCCCGAGCCCGTATGCCCAGTCACCAGCACCAGGCCGCGCGGCAGATCGGTCAGTTCCTTGACGATCGGCGGAAGGTGCAGGTTCGCCAGTTCCGGAATCTGGTTGGAGATCACGCGAAAGCTGATCGCGATCGAATCACGCTGATAATGGGCGTTGACGCGAAAACGGCTGCCGTCGTCGATACGCGTCGAGAAATCGATGTCACGGTCCGCCTCGAACCGCTTCAGTTTCTCTTCGCCGATCATGCTCAGAACCATCTGCTTGCCGTCTTCGTTGTTGACGGGCGGCAGGTCCATCACGATCAGCTCCGTATTGATGCGCATGATCGGCGGCATGGCGACGTTGATGTGTACGTCGCTGGCCCCATGTTCGATGGCCGCAGCCAGCATCTTCTTCACATTGATCATAAATCCACCTGAACCTGTCCACTTAATCTGTTCTTGGGTTTCGCCCGCCTCGCGTCGGGATAGTTAACGATCAGCTCGCATCTTCGTCGAGCACCAGTATCAGGCTCTTGGCGTCGTCCGGCGCGGCGGCGTCGCTCCGGCAAGCCGCCCGGGCGCTCGTCGACCGCGCGGCCCGCGATCCGGATGCATTCTCCTTGCTCTTGGCCCGCGTCTTGCCGCGCCCTGCCGCCGCCGGTTTGACCGTCGCCTGAAACGCGCTGACGTTTTCATCGAAGGCTTCATCTTCGTTCTGACCGTACACCTGGGTCACACGCAGGACCTCTTCGATGGTGGTCACGCCGCGCTGCACCTTCTTCATGCCGTCGTCGAACAGCATCGCCCGCCCGCTCCTGGCGAAGGCCGCCCGCATGCTGTTGACCGAGGTATCCTTGTTGATGATGTCGCGGAATTCATCGTCGATGATCAGCAGCTCGAAAATGCCCGCCCGGCCCGCATAGCCGCTGCCCCGGCACTGATCGCATCCGGCGCCGTGCACCAGTTCTTTCGGAGCAATGCCCGCATGCTGCACGTATTTGCGCATGTTCTCGGGCACTTTGAACGGCTCTTTGCAGTTGTCGCAGATGCGCCGCACCAGCCGCTGAGCCAGAATCCCGTTCAGCGACGCCGCGATCAAATAGGGTTCGATCCCGATGTTGACCAGCCGCGAGACGCTGCTGGGTGCGTCGTTGGTATGCAGGGTGCTCAGCACCAGGTGCCCCGTCAGGGCCGCCTGCACGGCGATACGCGCGGTCTCGTTGTCGCGGATTTCGCCGACCATGATAATGTCGGGGTCCTGCCGCAGCAGACTCCGCAGCGCCGCGGCGAACGTCAGTCCGATGCGCTCGTTGGCCTGGACCTGGTTGCACTTCTCCAGGTTGTATTCCACCGGATCCTCCACCGTCGAGATGTTCAGCGTCTCGCCGTCCATCTGACCCAGCGCCGAATAAAGCGTGGTGCTCTTGCCGCTGCCCGTGGGACCCGTCACCAGAAGAATGCCGTGCGGCAGCGCAATCTGGTCCTCGAACGCCTTGAGCACGTCCGGCTCCATTCCGCTGTTTTCCAGCCCGATCATAATAGACCGGCTGTCCAAAATTCGAATCACCACCTTTTCACCGTGGCTCGTCGGCAGGATCGACACGCGCAAATCGACGCCGCGGCCGCCCATGATCGCCGAAATCTTGCCGTCCTGCGGAAGCCGACGCTCCGAGATGTCTAGGTTGGCCATGATCTTCAGACGCGACACCACGGCCGGATGCATCTTGGCGGGCGCCTGCATGGTGTCGAACAGCACCCCGTCGATGCGGTAGCGGATCTTGGTGTGCTTTTCTTTAGGTTCGATATGAATGTCGCTGGCGCCTTCGCGCAGCGCATTGGTCAGCAGGTAATTGACATACTTGATCACCGGCGACTCGGCGGCGCTCCGCTCCAGGTCGCCGAGGTCCTCCTCGACATCCTTGACAACCTCCACGTCGGCCATGTCGTTCATGATGTCGTCGACATTGTAGCCCACGGTCTTGTCGTCGAATTCCTCGCAGACCGCCAGGATGTCGCTCTCAGGACAGACCACCACCTGCACCGGCATACGGGTCTGCCGCTTGACGTCGTCGATGGCGAAGACGTTCGTCGGTTCGCTCGTCGCCGCCACCAGCACGTCGTTGACCACGTCGACGGGCATGATATGGTTGCCGCGGATATAACCGGCGTCCAGCTTGTCGAAGGCGTGCCGGTTCACGGCGTCGACGGTGATCCGCCGAAACTCGAAACCGCACAGCGTCGCCCTGGCCTCCAGCATGTCCTCGTCGGTGGCCCCGGCTTTCTTCAGCAATCCTTCGACGCCGCCGCCGGCCTTCGTCGTCTCCTGACGGCGAATCTGCTCGGCCTGCTGCGCCGTGATTTTCTCCATCTCCACGAGCACGTCGACCATGTCGCGCACGTGGGTTATGTCCGACATCTGCGGCGAATACAGGTTGCACAGCCCCGGCGCCAGGGGGATTTCACCCTTCATATCCACGCCGCCGCCGCCGGCCGTGTCGGATTTCTTGCTTGCAAACAGTCGTTTCATTCTGACATCTTCAATATAACGCCAATTCCATCGCATTTGAGTTCCACGAACCGTGGCGTGATCTGCGTCACCGTAAAACCGTTAATGCTGTCGCCCACGTACAGCACCTTGTCGTTGATCATGCAGCATCCGTTCTTCTCAGACGCCATGATGCTCCACAACTCGAGCCCCCGCGACTTGCGGTTGACTTCCTCGCGGGCCATCAGCTCATGACCCGGATCCATGTTGCTCAGATCGCCGATGCTCAGTTGATGCGCAAACGGATTCTTCTTCAGTTCCCCGACCCCGATCTGGTCGATTTCCGAGAATTCGTAGAACCGCTCGACGATTTCACCCATGTGCGTGTCCATCTCCGTCTTGATGCCCGTCAACTGCGCGATGGCGCTTTCGAGTTTCGCCTCCTCGGCGCTGCTGGCGGCGCTGGCGGCCGACGGCGTCGTCTTCTTGATCATGAACCACACGCACAACGCGCCCACCGTGAAAAGTATCGCAAGCGTGATCGTACTGTGTTTGAGGTTCTTGCCGTGATGCGCCGTCGTCAGGAATTCCTGGTCGCCGCCCGCCGCGGGCGACTCGCCGCTGCGTGCGTCACCGGCGGCCTGCATGCCGCTCTGTTTCGATTCGTTCTGCCCGTCTTTCATAAATGACAGCATGGTGGTGCTCCGTTCATGTATTCGATTTGAGAATTGTTCAGGCACTGATGTTCTGGAAGAAGATGCTCACGATAAACGTCGCTTCCGTCTGACCTTCCGTTTTGCTCTGCTTCTTCAGCGAAAGTTCCCGTATCTTCGTGATGCGGTCCAGCTTTTCCATTTCCAGAAGAAACGCATAATAGCTGTTGAAGTTGCCGTGCAGCTCCATCTTCAGAGGCTGCTCGACATAACCCCGGTTGTTCTTGGCGTCCAGGGCCCGGATCGTCTTGGGCATCAGCCCGTGCTTCTGCGCGATCTTCGTCACATCCTCCAGGATCTTGTGAATGTCGCTGGCCGGGGGCAATTTGCTCTCGAATACCGTGATCGCCTCCTCCACCTTATCCAACTGATTCTGAAGGTCGCTCGCCGCCGCCGTCGCCTTGTTCAGCTCCAGCAGTTTGGTCCGCTTCTGCTCCACCTTGACCTTTTCCTGCGCCAGGTGTTGATTCGCCGGCTTGATCATGTACGCGTATGACACATACACCAGCGCCAGCAGCAATATGAAGAAGATGACTTTTCGTGAACCGCTTGTCATGATCACGCCTTTCAGTTCGAATGAATTCGCCTGTTGCGAATGTGTTTGCAAAACCGGCCGCTGCCGCCGGTCGCCGACCGTTCTTACAGAACCTGCTCGCGCGCTTGGCGAACGTTCCGGATGTCCTCCTTAGAAAGGACCATGCCCCGCTTGAGCCGGGTCTGAAGCTTGAATTCACGAAAACGCGTCTCCTCGATCTTGTGCTCTTTCGACTCGACAAGACTGACGCTGTCCAGCAAAAGCGAGCCGCCCAACTGCGCGATATACGTGGCCACCTCGATGTCGCTCGGCGCGATGCCCTTGATCTCGATATTCGTATCCACTTCCTTCCGGGGCGCCTCGGGCGCCGCGGGCGTCTTGGACGCGGCGGGTTTGTAGCGCGTGCCGCCCGTTGAGGCCGCCGCAGCCGCCTGCATCTCCTTCTCCGCGACGCTGACCTCCAGAAGACTCACGCCCGCCGGCAGATTGTTCGTCAGCGAGGCGAGGATCACGCTGCGGGGCACCGGCTCCAGAAGCTCCGCCGTCATCACCATCGTCTTCATCATCGTCTTGCTCTTGGTCTTCAGCTCCTCCAACTGGGCGATCTGCTCCTGCGCCGCGCTCATTTGCCGCGTCAGCGCCAGCAATTCGCCGCGCACCGCACGCTGACGCATCTTGAGAATCGAAAACGTCACTGCGATCGCGCCCATCAGCACCGCAAACAGAACCAGGTACATGAAATTCGCACGATTCGACTCGCGCTGCTGAATGTAATCGTTCGGTACAAAATCGATGTTCGCCATGATTTACCTGCCTTAATTTACGCCTCGGTTAACCGTCACCGGTTCAGCCCCGACAAACTCAGGCCGAACGCTATCGACCAGTCGATCTGACTGTCGCGCCGCTCAATAAAGGACGCGCACGCCGGCCTCACTTCCACCGCACCCAGCACGTCGCCGATCTGCGCCGGAATCTGCATGCGCCGCGCCATCTCCGCCAGTTTTTCGCACAGCCGCGGGTCCGTATGCTGTCCCGACAAAAACACCAGCCGCCCGATGCGTGCCCCGCCGCACGTCGACTCGAAATAACGGCTGCACGCGTCGATCTCCGAGATCAGCCGCCCAATCGCTTCGTCACCGGTCAAATGGTGGAAACCCATGGGAATGACGCGTGCAAAAAGAAGATCGCGGTTCCTGCAGATGACGATGTTGGTGTTGTCGGTCGCCACGTCCATCAGCATCGCGACCTTATCCTGTTCGTCCCGGCGACGGCTGAAAAACTCCACGAAACTGTTGGCCATCGCGAACGGCCACACGCTGATGACCTGGATGTCGAGCGCCGCCTTTTCGTAAATCGCCAGGTGCCGGTCGACCTTCAAACGCGCCGCCGCCATCACCAGCACGTCCACCTCGCCGTTTTTCGATCCCGCCGGCTCTACCGTCACGTGCTTGACCATCGCATCGGCGCCGTCGAAAGGAAGCCGCTGCCGCACCTTGGCCATCACCGCTTCGCCTGTCTTGTCCTCGCTCATCCGGGCCATCCGGACCTCGTCGATAAAAACGTCCTGCGAAGGAAGCGCCGTCACGATCCGCCGGCCCTTGAACCCGCACTTCTTCGCCAGGTCCCGCGTCGCCTTCGCCGCCCAGCGCTGCCAGTCGGCGCTGCCGCTCTCTATGTCATCCGGCTTCTTCTCGCAGCCCACCGCGTAAAGATAGACACTCTTGGCGGTCCAACCGAGTTGCGCCATCCGCAGATACGTGCCTCCCAGATCGACCCCGATCGGGCATAGCTTCGTTGTCATTGCACCAAACATGTGTTAATACATCTCCAGCCGCCACATTCAGGCGATTCTTGTCTCACTCTGGACCCAATCACACGATTGCTCTTTTCCTTATCCCTGTCGTCGACAGGAAAACACCCGGGCATTAGTGCATACCCTACTCGGCCGCCGGCGCAGCCAACGGATGAGTGTACGTAAAACATAAGAAAAGAAGATTATCCGGTCAAACCGCCGCCACGAATGCCCCTGCTCCGATGCGCCCGTCCGAAAATAAACCGCGACTCCGGGCAACTTGCCCGATGCCCCCCTCCGCGCAGCGCCGGCGCCTCAGCACAATTCAAAAGTGCCGATCTCCGTCGCAACGCCTAAAGCGCGCCGAAGCGCATGCTGATTCGCCGCTTTCATTAATAAGACGTACCGGCGGACACCCCCTCGTCCCATAATGTTTAAGCGGTGACAATTGCGAATTGAACAGGCATGAAAAAGTGCGCCGCGCGCCACCCCGGCCAGCGCCCGTCGCCCAGGACGGTCGCATTCTCCGGACGTCCGCAGCCCAAACGCGCACCTGCGGCGACTTTGGAGAGCAAAACCGTTTGGGCAGAGGCCAAAATTGGGAGCATCTTTTCGCCGGGGGGGGAATTTTTGCACTCTGCTCTGAAAATAGCATGCGGTACGCACTTTTCATTATTCCGGGTGTCCAGTTATGGACATGATTGACTGGGGCCCCGAACGGTTTTGCTCGGCCTTCCGGCCTGCCTGCGCAGCAAGCTATGAGGAGAATGCGTTTGCCCTGCCCCCCCTGTTACGAAAAAAAATCCGCTCGCCGCGGCTACTCCGCCTTGAGCTGTCTCGACATGAGGTTTTCGATGGCTTCCTGCACGTTCTTTCTGCCGGACAAAATTTCGCCGATCGCGCTGGAAATAGGCATCTCCACACGATGCCTTTCGGCCAGCGCGATGACCCCCTGGCACGTCGCCGCCCCCTCCACGACGCTTCGTGTCGCCGCCGCGGCTTCGGCGGCGCCCATGCCCCGCCCGATGCGTTCACCGAACGAACGGTTGCGCCCCTTGGGCGAAATGCACGTCGTCACCAGATCGCCCAGACCGCTGAGCCCCGCGAACGTCTGCTCGTGAGCCCCCATCGCAAGCCCCAGACGCTGGATCTCCGCAAGCCCTCGGGCCAGCAGGGCCGCCTTGGCGTTGTCTCCCAGACCCATGCCGTCAATGATGCCCGCGGCGATGGCGATAACGTTCTTCAGCGCACCGCACAACTCGACCCCCACGATATCGCTGTTGGTGTACACCCGAAACGTCGGCGCATTGAACGTAACCTGAATCTCCCTGGCAAGGTCCTCGTCGGCGCTGGCCGCTATCGCCGTCGCCGGCATCCCCTGCGCCAGCTCATCGGCAATGGTCGGCCCTGAAAGCGCCGCATACCCGCGTTCGACGCCCACCACCGCCGCAAGAATCTCGCACGGCCGAAGCAGCGTCCCGTGTTCGATGCCCTTGGCCACGCTGACAATCGGCACGCCGTCGGGCACGTACTCCTTCAAACGCCCCCACACACGCCGCATGAACTGGCACGGAACCGCCGACACCAGAAGTTGGGCCCCCCGCATCGCCTTGCCGTCGTCACAGTCGAATCGCAGCGACGCCGGCAGCGCATAGCCGGGCAGGAACTTGACATTCTCCCTCCGGGCCTCCATCTCGGCCAGTTGCCCGGCGTCATGCCCCCACAAAGTGACGTCGAGCCCTTTTTCGCAGAGCATCATTGCACACACGCTGCCCATCGCGCCGTCGCCGATAATAGTAATCTTCTCGAACATGGCCGTATTAAAGCCGAAAACTCCGCGATTGCAACGCCCAAGCCGCGTTTTTCCGCTATCTTCCGCCGGACCGGCCGAAAACACCCCTGGATCACCTCAAAACCCGCCTCTCAGATGTGAAATATCACGCCGATTTTCAGACTCCGCCGCACCTCCACCGACCCGGGCCCTCATTCCCCGGCCGACGCCGCCCTGTCCAGCTCCGCGCGGAATTTCGGCAGCGACTCCGGATAAGTGTCGCGAATGAACGCCACCAGCTTCTCGCGAATCTCGCACCGCAGCTCCCAGGCCGTCGACGCGTCGGCCGTGCTCATCAGGGCCCGCAATTCCACCGTCCGCTCCGTCGTGTTCGTCACCTGTAAAACGCACACCTTGCGGTCCCAGTGCTCCGAAAGCTCCAGCAGCCGCCGCAGCTCCGCACGAACCGCATCAACAGGTATCGTGTGATCGGCATAGATAAACACCGTCGCAAGAATGTCTGCGCACGTCCGCGTCCAGTTCTGGAAAGGCTGCTCGATGAAATACGTGATCGGCACGATGAGACGCCTCAAATCCCAGATACGCACCACCACGTAGGTGAGCGTGATTTCCTCGATCCGCCCCCATTCACCTTCCACGATGACCACGTCATCCACGCGGATAGGCTGCGTAAAAGCGATCTGCAGGCCGGCGATCAGATTGCTCAGCGTCTTCTGCGCCGCCATGCCCACGACAAGCCCCAACAAGCCCGCCGACGCAAGAATCGTTGTGCCGAGCTGACGGACCTTGTCAAACGTCATCAGCGCAGTCCCCAGCGCAATAATCAGAACGGCGATCGCCACCACGCGCCGCAGCACCTTGAGCTGCGTGTGCACCTTGCGGGCCCTGAGATTGTCCCTGGCCCCAATGTCGAAACGCTCCAGCACAAAATCATCCAGCACCCGCATGGCCCGGATGATCAGCCACGAAACCAGCGCGATCATCGCCAGCGCAAAGAGATGCTTGAACGTATCCAGAAATGCAGGCGGCAGCATCGTCAGCGGCGCCGCCAGACGAACCGCCGCAATCACAAGGATCCATCGCATCGGCGCCCGCAGGTGTACGACGAACGACTCGTCCGTGCGGCCCTCGGTCCGCCGCGCCAGCAGGCCCAGAATCTTAAACAAAAGATAATGGACCACCAGCGTAAGAACAACGACCGCCAGAAGACTGATCGACGTCCAGACAAGCAGCTCGTAATTCGCGACGATCCGATCCATCAGCTCCGTCCCTACAAACGGACGCTTCGCCTCCGCCCCGGCCGCCCCCAGCGCCCAAAATGATAATGCACCGCAAAAACCCATACCCCAAACATACCCCCATCAAAATGGTTGTCAACCATTTATTATCGGCCCGATCTCCCCACGACAACAACGCAAATCACGTATCCCTGCCCTTGTGCCCGCGGGAACTACAAATTTTCTCCAAACTACTCAGGGCTGTCGCATTCTCCGGATGTCGCATGCCAAACCCCGGCCTGCAACGACTTTGGAGAGCAGAACCTTGGGCAGAGGCCAAAATAGGGAGCATTTGTTCGCCGGGGGGGGGATTTTGGCCTCTGGGGCCCCGACCCGTGCGCTACCCAACTACAAAAACTCACCTTTGACTGGCATCGCGGCCAAATCCGCCCAATCGCCTGAAAGTACCGTCCTGGCCGTAGTCGGGCAGCGCACGCTCTCTTAAAAGTTCATAGCCATTGAAAAAGGGGACTTGCTTTATCCCGTTCCAATTCGCCATGGTCACTGCAAATAAAATACCCAACCAGAGGGACTTACGGTTGGGCGCTGCTATAAACGCGGTAAAGGATTACGCATAAACACAAGCACCCTGCCGAGATAATCTTTGCATGGTAGCCCCAACATCATCCCGCTTTTCTACAGTTACCAAGAAGTGTCTTTTTGCTGCTAAACCCTTCACTTTTCACAACTACGAAGTCGGGGTGCATTACAGATATTGACCGTTCTTAGTTACTCCCGCCTGTTGAAAAGCTTGTAACCTTCATCCAATCTTCCATCCTCGGGAACCTCGAGAAGCAAACCAAACGCTTTCTTGGGTTCCGATTCTTCGATAAGCACTCCGCCTGTTTCCCAGCAATTATAATCTCTGGAACCTTCAGTACCCGGTGCGAATACATCCTGGACCGTTCCGTAGATAACACCCAATTCTCTCCATGCCAACGCAACTGTATCACCTTTGAGTATCTCTTGACCATCTGCATAGAAGAACATGACTTTTCCTTTGAGGCTTGGCTTATCAAGGCGCTATCCCACCACCGGCCGGTTCTGTTATGGGCACACCACCCCAAGGTATAGGGCCACCACTTACCCCAACCAGGTGCCAGAAGCACTGGCAGCCAAGCGGAGGCGGGCTCTGATTCATATTGTAGTAGTGAACGTGACTTCCCTCATACGGATAGTGCGAGTGATCGAGGTCAATTCTAAAGGCCAGCGTGCCGACTGGAGGAATACAGGGCAAACACTTCTTGGGCGGGTTTGGGCGATGGCATGTCTTTGACGGGTTATCGATAGGAATCTCAATTGGATGAACTATGGGCTGTGTAATAGGCTCCGTAATGGGTTGCACAATAGGCTCCGTTATCGGAACAGGCACAGGCTCTGCGATGGGAACTGTTCCCGGTGGCGCTATTGTCACAGGTGGAACCACTACTGGCGGAGGCATTATCGGTATGGGTGTGACGACTGGTTTTGGTGTAACAATTGGGCTGACAATCGGGTTAAGAATTGGCCGCGGGAGAACACAAGTTTCCACGCCGATAATTATACAAGTCCCAGAGGGGTCTGTATGACTTGCCGGCGCGCTTCTCGCATATTCGTACATACTGAGACCATCTTTGTATCCAAGAGGATCATGTTGGAGGAATCTCCCTGTCTTTGTGTCGTACATTCCGTAGGATGACGCCGAGAGCGTGACGAGAAAAATCAGTAATACGGTCATTCTTGCGTGTCGCATGGTCAACATTCCTTTCTTTATTCAGCATTTACCTCTTGCTTTAGCTTTCTATGTTGGGCTCGCAGTGCCACGTCCATGTGGGCGAGTCTGACTTGTGCAGGCATCAGCCTGTAGGCATGGGCATACATAATCTGTGCTTCAGGGATGCGGTCGGCATCGTAGAGACAGTGTCCTCGCGTTTCGATGAAGAGGCCCAGTTCCTCGGAGGCCGTAAGCGATTGCAACAGGTGATTTAGCTCTACTTCTTCATCGTCGATCTTCTGCGGCCAATTTTTGTAATACTCGTCCGGATGGGTGTCACAGCCAGGGCAACAGGCTTCCATGTTGAAGACTTCCTTGCCATCGTCCCACCGAGAATAATTAAAAGGGTCAGACCCCGTATTCCGCCTCTCCGCCTTCGCCACGTAACTCTCCTGATCGTACAAACCTGCACTTGTCCCTCAATTTGCCGACGTCATCACGCGTGACCGGACTGCCCGCGATGGCCGTGTGCCGGTTCGTGACCAACTCGACACTGAAGCTGACTGTGTCGTCGCTCAAGGTCTGCCTGCCTGTCCTGTTGCCGAGGCCGTCCATCACAAAAGAATCCTCCCGCCCCGGCCTGCCGCCACCCACAAGCTAATCGGCATCCGTCAAACGGTCCACATCGTCATAGGTGTACTCATTATACGGAGACCGCGAACAGTAGACTATGGTTTATCGACTTTGGTTAGGGGCATTGCATCCACGACGTTGCCATTCTTATCGATTAAGACGATATCGCCGTCGCCAAAAACTATGGCGTCGAACAAGGCATCTGGCAAGCGAAGGTAGTACGGTTCGTCTGTCGCGTGACGTGTCAACTCAGGTTGGCTTAATTCTGCTCCTTTTTCAAGAGGATGCCGCAACAGACAAATGCCCACATGTCTCTTCTCCACTTTGCCATACGTGCGTAGCGCTTGGAACTCGCCATCCGACCCGCTTGCTTCAGAAGACGGACGAAATCCAAGTTGTGCCACTATTGCACATTCGTCAACAAAACGTATCTCTATTCTCGGGCCATAGACGGGATGCTGGTAGATAATGCAGTGATACAGTACGACTCCGCAATCATAACCAGGACGGCTCAATAGCTCAATTGCACGCTCATAACGTGCTTGATCTACGTCCGCCCATGCACGTCCCGTGGCCAAGGCTTCTCTTAGAGATACTGCTGCCTCCTGGCGCATTTTCTCCCATTGCCCTTCTATCCTGTCAATAGCAGTCTCGGGTGTCTGTCGAAAATACTGCCATGAAACCAGTCCTCCGATTACAGCTATGACAGCCAAAACAATGCTGACGTATTTTCTGTTCATTGAGCCTCCGGGGAATAATTAAAAGGGTCAGACCCCGTATTCCGCCTCTCCGCCTTCGCCACGTAACTCTCCTGATCGTACAAACCTGCACTTGTCCCTCAATTTGCCGACGTCATCATGCGTGGCCGGACTGCCCGCGATGGCCGTGTGCCGGTTCGTGAGCGATTCGACACTGAAGCTGACTGCGTCGTCGCTCAAGGTCTGCCTGCCTGTTCCCAGATTGCCGTAAGCGTACTCATTATATGGGCGATGAAAGGTACCACGTATGATTAGTCTAAGCGAGAATAATTAAAAGGGTCAGACCCCGTATTCCGCCTCTCCGCCTTCGCCACGTAACTCTCCTGATCGTACAAACCTGCACTTGTCCCTCAATTTGCCGACGTCATCATGCGTGACCGGACTGCCCGCGATGGCCGTGTGCCGGTTCGTCAGCGACTCGACAGTGAAGCTGACCACGTCGTCGCTCAAGGTCTGGCTGCCTGTCCTGTCACCGAGGCCGTCCATCACAAAAGAATCCTCCCGGTCCGGCGTGCCGCCATCGACGAGATAATCGGCATCAGTCAAACGCTCCAGATCGTCGTAAGTGTACTCGTTATACGGGCCCTAAAAGCTACCGCGTACCTTTAATTCTGGCCGAATACCGACCAATCATGGCTCATATTTGCATATTCCCATTTTGCAAGAAAGTACTCATATTGGAGAATTGCTATCTTTGGGCCCGAAAATGCGCACTTAAAATAAGTGACAGCCGCAGTCTCGTCGCCTTGTTCCAAACATTTCATGCCTGCCCAGAAATTTGCTCGGCATAGTCGTCGATCTTCAATAGACCCCCTTTCCTCATCCTTCCAATCATACAAGAATACATCATCAGGCACTTTGTCCAGCAAAAAACCAGCTATCGTTGCGGTCCCTCGCCAACCACTGAATTCTCTATAGTCTTCTACCTTCCAATAACGCTTTAATTTCTTCAACGATTGTTTAACAAGTTTTTCATCACCAAGCCGCTGCCCCGCATACCATAAAATCAATGGAGTATCGGGTGCCCCCGGACAAGCAGCAAACTGTGTATTAATAGACTCCTTCCAGAACTTTATCGCAGATGAAGTATTTTCAAGAAACCATTCTATCATTCCCAAATTGATAAAATCATCTTCGATTGTGTGTTCAGATTTTTCGATGATCATTTCACAATTAACCTTTGCTATTTGCCATTCACCGATGTCCATTAGCACCATATTATGATTGCGCAAATCTCCTAATTCACCGCTTTGTTTATACTCACTTTCAAATAGGTCAAGACATTCAATGCTTGGTGTTTTCATAAAGCGTTCCCACATGCCACCGTTTGTTACCACAACAGTCTCCGGATTAACTAAAGGGGTCAGCCCCCGTTTCCACGGCTCGCCCGACTCGTCGACCATGCGAATCCGCCGGCCTAAGGCGTCGCAGGCATACTCGGCCACGTCATTGCTCGACGAATCCTCGATCTTCACCACGCGGTTCTCATAGTCATAGGAGTACTTGGAGCCGTCCTTGTCGACAGTCAAATTCCCCGCATGTCATGCGTGACCGAACTGCCCCCGATGGCCGTATACCGGTTCGTGACCGACTCGACAGCAAAGCTGACTGTGTCGTCGCTCAAAGTCTGGCTGCCTGTTCCCAGATTGCCGTAAGCGTACTCATTACATGGGCCCTCAAAGGTGCCACGTATGATTAGTCTAAGCGTGATTTTCCTATCGCGGCCAGCATTTCATCTGCAATCCTTAAGGTCTCTTCGTTCGTTTCAGCCATGAACCCATAATACGTTGATGCAAGTCTGTTCTGGAGTGCGTCTAGCTTGGCCTGCTGCCCATTGTAAACAACGAAAAACACTCCTTCGTTATAGTCGTAAGTGATAGCCAGAAATTCTCTGTTCGTACCATCAATGTCCGTCCAAGTAACACCAGTATAATAATAATCCTGTTCCCACAGAATTCGATCAAGTTCTTCATTCAGCTTGACCTTCTTGCATTCAAAAGCTCCATACTTCCAGGTATCCTCTCCGAATCGGTGCCCACAGAACTCCCAATCATCTTTGACCTCCCGTATCCCAAGCTCCTTTCGAACTTCATTGGTCTTGGCAACATCCGACACAGGTTCCTTCTTGTATGGCGGTTCCTTCACGCACCCGTGGCCCACCAAAACGCCGAGACTCAGGACAGAAACCAAAATGTAATGTCTTCCCATTCGCATCTCCTTACAGCAGTTTTGGACCGGGTCTCATTATTTATAGATCTTTCCACAAGCCAATCGGCATCCGTCAAACAGTTCAGATCATCGTAAGTGTACTCATTATACGGAGCCCCGGCCTGATGTGCAAACGTTTTCCGATGGATATTGTTCCCATTAAGCCCGTACCCATACCGGAACTTCGCCACGGCCCCAGGGATTGAATAGGGGTCAGTGAAGGCATGTGATGAATGTAAGATGCACAGAAGAGGCGATCGCTAAGTACGCGGCGGCGTACTTGGCGGTTGGCGCAAGTGTATTTAACGTTGCGCGCAGGCTCATTCAGTCTTCCATGACTTCGACGGCCCCCGGGGCGAGTTTCTTCAGCGCGGTGAACTCGTCGGCGGTGAGCTGCGCCTCGAGCAAAACGTTGCTGTCGGTATATTCCTCACGCACGATCCGGCCGTGCGAACGCAAAAAGCTTTGCAGCCGGCCGTCGCCGGCGCTGCCCTCGACCCGCACATGGATCTCCTTGCCGCGGTACAGGGCCAAAACACGCTTCGCCACGATGTCCAGGTTCATCCCCGTCCGCGCGGAGATGCAGATCGCTTCCGGATGAATCGTCTGGGCCGATTCGACCATGGCCTGGCTGCGGATCACGTCGGCCTTATTGAGAAGCACCAGCGTTTCCTTTCTGCCGCAGCCGATCTGCTGGAGAACCGCCTTCACGCTGGCCATCTGCTCGAACAGGTTTTCACTGGACGCATCGACGACGTGCAGCAGCAGGTCGGCGTTGGTTGTCTCTTCCAGGGTCGCCTTGAACGACGCCACAAGGTGGTGCGGCAGGTGATTAACAAAACCTACCGTATCGCTCAGGAGCACGTCGTCGCCCGTCTCGATCGTCCATTTTCGCGTCCGTGTATCGAGCGTAGCAAACAGCCGGTCCTCGACAAACACGCCCGCGTCGGTCAGTGCATTCATGAGGGTGCTCTTGCCGGCGTTCGTGTAGCCTACCAGGCAGATTTTAAACATATCCTTGCGGCTGGCGATCTCCCGCTTCTTGCGATCGTCGATCTCGACGAGTTCGCGCTTCAGTTCGGTGATCCGCTTGCTGACCAGCCGCCGGTCGATTTCAAGCTGCTTTTCACCGGTACCGCGTGTGCCGATGCCGCCGGTGGCCCCTGCAGCGCCTGCGCCCGCCGCGCCGGTGACGGTATCAAGGTGAGACCACATCCGCGCCAGACGCGGATAGGTATACTGAAGCTGCGCCAGTTCGACCTGAAGCTTCGCTTGTCGGGTTTGAGCCCGTGTGGCGAATATATCGAGGATCAGTTCGCTGCGGTCGAGCACTTTGGCGTTAAGGATCTTCTCCAGTTCGCGTATCTGCCCCGGCGAAAGATCGTTGTCGAAGATCGCCACGTCTGCGTTGAAATGCACAATCCGATCCCGCAGCATCTCTGCCTTGCCGCTGCCGATATAAGTACCCGGCGTGGGCCGGACCATCTTCTGAATGAAACGATCGACGACAGTCGCACCAGCCGTCTCGGCGAGGGCCGCCAATTCCGCCAGGTTGTCCCCCTTGCGACCTTCGTTTTTCTTAAGAACCACCCCCACCAGCACGGCCCGTTCCTTCCGGACCTGCAACTGCTCTCTGATTTTTTCCAAGTGAGTAACTACCTCCTGAACACTGTCATACTTAATACGAACAAAGAATTATACGATACCGACCGAAATTGTTCAAGCCTCGTAAATGCAGCGGATTTCCGACGCGTCGGATATCCACCCGACCCGATCAGCGAGCGGCGGATTTGCAGGCGTCGACCAGAGCGCCGTAGATGGCGTCGCGGTGAGCCGTTTCGGCCATCGCCTCGGGGTGCCATTGCACAAACAGGCCGAAGGGCCCATCGGTGCGTTCGGCGGCCTCGGCGACGCCGTCGGGGCTCCGGGCCACGATCTTCAGATTTTTCCCCACCTCGTCTGCGGCCTGATGGTGGTGCGAGTAGACATTGGCGGTGTGGGCGCCGAGGATCAGGGCGAGATGGCTTTCGGGATCAATGTTTACGCGGTGATGAGCGCCTTTGCCGCGATGATTGACGGACGCGCCGATCTGGGACGGGATGTCCTGAATGAGCGTTCCGCCGGAGACGACGTTGGTGAACTGCATGCCGAGGCAGATGCCGAGCGTGGGTTTGCCGGTGGCGAGCCATGCGGCGATGAGTTTGCTCTCGAAATCGTACCGCTGCTGCGGCATGATTTTGGTGGTCGGATGGGGCTCTTGGCCGTAAACTTGAGGGGGAATGTCGTCACCGCCGATCAGGACGAGGCCGTCGAGGATTTGAACGTATTGGCGAATGATTTCGTCGTCTAAACAGGTTGGCAGAATGACGGGCGTTCCGCCGTTTTCGGCGATTGCGGCGACGTAGGTGAAAGTGCACGAAATCGCGGCGGAAGCCCCGTTTTCGGCGGTTTTGTAGACGCTGGTGAGGCCGATGAGGGGGCGGGCGGGCGCAGATGGCGGCGGTTTTGTCGGGGTTTTGCAGCCTGATAAGGCGGTCAGGAGGATCAGGGCGACGAGTGTTCTTCGCGTGGTCATTTGTGTGTCTCCGCATCCTTTTTCTGCATTTTGGTTGTGAAACTCGTCAAATACGATACGGTGGGGGGCGGTGAAAAGCAACGGGTGATGCACGGCTTTTGCGGTGCTCGGATTGGCTTGGGATTGGGTTTGATTGGCTTTTATTTGGGTTTGTTTTTCGACGCCTTTTTTGCCGAAACAACGTAAGTTTTTGTTATATCACTACTTGCGAAATAGCGGCATTGCTAAAATTGGCTTTGTTTTTCCAAATGCCCTTATTCGCACCTTGCGCCGGCCTTGAGCAGATTTTATGCGGAGGCAAGGCGATACTGGAAACTGATCTCATTTTTTGGCTCCTCCCTTGGGTTTTCCTTTGATATATTATACCCTGTGTTTTGCGAATGTCAAATTTTTGGCGGGTATTTTTTAGAAAAAAGTGGTTTTGAGCGGGCGTGAAATTGGGTTGTTATTGGGTTGTTTCCGGGTGTTGGGCGACATAAAACGCGCAAAAACGCTCAAAAGCGGCTTAAAACGGCTTGAAAAGTGACGTAAATTGCAGATTTGGGGCGAAAAGGGGGGTGGAAAATGACAGAAACAGCAAGAAACAGCGCGAAAAGTACGCTTGTGAGACGTGTTTTGGGTGCGCCGGGCGCGCTGTTTGTTGCAGTTTTGGCGTGTGTTATGTTACTGTAAAGGCCGCAGCGTGCAGGAGTGCTTTTTATAATGCCGGACGGCAAAGTTCCGTCAGAAAGAGTGGTCTACTTCATGGGACGGTATTCTGTATTATTGTTAGTGGTCGGCAGTCTGCTGGTAAACATTGTGGGTGAGGTTGGAGCTGAGGCGTGGCCGGGGTGGCGCGGGCCGCGGGGGGATGGAACGTGTGTGGAGCAGGACGTGGTTACGGAATGGGATCCGGCGGGGGCGCTTTGGAAGACAGAACTGCCCGGCCAGGGGCATGCGTCGCCTATCGTGTGGGGCGATCGGGTGTTCACTGTCACCGCCCTGCCTGAGACGCAGGAGCGTGTGCTTCTGTGTCTGGACCGCAGAACGGGAAGCATTGTCTGGCAGCGGACTGTCGTGCAGGGGCCGCTGGAGAAGATCCACAGGGAGAACAGTTATGCCTCGGGCACGCCGGCCACCGATGGGGAACGGGTCTATGTCGTGTTCCGCGTCGGCGACGATATCGTTGCGGCCGCGCATGACTTTGTCAGCGGGCGGCAGCTCTGGCTGGTGCGGCCGGGGACGCATACGGGCGAGTGGGGATTCAGCAATGAACCGGTGCTCTACAAAGATAAGGTCATTGTCGACGGCGACAGCAAGGGCGACTCCTTTCTGATCGCCTTAGGGCGCGACGACGGCAAGACACATTGGCGCGTTGACCGCGGCAATAAGGGAATCAGCTACAGCGCACCGCTGATCCGCGAGTTGGCGGGCCGCACGCAAATGATCCAGTGCGGCGATCGGTGCGTGGCGGGCTTTGATCCCGATACGGGGCGGGAGATCTGGCGGGTTGACGGGCCTTCGCAGGAGTTTGCCTCCACGCCGGTTTACAGCGAACGGGCCGGGCTGGTTTTTGCGAGCAGCAGTTGGCCCAAGCAGATTCTTCTGGCGATACGGCCGGACGGCCGGGGCGACGTTACGGAGACCCACGTGGTCTGGCGGGACACAAAGGGGGCGCCTTATGTTCCCTCCATGATCGTGGCGGACGATTTCCTGCTGACCATTAGCAATTCCGGCGTGGCGTTCTGCTATGAGGCGGCTACCGGCAAGGTACACTGGCAGGAGAAGCTCGGACGCCACCATGCCTCGCCCGTTCTGGTGAATGGGCTGGTTTTCTTCATCAACGACGACGGCGAGGTGAACGTGATCAGGCCGGGTGCGGAGTTCGAGCGCGTGGCGACGTATGACCTGGGTGAGTCGTGCTATGCGTCGCCGGCTGTCAGCGACGGCCTTGTGTTCGTGCGAGGCTTTAGGCATCTGTTCTGTTTCGGCCGGAAAGTGAATTAAGCGGTTCCGGTACGGCGCGGGTGGGTACCAGGAGCTTTAATCACCTCCGAGCAGTTCGGGTTCCTGAAATCCACGACCTGCCCGGACGGCGGGACTTGGATTGAGCGGACAAACGACTGGAGAGGCCGTGTCGCCACTCTGACCCGGGGCCAGGACGAACTGGTCGCCTATGACTACATCGGAGCGCGGGTGGCGAGGCGGTCATTCAGCGTGCCTGGGGTGGCGGCCGGGTTTGAGTATGACAATCTGGGCCGGGTTGAGGAGATCGATTATGGGGTTTCCGTGGCGAAGTTCGGGTATGGGTACTGGCTTAATAAGAACAATATCCATCGGAAAACGTTTGCACATCGGGCCGGCTCTCCGTATAATGAGTACACTTACGACGATCCGGACCGTTTGACGGATGCCGACTATCTCGTCGATGGCGGCACGCCGGGGCGCGAGGCGGCCGCTGATGCGGGCGATTTGACGTGTGGATAAGGACAGTTGCAGACGTTTGAGCGGGACAGTCGCGCGCGGAGGGGAGAGGCAACATGGGGTTTGAGCCCTGTGGTTGCTCTCTTCATAGTACGAGTGGAAAGGTCTATATATAATGAGACCCGGTCCCTTTAATTATGCCGGCATATGTTATAACTCCAGGTTAGCAATGAAGCTATGGTGCTACCCCGATGCTGTTGGGAAACATGACCATGGCCAGGCACTGCACGAGGCCCAAAAGAACTTCTTGGAGTGCCAAGCATTGGTGGCGGCAAACCCCTAAAGTGATTATTCATGGTGACCAGATGAATCAAGAGAATGAGGCGGTGAGTCGCCTTGATGAGAGAATACGTGAGGCATTTAAGGATGTTACGTATCCTGGAGACGACAAGATCGTTACTGGCACCACGATGGAGGACGAGGAGGTTGCGAAGGCTTTAACAGGTAAGACATGGCGAGATATCGACGCAAAGTTTCTAAACGCGAATTGTATCCAAAGCATTTTCTTTTTGGATTTTCAGGCTTATAGGTTCTTCTTGCCTGCGTTCCTACTCGCCACAGTCCAAGACTATGGCAAGGTGCCTGAGATCGTGCACAATTTGGTATCCACACTACTTGATCCTGTTACTGAGCAGAGACTGCGTTCCCCACGGTTGTACGAAGGAAAGGAGGCTGTTGACACGTATACTTTTTTGTGCCGTATGAATCCTCTAACCTATAGGCAAGTAGAGGTTGTGGTGGACGTTCTCAAGTTTCTGTGCGATTATCATATGAGAGATTTCCGTCATAATGAGCCGCATTTCGCATTACAAGGATATTGGCTGAAGAGGCTGGAACTGGAGAAAAGCAATAGGCGACAGGAAAATTTGAGGGGTCAGGAGCCGTTGTTTTGATCGCCCTGGCGCAGGCGAACCCTATAATGAGTATACCTGTGACGATCTGGATCGCCTGACGGATGTCACCTACCAAAGCGCTGAGACGGAAATGTTCAATATGGACAATCTGGGCAATCGAACGAGTGTCACCAAGCGCGATACGGCCACCGATACCTATGCGCTCGACAGCGCGACGAACCGTTACGACGCATCCACGGGCGGGCCGTATGAGGTGACGTGTGCCTACGATGCGGCCGGAAACACGACACAGGACAAGGACAACTACGCATACTGGTACGACTACGAGAATCGCGTCGTCAAGATTGAGGACTCCAGCGAGGTCACTGTGGCACTCTATGATTATGACGCCCTGGGCAGGAGAATCAGGGAGAAGAAAGACTTCGTCGACTCCGTGCCCTCTGTGGTTACGTTGTTCTACTACAACCCCGACTGGCAGGTCCTGGCCGAGTACGACGCCACAGGCCCGCAGGCGGTGCAGTTGCGATACTTCGTCTACGGCAACTACATCGACGAGCCTTTGGTCATGCACCGCCAAAGCGACGGCGAAGACTACTACTACGGCCACGACCACCTGTACTCCACGGTCGTCCTGATCGACGACACCGGCAACGTAGTCGAACGCTGCGAATACGACGCTTACGGCACGGTCCACATCATGGACGCCTCGTATAATCCACGAACCGTGAGCGCCTATGGTAACCCCTACTCCTTCACCGGCCGACGGCTGGATGTGCTCGATGGGGGTGCCCTCGTTAGAATGCATTACCGGCACAGAGACTATGACAGTTATGCGGGGAGATTTGGGCAGCAGGATCCTTTGGGGCTTGCTCTGGACCGATTACGGGAAACTCCATTCACACCATGTATACAGTACAACGATGGCATGAATCTGCATCAGTATTGTGAATCACAACCGATAGACCGCTCAGATCCGTCGGGGACGAGTTCTTGGGGTATGTATCCGATCCAACCTCCAGATGAAGTGCGGATTTATGAATACCAGAACCCCGAACCCTTTGGTCATGCAGGTTTTGTGATAAACAGCATCGAATGGGATATCGATTTTGGGCCGAGCGATCTTCCCAGTGATGGTTACTTCGAAGGATATGTCGGGCGATGTCCCTATGATACTCTAGGGGGTGGTGTCCCTTCTACAAACGCGCACAAAGTTGAACTAAGAATCGGCCGTGGAAGGATGCGGCTGGGTCCCAAGAGAGGGCAGCCATGCTGCAAGGTGAGTATTTCCGACGCCCTTGCATGTGTAATTGAATCGTGCAGCCAATGGAACCATACGCCATACATCTTCCCCTTCAGAAACTGTCGAACGTTTGTGCGCAACACAAAAATTAACTGTTGTCTAGAGGCCGAACGTGATGCGCTTGACAATATAGACGACATATGGCTGCCTTAGGGAGGAGCTTTGGGTGAGATACGCGACGCGATTCTTATTGTGGTTGTCAATCATATGCTATTTGAGCGGCTGGGTTACGGGAGTGGTCTGGACCATGCTGGGAAACGTGGAGCACCCGACCTATTTTGTCTTTACCGTTGGGTTGATGTGGTTTTTCTCTGGCATTCTAAGTGCGTCTGCAGTAGTCCATGAGCGGTTGACCTCTGGGAGGTTTGCATTTTTGCCACTGCTAATAGCACTTGTGTTCTGCTTTTCGTTTGCATTGTTTCTGGCGATCCCGGCATTGAATAGGCTGACGTGTGGTTGAGCTGTCCTGGTTGCAGCGATATTTATGCATTGGACCGTTTGACGAATGTTACGGGAAAGCCCTGACGCAGGCGAACCCTATAATGAGTATACCTACGATGATTTGGATCGCCTGACGGATGTCACCTACCATAGCGCTGAGACGGAAATGTTCAACATGGACAACCTGGGCAATCGAACGAGTGTGGTCAAGCGCGATACGGCCGTCGACACTTATGCGCTCGACAGCGCGACGAACCGTTACGACTTATCCGCGGGCGGGCCGTATGAGGTGACGTGTGCCTACGATGCGGCCGGAAACACGACACGGGACAAGGACAACTACGCATACTGGTACGACTACGAGAATCGCGTCGTGAAGATTGAGGATTCGTCGAGCAATGACGTGGCGGAGTATGGCCGTTATGAGCGGGTGCGGGCGTTGGCATGCGGGGCACGCGGCTGTTGTGGGGGTTGAGATTGCTTCGCTGCGCTCGCAATGACATTGTTGCGGGTTGGCATGCACATGGGCAGGATGCCCACGCCACGAGCCTATGACGCCTGGGCCGGCGGATTCGCCTGATCGACAAAGCGGCGGGCCGCGGCGCGGGGGTGTGGGTTACGTTCTGTGTGCGAGCCCTGGGTCCCCGCGTTCGCGGGGATGACAAGAGAGAGGGGGCCGCTGATGCGGGCGATTTGACGTGTGGATAAGGACAGTTGCAGACGTTTGAGCGGGACAGTCGCGTGCGGAGGCGGAGAGGCAACATGGGGTTTGAGCCCTGTAGTTGCTCTCTTCATAGTACGAGTGGAAAGGTCTATAAATAATGAGACCCGGTCCCTTTAATTATGCTCGTTGTGGGTCATTTTGCAAGGAAGTCCTTGCGGTATGCTACTTGAAACATATCGCAAAAACAGATATGCGAACGCTACCAAGGAGCATGACATGAAAAGCATAGAAATGTTTTTTGTTTTTGTTTTGTTGTTTTTTTCTGCGTTTTCTTGTGCACCCAAGAAAGCGTCTAATGTGGCAAGATTATATACTGTGGGTGAAAAATACTACTTCAAAGAAGTCGATCTAAAACAAGGTCCGAATTTTCTTCAGGGCAGTATACCAAAAGAACAAGTTGCAAGGCATGCACAATATTTTGAAGTTGTATTTAATCGCAGACAGCTAGTCCGGTCATTGAGCTTTATTTTCAGTGGTAATGTAATTTGGAAAGCCGAATACACATACCATGATAATGGGGTGGTTAAGAGCGAGGTCTGGACTGAAGATGGCGACACACGCACCCGCTATTTCTCAGAGAACGGAAAGCTCTTAAGAGGGGAAAATTAAAGGTGTCCGGGAAAATTAAAGGTGTCCGGTACATTTTTGATGGCAAGAGGATAATCTGAGCGGCCACCGGGTGTTACGTACCACGATTCAAGCCGAGGCGTTTTGTCATGGACAATCCAAGCGCGATACGGCCGCCGATACCTATGCGCTCGACAGCGCGACGAACCGTTACGACTTATCCACGGGCGGGCCGTATGACGTGACGTGTGCCTACGATGCGGCCGGAAACACGACACAGGACAAGGACAGCTACACATACTGGTACGACTACGAGAATCGCGTCGTGAAGATAGAGGACTCCAGCGAGGTCACTGTGGCACTCTATGATTATGACGCCCTGGGCCGGCGGATTCGCATGATCGACAAGGCGGCGGTCCGCGGCGCGGGGGTGTGGGTTGCGTTCTGTGTGGGAGCCCTGGGTCCCCGCGTTCGCGGGGATGACAAGAGAAGAGACGGTGTGGAGGGGGATGTGAATGGCCGGTGTTTATGGTTACGTTGTGTGGGCACGCCCTGGGTCCCCGCGTTCGCGGGGATGACAAAGGAAGAGAGGCGGCGTGGAGGGGGATGTGGGTGTGTGGGAGCTTGGTGTTTTTGGTTACGTTCTGTGTGACAAGCCCTGGGTCCCCGCGTTCGCGGGGATGACAAAGGAAGAG
>JACZKQ010000084.1 GCA_014859965.1 Phycisphaerae bacterium
CCCCTGTACGCCGCGGGGGCCGCCCCCTGGGCCCGGCGCTCCGCGAGGGGCGCCTCGGCCCCCTGGACTAACGGAACCGCCGCCTGGTCCGCCCCCGCCGCCGCCTCCGCCTCTTCCTGCGCCTCGTTGGGCTTCGGCGGCAGGAAAGAGTGCTGCGGACAGCATTACGACCAGAGCTTTCTTCCACGTTTGGCTCTTGAACAGCATCTCACACCCCCTTTGCTTCTTATGTCCTTTATACGAGCGTTTTAGGCGTCTGTGCTTCGCTTTCGGGCGTGCGGTGTGCGCGCAAAAAAAGTCGCAGCACAAAAAGCGCTGCGACTCATAAAATCAGGGTTGGCGAACACTAAGGCTCTATCGTGATATCGGCCTTGCCTTCAATGAGCCCGGCCAGCGGGCCGGTATCCAGTTTCATCACAACCGTGTAACGTCCCGGTTTAACGTTATGGCTCTCCCACGAGAACCCGCAGTTGCCGCCTCACCCATACTCCATTTTGCTCGAGGCGATTCGTTTCCCGTCGGTCGCCAGGATTTCGACGGTCGGCACGAGGTCGTTTCGCTCGTCGCGGAAGCGTCCGTACTGTTCGCCGGCGAGGCCCCCGACTTTGGGCGACAGAAAGACGTTTGTGCCTTTGGTGAAAACGGTGCTTTCCTGCGCATTGGAGTTGTAGCGCTGCTGCTGGTCGATTGCACTGACGATCATCCGCGGCTGTCCCAGTTCGACAGTGAGGGTTTCGCCGGCAACAATAGTCGCCTGAGGTCCCTTCGTGAAATTGACATAGTGCGATTCTTGAGCCTCTTCAACGCGAGCCTCGTCAACGCCATAATAAACGTATCCGCTGTTCAACTTGTACGCGCCCTGCGGCAGCGTGACGCCCCGTGCGCCGGAGACATTGAACTGAATCGTATTGTCTTCGGCGCCGCTGATGCGCGCGCTGCTCAGGCGGGCCTTGACCTCCTGGCGACCGATCAGCTTGATTGCAAGCCGGCCGGTGGGGGTGGTGTCTTTCTCGATCACGCTCTGGATGCGTCCCGCCTCGTCAGGATGCTTCAAAAACCGAAGCTTGTAGAACTGATCTTCAAACGTGATCAGGCTGCTGAGCGGCTGGCGCGGCGTGTAGGGCTCCAACGGGGCGTCGGCTTGCTTCAGTGAATAGGAACACCCGCCGAACTCCACAAACGAACCGGTGAACCCATTGCAATAGAGCAGAAGCTTCAGGTCGCGACCGTCGACGCTGGCGGCGCCTTGGAGTACGCAGGATGGACTCCACGTGGCGGAGCCGCCCGTCCTCGCCTGCAGGAGTGCGCGGAAGGGCGTCTGGACGCCCTTTTGTGTGGTCATCAGGAAATCCGGCGTAACAAAGTCGACCTGGCCGTACTGATCCGGTTTGCCTCTCGGGAGTATCCGTTCGTAGTCGGCCAGCTCGCCGTCAGCGTTGAGATCGAAATACAAGGCCGTCGGCAGATCCCCCTTCATCTCGACGGCGGCCCATTCGGCGCCCTTGAAGTTGGGATTGTAAACGGTTTTGACCTTCTCGCCGGCCGTTTGGCGGACCGCCTTGGGAAAAGGCGTATCTGCGTCAGATGATCCGCCGAAGCCCCAATACGCATTGTACCGCAGGTCGTCCTTGTCGCCGGTGAGCCCGCGATAGGCCATGTCGAAGACGATTGCATCCCGCGCAGGCGGCGGGCCATCGGCAAGGTCGACTGTGGGAAGATTGCCGACATCTACCGGCGGTGCTGGAACCTGACCCGTCGGAAGTGACGGCGGTCGATCACACAAAAGGAGGTAACATAAGCCTCCTGCAACCGCCAGCACCACGATAATCAGAAGTGCATATATTGCGCGCATCTTCTTAGCCCTCGAATGAACCCGGCGATCGAATCGCCTTTTACCAGAACCCAGTCTACAGGCTCCGCCGAGTTCGTCAAGATGATTGTCGTAAAAAATGGGCCCGCGGCGATCAACTTTCGAAGTAGACGTCGGCTTCGGCCAGTGCGTCGCGCAGCGCGGCGTACTTGAGCTCGCGGCTGCCGATGTTTCGGGCGGCGCAAAGGGCGGCGGCGGTTCCGGTCGCCTGGCCCTGGCCCATGCAGCAGACCGTGTTCCGCGTGGACATGTGGGCGCGGAAATCCGACGTGATCAGCATGCCCGCCGCGTAAAGATTCTCGATGCCCGCCACGCACAGGGCCCGGTACGGAATGCCGTAGGTGCCGCCGTTTGCGATCTGCAAGCCCGGGGCCATATCGTGGAAGCCGTAGACAAACACGTCGTCGTTGAAGTGCCGCCCTTCGATCACGTCGGCGTGCGTGATGTCGTAGTCACAGGCGATCAGCCGGCCCCGGCGGATATTCAGTGTCGGGCTGGTCCGGGCGATAAACGCCTTCTCGCACCCGGGCACGTATTTCCTGAAAAGCTCGACCGCCTTGTACTGCCGCCGCCGCAGCTCCAGTTCCGCACGCGAGACTGCGTCGCGGTCGGTCGGGCTGACCGGCATCTTATAGTTGAGCTTGATGAACATGAAGTAGTTGTCATGCACGGTCGTTGTGATGAACGACAGGCCGATGGCCTGGGCCGCCTCGGCGAAATGCGGGATGGCAATGCGCGACGTGTCGGCGCCGACGCGGATGATCTGATCCGGCTGTCCGCTGCGCATGCCCCGTGCCAGCTGCCCTTTCAGCTTATTGGCCTGGAAGAACTCGTAATATTTATCGACATCGACATTGCCGAGGCCCACGCTGTTGCACACGGCATGGTCGTTGGGCTCGGTGTACTGCGCCCCGGCGTAAGCCGCCAGATCGCCGTAGGCGGTGCTGTCGACGAACGATTTGGCGTAGAACGCCTCCCGTCCCGAGCGGCTCTCCACGATTGCACCGCGGACCCGCGGGCCATCCATGATCGCGCCGACCACGCGGGTGTTGACGAATACCTGGACGCCCGCCTCCACGAGCATCTCGAATGCGACGAGCTTGTAGAGTTCGGTGTCGATTGCCGTGCAGACCGAATCGTAGTTGTAGTGTTCGAACATCTCGGCATGGCCCGTGCAGCCGCCCACTTTCATGAGCCGGTCGATGATCTCCTGGGCGATCCCCTTGACGACCTGGCGTTTCTTGACGCCGGGGAAGGCCTTCCAGAGATTGTAGAAACTGTGCAGTGCCGTGCCGCCCTCGGTGGCCGTGCCGCCCGGGTAGCCCTTGATCTCAATGACGGCGGTCTTGACCCCTTGTCGGGCCGCTGCAATCGCCGCTACGACGCCCGCCGTACCCGCCCCGGCGACCACCACGTCGAACTGCCGTATCGGGAGCTTCCTAGAGGCTTCCTCATAGTACGCCGCGGTCTGGCTGCCGCTTGCGTCTCCGTATGCCTTGCCGCCCGCCAGAACACCCGCCCCCGCTAACAAACTGTACCTTGAAAACTCGCGACGATCCATAGCCATCTCCTCACGTCCTGGGCCACATTGATAATGTTTGCGGTACGCCGTATCCGCAACGCAAGTGTAATTGTAGCGGCGCAGGCCGAAAATCGCAATGCTTGCGCACAGTCTTAGGGTAAACGCATTCTTCTCACAACACTCCGCAGGTGGCGCCCGGGGAGGACCGCGCTATCCCATCGGGTAGATCAACCGTATCTGCTTCTGTTCGGCCGTTTGCCGCCATTGCGGCGAGGGCTGCCGGTCCGTGACGATGCCGTCCAGCCGGTCCAGGTCTGCGATGCGGTACAGCGCGGGATTGTCGAACTTGGTGTGGTCGCCGACAAAGAAGACTTTGGCGGCCCGTTCGAGCACCCGCCGCGTAAACGTCACCGTCGCGACGTCTGCGCCGCTGATGCCTCCCGTGAGGCTGATGTCGTCGGCACTGGTGAATGCCTTAAACCCGCCCAACTGGCCGATCACCAGCTCGCTGATGGCGCCGGTGATGTCCATGCGGTCGGGGCGGTATTGTCCCCCGATCAGGACGATTTTATGCTGCGGCATCTGGCCCAGGCGCGTCATGAGGTACAGCGAGTTGACGATCACCGTCAGATTGCGCTGACCCGCCAGGTGGGGAATGATTTCGTAGCAGGTGCTGCCCGCTTCGAGGTAGATCACATCGCCGTCTTCCACCAGGTTTTCGGCGACGAGGCGGCCGATGATCTTCTTGGCCTGGAGGTTGCGTGTCTGGCGATACCGCACCGCGGCATCATACTCCGGCGCGGCCGCACTGATGGCCCCGCCATAGGTCTTCTGGAGGAGCCCTTTGTTCGCCAGCACCGCAAGGTCCCGCCGGACGGTCACCTCGGTGACCAGGAACCGCTCCGCCACATGGGGCACCTCGACCCGCCCGACCGTCCGCACCTGATCAACAATGTACTGCCGCCGCGTTTCCGCCGACAATCCCATACGAAAACCCCTGTTTGCCGCTAAAAACAACTTTTACGACCGACGCCCCCGCCAGGACCTGCTGCGGTCCGCAGGGTCGCGGTCGCTTTGACAAGTCCGCCCAGTGTACACGACCCGAACACCCAATGCAAGCAAAATGTTCATTTTTGTTCGTTGTGTTTCATTGCCGCTCAAAAGGAACATCGCTTCAGGCGTTTTCGTTTGATTCCGCGGCGGCGGATGGGTATAGTTGCCCTCTTCGGAAACAGCTTACCTACCCATTTTAATAGGAGTTTTGAGGAATGGCTTATTCTCTGGACGACAGGCGCAAGAAACCGACACCAAAGATCGGCGACCTGATCAAGAAAGGTGTGGTCACCGAGGCCATGGCGCTGGACTGGCTTCGGACCATTCATGAAATCCGCTTTTTCGAGGACAAGGTCTACGACCTGCTCGGCCAAAACATCATAAAAGGGGCCTCGCACCTGTACGCCGGCCAGGAGGCGGTCGCCACGGGCGCCGTGGCCGCCATCGAGATGGGCGACGTTATCGGCTCGACCCACCGCGGGCACGGTCATTGCGGGGCGATGGGCAACAAATACGCCACGGACGCCGAGGCCCGCCAGATGCACTGGAACCGCATGATGGCCGAGCTGATGGGCAAGGAAACGGGCTACTGCAGCGGCCGGGGCGGGTCGATGCATATCGCCGACGTCAAGATAGGCAACCTGGGCAGCACCGGCATCGTGGGCGGAAACATCCCCGCCGCTGTGGGCGCGGCGCTGGCTGAGAAGCACAAGAAGACCGGCAAGATCGCCGTGTCGTTCTTTGGCGACGGGTCCACCAATACGGGCTCGTTTCACGAATCGATGAACATGGCCAGCGTGCTGAAGGTGCCGCTGGTGGCGGTCATCGAGAACAACCTCTACGGCATGAGCGTGCCGTTCTGCGCAAGCCCTGTGGAAGGCGCCGGCTGTGCCAGCAACATCGAGCATATCGCCGAACGCGCCACGGCGTATGGTGTGCCGGCGATGATCGTCGACGGCCAGGACGTGGTCGCCGTATTTCTCGCCGTCAAAGAGGCCGCCGCTCACGCGCGCAAGAACAACGAGATGGTCATGGTCGAGGCGAAGACCTACCGCTGGTACGGCCACAGCCGCAGCGACCCAAGGGTGTACCGCACCAAGGAAGAGGAGAAGGAATGGCGCAGCCGCGACCCGATCATCGTGCTGTCGGACAAGCTGCTCGAAGAGGGTCTTGCGACGCGCGAGCAGTTGGCTGTTATTGCGCAGCAGGCCCAGGACGCTATTGAGAAGGCGACGCAGTTCGGCCTGGACAGCGCCTGGCCCGACGTGGCGGACCTCGCCCGCGACGTGTACGTAACGGAGACATACGCCGACAACGTCGTCGAGGCGGAGAAGACGGCGGCCGCCAACGCCATGAAGGCCACGGCTGCCTTCGAGGCGGCTGTGGATACGATTACCGCCAAGACGAAGAAGGAGAAAGTCGAACTCGCCAAGGCGCAGGTGAAAGAAGCCTTCGGCATGGATGTGATCGCCATAAAGGACGCGATCATCGCCGCACAGGCCGAGGAAATGCGAAAGGACCCCAGCGTTATTATCGAAGGCGAGGACGTGGGGCTTTACGGCGGTGCGTACAGCGCGACCAAGGGCTTGCTGGAGGAATTCGGCGCCGACCGCGTCATTGACACCGCCATCTCGGAAGCGGCCATTGTGGGCGCCGCCGTGGGCGCGGCGATTCGCGGCCTGCGGCCCATCGCTGAGCTGATGTACGTGGACTTTATCACGATTTCGATGGACCAGTTGATGCACAACGGCGCGTTTAATCGCTACATGTTCGGCGGGCACGCCAAGGTGCCGATGGTCATCCGCACCGAAGGCGGCGTGGGACGCTGTATTGCCGCCCACCACAGCAAGTCGCTGGAGCCGTGGCTGGTGAACGTGCCGGGGCTCTATGTCGTGATGCCTTCGACGCCGTACGACGCCAAGGGGCTGCTCAAGGCGGCGATCCGCAGCGACAACCCGGTCGTCTACATCGAGCACAAGGCGACCTACGGACAGATGGGCGCGGTGCCGACCGAAGAGTATATCATTCCGCTGGGCGTCGCCGACGTCAAGCGTACGGGCAAGGACGTGACGATTGTGACGTACAGCCGGCAGGTGATGTTCGCCCTTGCGGCGGCGAAGGAACTGGCCGACAAGCACGGCATCGACGTCGAAGTGGTCGACCTGCGGACGATCAAGCCGCTGGACATCAAGACGGTCGCCGATTCGGTGCGCAAGACGGGCCGGCTGGTGACGATTGCGGAAAGCTTCAACATGTGCGGCATGGGGCCGGAGATCGTTCGCCGGCTGATCGAGTACGTCTATGAGGATGGGCGCACGGGCTTCGATTACCTCGACGCGCCGCCGGTGAACATGGCCGCCGCCGATGTGCCGCCGCCCATGAGCGAGCCGCTGGAAAACGCCAGCATCCCGATGACCGATACGATAGTTGCCCGAATCAGGCAGATGGTTTAGAATGCGAGCGTCAGGCGAAGCCACAGTGCAGGGCTGCGGCGTGCCGCGCCCGTGCACATCGAGCAGTATTTTTGCAGATAACGTCCGGAGATACACGTAATGGCAAGAGAAATCAAACTTCCCCAGATGGGGCAGACGATGGAAGAGGGCACGATCGTGACGTGCCTGGTGAAGGTCGGCGACAAGGTCAAGAAAGGCGACGTGATCTTCGAGATCGAGACGGACAAGGCGACGCTGGAGATGGAATCGCCGGGCGAAGGTTTTGTCAAGAAGATGCTCGTCGCAGTCGGCGACACCGTGCCGGTCAACACGCCCATTCTGATCATCGGCGACGAGAACGAGGCGATAGCGGACGGCGGATCGCCTGCCGCCGCAGCCGCCGCTCCGGCTGTCGCGAAGGCAGCGAGCACGCCTGCGCCGAGCACCGAAGCCGCGAAGCCTGCCGCTGCCGCCGGGAGCGTTGCGGCGCCCGCGGGCGCACGGGTGGTCAGACTGCCGCAGTTGGGGCAGACGATGGAGGAAGGGACCATCGTGACGAGCCTGATTAAGGTCGGCGACACGGTGGCCAAGGGTCAGGTGATCTTCGAGGTCGAGACCGACAAGGCAACGCTGGAGATGGAGTCGCCGGGCGCGGGCGTGGTCAAAGCGATTCTCGTGGAAGCGGGCGAAACCCTTCCGGTAAACGCCCCGATTGCCGTCTTCGCAGACGAGGGCACGGACATCGGGCAGGATTTCATCGACGCGCTTCGGGGCGGCGCTGTTGCGGCGGCGCCTGCGGCAGCGACGCCGACGGCCGAGCAGGCGCCCAAGGCATCGACGCCTGTGCCGACGGCAGCGGCAGCGGTGAAAGACGGGCGCATCTTCGCGTCACCCCGGGCCAAAACAACCGCCGCCGATATGGGCATCGACCTGCGGCAGGTGCATCCCGCCGCCGGTGCGGTGCGGATTACGGCAGCCGACGTACAGCGGGCCGCCGCGAGCGGCGCTGCACGCGAACCGGCAGGACCGGCGCCCAGGTACAACCTCGGCGACATCGTTCCGGTCAACCGCCTGCAGAAGATCGTCGCCGAACGGATGCTCAAGAGCAAGCAGGAGATTCCGTGTTTCTACCTGAACATCCGCACCGACATGACCGAGGTCTTCAAACTTCGGACCAAACTGAACAAGGGCGACGGCGTCAAGCTGTCGTTCAATGATTTCATCATCCGTGCCGTCGCTATCGCCCTGAAGCATTATCCGATCATGACAGGGCAGCTTGACGGCAACGTCATTCAATTGGCCGATCAGATCGATATCGGGCTGGCCATCTCGACGGACGACGGCCTTGTCGCCCCGCTGATCAAGGACGCCGGCAGCAAGACCGTGCGCCAGATCGCCGAGTACGGCAAGGCCCTGATCGAGCGGGCGAGAACGAACAAGCTGACGTTAGACGACCTCGAAGGCGGCTGCATCACGGTGAGCAACCTCGGCGGTTTCGGCATCGACGCGTTCATCCCGATCGTCGTGCCGGGCCAGTGCAGCATCCTCGGCGTGGGCCGCATTGCCGATATGTGCATGCCCATCGACGGCAACATCATGGTCCGCAAGATCATGAACCTGAATTTGTCGGTCGACCACAAGGTCGCCAACGGGGCAGACGCGGCCCAGTTCCTCGATTACATCAAGAAACTGCTGGAAAACCCGTCGACCTTCGAAGAGTAAGACCACCGTGCATTCGGCTTGGGCGCACAGGGGCTTTAGGGCAAACGCATTCTCCGCATAGCTCGCTGCGCAGGCGGCGCCCGGGTCGAGCAAAACCGGTCGGGGCCGCGGCATGCCTGTATGGCTATAGCGACGGCCGCGAGGGTGAGCGTTTCGTCGGTTAGGCTGCGCGGCGCCGCCTTGAATCGGGGCCGTGTGGTACCCGCACGCAGGCCGCTGCATTATCCGGACCCGCCTTTAGTCATGCCTCCTTAGGCGCCTTGCACTAAGACCCGGCTGATTCCTTATGATGGATGACCGCCAAACCGCCGACATTTGATTCGGGGTACGGCATGGTCGAAAACCGTAATGAGCTTGCGGACGGCCCGGGGCGCCGGGGGGGGTTGTCGCCGCTGTGGATCGTAGCGGTCGCGGCGGTTGTCACACTGCTGCTCCTTACCATGATCGGCTGGCGGGTCTGGAACCGCTACGTCGGTTTGGATCGCCTGCAGCAATCGGCCGAGGAAGGCGTGGTGGCACTGACCGCCGACCGCATCGAAGCGCACAAGGCGCGCACGCTCAGGCTCCTCGGCCTGGTCGCGGCTACGGCTCTGTTGCTGGTGTTCGTGTGGGCGGGCGTGCTGTCGCGCATCCGGGTGTACCTGGAGGAGCTACACGTTATCGACCAGGCCCTTCGGCGGAGCCGGGAGCGATATCATGAGTTGTTCATGCGAACGCCCACCGCGTTATGGGAGGAGGATTGCTCGCCTCTCTTGTCCTGGTTCGACAGCCTGCGTCGTCAGGGTGTTGTCGACCTGAAAGAATGGCTGACAGCCCACCCCGAAGCACGCCTGGAGGCCGCGTCACATATTCGCCTGGTGAACGTCAATCACGCGGCGGTGTCGCTGTTCGAGGCCGCCGACGCCGAGGATCTGATTGCGAACAAGGAGGCCGTTTACACCGAGGACACCTGGGCGGGCCTGGCGGAGCTTCTTGACGCCGTGTGGCATGGCCGACCGAGCGTGACCATGGAGGCCTCTGTCCTGACGCTGAAGGGACACCGGATGGACGTGGTGGTGCATTGTTCGCTCTGCTGCTCTTCCGACTGTGCCGATCCGTCCATGATCATCCTGGCGGTGACCGACATCACCGACCGCGTGCGGGCGGAGCGGGCCCTTCAGTTCAGGCTGCAGCTCGAAGAATACATCATCCGCCTCTCCACCGACCTGATCAACCTGGAGCCCGAAGAGATCGACGCCGCCACCGATCAGGCGCTGGCCAATATAACCGAGCTGGCCTGCACCGACCGCAGCTATATCTTTCGGTACAATGCCGACGGGCAAACGATGTCCAACACGCACGAACACTGCCGGCCCGCCATACCTGCTTTTCGGGGGATACTGCAGAACGTCGCGTTCAGCCGATTTCCGTGGTTCCACTCGCAGATCAGTCAGAATCGGATCGTCGCCATCGACTCCGTGGACGCCTTGGGAGCCGAAGCGGCGTCCGAAAAGGAGGAATGGGAGGGTCAGTCGATTCAATCGCTGCTCTGCGTGCCCATGGTCAGCAAGGACCGCGTGATGGGTTTTGTCGGATTCGACCGCGTTCTGTGCCGGTCCCCGTGGACGGAAGAGGTCGTCACCTTGCTGAGGATCGTCGGCACCATTTTCGCCAACGCCATGGACCGCAAGGAAGCCGAGCAGGAGCGCGAACGGCTGATGCGGGCGCTGGCCGCCAAGAACGAGGAACTTCAGACGATCGTCTACGTCGCTTCGCACGATTTGAAGTCGCCGCTCGTGAATATCGACGGGTTCAGCGGCGAACTGGGGGCGACGTGCGGCAAGCTGGTGAAGCTCCTGGGCGGCATCGATGTGCCCGGTCCGATCCGCAAAGAACTGACGCCGATGCTGCGAGAAGACATTCCCGAATCGCTGCGCTTCATCAAGGCGGGCACGACCAAGATGCAGAGCCTGCTCAACGGTCTGCTGACGGTCTCGCGGGTGGGCACCGCCGAGCTCGACCGGCGGCGGCTCGACATGAACGAGATGATGCGGCAGATCATGGCCGCCATGCAGTACGAGATCACCGGAAGCGGCGCCGAGATCACCATCGACGATCTGCCGGAGTGCGTGGGCGACTGGAACCTGCTCAACCAGGTCTTCAGCAATCTGCTGTCCAACGCCGTCAAGTATCTTCAGGTGGGCCGCAAAGGCCGCATTCGCGTCACCGGCCGCACCGACGGCATAGAGGCCGTCTACTGCGTCGAGGACAACGGGCGGGGCATTGCGCCGAGCCACCAGAAGAAGGTGTTCGAGATATTTCACCGGCTCGAACCCGATCAGGCCGTCAGCGGCGAAGGGCTCGGTCTGACCATCGCCCGGCGGATCATCGAACGGCACGACGGCCGCATCTGGGTCGAGTCGAAGCTGGGCGCGGGCAGCCGGTTCTGCGTGTCGCTGCCGGCGATCACATGACGGGGGGCGCCGCCGCGTGAGCGGGCACGCAGGGCACAACGCATCTCCTCATAACTGTGCAGGCGGCGGCGCAGGGCCGAGCAAAACCGTTTTGCTCTCCAACCGGGTTTGCCCGGTCCACGTGTCGCTCTGCACCGCTTGGCGGCATGCCGTTTAATCCTGCCACGTGATCTTTACGCCGACGCCGGACGGATCGCCGCCGAAGGTAACCAGGACCGTGCGGTCGCCGTCGTCTTTGATCGCGGCCTCGACGGTCTTGCCGCTTGAGGCGCGGGCCTCGACGGTGGGCCGTCGGCCTGCCGTATACACGCGGATCGCCGCGTCGGTGCCCGCCGGGCCCATGACGAAACACGTCGTCGCGTCGGCGGTCTCCCTGCTGCCCGTGAGCCGGTACGTGCTGTGAAGCACCGCCGGCGTGTTGCCCGCAAGCGGGCCCGCGACGTCGCATAGGATCATGCTCGTATTGGGGCCGAGCCGCGGGTCCTTCAACAGGGGCAATGCCGGGCTGAAGATGTCGACGTACCTGCCTTCGAGGGTCGTCGTCGTGTCGAACGTGTGGGCGATCACGAAGCGGTCGCGCCGTGCGACGAGGCAGCGGGGCTCGTCGAGCGACTCGCCGACGTACTGCTGCACACACGACTGCACCAGCGGCAGATAGGCGGTCTCGGCGATGGTCTTGTCGACGAAGGTGCTGGGCGTCAGGTCCGCCAGGACCACGTGCCCGCTGCCGTGGGCCCGGTGCACGCACCGCTGGCCGCCGAGGGTGGCGTTGACGGGCGCGTCGTCGCCGGCGATGCCGAACTGCGAACACAGGTACGCCTGGGGCGAGGCGAAGCCGGCCTGCTTCCAGAACATGTCGATGCCGTCGAACGCGTCGGCGGTCTTGAAGAGGATCAGCACGCCGCCGGTGCGGACCCATGCGGCGAGGTCTTCGAGCATCTGCGCATCGTGCGGCTTGAACGCCTCGAACGACAGCATCAGCAGGCGGAAGTGTTTCATGTAGGCCGCGTCGCCGCAGCGCTCCATGGGCACGCTGCTGACCGGCACGCCGCGCTTGAGCAGCGGGATGAGCAGCCCCATGAACGCATCCTGCACGGGGCGGTTGGCGTGCTGCCACATCGCCGAGTCGGCGACGAGCATGCCGATGCCCTTCGTGCCGCCGACCAGGTCGGCCCGCGTGCCGCGCGGCACGTCCTGCAGCGCCGTCAGACAGCTCATGATGGTCGTGCGATAGTCGGCCGGGCCGGGCGTGCCGCCGCCGATGGAATGGCCGGGCAGGTAGATGCGGTCGGGCCACGGCATGACCTCGTACGTGTTGATCGTCGTGAACATCAGCTTGGCGGCGAGGCACTCCTTGTACCACGTGTCGTACTCGTCCCAGCGGAAGCGCGGGTCGTCCTCCACGGGGTCGGCGAGCAGGTAGAGCCGGCGGTCGCTGTCGATGACGAGGTTGACGAAGTAGTCGTAATTGACGTACGCCGAATCAAAGAACGTCATCTCCTTGTGGGAGCCGCCGCCGATCGTCCACCGCACCGGGCCGGTCCAGATCTGCCCGATGTAGCCGGCGTTGCCTTGGATGCCGATCGACGTGCCCAGAGGGGCGACGAGCCGTGCGCTGAGATTGCTGAAGAGGCTGTGGATCGGAACGAGGAAGTCGACTCGCTTGCCCTGCGCCTCGGCGTACCGGCGCGTGTAGTCGCACAAGTCCTGCTCAAGCTGGATGTAGAGCTTGTTCTTCAGCCGGGCCGTCTTGAAGAAGGCGTCCGGCGATTCGTGCCCGCCCTGCCACGGCGTACCGTACTCGTCGACCCAGGCCTTCTTGAAGCTCTCCTCGTAGCCGGTGAAGTTGTGGGCCAACGGCTCTTCCGGATAGATCGCCGTCGCGCCGCCGTCGATGCCGCGCCGGACCTCCGTCTTGAGGTACTCCGTCCAGCCCGGCGTGGGCAGCATGTACGGGCGAATGCCCGAGCAGAGGATGCGATTGCCGTTGCGGTCGAGTTCGATGTCTTCGTAGTGCGTCTTGCCGTCGAAGCGGCCCTGGGTGTAATGGTTGCCCGCGTCGGAGTCCGCGAAGAACATCCGCCCCGCCGTGAAGCCGTTCTGCGTCCACGAGCCGATGACCTTCGCCAGGTCGTCGGCGGAGTGCCCGTGCCGATGGACGATGACGCCGTCGACGGGGATCGCGATCCGAACGTCGTACGGATTGTTGGTCTGAAAGAGCGTCCGCGGCTCGGCGGCCAGCGCCTGCCGTGCGTCCACCGGCTCGAAGCCCAGGAAGGCCTTCATGTCGAAATCCGCAGCGAGGGCGGCGCCGGCGATCAGAGCGGCTGTAAGCACACAGAACATCATCCTCGTCTTGTCCGTCATTGTCCAAACTCCGATACTAATGTTTCCTATTGACGACCTTCACGGTCGCCCGCGTCTCAGCGCCCGCACGCGCTCGTCGGTATGCCCGCACGCGGTCACCTGTATGCACGCGCGGTCGCCGCATGTCACCTCGGCGGCATGCACGGGCGGGGGTAAACCCTGCCCCTACTGAAGAACGGGCGGGGGCACCGCTTCGCCTGCGAGTTGGGCGCGGTGTGCCTCCGGCTCGTATGTTCCGTAGAACGGCACGTTGCCGTCGAGCCAGATGTTGAGCCGCTCGGCGTCCTCCGGTGCAAGCTGCACGTGTTCGCGGTGCGCGGCGTCGCCGATGATCTTCGACAGCCGGCTCATGTCGGCCCCGCTCTCGCCGGGTTTGGTCACGATGGGCCGGATTGTCTCGCCGCCCCACTCGTACCACCGCACGTACCGCCTCAGGCTCTTATACGCCTTCGTGAACGTCCCGTCGGCGGCGCCCGTGAGGTCCGGTGCGCTCTTGCCCGAGCCCGTCGAACCGTCGTGACAACTGACGCAGTTGCGGTCCAGCACCGGCTGCACCAGCAGCGGAAAGCTGAACGGCAGCGTGCCCTCGGGACCCGGCTCGATCACCGAAGCCGCCCGCTTCATCGCCATCGGCCGGGCGGTCATCTCCAGCGAGGCATTCCGCGGCTCGTGGCAGCCGACACAGCCCCGCCGCTCGCCCGGCTGCAGGTATGTCACGCTCCGCATCGTCTGCACCGCCCGCCCCGCGGCATCCACCGCCTGGAAGTAGATCGGCTTCCTGGCCGGCGCCCGGAAGTAGGCCGAGCCGTCCGCCTCGACCGGCACCGAGCCCAGCAGCATGCGGGCGCTGTCGGCGTTTGGATAGCCGATCCGCGGCTCGTTGGCGATGTGGTTTGGGGCCTTGGGCAGCACCTGGTAGATCCGCAGCGCCGTCACCGGCCGATCGGCGGGCAGCGGGAAGTGACTCATCCGCACGTCGCCGACGAAGAACTCGCCTTCGTCGCCGAGCCGCTCGTCGAGTTCGCTGGGAACCACCGGCGGCATCGGTCGGGCCGCCAGCGGAATCGGGTACATGCACGAGATGTCCTCGTCCTCGTACAGCAGCTCCAGATTGCCGAACCGGTCGAAGTAGTACAGTCCGGTCCGCGTGTCCTTATCGATGTTGGGGCCCATGCCGGGCAGCGGCTCGCGGCTGTACGCCACGAGGAAGTAATTCTCCGACAGCGGCCACGGACTGTGATACCAGGTCTTCGGCCAGCCGGGGGCCTCCGGGAAGCAGACCTCCGGCGTCAGCACCTCCAGCGCATCGAAGCGGTCCTGCCCCGTCACGGCATCGAGCCCCGCCCGCGCGGGGTCCAGCAGGATCAGTGAGCCGCCCACATCGGCGTGGTGCGCCCCCGCGAGAAACGCGATCTTCGTCGAGCCGGGCACCGCCCTGGGCTGGTAGCACGCGTTGATGTTCTGGGTGTAGTTGCCGAACAGCGCGGCGGGATTCGTGCCGTCCGGATTGCTCACCCACAGCCCGTGGTAATGGGCCGCCGAGCGATCCACGTAATCCCACCGGATGTAGACGATCCGCCCGTCGTTGAGTACGCTCGGATGCCACTCGTTGGTTTCATGGAACGACAGCGTGCGAATGCCCGTGCCGTCGACGTTCATCCGGTGCAGGTTGTACGTGCTCAGCGGCTCCCACGGATTGTTGCACCGGCAGAACCCCCCGCGCCGCGACGACATAAACGCCAGCCCCCCATCCGGCAGCGGACACGGATCGAAATCGTCGAACGGCCCGTCCGTAAGCTGCCGCAGGCCGCCGCCGTCGGGGTGCATCGCAAAGATGTGAAAGCCGTTGCGGCCGGCGTAGTCCGGCTTGCCCGCCGAGCGTTTGGCGAACGCGAAATAGAGCGTCTTGCCGTCGTGCGAAAGCGAAAGCGTGGAATAGTTGCCCTTCGGCAGCCGACCCTTGATCAGGTCCGTCACCTCCAGCGACCGCCCCGGCGACGTCAGCACATAGACCCCGCCGCCGGCGATGTCGCCGTAATCGTAATAGTAGCCGTTGTACTCGTGCAGCATCTGACAGATGAAGCGGCGCCGCTTGAGAAAGGCGAGGCGGCGCCCGGTGACGAGCGGGTTGTCCAGCGCCAGCGTACGCGCCAGCCGCCGGATCCGCAGGTACAGATCCGTCCGCTTGCTCTCATCCAGCGTCTCCAGCGCCCCGGCCTGCGAGGCGAGATGCCCCAGAAAGACCTCCTCGGCGGCAAGGTCCAGCCCCATCTCAAGGTGATCGGCCAAGAGCCGCCGCGTCCGCGCCAGCGCCGCGTCAATCGCCGCCGCATCCGACGGGCGACGGCCCTGCCGCTGCTCCTGTCCCGCCCAGTCCGTCTCGACCATGCGCCGCAGCGCGTCGGTCATCTCCGAGCCGTTCTGCGGCCGCTGCGCAGCGCACAAAACCGGCGCAAACACCACCCATGCCGTCAATGCGGCCGCCAGACCGAATTTAATCATCCTGTAGCCTCCAAAAAGGAACACGGCCGACGAAACTATCCATCCGCCGGCTCGATCTCCCATTGTAGCGTTTTTAACCCCGCGTGTAAAGCCCGCCCGACCTCCCGCCAAGGCAGGCGCATTCTCCGGATGTCCGCATCACAAACCCAACCTGCGGCGACAATGGAGAGCAAAACCGGTTGGGCAGAGGCCAAAATCAGGAGCATCTGTTCGCCGGGGGGGATTTTGGCCTCTGGGGCCCCGACCGGTTTTGCTCGGTCCTGCGCCGCCGACTGCCCAGGCGAGTAAACCGCACCCGGGCGGGGGTGAACCTTGCCTCTACTTTTGGTGGAATTTCAGGACTGCGACGTCTTCGGGGTCGAGGGTCAGTTCGATTCGGGCGTCGGCGACGGTGAGCGGTCTGCCTGTGACGGCTTCTCGGACCGATGCGTTCTTTACTTCTTCGAACGTGATCGTCGCCGTGCGTTTTTCGCTGCTGTCGTTGAGGACGGTGAAGAGGCCTTCGCCGAATCGCTCGACGTGCACGCGTTCATCGTTTGACCGGGCCCCGGTGACCGGCCGCCAGCCCGCCTCGGCGACCTGTTTGCAGAGCGGCACGTACTTCTTGAAGAGGTCGCGGTCGTAGAGCTCGGGCCGCTTGAAGTAGTGGCCCTGGCTGGCGTTGTGGCTGAAGAAGCCGGGGAACATGCCGTAAGCGAGCGACCGCTTCATGTAGCGTTCCACGCGCTCGTGCGGGAACTTCTCGAACTCGGTGTTCATGAGGAAGCAGAACGGCTTGGTCCCGCACATCGCCCGGCGGTAGAGGAGATCGTCGTCGGGCATCGGCCGCCACTGGCCGCCGGGGTTCCAGTTGGTCTCTGCGCCCATCACGTCGAGCAGCGGGGCCAGCCAGCACAGCCGGTGCGGCGTGGAGTTGGCCATCATGTACTTGCCCATGCCGTGGACGTCGGCGCCCATCGCCCGGATGTACTCGAAGACGATCAGCCCGCGGAAGATTGCCGGCCTGCGGTCGTCGAGCGAGAACGTCAGCGGCGTGCCGGCGGCGGCGAAGTGGTCGCGGCGGAAGTTCAGCTCTTCGGTGACATAGCCTTCGCTGCTGTCGATGTACTCGCCGTCGAGGTCGCCCTTGCGGGATGCGCCGTAGAGCCGCTCGCGGAGCACCGGGTTCCAGTTGTTCTTGTAGTCCGTCGCGTCGCCTGCGATGTGCGGCATGCTGTTGGTGCTCCACACCGCGCCGTCGCACCACGGTGTATCGAGCATCCGCGCCGTCGGTCGGCCGGTCTCGTCGTGGTAGGCGCTCGTCAGCCACGCCTTCGCCCGGACGTCGCCGCGCTCGGCCATGCGCGTCGCCTGCTCGATCGCCGCCTCTAAGGTTCGCGGCGTGTCCTTGTCCATCTTCATCCACCACGTCATCGGCTCGGTGTAGCGGAACGTCAGGATGTCATTGCCGTCGTCCCAGACGGTCTCGTCGACGCCTTCCTTGAAGCGGAAGCCGAAGTCCTGCCAGCCCTTCACCTCGCTGATCTTCGCAAACGGCATCCACAGGCCCTGCTCGTCGATGCGGCGCTCGAACGCCTTGGGGAACAGCTCGTAATACTTCGCCAGCGCCGCCCGGAACCCCCACTCCGGCTTGAAGCCGAACACGCAGAACCGCACGTGCGCCGTGGGCTTCTCCGGGGTGAGGCCGATGTCGTAAGCGATGAACAGCTCGCCCGTCGCCGCGTTGTACCCTGCGCGATAGAACGCCGGATGCGCCATGTCGATGCCGACCGCCGTGCCGTGCTGTTCGCTGGTTACGGCCGCGAACGGATACCGCGACAAGCGCCCGTTGGCGCCTGCGCCGAAGCGCGTCGCGTTGACGTACTCGCCCGGCGCGACGGCGGGCATGCTCGTGCGCGGGTCGTGCAGCCACGTCTCGCCCGGCACGGGCCAGATGACGTAGAGCGTCACGGCCCGATCCTTGCCGGTGGTGTCGGTCACGTCCACATCGAAGAATACAGCGTTGCCCTCGATGTTTGCGCGATCCACCACTTTCACGCCGAGGGCCTCGCCGGTAAACCGAGCGCGATTGCCCAGGCTGCCCAGGAGGCGGATGGGATCATCAAGAGGCTCGAACGTGCCGACGGCGTCCGGCGCGACATTGTAGCCAAGGTCGACGACGTGGAAGTCCGAGTCGGCGGCCACGTCGCGGATCATGAGCGGCCCGGCTTGACGCGCCTCCACGCTCACCGGCACGCCGTCGAAGAGGCACGCGCCCTTAGGCTGCGCGAGCACCGTAAGCTGCGGATCGCGAAACCACGCCTTGCCCGCGTGGCTCCTCAGCAGCATGTAAAAGCTCACCGACCGCACCGGCTTTTCGGGGAAGATGCTCACCTGCCGCCGCTGCCAGTCGTGCGTGCCCGTGTCGAACTGGCCCGTCTGGCCCCACAGCGTCGTGCCGTCGGTGTAGACCAGGTCCAGGTAGAGTGCGTAGTCGTTGTCCCGCCCGCCGCTGACGCCCTCGGCCCGGCTCCACGCCGTCGCGATGATCGGCTCGGGCGTCGTCTGGTTGAGCGTCACCGTCTGAGACGCCCCGCGCTGGGCCCGCGCGTCGTCGGCGTTGTCGCAGAGGAACGCCTCATCCTCGCGCACGAAGCCCGCCTGCCACGGCCGCCACGCGTCGCCCTTGAGGAGGTTCGGCCCGGCTGCCTCGCCCCGGATCACCCGCCGAACAACCGCACCGTCGGCCCGAACATCCGCAGCAGCGCACACGCACAGCACACACGCCGCGAGCACGCAGCACACGGCGCGCCCCGGCGACCCCATCGGCAGCCCGTTCCTGTCACGCATCGTCATTCCTCACTGTATAGTTCCCTCGCCGCATGCCGCGGCATTGTCGTTGCGAACGCTGCGAAGCCGTCGCGCCTCACTGGCCCCAGTGTGCGCCCTCCGCCGGATCGCTGCCGAGCCATTCCTCGGCAAGCACGGCGAAGTCGTCGAGGTCCACGTAACAATCCGCCCCCGCCAGGTCCGCCGACAGCGGGCACGGGTCCTCTTCGGCGGCGGTCAGCCACTGGTCGCAGAACGCCATCAGGTCGTAGAGGTCGACCCGGCAGTCGCCCGTCAGGTCGGCCCGGAAACGGCACCGCCTCGGCAGGCTGAACGTGCCCGTCGCCGCGATGACGCCGCCGCCGGTGATCGCGGCCGTGACGCTCTCGTTGATGGGCGACAGTTCATCGTACGCCACGGGCAGCATCAGGTCGACGCGGTAGATCACCTCGTCGGCGTCGATGCGCTCCAGCCGCACCGCGACCGTGCCCACCGCATCGGCGCGGGCCTCGATGGGCGCATCGGCGAACAGCAGCGTGACGGGTTCGAACAGCGCCCCCATCAGGCCCGTGCCCCAGGCGGCGACCGAGCCTTCGTTGAGCAGCACCAGGTGGTCGGCCGTATCGAAGCGCTCGGCCTCGACGGCGCCGGGGCCCCACGGGCTCGAAGGCGCGCCCCCGATGCCCGTCGCCCGGGCCTCGATCCGCCCTAACAGAAAGCCGTAGTTCAGCGTGAACGACATATCGCTGAGCCGGATCGCACCGCCGGTGAACTCCAGCGAGTTGACGTCGGCGACCTCGTAAGTGGCGTCGTCGATGAACACGCCGAGGTTCGCCTGCATCGTGCCCGTCACCGTCGCCGTGTCCGTATCGCGGGCGCTGGTGCCCATCGCATAGACGGTCAGCGTCGTCTGGAGGCGATTGGTCCCCGCGTCCGGTGGCGACAGCACCAGGTCGACCGCGATCCGCTCGGCCTGCATCCGCCCGCCGCCGGCGCACGCAACGCTCAGCATACCCCAAACCAGCACGCCCACGAATCCAAATCGTCTCATCGCCATCTCTCCTCAGACAATAAAGCCCGTCGCCCCAACACCATAGTACCCGCCGCCGGCCGCCCGGTCAACCGCAGGCGCGGTCGGCAAACGCATTCTCCTCATTACTCGCTGGGCAGCCGGCGGCGCCAGGGCCGAGCAAAACCGGTCGGAGCCCCAGAGCCAAAATCCCCCCCCCGGCGAACAGATGCTCCTGATTTTGGCCTCTGCCCAACCGGTTTTGCTCTCCATTGTCGCCGCAGGCTGGCTTTCGATGCGGACATCCGGAGAATGCGTTTGCCCTGCTGGTCCGCTATTGCCAAGCCATCCGCCAGACGGTCGCGATCATAAGGCATCGTCACGTATCCCCTTTCTCAAGGCCCAGAATACAAACCATAACCCGGATTGGAACAGCATATGCATGCCGCCCCAGGTGAGCATTCCATCTGCGCTTGCCAGGGCCCGTCCCCAATCATCGTGATAACGGTACTGCTGGAACACAATCAGACAGAAGGGCAAGCCCCAGAAGATCAGCACCACGGTCATGTTCACCAGCAAAGAGGGCACCACAATCGCATGCAAAACAAATAACATCACATAGCACCCGATGATGAAACAACCCAGGAATGCCAGGTCGGGCTCGATAATCAGCACGCAGAGCGAACCGGCGACAAGGGCGGAGAACACATACCGCACTGCGTTCCACTGGCTCGGCGCCGGATCGCTCGTCGTCTGCTCCTGCAGCGTGTCACAGCTCATCGCACAAATCCTCGATTAGATAGTCGTCAACGGCGTCAGTTGGAGTCGTCTTTCTCTTCATCCGGAACAGAAACACCATGCCTGTTTGATACAGTACGTGTACAGCAGGAACCGCGAATTGCCAAATAATGTATTCCAGTCTTAGATGTGAAAACGCATCGCCCCAGTCGCCCAGGCGAAAATACCTGCGAAGGATTTCCAGGCTAACCGGTGCAAAGTAAAAAACCAGCACCACGATCACATTCACAAGGTATGATCTCACCCAATACGCATGCAGAACAAACAACAGCAGATACAACGGGATCACAAGACAACAAAACAGCAGGTCGGGCTCAATAATCAGCACGCAGACCGAACCGGCGACAAGGGCGGAGAACACATACCGCCACGCGCTCTGGGCGCCCGCGTTCGGATCGCTCGTCGTCTGCTCCTTCAATGTGTCACAGCTCATCGCACGCTCTCCTCATCAAAAACATGGCCGCCGCCGCCCGGCCCGCCGGTTCTGACCATTATACCACCTCTTGCCCCGGGTTTCACGTCCCGTGTGTGTGTGTGGGAAAGAATGCCGAGTTTGCAGCCTTTGGGTTTCTGCAAAGATTCTCCAAAGATGGTGCACCATCTATGGGTTTTTCGCTCAAAAACTCAAAGGCTGCAAATATAGCAAATTTCCCTTTTAGACATACCATACCCATCCTCCTGTCCCGCCGAAGCCGCCTCGGCGGGCTTTGATGTTCGCCCGCTTTTTGGCCGTGTACACCATTTTTTCACGGAAGCCAGCGGCTTCGGCCGCTTCGAAGATGTCATTGCTGGGCACTGTTCCGTTTTCTTCAAGGTAGTCCTTGAGCCACTGCATGCACTCGTCGATGAGTCGGGCGCTGTTGGTTTCTTCCGGGTCGACGCTCTGGCGGGTTCGTTCGCCGGAGAAGTTGACTGCTCCGACGGAGGGGAAGTCGCGGGCGGCCGTGATGGCGAACTTGAGGCCTTCGGGCTTTGGGCCGATGTTGCTCTTGATGTTGAGCAGCAGGCGTTCGCCGGGGTCGGCGGCTTCTTCGCTGGCGGTGACGGTCCAGACCATGCGGGGCACGGCGCTCCAGGCGCGGCTGCCGAGCGTGCGGTTGATCATGCGGAGGTCGACCTTCTTGTTGAGGTGCGACAGGCCCAGCACGCAAATCGAGCGCCGTTCGGCGAGGCGGACCAGCGGTTCGAGTGCGCGCCGCACGTCGACGTTGCTGTTTTCGTTGCCGCCGATGTAGCTGGTGATCGGGTCGAAGACGATCAGCCGCACGTCGGGGTAGGCGGCGCACATCGCGTCGAGCGTGCGGATGTCGTCGACGGCGTCGAAGGGTCGCGGGCCCTGGAGGATCGAGCCGGGCACTCCGCCGTTGGCGATGAAGCGCGGCAGCAGCACGTACTCGGCGGACTCCTCGGCGGAGAACCAGATCACCTGCCCCGCCTCGACGGACCCGGCGTTGGGCCATTGGCCGCCCTTCGTGATGGTCGCGGCGATCCAGCCTGCCAGCGTGCTCTTGCCGACGCCCTCCTCGGAGACCATCGTGACGAACATCCCGGCCGGGAGCACCTCGGGCCAGAGCCAGGAGATGGTCCGCGGCTCGAAGTCGCCGAAGGTCGCGGCGGCGGGTGCGATGTCGTCGCTTGCGGCGGCGAACCGGGCGGCGTGTTCGCGGGCCTCGGCGAGGCGCTCGGGGATGGGGCCGACGCCCGTCAGCGCCGCGGCGATCGCCGCCTGGGCCGCCATCGCCCGGCGGAGCGCCCAGTGCTCGCGGACCCGCTCGGCGTAGTAGTCGTGATTGGCGGCCAGGCCTTGCTGGTCGGCGAGGTCGACCATGTAGCGGACGCCGATCCCGGAGAGATTGCCCTTGTCGCGGAGGCGGTCGGCGACGACGGTCAGGTCGACGAGGCCGTTGGGGTAGATCAGATTGTCGGATGCCACATCGACAATCGCCTCATAGAGCAGCCGGTGCTCCGGGCGATGAAACGCCTCCGGCGGCACCCGCTTGCCGACCCCGACGGCCGCAAGGCGAGCATCCTGCATGAGACAGCTCAGATACGACTGCTCGTGCTGTAGTTCCGTTGCCAACTGATCCCCTGTCTGTGTGACCATTTCCGCCTCCGTTTTGCATGGTTTAGTAATACCGCCGTATGGTTGTTATGCAACCATCTACATTATACACGAGAAAACCCGATGTGCAAACGAAATTCGCGGAAATATGAAAAATATTTTGCACCCACCTAACACGACCGCCCCAAAACGCCCCGCCAAGGGGGTAAGAAGTGCCCTACGAGCCCGGAAAATAGGAAGACAGGATGGAGGGGAACCGCAATCTCCTTCTCATTGCGCAGGCACCGCCGGAAGGGCCGAGCAAAACCGGTCGGGGCCCCAGACGCCAAAATCCCCCCCCCAGCGAAAAGACGCTCCCGATTTTGGCGTCTGCCCAACCGGTTTTGCTCTCCGTATGGTGCTGCTGCTTAGCCGGTTCGGCTCTCCAGGCTCGACGCAGGTCGGGGTTTCGGCATGCAGACAGGCGGAGACTGCGACAGCCCTGAAGCACGGGCAGGAAGATGCCCGTGATGGCAGCAGAGAGGAGGCGACTTGGAGAGGGACCGGAAGCGCGTGGTGATGGAGGCTGGTTTGTGCGTGGAAGCCCCTGGATTCCCGCCTTCGCGGGAATGACAAGAAGGAGGAGGGAATGCAAGAAGGAGAGGCAACGAGAAAAGGAGACGGGCGGTGCGCGTCGGTGGCCGCGGTCGGCATGCCGGGCGACCGTGAAGGTCGCCCCTACGGCGTGTTGACAACGCGTGCGGGCGCAGGCGAATTGGAGCATGGACAGGACGCCTTGCCACGCGCAAGCCGTTTTGGCGCCGGGGGTTACATTATGTTGACCGGCGGCGATTGGGGGTTGCCCTGCAGGGCCTTGAGCTGTCGGTGGATGGGCCACTCGGCGAAGGCGAGGTAGAGGGGGATGATGAGGTTGGCGAAGGGGACGAGCATGAGAAGGCCCAGGGCCCAGTGGTAGCCGGCGCTCCTGAAGATCCGGCACCAGGCGAGCAGGATGAGGGCGGTTACGGCGAGGAACGCCAGCATGACCACGACGGCGGCGACAATGGTGAACACAGGGGCGAACATTTCAGGGCCGTGCATCATTTTATCTCCTTTCAGAGACGGGTTTTCATGTTTTTGTTGAGTTCAAGATAACATCGCGGCGGCGGCTTGCAAGCAAAATGTGGAGGCAGACAGGAGGGACCCTGAGGCGGACCCGAAGCCCGTGTGATGGAGGATGGTTTGTGCGGGGAAGCCCCTGGATTCCCGCCTTCGCGGGAATGACAGGAGGAGGAGGGGAACGAGAAAAGGAGACGGGCGGTGCGCATTGGTGGCGGCGGTCGGCATGCCGGGCGACCGTGAAGGTCGCCCCTACGAAATGGACGTGCGGGCGCGTGTGTGCGGGTCGGTTGGCATGCCGGATAGCGTTCGGTGCGCGGTGTAGGGGCGGGGTTCACCCCCGCCCGGGTATGGCGATGGGCGTTGACGTGCGCCGCCCACGCATGGGACGCGCGTTCGCATGCCCACGCATGAGACGGGCGGTGCGCATTCGGGACCGGCGGTCGGCATGCCGGGCGACCGTAAAGGTCGCCCCTACGGCGCGTTGACAACCGGCAGGCGCGGGGGTGGGAAA
>JACZKQ010000085.1 GCA_014859965.1 Phycisphaerae bacterium
CCCACTCCACGCCCCAAACCGCCGCTCTTTCCACCCAAAGCCCCTTAGCCAACCACCCCGCATCAAGGACAAATAGCTTTTCAATCTCCCGCGTATACGCCCCGCGTACCTGCCCGGAACAAAGCTGCAAATCCTGCCCAAAAACCCACAAACATGCCCTACCGCCGGCGCCTGGCGTACTCTGCAAATATCTCGATAAGCCGCTTAGTGCAGGCCCCCGGCCGGCCCGTCCCTACTTGCGTCCCATCAAACCGCACCACGGGCACGATATCCTGCGTCGTCACCGCCAGAAACATCTCCTCCGCCCGCCCCGCGTCCTCCGGCCGGAAAGCCGCCTCAATCATTCGAACCCCGGCCTCACCGGCCATCCGCTCCACAATCGCCCGCGTAATCGACGGCAGAATATCAGGCCCCAGCGGCCGAGTTACGATTTCTCTGCCCCCCGCCCGCACTATAAAAAAAGCCGAACTCGACCCTTCCGTGACCTCGCCGGCGTCGTTGACCAGAATCGCCTCGCCGCAGCCCTTTTTCTCGGCGTCCATTTTCGCGAGCACATTAGGGAGCAAATTGAGCGATTTTATGTCGCACCTCTTCCACCGCCAGTCCGGAAAAGTGGAAACCGAGATGCCATCTTCTTTGTTCTTGGGATTGTCGGCCAGTTCCATCACGGTCAGGAAGAATCGCGGCTTCATGTCTTTGGGCGCGCCGTGGCCGCGGTCCCCCGAACCCCGCGTGATATGGAAGTAAACCTTTGCATTTACGATACTTGCGCGGTCAAATGCCGTCTCGATGCGCTGCCGCACATCGGCGATATCCACGCCGTCGATCGCTATCTCGCGGAGGCTGCGGGCAAACCTCGCCAGGTGCTCGTCCAGGGCAAACAAGCGCCCTTCATAGCTGCGGATCACCTCATAGACGCCGTCGCCGAAAAAGGCGCCCCGATCCAGATACACCGGCTCTAATTCGGCGTAAGGAATAACCTTGTCCTCAATCATGGCCAACTGCATTGAAACCTCCGCTCATCCGCCACCGTAGTGCGTTAAGTAACTGTTTTCAGGTATGTTAACCGGTCGCGGACAATTTGCTCGAAAAAAATGGCATACCGCGTGAAATTGTCTTTACAAGGATCGCCGAGACTTTTACAATGCCGCATTCTTTAATTCAGATAGACGGGAGTATTCATAGATGTACGCAGTAATCGAACAAGGTGGAAAGCAATACAAGGTTTCGCAGGGCGACGTTATTCGCATTGAACTGGCCGAGGTCGCTCCGGATGCCAAGAGCATCGAGCTGGACAAGGTCCTTTTCGTCAGCGACGGCACGGACATCAAAGTAGGTACGCCGTACCTCGAAGGCGCCAAGGTTATCGCGAGTTTCCAGACGGTCGCTGAAGACGCCCTGGTCAGAGGGCCCAAGCTGTACCCGACGCATTTTCGTCGTCGCAAGAACAGCAGCCGCAAGATGGGACACCGGCAGAAATACCTTCAGCTGCTGATCGACGCCATCGAGGCCTGATCCGGAAATGAGACGGGCCGGCAGAGGCCTGTGATTCAATCTTCCAAGACAAGCCCGGCCGCACCAGCGTGCCGGGCTGTCTTTTTGCGCAATGCACGCGGCGGCCTTTTGTCCTGCTTAATTTCACTTCCCGGGCCCAGTCTTCAGCAGGCCGCCTGTCACCACGATTGATTCATATCCTCGCCTGCGGGTTTGATGGAAGCGTGCGGCGGTTCGCTTGACTCCGACACGTCGGCTCCGTACATCAGCGACGTGCCGCCGGCAGGCGCATTTGTTCGCAGCACGCGACGCGAATCGCAAAGCACTTCGTCGGCTGATTGACAGCGGGGTTGGGAA